>NZ_DAIQBT010000077.1:0-3893 GCF_036781005.1 Clostridium sp. | reverse complement strand
AATATATGATGATAAGTTCAGTTACAGCCATCATGGTACGGACCCTGCAAGTGAAGTATTATGTAATGCCTTTGACTTGGTGAGAATACACAAATTTGGGGATTTAGATGACAATGTGAGAATTGATACCAAAGCAAATAACCTACCATCATTCAAAAAAATGTCTGAATTTGCTGTTAATGATGAAAAAGTAAAAATTCAAATTGGTAAGGAAAGACTAGATGCTGCAAAAGATGAATTTGACATTATAAAAAATGATGATTCAAACAGTAAATGGTTCACAAAACTTGAATATACACAGCAGGGTAGTATTAGAAAAACTATTGATAACACAAAAATAATACTCGAGAATGACCCAGCGTTAAAAGGCAAATTTGCCTATAATGAATTCACCTTAAGAAAAACTGTAAAAGGCGCGGTACCCTGGAATTTATCGAATAAAGTAAGACCATGGGGCGATAGTACGGATTCAGATGATTCCGGTATAAGACATTATTTAGAAAAAGCCTACGATATAACAAGGTCGGTCCAAGTTATAAATGATGCTGTAAATCTTGTATTTAACGAAAATAAATTTCATCCTGTTAAAGATTATCTTAATAGCATTGAGTGGGATGGAGTAAAAAGGATCGATACCTTGCTGGTTAAGTATTTTGGCGCGGAAGATAACATTTATACCAGAGCAGTAACAAGAATATTTCTTTGTGGTGGGGTAGCAAGAATATTTCATCCCGGATGCCAATTGGATTATGTACTTACTTTAGTTGGACCTCAAGGCATTAGGAAAGGTACTTTCTATAGAATAATGGCTTCAAGAGATGAATGGTATACAGAGCTTAATACCATAAAACCTAAAGAGGCTATAGAAGAAACTATGGGTAAATGGATTGTGGAAATGGCGGAAATGGCGCCTACAAGAAAAAGCGAAGTTGACGAAATGAAAGCTTTTATAACCAATAAGACTAAAACTGTAAGGCTTGCATATGCTCATAATCCTACCGATATATTGAGGCAGTATGTACTTGTAGCTTCTAACAATAATAGCGCATTTTTGAAAGACCCTACAGGTGACAGAAGATATTTTCCTGTTGATGCTGATATGGAAAAAGCAACTAAAAGTATAAAAACAGACCTTGAAAAAGAGGTAGATCAATTATGGGCTGAGGCTATAGTTATTTATAAGGAAATGGGAAGCGAGGCTCTGCAACTTTCTAAGGAAGAAGAAAAATTAGCAAAAATAGCACAGGATAATCACAGGATAGTTGATGATGAAGAAGGAACTATAATTGAATATTTGGATACGCCTCTGCCAAAAGATTGGTACGAAAGAGATTTATATAAAAGACAGCAGTACTTTAATGATAATTTAGAACCTAAGGTTGCTAAAGGAGAAGGATTTTTGAGAGACAGAATTTGTGTTAAAGAGATACTGAATGAACTCTATGGTGTTTCTGGAAAAGTCGATTTAAGGGATTCAACCAGAATAAATAAAATATTACAGGGTTTAAAACATTGGGAAAGGCAAAAGTCAGTAATTAAAATAAAAGGGTATGGAGGACAAAGGGGTTTTTACAGAAAATAAAATTATTGAATAAAAAGAGATAGGATTCAAAATTTTACAGATAATGTATATAAATAAAATTTGATTTTATATTATTTGGAAAATTAATTAAAAATGGTATACAAAAACAGAAAAACTGTTTACCCGTTAAACTTAGTAATATCAATACCTATAATATAAAGGTAAACAGAGTAAACAGTTTTTCTATAATAGGTTAGTAAAAATAGGATATTTTCAATACACAAACACTTAAAATATCCTACTTTTACTGTAATCATAAGAAAAAACTGTTTAACCTGTTTACCAAGTCCCTTAAGGTATTGATATTACTAAGTTTAACGGGTAAACACCTAAAATATGTTAATTAAGAAAGAAGGTTAATTTTATGAAAGAAAAAATATGATGCTTTTTTATGTTCAGAACATGAATACCACACGGAAGAAATATTAAAAGGTTGTGATTTTATTGCTAGAAAGTGTTATTGAAAAAAGACTTAAAAAAGAAATTGAGAAGATAGGTGGAAAAGCATTAAAGTTTATTAGCCCAGGGATGTCAGGAGTGCCGGACAGGATCGTTTTAATGCCACATGGAAGGATTGTTTTTGTAGAGCTTAAAGCACCAGGTAAAAAAAGGAGAAAGCTTCAAGAATATAGAGCAAAGGAATTACAGAACTTAGGATTTAGAGTTGAATGTATAGATTCTATAGATGGAGTTCAGAACTTTGTAAAACAATTGACAGAAGGAAGGTGATAATATGGAATTTATACCCTATGAATACCAGAAATACGCAATAGACCACATTATAAACCATGAAGCTTCAGGACTATTTCTGGATATGGGCATGGGTTGAGTGTGGTAAAACAGTTAGTACCTTAACAGCAGTAGATGAATTATTGTTTTTAGGTGATGTAAATAAAGTACTTGTTATAGCACCACTTAGAGTGGCAGAGGATACATGGAGCACAGAAGTTGAAAAGTGGGACCATCTTAGTGGTTTAAAAGTATCAAAGGTACTAGGAACTCCAAAGCAGAGGATTAAGGCCATTGAGACAAAAGCAGACGTTTATGTTACTAATAGAGAAAATGTTGATTGGTTAGTTAAATATTGTTTTGATAGTTGGTTATTTGACATGGTCGTAATTGATGAGCTTTCAAGTTTTAAGAGTTCAAAAGCAAAGAGATTTAGGTCTTTGAGGAAGGTACGACCTTATTTTAAAAGAATAGTTGGGCTTACAGGGACACCAGCACCTAACAGCCTAATTGACCTATGGCCACAGATATATTTACTTGATGGGGGTAAGAGACTTGGAAAGACCCTAGGTAGCTATAGAGAGCAGTATTTCACACCGGGTAATAGAAACCAATTTGTGGTTTATAACTGGAATTTAAAAAAAGGTGCGGCGGATGCAATTGAAAATAAAATTTCAGATATTTGTGTCTCTATGAAAGCAAAAGATTATTTAGATTTACCTGAAAGAATAGATAATATTATAAATATTAATTTACCTGAAAATGCAATCAAAAAGTATAAAGAGCTAGAAAAGGATCTTGTCTTAGAACTTGGGGAAGAAGATATAACAGCATCAAATGCAGCAGTACTTACTAACAAATTATTGCAGATATCCAATGGTGCTATTTATTCAGAGGGACATACTGTAGTTGAAATACATCAAGAAAAATTAAAGGCACTACTTGAAATTATAGAATCAGCTAATGGAAAACCTGTTTTAATATTTTATTCATTTAAACATGATTTTGACAGGATAGTTGAATCTTTAGAATCTAAAAAGATAAAAGCAGTTGAATTGAGAGATTCTAAAGATATAAAAAAATGGAATGAAGGTAATATACCAGTGCTTTTAGTGCATCCGGCAAGTGCAGGACATGGCTTAAATCTTCAATATGGAGGAAATATAATTGTTTGGTTTGGGCTTACATGGAGCTTGGAGTTATATCAACAGGCCAATGCAAGGTTATACAGGCAGGGACAAAAGGAAACTGTAGTTATACATCATTTAGTTTGTAAAAATACTATAGACGAAGATGTGATGAAGTCTTTAGGAAATAAAGAAGTAAATCAAAATATACTGCTTGAGGCGGTAAAAGCTAGAATTCAGAAATATAAAAGTGAGGTGGTATAGATGGATTATGAGGAAGCTGTAAGAATTGGAGTAAGAGAAGGTATAAAATATATCAAAGAGCAGGAATATTATAAAACTAAAAAAAGATATGATCGAAGATTAAGAAATACTAGGTTGCTTCTTAAGCATTATCGGGATTTGAAGATACATGATAAACTTGCAGATAAATCAAATAGCAGTGTATATGAAAA
>NZ_DAIQBT010000076.1:0-4155 GCF_036781005.1 Clostridium sp. | reverse complement strand
AATATTATCATGTATTGGATATAAGAAATTAGATCTATTAGAAGCACCAACTTCTACTGGCACCCCATTTTTTAGTTTTATTACTTTTTTTCAAAAAGTTGATATATAAATATTATTCATGATGCTTTATCTTTGATATTAAATTGACGAAAGAAACAGGTAAGTATCTCCTTATTTTATTTTTAAATCGAGCTGAACTACTTTGCCAAGAAGCGGAATATAAATGAATTGAGTAAGTGTTATCAGTTATGTTAGTTTTACCCGAAGTAAAATTAAATGGACAAAGATAATCCTCTGGGTATACAGTTAATCCCTTTATTACAGCTAATTTTCCATCTCCTGTTAGGCCATGCTTTTTCAAAATTTTAGTAACTCTCTCCACTACAGTCATTTGATTTATATTTCCATCATCATAAAGGAAATGTTGGGATTCATAGTAATCTAAAATTTCTTTAAATATTTTCATATGCGGTTCTGCTGCCATTCCTAATCCTGTGTTCACCAAAAACTCATGATTAGGATTTAACTTATCAATATTACAATAAGCTTCATAACCCATATATGGACCTTTATTAACAAGATCATCTATACTTTTTATTAGTTGAACATCCGTATCAAGATAAATTCCGCCATGTTCATATAAGATCTTAAATCGAGCATAATCACTTACAAATGCCCATTTTTTTACTTTATATGCTTCTTCTACATAATCACAACAATTAGTATCAAAATTTGATTCATTCCACTGCACAATATGATAATCTGGACAATATTTTTTCCAGGAATCAATACATTTCTTAGTTCGTTTATCAAGAGGATTATTTCCAAACCAACAGTAATTTATAACCTTGGGTATCATTATCAATCTCCTATTAACTACCTATTTAAAAACGAAATATACGGTATAGCTCGATACCAATTTCCAATAAATACAATGTATATGGTATATGAGCCTACAAGTAAATATGTCATTATCTCAGGAATTATCTTAGTTTGAGGATTCATATTCTTGAACATATCTGGAACTATGAAAATTAAAGAAGCTAGACAATAGAGTACATATCTTGAAATATATGGAACAAATGCACTTAATATTGAAAACATAAAGCCCAAATAGATCAACCAAATATCTAATTTAGAATTATCATTTTTTTTGACAAAAAAGATATATATAAGCAGTATTCCGCCGGTAATAATCGAATAAGCAAGTACTGTTCCTCTACCAGCATCTAAGTAATCTGTATATTTATTATAAATACTACTTGTATTAACAAAATTAAGTACAAGTTGGTTCAGCTGATTTCTAAGTAAAAATACTATAAAGAATACTAAAAATAATATTTTTTTATTTATTTTAAATTTACTTAAAAAATATAACGGAAATAATAACCATACACTCATATGAAAAAGGCTAGCCAAAAATATACAAGCTAAATATTTCCAAAACTTATTTTCTTTAATATATGGCATAGCGTAAATAAAAATAGCAGCAGCCAATTCTTGCCGAACTGTATTTGTTGAATCAAAATAAAAAGCAGATAAAAATATCATTGATAATGATACTGTTAACATACTAGAATTTCGATATATTGCTAACAATACAATAACAAAAGTAAGGACAGAAGCTGCAAAAAGCTCCCATACATAATCATCAGTAAATGATGCCACAAATTTGGTTAATAAATAGTAACCATATTCAAGATTAGGTAATGGTATGCCATTTTTTACATCATAAAATAATGCTTGATACGTCCCACTATAATCGGCGCCAAAACCGTATCTAAATGAATGAACCAAGACCATCGGTAATACTATTAAAATATAAAGAAAAAATCTTTTAATAGAGTCATAACTTAAAGCATTAAAATTATGTGTTAAAAATCTTCTTTTATAAAGATCAGAATTTTCAAAAATATATCCTGCACCAATTGTATAAATGAATAATATAATATAAATCATAAAGTTTTTCTGTTTTTAATATTTTTATAGATAAATTTATAGATATAAAAAGTATGAGTAAATAACCACATCTGAATTTTTCTTATTCTAGATAAATGATTACTGCTAAATATAATATTCGAATCTGAACTAATATGTTGATGAACTTTTTTTATTATCTTTTTATTATTAACATTAGCACGTAACATCATGTTTACAAATACTAGTTCCCAAATATCACGCTCTAATTTGGCATTTTCTTTTATATCAGGATACTTATTAATAATAAAACTATATTCTTCATGAATGCCATCATATAGATCGTATGACCTAATAGAAAAAGAGGAATGCCCAATAGAAGTAGATCTCTGATAATAATGGTAAAGTGGAACTTTATCAAAAACTATTTTATTTGCCAAATCCAATAATTTATAGGTCGTATATTGATCTTCATGTAATTTTCCCTCAGGGCATCGAATATTCTTCCACAGAATAGTTTTATACAGCTTTCCCCATACAGTCACACCTAATCCGTCATGTAACAAAAAAGTACCCAAGGCTTGCTTACTATCCATGACTTCAACATTCACATCTTTTCCAAAATATGAATGTTCTTTTCCTTGTTCTGGGGAAATATAATATCCTACAACACTAATATCTGCATTTGCTTTTACTAAATTTTTATATAATATCTCAATAAAATTTTTATCAACCCAGTCATCGCTATCAATAAAGGTTACATACTCTCCTTTTACTAAAGGTAAAGCAGCATTTCTAGCACTTGATAAACCATTATTAATTTTATGAATAACGCTGACTCGCTTATCGGATTTAAAAGAATCACATAACTTTCCAGAACTATCTGTAGAGCCATCATCTACCAAAATAATTTGAAGTTTTTTATAAGTTTGATTAAGTATGCTATTAACACATCTAAATAAATATTTTTCAACATTGTATACAGGTACAACTATAGTAATTAAACTTTCCCTCTTTATCATTAATTTCCCTCATAATTAGAATAATATTTTCCTAATTGATTATTATTTGCGTCTCTTATTCCTTGCCTAAATGATTTTAAATATGTTTGTTTATGATCAAATAAAAGAATTATTTTTAAGAACTTAACAAATAAATTAGCATAGAGTGGTTTGCTGTGATATTTTCTAGCTGTCCAGAGGAGATTTCTTACTTGATAATAATATCTAATTGGTGATGCACTTCCATATTTTAATTTGAAAGGGCCAAATCCTATTACCTTTGTAATTGCTGGTTGATGTTTTAATACAGCATTATTCAATCTTATCAAATTTAAGTGAGCTTCTTTCATTCGAAGAAAGAATTCCCAATCAACAACATCTAGAAAAAGTTTCTCATTAAACAAACCTATTTTATTAAATGTTTTTCTTTTAAAAAGAGTTCCTGATTGCATAGATAATAAAACTTTTTCATAACCTTCAGCACTAACAATATGATTTCGATCAGTATCATATTGTGGTGTTAGAGCACCCAAATCACTAGAATCCATTTTATTAAGAAAACTAATATAAGCATCTATAAGATTTTCTGAAATAATACTGTCTTGATCCATCGTTAAAATATAGGGCTCATCAGAGTTTTCAATCCCAACATTGATTGCTTTTGCAATTCCTGTATTAGCTTTTAAAGGAATATATTTAGCATTCAAAATTTTAGCAAAAATATCATTATTATCTTTTTCAGAATTATCTACCAATACTATTCGATTAAAAAGATGGCAATATTCTTTTATATTATTAATAACTTGCTTATCAGGGTTGTATAAAACAACTATACAAACAATGTCCTTCTTCGAAACCATATTATTCTTTTTACCAATCCAAAATACTACTAATTGTTCTCATAATTTTTATATAAATTCATACTTTCATTTGCTAAACGTTTACCGTCAAACTTATTATTAACGTATTGCAAAGCATTTTTTGTAATTTTATTACTTTCTCCAAAATTGTCATGCAAGGTTATCGTTTCATTTGCTGATTGACGATAATTATCTTTTTTTACTAATAACCCATTTTTATCATTCTGAATAATATTAGGAATAGCATCCACATTAGTAGCTACAATAGGAACACCACAAGCCATATATTCTGGAAGCACTAACCCGAAACCTTCCCAACGAGATAAAAGCATCCCAACATCCATAATTTTCATGTAAGCTATAGGATTATCTACCCA
>NZ_DAIQBT010000075.1:0-5586 GCF_036781005.1 Clostridium sp. | reverse complement strand
TACAATTCTTGCAGACAGGGGCTTTAAAAGTGTTGATTTATTTCAACTTATAGATAAAACTTTAAAATTTAAATATTGTATTAGATGTACAAAGGATAAGAAAAATAAAATAATTAGAGCCACAAAGACACTAAAAGGGAATCAAGTTAGAATTTACAGTCTTTTTAGATCTGGCATTAAATGGTTTAACAGATGCTATAATTCCCTGAAAAGCCACTACTATTTAAAGATTGTTTTTACATTATATGAATCTTAATTACTTTTATTTACATTGACACAAAGCACTGTCATAAGTATAAATCTCTGTTTACATTTTAATCAATTTATTCAGTAATAATGAACTTAAAACACAGTTAAATTATAGAATACATAAATTAACACCAACTATTGTATCCACTGGAATTTCATATAAATTTACTGTTCGTAGGTCAGGAGGCTATATTCCTCATGTAGTTTCCAGAAGACAAGAAAAAAAGAATATGGAGAACAATCCAGCTTACAAAGCTCGTCGTTGGGTAGTAGAAGTAACCCATTCATGGATGAATCGTTTTAGAAAATTGCTTGTTCGATTTGAGAAAACAGATGCAGCCTATTTTGGAGCTTATTAAGCTTGCCTGTGCTTTTATCACTTTCAGAAAGATTAAAATAATTTAGGGATAAGCTCTAAGTGTAATAAAATATAGTTCTAGTAAAAAAATATTTTTACTAGAACTTAAGTGCTAAATCTCTGACATAAGAATATTAAAATTGATTTTAAATATTATTTATGTTAATATAATATTTATAATATGCATCAGTAGCTCAGTTGGATAGAGCAGTTGGCTACGAACCAGCGTGCCGGGGGTTCAAGTCCTCTCTGATGCACCAGAAACCGTTGAAAACACTAAGTTTCAGCGGTTATTATTTTGTCTTGAATTAAATTTTACCCCTCTTTTTACCCCTTATAGTTTTTTATAAAATAAAAGAAGGATTATTTCCTCCTCATACTTGCATATAAATCATTCAATTTTGATACTGCCTTTACCTTCATATCATCCAATACGTGTGTATATGTATCTAAAGTTATAGAAATATTACCATGTCCCAGTAACTCCTGTACTGTTTTAGGATTTTCACCTAATTCAAATAATCTAGTGGCAAAGGTATGTCTTAAATCATGGAATCTTCTATCCGGAAGACCAATGTTTTCAAGTACCTTCTTTAGCTTTTTACGAACATTGCTGCTATCTAAATGCTTGCCAAACTCATTACAAAACACAAGGTTATTATCTTCATATAAATTAGCCAATTTAAATTTTAATTTCTTTTGCTGTAGTTTATATTGTTTTAATTTAGGTATTAGATGTTCTGGCATAGGTACAACCCTAACAGCGTTACTTGTTTTAGGCGTTTGGGTAATGCTTTCATATGTGCCATTATCAATATTTCTAACACTTTTAAAAGACTTATTTACTCTAATACATGAGTTATTAAAGTCTACATCCTTCCAAGTAAGAGCAAATAATTCTCCCTGTCTTAGTCCAGTATCAAGGGCGGTAAGAAAAAGCATCTCCAAAGGTTCTCCTTCTATGGTCTCAATAAATTTCATTTGTTCATCCATGGTAAATGGCCTTACATCATTAATTTTTTTTAATTTCTTTTGCTCATTGTCTTGTGGTAATACTATGGCTCTTGAAAAGTCTTTTACAATCCTATTACTATCATAGGCATATCTAATGGCCGGAGCTATTAACTTATGAAGGTTCTTTATGGCTGCTATACTTTTCCCTGATGCCACCAACTTTTTATAATAATCCTGTATATCTAGTGGGGTCAAGTCTTTTAATTTAATATCATAAATAGGACTATCATCAATATAATTCCTGAATACACTGTCATACCTCTCTCTAGTGGATGGCTTTTTGTTTACTAGATGTGTATTATACAGCCATTCCTTTATAAATGCCCCAAAGTATTCTCTATTATCAGTAATACCATTATCAAGCTCATTTACAGCACTTTTTATTTTAGCATTAAGCTCTTTGACAGTGGAGCTATACATATCTTTAGGCTTTTTTAAATTCTTATGTCTTAACCTGTAAAAGTAATATTCCTTGCCATTGATTTTTCTTTTTCTATATGTGGTTTTAGCCATAGTCTTACTCCTTTCAAAATAAATTATGTGCAATGTGCAAGATATGCAAGTGTATTTTTTGATTTTTGTTTTTTTATCTGTACTATCTGTACTATCTGTACTAATTGAGTATTTTCAAGGGTTTAAAGGCAGTACAGATTGAATTTATAACAGTACACATTCTGTACTTTATCTTAATTATCATAAAAAATATTGGCATTTAAGGTAAATTAGGATTTCTAATAAATCTGGAGATGATTTCTTTAGGTTCTTCATCTATTAAACCATATCTTATTAAATAATTATTGAACAGTTCATTTAATATATTATTAACCCTTTTAGTTTTTTCATCTTTTAAATTATAAAGCTTATAAAAGTCCTTATTTTTAATAAGTTTATCACTAACTACAAAGCTCTCGTTTGATAAATTATGCAACTCCCACATTAATTCTCTATAAAGTTCTAAATTGTTATTTAAAGTTTTAATGACTACATCACTATTTTTTAAACTACTAGGTTTATAAAATTCTCCTATTAGTATGTTATACATAGAATTTAAAGTGTCTAAAATTTTTTCTTTATACTGTGGATTTTCATTTATAAGATTAGTTATCTCTTTTAAAGAATGTATATTTCTCTCTTCTTCAGTGGCATATGAAACAAATTTACTTATATCAATGTCTAAAAATTTGCACAACTTTAGCAATATTTCTATTCCAGGATTTTTATCTACACCTCTTTCTAATCTACTGATATAACTTGCATTAACTCCTGAAAGTTCTGAAAGTTTTCTAATACTTAATTTTTTTTTAATCCGAGCATTTTTTAAATCTTCATTTAATTCCATAGCAGTGTCCTTTCTATTTTTATCGTGTATCTTTAATATACACTACTATTATAAAACATATGTAATGATAAATATATTCCTTTTTAAAAAACATTAAAATCTATAAGAAACTAAAGATTTAATTAGGATTTATTGTATAAATTGATTAAATGACGATAATTAATTTTGTGTCTTTAGTACACATATATTATAATAATAGTGTGTACTAAGAATACGAGGTGATATTTATGAATAATGAAATGAGAAAAATTAGAAAAGAAAAAATGCTTAGTTTTAGAGATTTAAGCAAATTAACGGGGGTAAGCTTCTCATATTTATGTAAGTTGGAGAATGGTAAAGCTAAAAATCCAAGAGAAGGTATTAAAATTCTTATTGCTAAAGGGTTAAAAGTAAAAATATGTGATTTGTTTTTTTAGAATCAAAGGTCGACAGATTTGTTAAAGTTAGAATACTAAGGAGGTACAAGCATGAACAAGCTAATATTTTTACAATCTGACAACTTTGGTAATACAAAATGTGATTTTTATAGGAATAATCAGGTCAAATATCAGCATAAGGTTAAAATTAGCTGCTTAATTTTAAAAATGAAGGAGGATAAATAATGCTAGAATTCATGCCGCCAGACAACATCAAAAAAATAGATAGAGCCATAAAAGCTCTAAGGGTAATTATACCAAAAGACAGTGATAAGGATAGAAAAATACACCAGGATGTACTTAATAAGTTATTAAATAAAGGGGATTTGGACTGATGGAAAAATATAAATCTATTGATGGCTTCAAGGGTAATACGAAAAAGGTTATATTGGTTAGTCCAATAGAAGCTATGGAGATTCTGGGAGTTGGTAGAAACACAATGTATGAAAATTTATTAAAAAGAAAGGATTTTCCGTCATTCAAGCTAGGCACAAAATATTTTATAAATGCCGAATTACTTCAAGAATGGGCAAATAAGCAATGCGGTAAAAAGTAGGTGAAAATGAGGTGACGGGAAAAGAATTTACTTCAATGATAGAGAAAACTTTATTCCCAACAATTCCTCTTGTGAATTATTCAAAGATTCCAATATTTCCATGGAAGAATAATGACTTTTGGATTAATAATACCAAGGAACTTGAAGTTTTAGAATCTATATACAAGAGAGAGGTCAATGGGGAAATAAAGGGCGGTAATTTAACAGGAATGTCACTAATATGCGGTAAGGACAGTGGCATCATGGTTATAGACATTGATTACAACCATAACAATGTTAATGGATATGATAGCTTTAATGATTTTATAAAAGATTTCCCTGCAGAGCAAAAAGAAGTTATATATAATACTTTCAACGTTGAAACTCCAAGGGGAGGTATGCATTTATATTTTCATTATAGAGAAGGATTGAAAAGCAAGGCCAATTATATACCTGGTGTGGATATAAGGACTGATGGTGGTTTAGTAGTAATACCTGATAGCAGAGTGAGAGTTAATGGAGAAGTTAAAGGATATAAAGCAGCAGGACAAGCTATTTATGATATGCCACAGATGCTCTTTGATAAATTAATAGGACTGGATAAAGTGTATCAGAAAAATATAAATACTATGCCCAGTAAATCTTATAGCGGAACTTCTATTATGGCACAGAGTAAATATTATAGGGCGGTAAATGAAGGTGATAGGGACACATCATTAATAAGTTGGCTAGGCTTAATGATTAAAAATAACCCTAATATGAGGACTAAGGAAGCTCTATTGCCCAATGCCATTACATACAATAGGAGTTGGTTTACTCCACCACTAAGTAATGAAGAAGTGGAAAAAAAGGTTGATAGTATTCTTAAATATGCCTTTCCTCCTTATTGTGACAGTAAGGGCAATATTGATAATTGGAGTTTAGTTCAACATATTATTAAGGAGCAGCCAAGTTATACAAAGGGTAACCTATGGTATTTATATAATCCTGAAAAAGGATTTTATGATTATATGGAACTAAGAGAAGTGCAAAAAATGTTCTTCAAATATGCAATAAATAATAAGGACAAGACGGTCACAAAGTCAAAAAACTTTGCAGAGTTATTAATGCTAAATAGTGAAGATGCAAGGAATACTCATGATGAAAAAAGATATATAAACTGCCTTAATGGTGTAGTTGACATAGAAACAGGACAGTTATTGCCCCACGACCCTAAATATAAGCTGGAGGTTCAATTCCATGCTAATTATGTGGAAGACTGGAAAGAGCAATTCAATAATTCAGAATTTAGAAAGTTCTTAGAAAGTACGCTGGATAAAGGCAGCATACTAACACTTCAAGAATCCTGGGGGCTTATGCTATCTCCACACAGCAGAGAAGTACAGCAGTGTTTCATATATAAAGGTGAGGGAAGCAATGGCAAAAGTGCTGCATTTGATATACAAGAAGCTCTAATATGTGCCAATAGGTATATTTGTACCATTGGACTGGGTGATTTTGGAGAACCTTTTGTAATATCTATGGCCGAAGGAAAGCACGTAAATATAGTTAGAGATGATGAACTTTCAGGAAAAACAGTTCATAAATTTTTTAAATCAATGTGTTGTGGTGAGCCTGTATTAGTAAATAGGAAAAATAAGGATTTAGTTAGAATGGGTTTTAACATAGCTATGTT
>NZ_DAIQBT010000074.1:0-5680 GCF_036781005.1 Clostridium sp. | reverse complement strand
ATCGTTTTAGAAAATTGCTTGTTCGATTTGAGAAAACAGATGCAGCCTATTTTGGGCTTATTAAGCTTACCTGTGCTTTTATCGCTTTCAGAAAGATTAAAATAATTTAGGGATAAGATCTTAGTGTATCTAGAATTTTTTTCATTAGCATTTATCTTCTGGGCTATCATTTTACCATACAGCAGGTATATAAAGTTCTACTGTTTACCATACTATAAAAAAGAAGGAGGGATAATTATGAAGGCTGCATTATGGCATGATAGAAAAGATGTAAGAGTAGAGGAAATTGAAGAACCTAAAATAAAAGAAAATGCTGTAAAAATTAAAGTAAAGTGGTGCGGTATATGTGGGTCTGATTTACATGAATATTTGGGAGGACCCATATTTATTCCTGTTGGAACACCTCACCCTTTGAGTAAAAATACAGCACCAGTAATCTTAGGACATGAGTTTTCAGGTGAAGTAGTAGAAGTAGGTAATAAAGTTACAAAATTTAAGACAGGGGATAGAGTTGTTGTAGAGCCCATAGTTGCCTGTGGTGAATGTCCTGCTTGTCATGAAGCTAAATATAATTTATGTGAGGCGTTGGGATTCCATGGCCTTTGTGGAAGTGGTGGCGGATTTGCGGAATATACAATATTTCCAGAAAATTTTGTGCATAAAATACCAGATACCATGGACTATGAACAGGCTGCACTTGTTGAACCTATGGCAGTTGCACTTCATTCCTTAAGGGTTGGAAGTTTTGCTACAGGAAATACAGCCTTAGTTTTAGTTGCAGGACCTATAGGACTTGCAACTATTCAGTGCTTAAAAGCATCAGGGGCAAGAATTGTAATTGTATTTCAAAGAAAATCCATAAGACAGGAATATGCAAAAAAATTTGGTGCAGATGTAGTTTTAGATCCAAGTGAGGTGGATGTAATTGAAGAAATCAAAAAGCTTACAGGTGGAGTAGGTGTAGATACAGCTTTTGAAACAACAGGTGCAAATGTAGGACTTAATACGGCAATTCATGCTTTGAAATATGAAGGCATTGTGGTAATAACTAGTATATGGGAAAAAGGCGTGGAAATTAATCCAAATGATTTGGTATTTACGGAAAAGAAAATAGTGGGAACCCTTGCATACAGACATGAATTTCCTTCTACAATAGCACTTATGAATGATGGAAGAATAAATACAGATGGATATATCACAAAGAGAATAGCACTTGAAGACATCGTAAAAGAGGGTTTTGAAACACTTACAGGATCCGAAAAGAAAAAGCAAGTAAAGATACTTGTAACTCCAGATAAGTCATTGTTATAATAATGTTCTTGATTATAAATTGATTTTTAAGCTAAAAGCTTTAGTATATTTTGTTGGAAGATGAATTCAGCATTGTGTAATATACTAAGTTCATCTGCTGTTTTTATAATCTATTTTTATAAATTAAAACACTCACATAAAAATTTATTTAAGGATAGATTCTAAATGTAAAGAATCCCTATATAAATAAAAATAAGAAACTGGATGGATTGAAAATGGGTCAGAAAAAGAACTTTGATAAAGCATTTAAGGAACAAATAGTTGCAAAAATATTATCTAGTGAAATAACGACAAGTCTAATGGCAAGGAAATTAGGCGTACTCCTTGGGGCGTTAAGAAATCAGGATAATTATATATTGAGAAGGTTAGAAATGAGAGGTATAGTATAAATAGAGCAATTGATACGATTAGTTTTGGTCATAAATATTTGGTTTAAAGATAAACAATCCCATTGATTAAAACAGTAATAATGGGATTTCCTCTTATATGCATTATGGATTATACTGGTTTTTAGATGTACTACTGGTAGTATTATAACTCAATCCATTAGGTGATGCTGAAGCTTCATAGTTAGAGTCAATAAATAAGTTTAATATAGAATACTCTTGATTTTGTGTTATAGTTTTCTCTGTCACCAGAACATCTAGTTGAGTTTTCATATCTTGTTTTGTGGTTATTTCATAAGTATAATATATGTACAATATTGTTGCAGCTTGAGATTCAGATATAGTTCCAGACTCTATCAAGGTATCCAATCTAGTTTCAAGGCTTTCAGAATAGAAGTTATATGGGTAAGTTAAAGTGGAACTATTGTTTATGGAAGGTGCACTAACCGTTGCGGTAGTGTCTGTACTTAATAGTAATAATATTACAATTAGTAAAAAAGATGCAAGTATTGTATTTTTCATTTCTAACATTTTAGTACCTCCTGAATTTATTATTAAATAATAGTTTCTTTAATTATGTTGCTCATTTTTAAAATAATTTGTAACGTAAAAAACCAACCTTCACTAAAATTTTAGTTTCGGGTCGGTTGCACCATTAACTCGGCATGATCTAGGTGCCCAATTATAGATCATGATTCATTGTTTCCCTTCGTATAAATTTGTACTTAAATGTATTATATCATGTAAATTGTAAAAACAATGTCGTAATTTGTACAAAAATTCATCTATAGTTTATTATTCTTATTTTGGGTTTATTAAGTCTACATATATTTTACTACTTAGAGCTTATCCCTAAATAGTTTCTGGTATGATACGATAATAAAGAAAAAGGGATAGGGAGAGTTATGCAAATGATACAAAAGCAATCATGGGAGATAACAGATGAGTTTTGGGAAGAAGTAAAAAATCTAATACCAGAGAAACAAAGAGATCCGAATAAAGAATATAAACGAGCTGCTGGTGCTGGAAGAAAGCCAATGGAATCAAGAAAAATATATCTCCATCTGAGCCTTATTAACAGTATTCTTAGTACCTTCAACACCTCGTAATAGTTATATCCTTTAGGATAAGAACTTATCCAGGTATGTAGCAGTTCTTATCTCCCACTTTTTGAAGAAAATAGGAGTATTAGTAATGGTAACATTCGAGCCTTTAAAAAACTTTGTGTAAAGTGAATAAAAAACACTCTTTCAAGGCAATAATTTTAGATGATAAATTTACAATTATTTACACGGAGGAGTGATTTTTTATGTCGAATATTTCTAAAGAAATTTTAAAAAATTATGTTAATGAACAAAAGTTTAGAAATCCTAATGAAGTTCTAGCTGCTATGAAGGAAATGTTTAAAAATGTTCTTCAAGAAGCACTGGAAGCAGAAATGGATACCCAGCTTGGATATGACAAATATGATGTAACTAAAAAGCAAACAACTAATAGTATAAATGGGTATTCCAAGAGAACTATAAAATCCGAGCTGGGTGCTGTTGAGCTTAATATCCCAAGAGATAGAAATAGCGAATACGAGCCTAAAATTATTCCAAAATATAAGAGAAATGTGACTGGCATTGAGGATAAAGTCATGGCTCTATATGCAGCAGGAATGACTACAAGAGATATATCAGAACAGGTAAAGAATCTTTATGATGTGGATCTGTCTTCAGAAATGGTATCAAACATAACAAATAGAATTCTTCCAGTGGTTGCAGAATGGCAGAACAGACCCCTTGAAAAAACTTATTCCTTTGTATTTATGGATGCAATTCACTATAAAGTAAGGGAAGATAAACATATTGTAGTTAAAGCTGCCTATGTAGTACTAGGTGTAAATATGGATGGACAAAAAGAAGTACTTGGTATATGGATAGGTGCAAATGAAAGCAGTAAATTCTGGCTTTCAGTACTCAACGATCTTAAAAACAGGGGAGTTTGCAATGTACTTGTATTCTGTGTGGATGGACTGAATGGATTTAAAGATGCAATAGGAGCTGTATATCCTTTTGCTAAAATCCAGAGATGTATAATTCATCAGCTGAGAAGCAGTATGAAATACATACCATATAAAGATAAAAAGGCATTTGCAAAAGACTTGAAAGCTGTCTATGGTGCAGTAAATGAGGATGCCGCACTTGAGAATCTCATGGATGCAAAAGAAAAATGGGAAAGCAAATACCCAAATGCCATAAAAAGTTGGGAAGACAACTGGGATAACCTTGTAACCTTCTTCATGTTTCCTGATTATATCCGTAAAATCATGTATACTACAAATGCCATAGAGAGCCTTAACAGTCAGTTTAGGAAAATAACCAAAACTAAGCTTATATTTCCAAGTGACGATAGTCTAATGAAAATGTTATATCTTGCCACACAGAGAATAAGCAGGAAATGGACCCGTTCCTATGAAAATTGGGATATGGTTGTAAATCAGCTTAATATCTTATTCAGCGAAATATTAAACAAAGGAGCATAGCACCCACCAGGGACTCTGTCCCCGGACCCCTGAGGTTTATCGCATATGTTCTGTCAGGAACGGGTAAAACGGATAGTTTTTATCCTATCCGTTCCTGCATAGAACACCAATAATCGCTCAGGTTGCTCCTCAGCAGTGCCCTATATTATTATTGGCGTGTATATTATTGACCAAAAGTGGATATAATATACAATGTAATACTGGTTGATATTTCGCAGTTATCGATACTAATTTGCATTAATTTACAAATCATAACATTTCAAAATTATTTGTCTAAAGAAAGAGAATACACATAATTATTTTCACGGCCTAACATTCGGATAAGTTTTTAACGAAAATTATTATTTTTATTCTCATCCACTATATTTGCATTACCATCTGTATTTATACGCGCTTCTTCTCTTTTCAATTTCTCATTCACTCTTCTTGTTTCTTCAACTTCACGTTTATGGGCAGATATCTCTCCAGTCACCACGGTATGCTTATCTACCATTGACCTGTTCTTCACTAACAGGAATACGTATAATCTCCTCACTATTTACAGGTGTATCACTGTCCATATTATCTAACTTTTTTCTTTCTATAACAATTTCCTCACGAGTAACTGGAACATCAACTGTTTTTTCCTCTTCAACGATTTCTTTGCTTAGTTCAACTTCACCCTTTTTAACATCATTATCATTTCCTAAAATATTATTAAATAAACCCATTACAAATATTACCTCCTAATAAATACGTATTTTGAATTAATTAATATTTTATTCGTGCTGAAACAATATATCCTTTATGAAATATGGTTCTCAGATAAATATTTTACAATTTACATAAAATAATATTTCAAAATTTACTTATAAAGGTATTCGTAATTTTAGTTAATGGAATATTGTGGATAATGTGTATAACCTGTGGATAACTTGAAAATATATAAAATGATAAAACAATTTCCTACAAATAAATGGGCCTAACCCTTACCAGAACAAAACAAATGCAAAACTTACTTAAAATGTTACGCAAAGAATATGGCACAGCCATTGATTTTTTAACACTAATAATTTCAATCACTTTGTATCACCCAGTTGTATATCTTAGAATTAACAGCATATTTTATTTATGAAAGGTGGTTAATATTATGTCTTCAAAAACTAATAAAATCATAGATTCTATATTAAATTCTTATGATTTTGAAAAAGTATCTGATTTAACTAAAGAACAATTTTCTGAAATTCTTTCAGAAATATTCAATGAATCTACAACAGATAGCACCCTTGATAAAAAAACATCAAAATCAAGACATCATAGTCACAGACATAGACATTAGTCGAATATCAACTGTTCTTGAATTTTTTATTCAGGAACAGTATCTTCTTTATATCCCACTATGATGAAACTTGATATAATTAATTGGCGTAGTTCAAAATAAACTTAATGGTGCCTGTCCCATTAAAAAAAGACTATA
>NZ_DAIQBT010000073.1:0-5695 GCF_036781005.1 Clostridium sp. | reverse complement strand
AATTAATTCCTTAATCTATTCTGATAAGGTCAGTTAATTTTCTTGTAAAGTGGTGACTTTTCTATATAAAATTAAAAATACTCCATATCTTGAAATAATAGTAAAAACTTCTGAAAAATCATATGAATATTTCGAATTTTCTTAAATATACATATATAAAACTTGAATTATACAAATTAAATCCATTGAGTCTAAGGGGATAGCCATAGTCTATCCTAGAAAATCAACACTATAGTTAATATTAATAGTTTATGAATATTTATAAGAAAAGTTCATTAATTCTGACTTTTAGAAGAACGAACTGTATTTTTTTTAATTTTTAGTATAATTTTAATTGACATACACATATTATAGAGATATAATAGAAAAAAGTAAAAGGACGGTGAAGACATTGAATAAAATAAACGATAAAAAATCAGTGCTAATAACTTCGGAGGTAATTGAGGAATGTCTTTGTGAATGTTTTGATATCACAGAAAAAAATACTCTATCGCATAAAAAAAATAAAAATCATGTAAAGTAACGCCTTTGTTATACGCTATTCTATTTTTGAAAAAAAATAGAATAGGTGTATGAAAAGGTCTTTTTTTATTTTCATCCTTTTTTATTTATTAAATCATTTCTTAACTTCTTATTAAAAAGCTACCTATACAGTATACATGAAATTTATTAAAAATTTCTCAATACGGCTTAACTTTACAAAATATTTACATTTACCCGAATAAGCTATAGAAAATACCTCCTGCAATATGAATAAAAACTTTGTATTGATGATAAACTATATCTATTGAATAATCTACTGATATAAACAAAATTTCTAAACATATTAACGGAGTCAATGATAAATATGAATATTCTTAAGTTATTTCCTGAAATGATAAGAAATCAAAATAAACATCCTTTTCCCCATACAAGTGTTACCTTTAAAGCATTAGTGGATGCTGCCATACCCAAAACTCCTACGTTGGCAGAAAAACATGGATCTATTCAATTATTCGGTGCACTGGACTGTAGTATCCATGAATATGAAATATGGATACTAAATCACTTTGTTTCTCTGCATATACCTTTATTAGAGGTGGATATCCATCTTGCCAATTCAACTGCAAAAATGCTCGATATAGCTGCTAAGCAATTAATTATCTCCAAGAAAAACAAAAAATCCATAGATTCTGAATTATTTCAGAAAAAATATATATTTGCATCCCTTCAGCCAGAGGATCGCTTTCGTACCATAACTCTTTTAGAACAACTTGAAGTTGAACCTGAATTATTGCCATTGCCTTTTTATAACAATCCCGGTCTCATAATTTCCATAACTGCAGGAATAATTATGTTTATCACAATAGGTTACTACACCGAATGGTCTGCATATGGTTCAACCGGCCTGAACACACCTAACAAACGAAAATTAGAACATTTTCCTATAGGTTGGGAACAATCAGGATATCCTGGTCCTTCTAAAGGATACCACGCTTTTAAGGGATATTTCAAAGAATAATGTTATGATAATTTTATTTTAAAAGAGCAGTTAGGTACCACTTATTTGATAAAACAGGAGGTATACTTTATGGAAAAAAATACTGATGTTATAGTTATAGGTGCAGGAGGTGGTGGTGCAGTTGTTGCCAAGGAACTGGGTGAAAAAGGCATAAAAGTCTTATTACTTGAAGCCGGAACATGGTATGGAAATAAAAAATGGCCTAATCCACTCCAAGAACAGGGATCTGTAAGCTCTAATACTTTCGAGGATTTAAGTGATGAAATTCTACATAAATGTTTTACAAGTTATGAAGGAGATATAAATGATAATATAAGCGGCAAATTTCGATGGGGTTCTGCAAACAGAAGGAAACCTGCCTGGTTTAGAAGACTTCCACAGGGAGGCTTTGCCTGGCAGAGCTCTTCCGTAGGTGGAAGCACACTACTTTACTTTGGAAATTGCCCTAGAGCTTTTCCAGCATCTATAAATGATACATGGCCAATTTCTTATAAAGAATTACTTCCCTATTATGAAAAGGTTGAAGCCACACTTCCTGTTTCCCCAGCTCCAATGACAGACAAGGAAGAATTATTCTTTTATGGTGCCAAAAAAGCCGGATGGTCTGTTTTAAAAACAAATGACCCAATAAACCCAGGCTATAGACCCCAGCCCAATGCAATTTTACCTCCTGATCCTAACATAAATAATCCAAATTTCAAATTTGAATACAGCACAAAAGGATGCACTCTCTGCGGTCACTGCATAAATGGATGCAGTATAGGACCTTCAGTAGAAAAAGTTGCAAAACGTTCTACATTGGTTAGTTATATTCCTCTGGCTTTAAAAACCCACAATGTAGAAATTATGCCAAATACATTTGTAAAGAAAATTATAACAGAAAAAAGCACCGACGGAAATTTAATATCTACAGGTGTCAAATGTAAAAATACCTGGACAGGAGAAGAATATGAATTGAAGTCAAAAGTCATAGTCATGGCAGCAGGGCCTATTGAATCCCCCAGGTTGTGGTTAAATTCAAAACTTCCCAATAATCCTTGGGTGGGAAAAGGACTTACAAACCATTGGTTTGACTGTATATCTGGAATATTCCAGGAAAAAGTTTTAAGTGATATACTGGGCACTCCTGATGTAAAGCCTTATGTAGGGCAAAATTCAGCAGCCAGATTTGATTATCCTGGTCTTGGCTCACTTCAGGGGCTGGGTGTAAGTCCTGGAATATACTCTACACTATCCTATTCCCTAAGCAGATATGGATACAACTTTTTACATGATCCTGCTCCAGAAGATCTTTGGCACATCAGAGGCAGAGTAGCAGGAAAAGAAGTTAAAGAAATTATGATGGCCTACCCACAGACTCTAAGTATTTTACTAATTACTGACGATACACCAAATGCTATAAATACTGTTACACTAGATAACCTTATAAGAGATGAAAATGGTTTTGTACCTGTAATTAAATATATCCCGTCCAAAGATGACATACGTAAAAGGGATAAACTTGCATCAATTGCAGCAGATATACTAAAAAAGGCAGGAGCCAGTAAAATTATGCGTACAGATTGTACCCCTGGTTTATTAGTTCATATGCAAAGCACCATGCGCATAGGATATGTTACTGACACAAATTGTGAAGCAAATCAGGTAAAAAGGCTGTTCATTACAGACAACAGTGTATTATATAACAGTTTAGGAGGAGTTAACCCCACACTCACAACACAGGCTCTTGCAACACGTACATCAGAAAAAATAGTCCATAAATATTTTAGTTGAGTATAAAATTTCAGTATACCATCAGCTCAATTAATTCAAATTAATTCAAAAATTCAGGTGGATCCTTTTCCACCTGAATACTAAAGATATTAAATCTCTCATGTATTATGCTAATATAACCATTTTTAACCTTTTAAAATTTCTATTAACTCTTTTAATTTATAATGTTGATAAAAATCTTTCCCCTTTTCATCAATTGTCTTTAAATGTTTCCTAATCATGGCTTCAATTATAGACATATCTCCTAAATATTTTTTATAGGAACATGTACATTCTACTAAAATATTTTTGTATTTACATTTTGCTCTTAAAGTGTCATCCCACCTAAAAACATGACATTGAATTTCTTCATTATTGTACTTTAAATAATATGGAAAATCATCGTATTTCATAAAATCACCTCTTAATTATTAACAATTTGCATGTCATAGAGTTATTGTGATTATTCAAGATTTTTCCTTAAGTATATATCTTAATTTGATCCATTATTGTAACATTCCACAAAATAATAGAATATCCTTCTTTTTAATCTTCATTCACAAATATTTCATTCTATTCATAGTATATCATTGTAAATAAATTTGTGGAGGTACTTCATGAGCGTCAATAACGATGTTAATGACAATATAAACACGGAAACTCCCAAGGATTCCTATGACTTTGAAAACCCCTACGATTTCGAACCTCCTATATACTGCCCCTACTGTTCCATGCCTTATACAAGATTGATGGATGAAGAGTATATAGAAGAGGATCCTTACGACGATGAACTGGAAGGCGATGAGAACTTTTTGTATTATCCCGGATATAGACGAAAAGATCCCAAAAAGCGTATAAGGGGAAGGAGGCGTAGAAGAAGACGTAAAATGAATCATATGCCAATAGCATTTATCATGCCGGTGATGCTGCCCTATAGTGGTTATGATGATTGGTATTAATAATTTGAAATCTTACTTCATACAATCTACTTAGCTTGTATAATACACAAAATAAGCGCCAGTAATAAAACTGGTGCTTATTTTATGTATTATCCCAATCCATTAAATCATATAAAAATCAAATTGCATTATAAACCTATAGTTAAATAAATGAAATAATATCCATTGTTATATATTTTAAAGTAACAAAATATTCTACTAAAAAATACCCTGATATTATACACAGTATAAATAATAGACGGAGGTTATTTGCATGTATTGTATTGATGCTGGAAGTATTTATTGTCCATGTCATCTTGCAGAAACTCTTAACTGCGTGGCTTGTTCTCAACTCTCAGGTAAAAAATTCTGCCAATGTAAAAATTGGCATGGTATATGTATATATGAACAATTTATGTCAAATGGAAATAAAGTAAAGAAATTAAGAGAAACTTATACCTCATATATATTAAAAAAAGAAATGCCTCAGGATGATTTATGTATATTTACATTAAAAGCTCCTGAAAATCTTGTAAAAGAACTAACTTATCCTGGAAGTTTTGTATTTATGAGAGGTGAAGAAAGTGTAAATTACTACGATGTTCCTATATCAATAATGGAAGCTAACACAGATGAAATTTTCTTGAAAGTTGCTATAAAATTAATTGGCATAAAGACCAAGAAACTATTTCAGTTAAACAAAAACGAAAAAATACTACTTAGAGGTCCCTTCTCTAATGGAATAATGGGATTGTCAAATATCTACAATGCAAAAAACGGTACATCTTTAATTATAGCTCGAGGAATAGGAATCTCACCTTCAATTTCAGTTATAAAAAATCTACATCATAATAACAACAAAATTATATCTATTCTGGATACTCAATTTGAAAATAATTTTGCCAAGGAGTATTTTAAAGAATATAGTTCCAAAACCATATACTGCAGTGTATTAGATAATGGAAATCTTACAGAAGAATTTAAGCTTATTTTAAAGGAAATCATAGATTCTGAAAATATAAATATAATTCATTGTGGTGGTTCTGATATATTAACTTATAAAATCATACAATCAGTAGATGAATCTATAAAATTCTCCTGCTGTAATAATGCCAAAATGAACTGCGGTGAAGGAATATGCTCAAGCTGTACCAGCAGTGGAAATAATGGAATTAAAAGATTATGCAAAATTCAAATGGATCCAAGAGATTTATTTGAAAATAAAGAATTCATATAGGAGGTGTTTTCAATGAAAGCAATAGTAGTTGGTTCCGGTTGGTCTGGATGTGCAGCAGCCTTAACTGCTAAAAAGGCGGGAGCAGATGTAGTTATGTATGAAAAAACCGACATGGTACTTGGCCTTGGAAACGTAGGGGGTATAATGAGAAATAACGGTAGATATACAGCTGCCGAAGAAATTATTGCTCTTGGAGCAGGAGATCTGATAAATATTACAGATAGCGTTACAAGGCATAAAAATATAAACTTTCCAAGTCATGCTCAT
>NZ_DAIQBT010000072.1:0-5731 GCF_036781005.1 Clostridium sp. | reverse complement strand
TATCATCCAGCACAACATCTTTATTTAAAGTTACACTAAAAAATTCACTCATACGTTCACCTACTCACTTATTACAAGCTGAAAATCTCTTACAGAGAAATTATGATTATCTATATTTTTAGTTATCTTTACAAATATATCTTTGCTCTGTCCCTGTACTAAATCCAAAGTTATGGTGTCAGAATATGTTGCACCATCTAAACTTAATTGAATTAGGTCATTGCTTGCAGTTTCTATTGAAATATTTAATCCGGTATAATCTACAGTATCTACATTTTTAATAGTTACACTTTCATCCAAATCTTTCAGTATACCAGGACTTGTATTTGTAACAACTACTCCATTATAGATTATTTCAAGCTCGTACTGGCTAAATACATATACATCTCCATATTTCAAATCCAGTAAGTCAGATCTGTATAGTTCATTACTATCAGTATCTTTGAAAACAAAATGCCCTTTAATATTGGAATCTAAAAATACCTTACACTCCATATTGCTATCAAAAACTCTGGTTTTAAGTAAATTGTTGTCTGAATCATACAGTTCACAAACAGTATTTTCAGGGAAGTTTTGTACTATTACATAAGGACTACCATACACTTTATAATTATTCAATATAAAATCTTCATTGCTGTACTTTTCAAATCCTTGTTTTGTGATATCCTCTGCAAAATTCATACCACCTATATTGTTATAGTTGATTCCATCATCACTCACATATGCCTGGATATAGTTATCCTGTTTTAGTATTTTCCAGAACTTATGTTGTTCGTCTAATTTATCATCCTTAATTCCAAAAGCGTAATCATCATTCCCTAGATATAAAATACAGTAATCATCCTGTCCCATAAAACTAAAATTTTCTTTTTCGAGTTCTATAACAAATTCACCAAAAGTAAAATTTCTTTCAATCTTATTGTTGCTAATTAACTTTACCTTTCCGGTACTAATGTCTCTGATTACATTTGCACTTCCAGCAAAATCACCAAAAGAAGAGGTCAAGAAAAAATTCTCAACCTCCAATAATCCATCTCTAACTTTTATAAGTTTCATTTAAAATCAACTCCTATACAACAGGCTGCATTGTATAATCATATGGAACAAATTCTACGACTTGTATATTTGCCATACCTGTCCCACTTGCTAACAGATCATGTACCTGGTCTAACACATGCTGGTAACAGTTTGTTGAATAGGCCTTTATAGGATCCCCTTCATCATCTATAGCTCCTCCGTAATTAAGTTCAGCCAATGAATTATTTTTAATAATTCCCCATTCCTTTTGTCTAGGGGATTTAAAATCTATTTTACTATCACTAGCCATACTACTCACCTCCAAAAATATTTTTCTTTTCTACATTCTGGGTCTCTATATAATAATACCTTTCACCCTTTATCTTATCTAAGACTTTCATTAAATCACCATTTTGAGCAACCTTATTAAAATTTCTTTCTATATCCATGGCCTTTGGATTTCTCCAAAGTGGAACTAAATTAAATTCATGATTTTTTAAATATCCTATAAGATTCGCTATAAGTGTCCCTACGGCCTGCAATCCAGTATCCAAATTTAAAAAGTATACTTTTTCTGCTTCCCATCTAATCCATCTGTAGGCCCTATAATAATCTGGATTAGGCATTGAAGTCTCTAAAGTATACCAGTCATAGATAAGCTCCATAATAAACTGCATGGATTCCTTACCTGTACTACACATCCACCCTTGTACATTATCGTGCCATGCCATAATCAAGATATTTAGTAAGTCCAGCATTATTTCAACGCTTACAGCATAGGCAGGAATGTTGTAATCTAGCCCCCAAGCATTTCCCCAATCTATAGGATGGTTGGCGAATCTAAGGTACTCATATTCCGGATTATTTAAAAGCTCCTGGTTATACTTGAAATCTTTGTTAGGAATAATTATGCTGTCTTTTGGCTCTGTGGGGTTCAGCCACCACCATCTTTTAATAACTTCTATATATTTAGAATTCTTCTCTTTATATAATTCATTTTTCAATTCATTTCTTATATAATAGTAATAAGCTTTGATTACTTCTATGTTGCTTACATCATCTATAATCTTTTCTACTGGTCTGTTATAAATATTCCATATCCTTATTTTATCTAATCCCCTATAGGTAAGTTTAAATACATCCATTTTTATCTCTTTTAATATCCCTATATAACTCTTAGAATAAATATTTTTCTCACTTCTCCTATTTAAAAATTTGCTGTTAAAATGTTTAACTATAGATTTAAAAACTATTTTCTTTAAGTACAGATGGCTGTAAATTTTATTTATATCTTTATAGGAGTATTCACGTAGAGATCTATTGTATAAGGATTTTATTATGCGATACTTAATTATTCTATGGATACCTTTATATGTTTCTACTTTATTTATATTTTTAATATTGATTCTTTTATTTAATTTTTTATCTGCCACATTAAAATTAATATCTCTTAGACCTATTCTACTAAACATACCTACAATACAGCTTCTAAGAAACTCTTTCTGAAAAGCTCTTTTAAGCCCAATATTTACATTTGACATACTTAAATCCTTTTGAGCAATCCTCTTTAAGGTTTTTAATTTAAATTTATTAATATCATACATACGGAAAGGTGTTGTTAATTTAACATCTTCTATACAAAGTTCGTGGCCTAGCCTTTCAAGATTAAAATAATCATAGAAATTTACAGACATTAACTGCTCACAAATTGAAAACATCCATATTCTATTATTTTTATAAATTCCATCTTGCCAGTATCTTGATAAATTTATACCACTTCTTATGATTAATTCCTTATTTATACCTTCCATGCTTTTAGCTTTTTCACAGTTCAAAGGGATATACTTTTCATTTTTTAAAATTTTGTGATCTATATTTAAAAACATAAAAGTATCCTCTCTACTAAGTATTACTTCCTTGCTTTTAATAAAATCAGGTTCATTTGTTTTTAGATAGGTATCAGACAATATATTTAGTTCTTTATTTATTGATCTTAAGGCTCTGTATCGTTCTATATTTATTGCGGTATTATCCCCTTTAAGGAATTTATTTCTTTTAACTATAGTTACTTTTTTACACTTGTTTACAAGTTCTTTTGTGTACTTTCTATCATAAATTTCATAGTTCTTCTTAATTAGAAAAGAACTATTTACATATTTAAATATGTTAGAATTAGAATTATTTCTAAACAGTTCTTTTCTAAATTTCTTATCAATTTCTTTAGAATTTGTCAAAGATGTCAAAGACAATGTAATTACCTCGGGTTTTGTTATTTGCCCATAAGTGTTATATTTAAATGGAGCTCCAGAGCAAATATTATTTACATAATTAAAACTACACAAGGGAATTCCGTGCAAGGGCATTTATACCACCTACTTATTCAGACCTATTCAGAGGATTTATAACACCTGATGGCAAGACAATAATTTATATTTGCACTATTGTTTAAAAAACTGAAAGGTGCTGTAATTTTAAATTTTTTATAACTCTCCTCCTGATCCGTGTCCTTTAGATATACCAGTTTGTCTGCATCATAAATGCTTGAAGCATCTCCTACAAGTACATTAATCATTTTTCCCCTTTCCATATCCACAGGATGAACTACTGTAATATCACTGAATTGATGTTTCTTATGGTCCCACCTGCTTCCTTCCACATTACACTTATCCATAAACGGATTAGTTGTATAGAAAGCCGGATAATGGGGTTGATATGGCATCCCTACTTTGTTTGCTATCATGCAAACATCTGTTACTCCTGTGGCTGTTCTAACTCCATAATAAGTTACATAATCGGGTTCAATATCAGAGCCGGTCGTTATTCCAAAATTATACTCATCATCTGTATAGGCACTGTCCTCTACTGGTTTTAAGCATCCTAGATAAGCATAGCTGGTCAAATAATTATTATATGGAGCAACATCTGCAGAAGGATCTCCTCTCAATACTAGATTTATAGAATCCTTTGTAACATTTAACCAATATTGTACTGGTAGAAAATCTTTTATTTCTGGAGATAAAGTCTTATACCAAGCTAACCTATGATTATATCTTTGCTGTATTTCAGTTGATATATCTATATCAGTGCCATCTGCATTAAGTTCTCTGGCTATTTTTATTTTTATACAGTTTAAAGACAGCTCTCCCTTCATGGCACTAACGTAGTTATTATACTCTGACGGATCGTGATATTCTCCACTTATTGCAATTTTACCCGCCATTATTCCCAAAACTTGTGCATCAGTTCTAGTACCTCCCGTAGCAGTAGAGTGCAAACTTTTAAATTTCTTTAAAGCCTGAAATTCTTCTACAGAGGTATCTTTTATATCCCTCCATATCTTTACATAAAAAGTTTTTCCATAACTTGTAGTAGTTTTTAATATGCAGGTATCATCAGGCCTATCTACTGTAAATACAGTTTGTATACCGTCAGCTAAACTTCCGTCTGTTATTAAATCTATTTGTTGCTGTGTAGTAAGTCCTATTTTATCTATACTATCTGGAACTACTAAATCCCATTTATAAATTCCGGCATTTTGGGTTATTTCAGTAACAAGGGTCTTAACCAAATTCTTTACACTGGTGTTACCCTCCACGTAATAAAAATCTTCTGTCACTGCCATGTAACTACCTCCTATTCAAATATATTCTTTCTGGTAAATATATCTGTTATTTTCTTAGTTTTTAAGTCTATACTGCATACTCCATAGCCCAGAGGACTTTTGTTTTCGACTTCAATATCATATTCTTTTAAAAGTACTACACCATAGGATCTCTTCTCATATATTTTTATATTTACAGGCTTCTTCAAAGGCACTAAATTATAGTCATGTATATATATCCTTAAAACCCTGTTGTAATGCCCTCTGACTGATATTATTTCAGGATTATCATTGCTTATATGTTCTTGGTAATCCCAATTTAAATAAAATCCATCATATGTTCTATTCCAAAAAGCCACATGCATGTCTCCCATAAACCCATGTAAATCCATGTCACAAGGTGAGCTTTCCTCCCACTGCATACGGACTGCTATATCCCAATCATTTGGTATATCATTTATATCCGGATCTGGTGGTGAAGGGTTTATTGTAGTTTCCTGCCCTTCCAGGTATTCTAGATCAACTAAAGTTTGTCTGCTGTTGCCACTATTATTATGCAAAATAAAAGAAACAGGAGTATTGGCATTTACTTTATAGTAAGTGTTAAAGTATTTATGCTCCCCTATTTCCTTGGTAGTGGCACCATCTATTATTTTTTCTTTATCTATAATCAAACTGTATCTATCATTCTTTTTCCATCCGGTTTGGTTGAAGTGCAATCCTGTTAAAAATATATCCTTATCAAAAACAAAATCCTGCTTATAATCACTTATAATTGCAGGAATATCAATTAAAGCTCCCTGGACTTTTTGGGTACCATCATATTTATACATTATAAATTGTTCTATTCTGTTCCTTAGTCCCCTATACTTTTCATCTGGTAGCAAGTCTTCTATTTCACTCAAAAGCGCTTTAATCTCCTGTATGTCCAATTGTGGGTATTTATCCTTCATTGCATCATCTATAATCTGGATTAAATCTCTTCTAAGTTCATCTGTCAATTCGTCAAAGTTTATAACATATCTAGGTAAACCCATCTTTACGAATCCTCCAAAATCTTAAAGTCCACCCACAGTATTTTTGAAGAACTACTGACGTTGTTAAATACAAAGT
>NZ_DAIQBT010000071.1:0-5738 GCF_036781005.1 Clostridium sp. | reverse complement strand
ACTTTGTATTTAACAACGTCAGTAGTTCTTCAAAAATACTGTGGGTGGACTTTAACATTTTGGAGGATTTGTAAAGATGGGTTTACCTAGACACGTTATAAATTTTGATGAGCTAACGGATGAACTTAGGAGAGATTTCCTCCAGCTTATAGATGATGCATTAAAGGACAAATATCCACAATTAGACATGCAGGAGATTAAATCTCTACTAAGTGAAATAGAAGATTTATTGCCAGATGAAAAGTATAGAGGGCTTAAAAATAGGATAGAACAATTTTTAGTATATAAGTACGAAGGTACCCAAAAGGTCCAGGGAGCTTTGATTGATATTCCTGCAATTATAAATGATTATAAGCAGGAGTTTCTTTTTGATAAAGATGTTTTTCTTACAGGCATACATTTAAACCAGACAGGATGGAAAAAGAATGACAGGTACAGCTTAGTTATAGACAAAGAAAAAATAATAGATGGTGCCACTACCAAGGAAATAGGGGAGCATAAATACTTTAACACTTACTATAAAGTAAATGCCAATACTCCTGTTTCTTTTATTTTGCATAATAATAGTGGCAACAGCAGACAAACTTTAGTTGATCTAGAATACCTGGAAGGGCAGGAAACTACAATAAACCCTTCACCACCAGATCCGGATATAAATGATATACCAAATGATTGGGATATAGCAGTCCGTATGCAGTGGGAGGAAAATTCACTTTGCGACATGGATCTTCATGGGTTTATGGGAAACATGCATGTGGCTTTTTGGAATAAATCTTATACTGGTTTCTATCTTAATTGGGATTACCAAGAACATATAAGTAATGATAATCCTGAAATAATATCGGTTAAAGGGCACTATGATAAGACCTTAAAGATATATGTACAGAATTATAATTCAGTGCCTTTAAAAGAACCCGTAAATGTAAAAATATATGAGAAAAGAAGCTACGAGATAGCATTGCTGAAAGAATACAATATTGAGGTTGAAAATAAGAGTCACCTGGGATACGGAGTGTGCAGTATAGATTTAAAAACTAAGAAAATAACAGATATGTTTACCAGAAAGAATATATTTGAATAGGAGGTAGTTACATGGCAGTGACAGAAGATTTTTATTATGTGGAGGGTAACACCAGTGTAAAAAATTTGGTTAAGACCCTTGTTACTGAAATAACCCAAAATGCTGGAATTTATAAATGGGATTTAGTGGTTCCATCTAGTATAAATGATATCGGAACTAACGGAACACCTAAAACAATAAATTTAATAACAGATGGAAGTACTACACAATTAGTAACAACTACAATTACCACAAGTAAACAAAACGATACATGTATTTTAAAAACTACTACTTTATATGGAAAAACATTTTATGTAAAAATAGAGAGACCAGATAGGGAATTGACTACAGAAGAAAATGACATTATAAAGAAATTTGCTAGTGCACATACTTATTATAATGGGTCCACTTATATTCATAGAACAGATGCAGAGGCATTAGAATATTTATATGGACAAGAATCCTCTAATGGATTTGAGAATCAATATGAGGAATATGTGGCAGCTTTATCGGTAAGTCAAGCTTTAAACAATATAAGACTCCAACTTTGTGACAGTTTAAATAGTGAGGGTACTGATATAAATATTGATAGTAATATACAGAAAAAATATAATTTTAGATTTTCATGGTATAGAAATCTACTCCCAACAATAAAGGACTGGTTGCCAGTACAGTATAATTTATCCATGACAAAGGATGCTATAAATCTTGTACTAAGAGGAGATCCTTCTGCTGATGTTGCTCCTTACAGAAATTATCTTACTGGGTATGCTTACATTGGAGCTATAAAACCTGTAGAAGATTCGGCTTATACGGATGATGTATATAACTTCGGAATAACCGTATCTTCTGATATGGAGCCTATTTATAGCAACCTATACGGAGAAAGAACAGCCACAGGAGTAACCGATATGTGTATGTTGGCAAATAAAATAGGGATGCCTTATCAACCCCATTATCCAGCTTTTTATACCACTAATCCATTTATGGATAAATGCAATGTAGAGGGAAGCAGGTGGGACCATAAGAAACATCAATTTTCAGATATTACATTAGTCCATCCTGTAGATATGGAAAGAGGGAAGATGATAAATGTATTAGTTGGAGATGCTTCATCTATTTTTGACGGAGATAAATTAACCTATTTAAAAGATACAGATCAGGAAGAAAATTATAAGAAATTTAAAATAAAGGCTCCATTTAATTTTTTAAACAATAGTGCCAATAGAAATTATTGTATTGCAATTCGGTGTTACAAAACCTCTGAATAGAAGAGGAGTGGTGAGATATGCCCTTGCATATAGTTCCTCTATGTGAATTTAAATATGTAGGGAATACTGTTTGTTCTGGAGCTATATTTAGATATAAAAGCTTGAATAAAATTATAAAAGCAAAGACAAGATTATTAAGTATAGAGAAAGGTAAAAATATAGATAAAGTGTTTTCTCAACAATATTTATCTCCCATAACAGAAAATCAAATAAATAAATATTATTCTAAAGAAATGAATACAAAGTATAAAGAAATACACTTAAAATGGGGAGCGTTACTTAGTAAGCACAAAAAGTTAGAATTTATAATAGATAATTTCAGAGAATTGAGAGGCGGGAATAGTAATATTATAAGGATAAAACATTCTAAGGAACTGAGACGCCCTATATCTATACTGTATATTAAAAAGAATATAATGTTGAGGGGGAAATATAAAGAGCTTATTCCTAACGCATTGAGTATATATTTAAAATCTCCTGAAAAGAATTTTATAGTAGAATATTCTATGATGCTAAAATCGAGACAAGGGGATAGATTAGTTATAAATAAACTAGAGATATTGTACCTTATCGAAAAGAGAAATAATGCTATTATAAATATATACAAGGGTATATACCTAAAAAAAATAACAGACATGGATTTTAATATTGAAACAAGTAAATTATTAACTAGAGTTATAAAAAGCCAAATGAATAAAAGTTATTTCTTAAAATGCATAAAAGGACAGACTATTAGAGATTTGAAGTTTATTTTAAATATCCAATTTTTAATACGAAATAATAATATAAATTTAGGGAAAAACCATGGTATAGATATAGTTACTCTATTAAATTTAAGGAATATATGGAAGATAACTTTGACTAAAAAAGTAGATAGAGGTGTGGACAAATATATAAATAAACTTGAATTGTTAAGGAAAATGCATAGAGGCAAGAATAAACAATTAAATGAAGATTTATCCATAAAATTAATTGATAGAAATAATCTGAAAAGAGTAAATAAAACAGATGCCAACAAGAATTTATGCAGAATTGCAATTGAAAAAATATCTAAGTTTTTACACCGTGCATTTTTATACAGGACAACAAGCATAGAAACATTGAAAGAAATTAACAACTATGGGCTAGTTCTCTTAAAAAGAACTCCTATCTCTATATCCTATAATACTAGATATACGTATAAGTTCGTGAATATAGAAATAACTTTTTTAGCTAATATACTGGGATTATATAAAAATTCTGTTAGAAAAATATTTAAAATCTTAAACAGGCATATATTTAGAAATAAGAAAAACAAAATATATAAGATACATGAAAGAGCAGTAAATCGTGTACCGAGTATTTTTACATTAAAATTTGATGATGCATTGTTTTTAAAAATCGGTTATAGACAAGTAAATTTAATTGAAACTAAACTCAAATTTATTGAGATAATTAAACGTTGGTGGTGGCTCAATTCTACCAACCCAAAAGATAATTTAATAATCCCTAATAAGGATTTCGGTTATACCCAAGAGCTTTTGAATAATCCTAAATATGAGTACCTTAGATTCAATAATCATCCTATAGAATGGGGAAATATTTGGGGAATAGATTATAATATTCCTACCTATGCTGTAAGTATAGAAATAATGTTGGATCTTGTAAATATTTTAATTATGGTATGGCACGATAATGTACAAGGGTGGTTGTGTAGTACAGGTAAAGAATCAATGCAGTTCATAATGGAACTTCTATATGATTGGTATACTTTAGAGAATTCTAACCCTAACGTAGATTACTATAGGGCTTACAGATGGATTAGGTGGGAGGCGGAGAAGGTATACTTTTTAAATTTGGATACCGGATTGCAAGCTGTAGGAATTCTTATAGCTAATCTTATAGGATATTTAAAGAATCATGAATTTGATTTAGTTCCACTTTGGAGAAATCCAAAGGCTATGGATATAGAACGAAATTTCAATAGGATTGCGCAAAATGGTGATTTGATGAAAGTCTTAAATAAAATAAAAGGCAGGAGATATTACTGTATAGAAATACAACACATAGAGAAGAAGAATATTTTTGGAGGTGATTAATGTGGCTACAGGTACTAGCAGGATAGATTTTAAGAATCCCAGGCAAAAACAGTGGGGCATTATTAAAAATGGTACTCTGACACAATTAAATTATGGGTATATAGTAGATGAAAGTGGTAATCCAATAACATCTTATTATACAAATTGTTATGAAGATGTGTTGGATCAAGTTCATGATCTTTTGGCAGCTGGAACAGGTGTAAATGATATACAGGCTGTGGAATTTGTTCCATATGACTATATAATGCAGCCCGTTGTATAGGAGCTGATTTAATGAAACTTGTAAAAGTTAAAGATGGACTGCTAGAGGTTGAGAATTTTTTCTTAACCTCTTCTTTTAGTGATTTCGCTGGAAGTGCAAATATGAGCAGAGACATTAGCACTGGAGAGATGAAGTTAATTAGCAACAATAAGATTGAAAGAAATTTTACTTTTGCGGAATTTGTTATAGAGCTTGAAAAAGATAATTTTAGTTCTATGGGGCAGGATGATTACTGTATTTTATACCTGGGAAATGATGATTATGCTTTTGGAATCAAGGATGATAAATTAGACGAACAGCATAAGTTCTGGAAGATTCTCAAACAAGATAATTATATTCAGGCTTATGTATCGGATGATGGAATTAACTACATTAATATTGGTGGTATGAATTTTACAGAAGGCATCACAAAACAAGGATTTGAAAAGCACAGTAGTGAGGATTTTATATTGAACAATTATAGAGTCTATGCGAGTCCTTACATAACACTTCAAAACTTCCTTGAAAATACCATCTGTGAGTTATATGGTGAAAATGATAATTTACTTAAAACCAGAATGTTTGATAGCAATATGGAATGCAAGATATTTTTAGACTCTAATACCCAGGGATATTTTATTTTTAAAGATGAAGAGGAAAATGAACTATACAGATCTGATCTGCTGGATTTAAAATACGGTGACATATATGTATTTAGCCAGTACGAACTTGAAATAATTTATAATGGATTAGTTGTTACAAATACAAGTCCTGGTATGCTGAAAGATTTGGATGAAAGCATAACTATTAAAAATGTAGATGCTGTGGATTATACTGGATTAAATATTGGAATAGAAACTGCAAGCAATGACTTAATTCAGTTAAGTCTAGATGGTGAATCTTATTCTGACACTATAACTTTAGACTTAGCACAGGGCCAAAGCAAAGATATATTTGTCAAGATAACTAAAAATGTAGATAATCATAATTTCTCTGTAAGGGATTTTCAATTGGTAATAAATGAGTAGGTGAGCGTATGAGTGAATTTTTTAGTGTAACTTTAAATAAAGATGTTGTGCTGGATGATA
>NZ_DAIQBT010000070.1:0-6190 GCF_036781005.1 Clostridium sp. | reverse complement strand
ATTTCTCTACTGCCTATTTTCCCAGACAGCTTTTATAGTATATCATCTCATTTTATCTTTGTCAATACTTTTTTAGTATTTCAAAAATTAAAGTTCTCAAGATGCACATGTTGCTAAAACTACTATTCTATGTTTCGTAGCAACATGTGATATTTTATCATAGTTTATCCTAATGTCTCCGTGAAATATATTCATTATATAAAAATAACTTTTACATACAACCTATAATTCTTATTCTCTACAATATACTTATACTGATACGCTAGGTTATGTTTATTTATTCGATAACTACCATATTTAAAGATTTTATCCCAATACTGACATCACTTAATACTCCCACCTTTTTGAAAGTAGCATATAAGCATACCCTACACCAAGATAATTCCTTCTAAAATTCATCAGGAATCAATCGTTCTGGATTGTCTTAAAAAAAATCCAGGCATATCACATTTACATTGAAATCCTACATTCTTTAAAGCTTCTTGAAGAGCATAAAGACAATAACTTATTAAACCTGTTCTAGCATTTTCCCCCATATGTCCTATTCTTATAACCTTATTTTCCAAATATCCAAAGGAACCTGCTATCATAATATTAAAATTATCCAACATAAATTTCCTTAATTGCTTTTCCTCTATACCTTCTGGAGTTTCAATAACAGTAACTGTATTAGAATAGCCCTTCTCCACATATAAATTAAGGCCTGCTCTTATAACAGTCTTTCTTAAACTTTCAGCAATTATTCTATGTCTTTCTAAAATATTTTTGTCTTTTAAAATATTATCTACAGCTACTTTAAGTCCAACTATATTACTTATTGGAGGAGTATAGGGAAACCATTTATCTTCATAGTACTTCTCCCAAATCAATAAATTACAATAAAAAGACTTTATAGGTTCTTTTCTATTTCTCATAGCAATAAAAGCTTCTTCACTTATACTAACCAAAGTAAGTCCTGGAGGAGCTGAAAAACATTTTTGTGACCCTCCTACAACTACATCCATTTTCCAATTATCAACTTCTAATTTTTCTCCTCCCATTGCTGAAACACTATCTACTAAGGTTAATATCCCTTTCTCTTTGAGCAGAGGACATATTTTTGACACATCATTCAATACTCCTGAAGGAGTATCACAATGTACAATAGTTGCATATTTAAAATTACTATCTTTATCTAAAAATTTTGCTAATTCTATTACATCTATTTCTCTCTTCCTATTTCCTTTAAAAAACTCCACCTTCCCACCATATAATTTTACTAATTCAGCAAATCCTTCTCCAAATATCCCATTGTCAATTACAAGAACTCTATCCCCTTCCTCTGTGAGGGAAGCACAGGCTGCTTCTAATCCTAACATACCCTCTCCACCTAATATTCTAACTTGATTTCTAGTTTTCAATAACTGGCTTATATCCTTACAGGTATCTCTATAAAAATCATAAAATTTGGCATGTAAATCTGGATTAGTAGTTCTCATGCTCATTGCCAGTCTAACATTTTCTCTAACTTCTGTAGGTCCTGGAGTCAATATATATGGAATGTTCAACAAAATCACCTCTTTTAAACTAAGTCTAGTAGTATTATAATACTACTATTTTTTTAAACAAAATGTATGGATACAATTTATTAAAATTTAATTTTACCTAAGTAAGTTTAAAGTGAAAGATACCCATAAACAACATGCCTAGATAAGTTATCAATATTCAACTAAAGGAACTATTCCCATAATAAACTCCGTGTAAATTCAAAAATTACTTGATATTTGACACTTATGTTAAAATATAAAAAAGATTATTTAATTAATGAAAGGAATTTTTTATGAATGCTGAGGAAAAAATTGTAGAAAAAATTAAAATAATATGTGAAAATTATAAAAGTGAACCCATAGAAGGATACATTCCCGGCAATGGACCTATTCCTTGTCCTATATTATTTGTAGGAGAGGCTCCTGGAAAAACAGAAATAATACAAGGAAAACCTTTTGTTGGTATGGCTGGAAAAACTTTTGAGAATTATTTAAATTCTATAGACTTAAAAAGAGAAGAAGTACGAATTACAAATACATGTTTTTTTAGACCAATTAAAATTAAAATATCAAAAGATGGTAAAAAAACTATAAGTAACAGAACACCTAGAGTATCAGAAATCAAATTATTTAAAGAAATATTAAATGAAGAAATTAATATTGTCAATCCTAAAATAATTATTACACTAGGAAATATACCTTTGAAAAGTTTTACTGAATTTGATTCCATAGGAAAATGTCATGGTAATATATATTTTAATAAGAATCTAAATAAACCCATATTTCCTATGTACCATCCTTCTGCTTTGACATATAACAGAAATGAAAATTTTCAATTTATATATGAAGAAGACTGGAGAAAATTAAAAGGAGCTCTAAATAACCTTTAGACCTCCTTTTTGAAAAAAACTTTTTTATTGATAAAGTAACCCAATAACAGTCCCGCACTACCTCCTGCTGTATCTATAAATATATCTTTTATCCTAGCTGTTCTTCCAGGTATAAATATTTGATGAATTTCATCTGTACATGCATATAGAATTACCACAGCAATAGAAATTATAAATACCTTTTTTATTTTAAATTTACCCTTTATACTATTAAACAGTAGTATACCCAGTATACAATATTCTAAAAAATGAGAAGCCTTTCTAACTATAAAATTAGATAAATCTCCAAAAAATTTATTTAAGTCTAAACCCAAAGCTTGTATTAATAGAATAAAAGCTCTGCTTTTTTCATTAGATATAATGGATGTTTCATTAGAAAAGATAAATATTACCATCATCCATATAACAACTAAAATCCATTTAATTTTCTTCATAATTTAACTTTTTTTATACAAGTTCCTGGAAATTTTCTAATTCACCTAATACTTTTATAGTATTTTCTATATCACAAATAGATATCATCTCTGAAGTAGAATATTTATATCTGCATGGTACTGCAATTTCACCAGTTCTTATACCTATCCTCTCTTTATGTATAAGTCCCCCTTGGGATTTATCTGTGCTTATACTGTATTGAAGTTTTACATCTGCCCTTTCAGCAGCATTTTCCAATATATCTTTTATATCTTTGTGCATTATTAAAGAGCTATCCATGATCTTTAATACAGGTCCACCACCTATATCTATTTTTGTTTCCTCCTTGTTTTTCGTATTGGCAGTTCCTACTATTATACAATAATCAGGATTTATAGTATTTGCAGCTATTCTTGCACCTATTCCTCCAATTTCTCCTTGAGAAGCAAATACAAAATTAAATTCCGTATCACTAATTTTTATCTTTTCTAAAAGTTTTAAAAGTATATAACATCCTACTTTATTATGAAGCAAGGGACTTATTATGTTATTATCCCCCACTTTTAAATAAGGACCCACAAGAGATGCTACATCTCCTTCCTTTACCTTTTTTAATGTATCTTCCCTATTATTTGTACCTATATCCACTAAAGCACCCTTTGAAGATGTGCACACTTTGCCCAATGTGCCATTATGAAACCTTATAAAACTATGAGATATATCTTGAGTGTTAAACTCTCCTATATTACTTACCTTTATCATTCCATCTTCTTCTATATCATTAACTATAAATCCTACAGAATCCATATTAGAACATATCATAACCTTGGTTTTACCAATTCCAACTTTTACGAATATATTTCCTATACTATCTTCACTCACATCATAGTCAACTTCATTTAAAGTTTCTTTTATAACTTGTCTAATTTCATCTTCTTTTCCACTTATTCCAAAAGAATTAATTAATTTTAACAAAAGCTTATCCATGGTTCTCCCCCTTATATAAACCTAAATATTTATATTATAGTTCTCTAAATAACTTTTTAATAAGATTAAAATATTATCATAATCAGCTAAACTGCATACAGAAATATTAAAATTTCGATATCTGCATGGTATTAATACGGATGCAGTTTTACAATTATTAATGGTAAGATAAGCTGCTTTAACTTCTCCTTCTCCTTGGGTATTTCCGATCTTTTGATATGGTATACCTATATCCTCTGCCTTATTCCTTATAGATTCTACTATACCTCTATCAAACATACATTGTCCTGCCTTAAAAGGTATGACAGGACCTTCTCTTAATTTGCTTGTTCTAAAATAACTAGGAATTTCTTCATAATCTATACTATCTATGGTGTCTAAAATTATAGCTAAATCTGGATTAATGTTGTAGGCAGCAGCATAAACACCTCTTTGACCTATATTTCCCTGAATATTAAATACACCATATAAGTTACAATTTAAATCCTCTCTTAATAAATCTATAAGTATAGAACACCCTATCCTATCACCTAAAGCCTTTCCTTTTAAAAGATTATCTCCAAAATTGCAAAACCCGCCATTAAATACTACAAAGTCCCCCAACGATATAATCCTCCTACATTCCTCTTCCGAAAAAGCTCCTATATCTATACACATATTTTCCAAGGATATATTTTCATTTCTTTCCTTTTTACTTTGAATATGTATTGGCTTTATCCCGATAACCCCTGGTATCATTTTATCTCCAATTAAAACATTTTTAGCAGGAAGTGAATTTTTATCTATATCTCCTAATGTAGAAAACTTTAATGTGCCATCTTCATTATAAGACGTTATTATAAGACCTGATTCATCCATATGGGAAATTACCATTATTTTAGGCGAAGAATCATTTTCTCTATATTTATGCACTACAATATTTCCCATTCTATCTATAATTGTATTATCAGTAAAGGTATTTAATTCATCCTTTATTACACTTCTAATATGACCTTCATATCCTGAAGGACCTGTAGAATTACAGAGTTTTTCTAAAAACAAAATAACCCCTCCAATTCACTCTCTTTTAACTCCTGAATAAATCTTGCTAATAATCTTCCTGTATTTCTTATATCCTCTATATTAACCACCTCCACCGAAGTATGCATATACCTTATGGGAATAGATATAAGAATTGTAGCTATTCCCCCTACAGAAGTTTGAATATCCCAAGCATCTGTCCCCGTATTTCCCGGTTCCACTTCAACTTGATAAGGAATATTGTATCTATTTGCTGTTTGTATTAATCTATTTCTGGTCTTAGTATGTATATTAGGTCCTATACATATAACCGGCCCTTTTCCCAATTTATTTTCTCTACTATTATCTCCTAATATTCCACTGTCAAAGGTTACATCAAGTGCTATGCCTACATCAGGTTTAATATCATAGCTTACCATTTTGGCTCCTCTATGACCTACTTCTTCTTGGCAAGAACATACAAAATATATATCCAGATCAGAGTTTACATTTTTAAGTTCTTCCGCACAAATATACATAGCAAAGATACTGGCTCTATTATCTATAGATTTACAACTTACATTATTATTAAAAAGATGTATCATCTTTCTGTCTAAGGTAATATAATCTCCCAATTTAATTATGCTATTTAATTTTTCCTTACTAAATCCAGTTTCTATATATAAATTTTTCACAGAAACTTCACTTTTTTCTTTATCATTATAATTATATTTTAATACTACAACTCCAGGTATATTTTCTTTTCCATGGATGATAACTTCTTGAGATACAATACTTTTAGCATCTATTCCAAATCCATTAAATTTTATAAACCCATCTTCTGAAATTTCATTTACCATTAAAAAAACTTCATCTGCATGAGACATTATCATTAACTTTCTAGAAGTTATACCTTTTTTATGTATATACATATTATTTAATTTAGTTATAGTTGTATCTCCAAATTGTTCAAAGTTATCCTTTACAATAGAATACAACCAATCCTCTCTTCCACTTGGTGCATGAGCTTCACATATGGTTCTAAAAAAGTCTAAATCTTTCATACTTACCTCCAATCAAATATATTTGTAATTATACTTCAGTTAACCGTTATGGATTACTTTAATTATAACATAATTATAATGAAAATTTTTCAATTATCGGAATATAATAATTTGTTACTAAATATAGCATTGACATAAAAAAATAAGGAAGCATATTATTTATATGCTTCCTTATTGGTGGCTCACCGGGGAATCGAACCCCGGACAACATGATTAAAAGTCATGTGCTCTACCAACTGAGCTAGTGAACCAAAACAAAACCGGCAGCGACCTGCTCTCCCACAGGGCCTCCCCTGCAGTACCATGGGCA
>NZ_DAIQBT010000069.1:0-6303 GCF_036781005.1 Clostridium sp. | reverse complement strand
TTGCCTGTGCTTTTATCGCTTTCAGAAAGATTAAAATAATTTAGGGATAAGCTCTAAATCTTTTAAAGCTTTTTTAGTTGATTTATTCTATATAGCTAATTAAAGTATGTAGTGCTATACTTTATTCATATATATGTTAAAAATTATATTATAAGGAGATGGTTTCATGAATTTTGAACTTACCAGAGAACAGAAAAATATTAGAGATATTGTTAGAAAGTTTGCAGAAACAAAAATTGAGCCTATTGCATTTCAACTAGATGAGAAAAATATATTTCCAGAGAAAATAGTTAATGAAATGGGAGAATTATCTATTATGGGTATTCCATATTCTAAAGAATATGGTGGATCTGGTGGAGACGTATTGAGTTATGCCATTGCAGTAGAAGAATTATCAAGAGTAGATGGAGGTGTGGGAGTTATATTATCTGCACATACATCTCTTGGAACTTGGCCTATTGCTGAATTTGGAACAGAAAAACAAAAACAAAAATATCTAGTTCCATTAGCTTCAGGTAAAAAAATTGCTGCTTTTGGACTTACAGAACCTAATGCCGGAAGTGATGCTGGTAAGACAGAAACTACTGCTGTTTTGGAAGGCGATTATTATGTTATAAATGGTTCCAAGGTATTTATAACAAATGCAGATTATGCGGATACTTATGTAATATTTGCAGTTACAACTCCAGGTATAGGAAGTAAAGGTATAAGTGCCTTCATTATTGAAAAGGGTATGGAAGGATTTACCTTTGGTACTCACTATAATAAAATGGGTATACGTTCCTCTGCCACTGCAGAACTTTTGTTTAAGAACTTAAAAATACCAAGACATAATCTTCTTGGAAAAGAAGGGGAAGGCTTTAAAATTGCCATGCAGACTTTAGAAGGTGGGCGTATAGGGATCGCAGCACAGGCACTTGGAATTGCTCAAGGAGCTTATGAGAAGGCACTAAGCTACTCCAAAGAAAGAATTCAATTTGGAAAATCTATTTCAAGGCAACAGTCTATAGCATTTAAACTTGCAGATATGGCTACTAAGATTCGTGCAGCTAGATTTATGGTATATAGTTCAGCCGTATTAAAACAGGAACATAGAAATTACGGAACGGAATCTGCCATGGCTAAATTATACGCTTCAGATATTTGTTTGGAAGTCGTCAATGATGCAGTACAAATATATGGAGGTTCAGGATTTATTAAAGGATTTCCTGTAGAGCGTATGTACCGTGATGCTAAAATCTGTACAATATATGAAGGAACTAACGAGATTCAAAAATTGATTATATCCAATGATATTTTAGGCAAACCTAAAAAAGATCCTGTTGGGGAAAATAAAGAGAATAAATCAAAACCTATAACAGGAAACCGCAGAAGGGTCATTATAAAAGAAGGTTCTGCAAAAGAAAAAGTAGATACATTTTTAAATTATATTAAAAGTGAAAATATAGATATTAATACAAGTGCAGCTTCTAAAGGAAGCATAGCAGATGCAGATAAGGTATGCAGCATAGGACTTGGATTAAAAAATAAAAAAGACTTGCCTCTAATACAATCTTTGGCTAATAGAATTGGGGCGGAACTTGGTTGCTCAAGGCCTGTAGCTGAAGAAAGAGGATGGCTTCCACTTGATCATTATGTAGGTATATCGGGACAGAAATTTAATGGAACATTTTATCTTGCCATTGGCATATCAGGACAAGTTCAACATTTAAAAGGCATTGAAAATGCTGGAATTATAACAGCTATAAATATAGACGAAGATGCTCCTATATTTCAAGGGGCAGATTATGGTATTGTAGGAGATCTGTATGAAATTGTGCCTATACTTACTGAAGTTTTAAAAAAGAATTTATAATTTTAAAATAAGATGTGATTATTCCTATCTTATTTCAAAATCATAAATTCTAAAGGTATTTTTATGTTATAATATATAAAGATTATTTTTTAAGTATAAATATTAAGGAGGAAAAATTATGACAGAAGTAAAACAAGTATACAAATGTGAAGTTTGTGGGAATATAGTTGAGGTTCTTCATAATGGAGGAGGCATTTTAACTTGTTGTGGACAAGCAATGAAGCTTATTGAAGAAAATACAGTAGATGCGACTCTTGAAAAACATGTACCTATAATTGAAGAAATAGATGGAGGGATAATAGTTAAAGTTGGATCAGTTGAACATCCAATGCTCCCAGAACATTACATTCAATGGATTGAAGTTCATACTGAAGATAAAATTTATAGAAAGCATTTGAAACCAGGACAAAAGCCGGAAGCTACCTTTAAACTAGATGAAAAATTTGTAATGGCAAGAGAATATTGTAACTTACATGGACTCTGGAAAAAACAGTAAAATATTGTATTCTGTTTAATTCAACTATAATTTTAATATAAAATAGATATTAATTTATTTTAGGAGGTAATTTTTATGGCATCTTTGAGAAATACAAAAACTGCTGAAAATTTAATGAAAGCTTTTGCTGGAGAATCTCAAGCCCGGAACAGATACACGTATTATTCATCTACTGCTAAAAAAGAAGGGTATGTTCAAATTTCTAACATATTTTTAGAGACTGCTGAAAACGAGAAAGAACATGCCAAAAGGTTTTTTAAATTTCTAAATGAAGATTTACAAGGAGAAACTGTAGAAATAAATGCTTCTTACCCAGTTGCACTAGGAGATACTAAAACAATTCTTAAATCAGCTGCAAAGGGTGAAAATGAGGAATGGTCAAAACTTTATCCAGAGTTTGCTAATATAGCTGATAAAGAAGGTTTTCCTAATATAGCAGAAGTTTTTAGAAATATAGCAGAAGTTGAAAAACATCACGAAGAAAGATATTTAGCTTTACTTAGAAATATAGAAAACAATAATGTATTTAGAAAATCAAAAGTATACAAATGGAAATGTCTTAACTGCGGATATATTTATGAAGGAGTATTTGCTCCTGAAAATTGTCCTGCCTGTGCACATCCTCAATCATACTTTGAAATATTTGTAGAAAACTACTAATAATTTAATTATTAAGAAAGAGTAAGAACTATTAAATGTTTAGTATCTTTGAAGTATTATATAAACTATAAAATTAATATAGTAGTTAGATTAAAAATAAGCTACTATATATAATGAGAGGAGGTATTATTTACATATTGAATATATGTAAATATAATAAATTCATGATTGATAATAAAGCATTTTATAAATTAAGTTATGGATTATATGTTATAAGTTCTATTTCTGGAGGTAAAAAAAATGGTCAAATTGCAAATACGGTCTTTCAAATAACATCAGATCCAGCTAGAATTGCAGTGAGCATCAATAAACAAAATCTCACTCATGAGTATATAAAAAATAGTAAATTAATAGGAGTATCAACTTTATCAATAGAGACTCCTTTGGAGTTTGTGGGTAAATTTGGCTTTAAATCAGGAAGAACTACTGACAAATTTTCGGGTGTATCCTATAAAACAGGTGAAAGTGGTGTTCCAATAGTCTTAGATAACACAGCCTCATGGTTCGAATTAAAAGTTGAAAAAGAAATAGATATAGACACGCATACCGTATTTATTGGAAAAGTATTAAATTCAGAATTAATTAAAGATATAGACCCAATGACATATGCATATTATCAGGATGTAAAGCGTGGTAAATCACCACAAACTTCACCAACTCATATAGCAAATAAAAATAATCCGGTAAAAGATATGCCTAAATATCAATGTTCAGTATGCGGATATATCTATGATCCAGCTGTAGGAGATCCTGATTCAGGTATTGAACCAGGTACCTTATTTGAAAATGTACCTAATAGTTGGGAGTGTCCAGTGTGCGGTGTAAGTAAAGGTAAATTTAAGCCACTAGTTTAAATATTAAATGTGCTCATATAATTTATAGTGAGCAAGAGATTAACCTTCAACTTAAAAATTAATGTACATGTGCAATAAAAAAGATTTAATATCTGTTAAGTTACAATTAACTTCAAAGTTATATCTTAATTGAGAATTTAGATATAAAAAACTAGACTTAGGAATTCCACAGAATATACATTCTGTGGAATTCATTTTAACTTTTTATGTTCAATACTATCATTAAAAACAATAGACTCTAATCATAATTATACAAATATTTTAATATACTATTTTCTTTTTACATACTCAATAAGTATGGGTAATTGATTTTACTGTGTTTAAAAGCTATAAATTTTCGATTTTATTAAACAAAGTACAAAAATTTATAAATAAACCGTGGTTTTTTTATAATAAAATTTAAAAAATAATACTTTATTTTATATAAAAGTATTGAATGTTCACATTGCAGACCCATTGTTTAAGCCTACTCATTAATAGTGAGCAAATATATTTTCGTTAATAATTTCAATATTCTCTCGAAAGGGAATTGTTGTAAATAACGCCAATAAAATCAGCATGTATATACCATTCATTCCAACCCAATTTGTCAGATATTACTTGATTAATCTTTAATAATTCTTTTCATACCAATGTTTCCTTACGTATGTTTTCCATTCTGGCCATTTTACCTGCTATTTCAAGTAAGGATGCTCCAATTTATCAAGTAAACTGTCAAATAAACTATTAACTTGTTTAACGTAAATATCAGTAGGAATAAAATTCTTTTCCAATGATTTTGCTGTTTTATCTGACAGCTTGTTCATGGTAACAAATTCATATCCTGCTTGTTCTAAAGACTGCAGATAATTATCAATAATAGGTTGTAATTTCTCATCTTGAGTATTAAGAAGAAGTCCTTGTGGAACATATATTTCTCCAAGTACTTCCGTATGATTATAGAAAGCCAATTTATTAACCCATTGGGAAATTACTTGGAAATAATCTCTAGTAGAAAGAGCACCGTTAGCCATCATTATTAATTTAGCACGATAAAAAGATGATTGTACTTCTGCTGCTACGTTTTTTTTCGGGTGTCTGATTCCTATTGGGGTTATCTCAAAATATGGATTGCACAACACCAACATTCGTTCAATAAAAACTTTTAGCATACTGGATAGGTTAGCATACTTAAGTGGTGTAGCTAAAATAAGAATATCCGTTCCTTCACCTTGAGCAATAATTTCTGACATATCATCTTTAATTACACATTGTCCAGGATTAACAAACCAACAGGAAAAACAACCTAAACAATGTTTAATTTCTTTTTCTGCCAAAAAAATGTTAACAGTTGTTGCCCCTGCCCTCTGTGCCCCTTTTAAGAAAGCTGTAACCATTATATTAGTATTGCCATCCTTGCCTTTAGGACTTCCATTAATAACAGTAATCTTCATCTCTATTCTTCCCCTTTTCTTAATCAGCTTCTAGTCTTGTTCTTTTCTCTACTGAAAATTATATATTAAAGCCATTTGTAGTTAAAAATTACATTCACTTACAACCTGCCTTTAAGATAGATGCTTGTATTTTAGAACCAAGAATTCTAGTTAGTCCTATATAAATTAGTGCTGCTACATATATACCTATTATGGTAGTTATTATAGTAATTACAGTTTGTATAGATATTGATAATTCACTAAAAATAATTGATGGTTTTTAAAAAGAATAAATGATTTTTTTATTTATGACTAATTATTCTTAATTTTCCTTAATATTCATTATTTATCATTAGTGAGCGAGTGTATCTCAAGTGAATGAAGCTCACCAAATACTCGCTTCCTCTCTTTTTTCTTTATACTTACATATTCTACATAATATTATATAATTCCTCCTTTAGTTTCATAGTAATAGGTTTTTTTATATTTAGCTTTAAATTTAATTTTACTTATTATATATATCATATTATGTATAATTAACATTTCAATTTTAAAACATAAAAAAGAAGTATACCTCCTTATATATCAGGACTTCATACCTGTTTTATCAGTTCCACAAAACTATACTTTTGTAGAATACAAAGAAGTATCTCATTCAGTAATGATAATACCATATTCTATTTATTAGCTAGAGTTAAAAATGCTCTAGTTTTACTTTTTAGTGAGCAGATTAACTATACATTAATTATTGTAATGTTTAATTATCATATAATCTTTTGGCAACACCTATATCTATTTACATACATTTGAAAATAATGTATTATTATATTATTAAAATAAATTAACTTTTCAAAAATTGTTTACTAATAAAAAACAGTATGATTATTAATCAATCATACTGTTTTCATATAATCAACTTATATAGAGCTTTAACAGTTCATATAAAGCGTTTTTATTTTTAATGAAAGGGTTAATTACTATAGCTTAAATAGCTTCTATTCGGCTTTAAAATGCACTCCTGTTTTT
>NZ_DAIQBT010000068.1:0-6755 GCF_036781005.1 Clostridium sp. | reverse complement strand
CTCTGTGGATATCAATAATGGTAAATTTACATTTTCCAATTGGAAATAACGCTGTTAAAATACTAATTTTATTTAACATTGATTGTACTGTAAAGTTTATTGAAATATCAAATTATGTTTTTGTGATAAAGCCTCGCCACGAAATAATGGTTATCATTATCATTTGCTTTTTAAGTATATGCAAAATTCAACATAATGTCAAATTATATATATTTTTTTATTCCCGTTTTTCAGTTAATCAACACTTATGATTAACTATTACAGTTTCAATCCTATAATAGTTATATCATCTCTTTGAGGAACATTACAAACTTTTTCTTTTATATTATTTTCAATAATATTTCTTTGTTCTTCCATTGGCAAGTGATAAATACCTTCAATAAGCGATATAAATCCACGCCTACCTATTCCACCTTTATTTTTCTCATAATTTTGATCTAGAAACCCATCAGTTGTAAAGTAATATATCCCCCCCTCAATGTAGGGAACTTCTACATCTTTATAGTGTACATCTTTCCCCCACGAATATCCCACACCATATCTAGAACCTTTTATAACCTGCGTATCCCCATTTGAAAAGATAAACATATTTAATTTAGCACCCGAAAATACCAGTCGCTTATTATTTTTATCAATACATAATAATGCTAGGTCAGCCCCATCTTTGATTTCAGAATCCTTTTGCTCTTGACCAAGTACATCTTTAATTCTTACATTAATTGTCCTCAATATATCAGCTGGTCTATCATATTTAAACTCTCTTGAGATTCCATCTAGTATAGAACTTACCATCATACTCATAAATGCTCCTGGCACCCCATGGCCTGTACAGTCAACTACAGCTAGGAGTGCATAGTTATCGTCCCCTTTACTCCAAAATATGTCTCCTCCAACTGTGTTACGAGGTTTCCAAATTGAAAAGCAATTTTCCCGGGAAATTCCAAGTCTCTGGCTAATATCTGGAATAATTGCATTTTGAATTTTACTAGCATACTCTATACTTTCCATAATAGTTTCATTTTTTACTTTTAACTCCATAGTTCTCTCTTCAACTTTTTTCTCGAGACACCTACTATACTTCTCAATAGTATCTGCCATATGGTTAAAACTTCTTCCAAGCTTTCCTATTTCATCTTCCGATACAACATTTATTCTTACTGACATATGCTTATTAGAAAAATCTTTTACAATATTATTAAGTAATTTTACGGGTTTTACTACCGTATTCACAAGTTTAAACATAATAAATAAAACTATAAACATTATCACCAAAAAAACTCCACCAAAACCTAAAAGAAGCTTTTGAAGCGGTTTTTTATACTCGGATTTATTTACAGCAATACCAAAATACCAATTATTTGAATTAATTTTGGTAAAACTAAAAAATTCTTCATTTCCCTTGTAGTCCTTCAATTCAATTCTATTATTCACATCTTTTGTAAGAAGATTATTAACTAATGTTTTGTACCCTTTCCAATGAATTTCATTTATAGATTTAAATCCATTTTTAGTAGGCAAAAAATTGGAATCAGGATGTGCAATAACTCTGCCTTTATTGTCTAAAAGCAATCCATAGCTATTGTCATTAATTTTAGATTCACTAACAACTTTTATTACTTTTTCAAGATAAATATCAGATGCAATTACACCAATTATCTTATTATCATTTTTAAGTGCTTTTGCAACTGTAATAACTAACTTATCTGTCATGAAATCTACATATGGTTCTGTAAAAACCACTTGATTTGATTTACATGCCGCTTTATACCAGGGTCTTGTTGTAGGATCATAGCTATCTGGAGACACCCATCCAACACCAGAAATAAGCTTTGGTTTATTACCTTCAAATGCAACATAAAAATCAATCGCTTCATCTCTATATATTTTCATTTTACTTGTTACAAGCTTTGATAAATAGTCGGAATTAAAGTTTCCAGAAGCTTCTATATCCTGAGATAGTGAATCAATTATAGATTGCTGAACACCAAACCAATGGTCTATCTCTGACGAATTTCTAAGAACAGCTTCATGAATCCTTTTGTCAGACAAATCAGAAGTTATATTATAAGATACAATATAACTAAAAATAGAAACAGGAAATGAGGAAATAAGACAAATAATAATCCCTATAATAATATATTTTACTTTTATACTTTTAAACTTTATCATAATAAAATTCCCCCATATTTTTTACACACTTATCCTGTTTCTTCCATTTTCTTTTGCCCTGTAAAGGGCCACATCAGCTCTATAAAGCAAACTCTCGGGGGAAATTTTCTCACTTGGAATAGTGGCAGCGATACCTATAGAAATGGTGACAACTCCATAATTTTCAAAGCCTTCATGTAAAATTTGCAGTTTTTCTACTTCCAACCTAATATTTTCAGCTGTATATTTAGCCTCTTCTAAATCTGTCTCTGGCATTAGAACAACAAATTCTTCCCCACCATATCTTATGACAATATCTCTTGGCCTATTAATGATTTTCTTAAGACATTTAGAAATGAGCTTGAGGCATTCATCACCCTGAATATGACCATATGTATCATTATAATCTTTAAATTTATCAACATCTAACATGAGTACTGATAAAAAATATTTATCCCTCGCACAAATTTTCCATTCTCTTATTAGAAGTTCATTAAAAAACCGCCTATTATATAAATTTGTCAGAAAATCTATTTTTGAAACTTCATCTAGTGAATGATATCTGTCAATTAAATCGGCACCAATTATATCTGACATTTTCACAACTCGCTTAGTTTGAGCAAGAAGACTTTTAAATTCCATAAAAAGCTCCTTATATAATACTTCATCTTTCTGAGTTTCAATGATTCCCATTTCTAGTATCTCTCTGGCCTTTTTTAATACTTCTTCTTCTTTTCTAAAAATTGAATCCATAATACCTATGCTCCCTATTTAACCAATATATTGAATTTTATAAATTCAACATCTTCCATAAATTCTTCTCCACACTCAATTGCCGTCTCATTTTCCTGTGCAGCTTTCCAATTAATTGTAATATTTTTACCATTGGCAACCGCTTGATCCAGCAGAGTAAAAAGCATCATATAGATTTTAGAAGTACTAGAATTAAAATAAATTATTTCGAATTCCACCTGTGTTTCTTCTTCCTCTATCTTTTCCAAATATTGTTCAATCCAGTTTATTACTGGTTTGTAAAATTTAACTGCATCTTCTGGAAAAGACTCTCCTGAAACAATTAACTTTCTCATTTCATAATTAAAATTAATATATGGCGTAGAGGCTGTTTTTTCAATTATTAGATTATTCATGTTCTATTACCTCCCCGGAACTGTAACTTTTATGGTAAAAAACGAAAACTCTTTATTCAGATGTTTAAATGAGTATTGAATAGGTTTTCCGGACTTTCTTGCCATTTCAATGAGTCCAAGCCCTGCTCCTTTGCTGCCTTCTTTAAATTCCATTTTTCTCCGCTCCTTATATAAAGCCTTTAATCGATCTTTTTCAAGTCCACTAACCTCATCAATCCTATCTTGAATATTCTGAACATCTTCATTGAAAATCTTATTGCCACAATATACATAAAATTCATCGTCTTCTTGTCCAATAACTAAAACGCCTACTCTAAGCTCTTTTTCAACCTGGGCATCCTTTACAACTGTATCTACAGAGTAATTTAAAATATTTTGCATTTGTTCAATAAAAATCGAAAATATTGCTTGTGAAATACCCATTCTCGTTTTTTCAATTTTCAAGTCTAATCTCAAAGTATGTCCTATTCCTTCAATAGTCTCCTGTGAAATTGGACCACAGTAACAAAATATAATTTTTTTATTTTTAATATTCTGATATAAATCATGGAGATCAAAAAGATTATTTACCATAAACAATTTCCCCCTTTAAAATAATTCCATCAAAATTTAAATTTTATATTAGCTTTAAAGAAAATTCTTTTTTAAAAAAATCAGATCTAATATCTATACATTATACCATTGATATGCATTTTTTTTCAATTTTTCGCATAACTAATACTAAACATTTATAAGTCTTCTGCATTATTTTTTCTAAATTAAAAATTTATTTTCTATTCTTATACTATTTTGAAACATAAAAAATGCATTGGTTTAGAACTCCGCTCTTTTTCCACCAACGCATTAAATGATATTTTTTATTTATACTAATCTATAGAATTTCTTCTAACAAATTTATATCCGTTATAGGTTCCCTGCATGTAAAGTTTTCACAAAGATATACAGTAAATTTTCCTTCAATCGCTATATAACTTTCAATAGACGGATACATTTGTTTTAAATCTTTATTTAAATGAGAGTATAAAAGTGAAATAGTAAATGGATTATATTTTTTATTTATTATTTCTAACACTTTTTTGACCTCATTTATGTTTTCTCCTGCAGATATAATAATTTGTCTAACAGGATATTTAGAAAACAATAATGCTGCTAACGAAAAAGAACATGATATTGGCGATGATTCTATTTCATCTGCAAAGTTTTCAAACAATTGTTTTACTTTATCTTGAAATTCATAATTTGTAGTTAAATAAGACAAACGAAGTAGATTTAATGCTGCTGCAGAATTTCCACAAGGAATAGCTCCATCATATATTTCTTTAGGTCTTATTATTAACTTTTCACTATCTTTTCCATAAAGAAAAAATCCTCCACCTTTACTATCCCAAAAAAGTTTCAAAAAATCCTGATTGAGTTCCAAGGCATTTTTTAAATATTCTGGATTATAAGTTGTCTCATATAATTCTATTAATCCCCATATTAAAAATGCATAATCATCTGCATAACCTGGAAAAGATGACTCTCCTTCACGATATCTGGCCAGTAATCTTCCATCCTCTCTGATTAAATTCTTGTAAATAAAATCTACAGCTTTTTTTCCCGCCAGAGTATATTTGCTATTATTTAATATTCTCCCTGCTAATGCCAAAGCTGCAATCATCAATCCATTCCAGGAAGTTAAAATTTTGTCATCTTTATGTGGATGAACTCTTTTTTCTCTGTACTTAAACAATTTATCCCTAGAATCTTTTATAAATTGTATATCTTCAGGCGGTATGGATTTACCTATTAAACTAGGTATGTTTTTTCCCCTAAAATTCCCTTGGGATGTTATATTGAAATAATAACAAAATTTACTTCCCTGTTCCTGTCCCAGTATATCTTTTATTTCTTTCTGGGACCACATATAAAATTTCCCTTCTTCTCCTTCTGAATCAGCATCTTCTGCAGAATAAAATCCTCCTTCTTTAGAGGTCATATCTCTTAAAATATATTCTAATATCTCCTCTGCTACTCTGGCATATTTTTTATTTCCCGTTACCTGAAAAGTTTCCAAATAAGCCATAACAATAAGTGCATTGTCATATAACATTTTCTCAAAATGAGGTATAAGCCACTTTCTATCTACAGAATATCTGCTGAATCCATATCCTATATGATCATACATCCCGCCTCTATACATGGACTCCAAAGTTTTTTCCACCATTTCCAGGGCAGCAGCATCCTTAGTCTTATAAAAATATCTTAAAAGAAAAAGCAGGTTATGAGTTGAAGGAAATTTAGGATATCCTCCAAAACCTCCATATACAGTATCAAAATTCCGTTTGAATTCTAAAAAAGCTTTTTTAAAAATATCTTTAGATAATTGTGCTGGCGAATTTTTATTTAAGGCATATATTATATCCAGCACACTATCTCCTTCTCTAACAAGTTCATCTTTATTATTTTTCCATTCCTTTTGTATATATTCTAATATAGCTGTTAACCCTAAAGCCTCTCCCATATTGTCTTTGGGAAAATAAGTTCCTGCAAAAAAAGGTTTCTGTTCAGGAGTCATAATAATTGTAAGAGGCCATCCTCCACTGCCAGTAATGGATTGGCAAACTTTCATATAGATACTGTCAATATCGGGCCTTTCCTCCCTATCCACCTTTACAGATACAAAATACTTATTTAATATTTCAGCAACTTTACTATCTTGAAAACTTTCCCTTGCCATAACATGGCACCAATGACAACAAGACTACTATAACCACTAATTTCAGGAATACCCAATAGATAGGAATATAGGCTTATCTTCTGCTTTTGCTTTGGCAAAGGCTTCTTCTCCCCAAGGATACCAATCAACAGGGTTATAAGCATGTTGAAGAAGATATGGCGATTTTTCTTTAGCCAATCTATTGGGCATTTCACTCATTAAGTTAGTCATTTTATCATTTCCCTTCTATAATATGATATTCCTTAGTATACCCTAAAAATAAAAAGGTACTACTTTTTATATAGCAGTACCCACTTGACTATTTACAATATATCCTTAAATAACTTGCATGTATCAATGCTTACTTTACTATTTTACTTATACGTAATTTCTATTTTTATTTCTTCATCTAACCTAGTGTATATATACTCTCTTCATAAGCATTGTCTTGTTTATCAAGTGCGATTTCCTTTTTCTTTAGTGTTTTTTGATCATATTTTAATATTTCCTCTATTTCTAACATTCTTTTTGTATCGACAGAATTTATTTCTACTTCTATACTTTTAATATGTTTTTCTATCATCTCATTTACTTTATCTATCACTTTAAATAATGATCCGCTTCTATTAGAGCATTTCACAAGTGTTGATTAACCAGTTTTTCACTTCAAACTATTAACATATTTTTGATATTATTTAAAAATAAATTAATGGATATATAGACTTCAATCTCAAGTCTATTATTTAAAAGCCTTCTTATAA
>NZ_DAIQBT010000067.1:0-6962 GCF_036781005.1 Clostridium sp. | reverse complement strand
TTACAATAGTATTTTGAAAAATTTAGCGATTTCACAAAAGTCGAGGTAGAACCTTTTAGTTTTGTTATGAGCTGTATCCCCCTAGAATACAATATATCTGATATTTTCTTGGACAAATAACCCTTGTTCCCGAATAATTTCCCGTAAAGTTCTTTTGAGAGTTGTTCTATTACCTCTATATTCCTGTCATTTATGACAAGATGAAGTTTGAAACCATAAAACCACCCTGTTGAACTCTTTCCCCTTTCTGCAATTCCCTTGAAAACCTTGTGGGAATGTATTCTCCTATTATGACATACATCTTCAAGACATTTAAAGAAAGAGGAAGAAGAATTAAAGAAATATATATAACAGTATGTGAAACGCAGCTTTGCCTGTGAAGCTGATGCTAAAAAAGAAATTGATGAAATTCAAAAATTCAAAGTAAAAAAATTCAAACACCACATATTAGACTGTTATATTGAGGCAAAAGCCGTAAAGAAAGTAGGCAGACCTTCACAAAAGGAATATGAAAAGAAGTATGAATATGTTCTTAGATTTGATATTTACAAGGATACTGTAAAAATACAAGATGCACTTGAAGAGGCATGTACATTTGTTCTTGCTAGTAATGATTTAGAGATTTCAGGTGAAGTACTTTTAATAGAATACAAAACACAAAGCAGCGTAGAGAAAAAATTTCAACAGTTAAAGTCTCCAGACTTTATTAATTCTTTGTATATATAAACACCTGAAAGAGTTGAAGCATTAACATATATGTTATTAATGACAATGATGATTTTATAAGTAGTTGAGTATGTAGTAAGGAGAGAATTAAAAAAGAAAATGAAATCGTAATTGGTCCTGGAAAAATAAAAATGATAAAACCTACATTGAAGTCTATAGTTTCAATATTTCATAATGTTACAATATTTGTTATCAAGGAAAACGGTATGAAAAGAAGGATATTGATGAATCCGTTAAATGATAGCCAATCAAAAATAATTAGATATTTAGGATTGGATGAAACAATATTTACAGGCAGCGTTCTTTGATATGATGTTTGAATAATTTTTTTTAATGCTAATATTGATTGAGGAACTATTTACATATTTTAAATGGAATGATCTTTATTGAACATATTATTATTCCATTTGAAAATTTTCAAACAAAAAATTATCGCTGAATAATCTAGCATTCAGCGAAATATGAGATTTTATACTAAAAATTCATGTATTGTTTAAATATAAAGTATTAAAACATATAATAATTTAAGTCTTCATACATTACTTTAATTATAACTCCTACGGGAACTGCAAGTACCATTCCCATAAAACCTGATATTTCCCCTCCAATTATCAGTAAAAGTATTACTACCAGGGGATGCATACTTATACTATCTGCAGTAACTTTAGGAGACAGTATATTTCCTTCTATCTGTTGAAGTAAATAAAGAGCTGCTGCTGTCCATAGAGCCTTTTCAGGAGATTTTATTAAAGCTATAACTATAGCTGGAACAGCTCCAAATATGGGCCCAAAATATGGGATTATATTAAAAAATGCATTTAGAACAGACAGTATTATGGGAAAATCTATTTTTAATATTAAAAGTATAAAAAATGTGGCTATTCCAACAAATCCACTTAACATAAGCTGACTTATTATATATCTTCCCAGTATTTTATCTGCATGACAACTTATGTTTTTAATTATGCTCCTACTCTTTACCGGAAATGTAGAAAGTACTTTTTCATTTATACATTCTCCTTCAGATAAAAAATAATAAGTTATTACAGGAATAACTACTATGTATAAAATATTTCCCCCTATCTTCATTAAAGAATCAAATATTCTAGTAAACACAGCGGTTACTTCCCTGTCAATTTTTCTATTAAAATCATTAATTAATATATGTATTGTCCTGTTTCCCTGGATTAGCTTCAATTTTCCATAAAAATTGTCCATTAAATTTTGAATACTATACATGGCATTACTTAAACTTAAACTTTCCTTAAAAAGAGAAGGTATCAAAATTGCAAATATACTTACAATAAACAAGCCTACCAAGGCTATAAGAATAAAGGCACTTATTCTTTTCCCAATCCCTTTATTTGCCATAATATGTTGTATAGGCCTTAATGTATAGGCTATTAAAAAAGATATAAGCATTAAATATATTATTTCCCTAAGTACAGAAACTTTAATAATAACTATTATTAAAGCCATAAAAATTACAGTAAGTAATGCATATTTAATTTTTCTCTTTTTTTCAATGGCCATAATATCATCTTCCACAATTCAAATTTTAAATTTTCTCCTTTTCCTTTAAATCCAAAAACTTGTAAGGTGAATTAGAAAAGTTTAGATTTTCACTTTCTCCTCTATACAGTAAATTTTTTTCCCCTAAAATCAAGTCATCCATAAGCAATACTTTCTTTCCATCTATAAAATTGCTTATAAATCCTACAGACAATATAAGTGCTTTTATTAAAAAGGTCTTCTTATGAAATAACATATCCTCCACTATGCCGATTAAATGTCCCTTTTTATCCACCACATTCATGCCCTTTATATCCCCAAATTGCAATGATTTTTTTCTATTTATACTTGTAACAACTAATATAGATGAAAAACTTACTACATCTTCTAAAAATATATTTAAGCTTTTTTTAAATAAACTATTGGGAGTAACAACAAATCCCTGTACTCTTTTATCATTAAAGTTTAATATTATATCACTTATAAATCCCAGTAAATTTCCTGAAAGGTTAACTACATCTTTGAAAATAAAATCTCTTGTTTTGTACAAGATATCACCTTACTTCTAAAATATATACTTGTAGTTTGTGCATAAAAAATAAAAATATAACTCTAAAGAGTTATATTTTTATTTTAAAATCTATTCCCCATGAACGTGTTCATGAATGGTTTCTGAATGAGTCTTAATGGTCCAAGGTTCAAGCCCTTGAGACTCTCTATAATCATTTATTGCTTTATGAATAGCCTCTTCGGCCAACACTGAACAGTGCATCTTAACTGGTGGAAGTCCATCTAGCGCATCTGCCACCGCCTTATTGGTAAGATTCCATGCCTCCTCCAGTGTTTTTCCCTTTATAATTTCTGTAGCCATACTGGAAGATGCTATGGCAGAGCCACATCCAAAAGTTTTAAACTTTATATCCTTTATTATATTGTCCTCAACTTTTATGTACATCTTCATTATATCTCCACATTTTGGATTTCCAACTTCTCCAATTCCATTTGCATCAGATATTTCTCCCACATTCCTTGGATTCCTAAAATGATCCATAACTTTTTCACTATACATCATGATTGTTTTACCTTCTCTCCTTTATTTTTCGATTTTATAAAATCTTCCCAAAGGGGTGACATTGCCCTTCTCCTTGCTACTATTTCTGGAATAACCTTTAGTGCATAATCTACATCTTCCTCTGTGGTTCCTGCTCCCAATGTAAGCCTAAGAGAGCCATGTGCCACTTCATGAGGTAATCCCAAACACAATAGTACATGAGAAGGATCCAAAGATCCTGATGCACAGGCACTCCCTGTTGACGCATATATACCTGCATCATTTAAGTCCAAAAGTATGGTTTCCCCCTCTACTCCAATAAAACTCAAATTTACATTTCCTGGTAACCTCTTATCACCTTCAGTACCATTTAACTTGGTATAAGGTATTTCTTTCATAAGCCCTTTTATAAGCTTATCCCTTAAATAACTTAATCTTTTATTTTCATTTTCCAAATCATCCATTGCCAATTCTATGGCTTTCCCTATGCCAACTATTCCAGGCACATTTTCTGTGGAAGCTCTTTTTCCTCTTTCCTGGCCGCCTCCATGTATCAAACTTTCAATTTTTATTCCTTTTTTCAAATACATTGCCCCTATTCCCTTGGGACCATAAAATTTATGTGCTGCCATAGAAAGAGCATCTATGTTCATGGACTTTACATCAATGCCAACGTGGCCTATAGCCTGAACTGCATCTGTATGAAAGTATACTTTTCTTTTTTTACAAATTTCTCCTATTTCCTTTATAGGCTGTATTGTTCCTACTTCATTATTGGCAAACATTATAGATACCAATATGGTAGTATCCTTAATAGCTTTTTCAAGTTCTTCAAGGTCTATAAATCCATATTCATCTACATTTAAATAAGTAACTTCAAAACCATTCTGCTCCAAAAATTTACAGGCATGTATTACAGCATGATGTTCTATTCCTGTAGTTATTATATGATTTCCCTTATTTTTATTTCCAAAGGCTATACCCTTTAATATCCAGTTATCACTTTCAGAACCTCCCGCAGTAAAAAATATTTCATTTTTTTCCGCTTCTATAGCTTTAGCTACTTTTCCTCTAGCTTCATCCACAGCTTTTCTTGGAATATCCGACATAGAATATAAGGAAGATGGATTCCCGAAATTTTCTGTAAAATAAGGTATCATCTCTTCTAACACTTCTGGTTTAGTATATGTAGTAGCTGCATAATCCATATATACCTCTTTATTCATTTACTTATCCCCTTTCAATTTGCTTAGTTTCATACTATTGTAATCATCTACCATATCTTGTAAAGTTGTAGACTTCATGATTTCATCTATTCCATCCTTTATCCTACTCCACAAAAGTCTAGTAGCACAACAATCTATATTATTACAAGAACTTTCATTATTATCATCTACACAATCCGATATCTCTATAGGCCCTTCCAAAACTCCCATTATATCCCATACAGTTATATCCTTGGGTTCTCTATTTAAAATATATCCTCCCTGAGAGCCTCTTATACTCCTGATTAAATTAGATTTTCTGAGATTGGAGAACAATTGCTCTAAATAGTATTCAGATATTTTCTGTCTTTCTGATATAGTCTTTATAGATAAAGGTTCGTCTCCATAATGAATAGCCAGATCTACCATGGCCTTCACTCCATATCTTCCCTTTGTGGATAGTTTCAATTAATCACTTCCTTTTAAATTACAATACTTCCCCATCATATTATCAAAATCATAGTAAACTTGTCAACAATAAAATATATATTTAAAAGTCCTTTAATTAAGCTGCTTTGCACTAAAATAAAAAGAAACTATCCACAGCTATTTCAAAGATGGCTAATAAATAGTTCCATATTTTTATCGACTATTTTTTTCAGTTTATTTTTGTTATACATCCTTTTTTCTAAAATATTAACATCATTTTTGAATTAAAAACTATCCGTTTTACAGTATAATATAATATATATTAATTTAAAAAGGATGGTAAAATTATGGATTTATTTGATATGGCTAATGAAAGAAATCATAAAGAACTAAAACCTTTGGCTGAAAGAATGAGGCCAAATACCTTAGAAGAATTTATAGGGCAGGAACATATTTTAGGTAAAGATAAGATGTTATACAGGGCAATAGCTACAGATAATATTTCTTCTTTAATTTTTTATGGTCCTCCTGGCGTAGGCAAAACCACACTAGCAAAAATTATAGCTCATACAACAAAGGCAAATTTTTATGAATTAAGTGCTGTAAATTCTGGTACAGCGGATGTGAAAAAAATTATAAAAGAAGCAGAAAACAACTTAAAATTTTATTCTAAAAAGACAATATTATTTATTGATGAAATACACAGATTCAACAAAGCTCAACAGGACAGTGTTTTAAATGCAGTTGAAAAAGGTATAATTATATTGATAGGCGCTACTACAGAAAATCCTTATTTTGAAGTTAACAATGCACTTCTTTCCCGTTCTATGATTTTTCAGCTGGAAAGTCTTTCTGAAGGTAACGTAAAAAAAGCATTGAAAAATGCAATTGAAAGTCCAAAAGGTTTGGGTTATCTTAAAATAGAAACAGATCCTGAAGTATTTGATTACTTTGCACTACACAGCGGCGGTGATATAAGAAAGGCTTTAAATGCTTTGGATATGGCAGTTAGAACTTCGTCAAAAAAAGAAGATAAAATTTTCATAACTACAAAAGATGCAAAAGAATGTATCCAGAGAAAAATTACTTTATATGATAAAGGAGGTACATCTCACTATGATACCATCAGCGCCTTTATAAAGTCCCTTCGAGGTAGTTCTCCTGACGGTGCAGTGTACTATCTTGGGAAAATGCTGGATTCCGGTGAAGATCCTATGTTTATAGCAAGGAGAATTGTTATTCAGGCCTCAGAAGACGTGGGAAATGCGGATCCTATGGCTTTAGTAGTAGCCACAAATGCCATGAATGCAGTACATATGATAGGTATGCCAGAATGTAGATACGCCTTATCCCAAGCGGCAATATACGTAGCCTCAGCACCAAAATCGAATGCTTCCTGCACTGCAATTGATTCTGCCCTTGAAGATGTAAGAACCTGTAGGGATTCAGGAATACCTCCTTATTTAAGAGATGCTCACTATAAAGGTGCAAAAAAATCAGGATATGGCACTGGCTACTTGTATCCACACTCTTATGGGGGATTTGTAAAACAACAGTACTTACCTGATTCCCATAAAAACAAAGTATACTATAAATCCACATCTAACGGATTTGAATCTAAAATTAAAGATAGATTAATTAGGCTCTGGGGTAAAAAATAATTTGTAAATTCTATCTACTGTCCACTCCCCCTCCATTCCCTGCCTTGATCTAAATTAACTCTATATTTAATAAATTCATTAAATACCAAAATAACTACTTTCCTCATCGTAATATGCTCTACTATAGGACTTCGAAGGATTACTTTCTGGGTTTTGGGTGGAGCATCCCATTAAAATTAATTGCTGTGGACGTCTGCGGACTACACTTAGAATAACTGGATGCGTCCGATTCTTCTTCTAATTTTAATTATTTATTTCATATCTCCTTTAATCTTCTCAATTATTATTTTGTATTAATACATTTAACATTGCTTATTATATAGGGTTCTACCTCGACTTTTGTGAAATCGCTAAATTTTTCAAAATACTATTGTAAAA
>NZ_DAIQBT010000066.1:0-8288 GCF_036781005.1 Clostridium sp. | reverse complement strand
AGCTCTTACGAGCATTTTTTAAGCGTTATTTTTTCATAGCACACTTTACACTATCCACACTTAACATAACAAAAGACACCTATAAACTAGATGCCTCTCTAAATATTTCCTATGATAGTATCATAAATCATATAAACTAATATTTATGATATTCTTCCTCTAATATCCAATATATAGTATAGTTATCCACATTATACCACTTGACATACCCTCATTACTGCACACTTTTAGAAAATTTTTATTTCATACCCTCAATCCCCTCTTTTCTGCAAATAACTTTCTTGCTTTACTTAGCCAATTATATATCCATCTCTGACTTGCAGGTATATATATTTCTGCTGTATGAACCCTACTGTGTATATCACCCTTTTCTAATTCTTTATCCGCATCTTTAAAGTAAACTATCTCTATAGCCTGTACAATAGCCCTGCCTTGAGGGCTTAACTCTAAGCTCTGCAACAGTAAGTTCTACAGCTTCCATATCTTTAATTTCTGCAAGCTTTTCATTAACTGCTCTTTCAGCCCTAATTATTGCTGCTTCTGTTGGACAATTTATTCCGGCACATTTTTGTTTTCTTTGATACTCTTCCAACGCTTCATCATAAATCTTTTTCTTATACTTTTCTGAACTCTTGCCATTACAACTATAGAATCTAAATGCAGCAGTTGCATAATCACGTATATGATTTTTCATATCTTACCACCTCTAGTCAAGCAATTTTAAAAGCCTATTCTTTTCAGATAACAATTTATGGACTTTATACTTGTCCTTTCTTTTACCCTTCCGGTATTCTTTATTTAAATCTATTTCTATCTGTTCAATCCTATCTTTATTTATTTGATCTATATTAAACTTCAAATTATCCCCTCACTACTTCCATTTTTTAGGGGTGACAAGAATGATAGCTTTTCGGGATCTTGTTTTATATACAATATTATTTATACTTACATTTATTGTTATTTTCATATTTTCTATACGCAAAGGATATAAAATTCTTGTCATTCCTGTCATCACTATCAATAAACGTAGTAAAACCAATACTTTAGATGATGACAGCTTTTAAAAATTCCTGTCATCTTCTTGTCATCATTTTTTAATTCCTGTCACCCTTTTTCAAATATATTGCTTATTTAAATTAAATTAACAAAAGCTTTGTATTAGACATAAAATACCAAAAATGTAACTTTAAATAACATAATAAAATCATTATACCTGAAAATGATATTCATGAACTCTTAATCACCATATAAATTTACAATCCATATATTAAAATATAACTAAATAAAAAGGAGCTAATATATGGAATTAATTTTACCTGCATTATTGTTTAGCTTATCTTCTAACTTAGATAATATAGTTATAGGAATTGCTTATGGAATAAAGAAAATAAGAATAGGATCAATTTCAAATCTTATAATAGCAATCATAACATCTTCAGGAACACTCTTATCCATGTTAATTGGATCATATATAGCAAAGCTTTTATCTTATTCAATGGCTAATTGTTTAGGTGCTTCAATTATTGTTATGTTAGGAATATATTTTGTAGCTCAAAGTGTAATAAAAATTTTAAATAATACTAAATCAAAAAAGCTTGCATTAAAAAATATTGATGATATGATTGAATATGCTGAAATATCAGATTTAGATAAATCTGGTAATATAAACATAAAAGAAGCTCTTCTTGTATCATTCGGATTAACATTTAATAACTTAGGAACTGGAGTTGCTGCAAGTATAACAGGAATTAGTGTTCAACTTACTGTTATATTTACATTTATATTAAGTATTGTTTTAATTATATTTGGTGAAGCTTTAGGCAGTCACATATTTGGTAAAGTTCTAGGAAAATATGCACCATTATTTTCAGGTATCTTGCTAATAATACTTGGTGTCATTGAATTCTTTACCTAGTACAAATAATATTAATATTATTTACTAACCTTTGTCATGGTAGACTTTGGTATAATTACACAAAGCTTTTATCTTACTTATTATTAAACGGAAATACATTATCATGTACTTCTACAAATTCCTCTTGATGTTCAGTATCCAAAATTCCAATTCCACTCCAATATCTACCATGTTTATTCCTTTCCTTTTCAAATCCTTTTTCAACCAACCTTTTACTTAATTTAATAGTTGATAATACATATTCCTTATTCTCATGGCACAAATCAGTGTAACAAGTATAAAGTTCCGATATTTTAACCTTACAAGTCTCACTGACAATACATTCATCATCAATAAACCTCTGCACTGGGTCCATTTCATTTTTATAATCATCAATTGCAAGTTTTACGTCCTCTGGTACCTCCATACCTTCTTTTTGCCATTTCAGACAACCTTCCAATGCCCAGTTTAATATTCCACTCATTTCAGGCATTAATTTATCTTCAAAGAAATGTTCGTCTTTATTTTCATCATTTTCAAAGTTATATTCAAAAGGTATTTTTCTTATTCTTCGCCATATACCGTTATCAGTGCCTTTAATCCTCGGAAGCTTATTTGTAGTCATCCAAAGTTTAAAAGTTGGATGCAGATCAAATTCTTCTTCGTACATCCTACGCACGGGAACGACTTCATCAGCTCCAGAGGTTAAACTCTTTACTAAAGCTTCATCAAAACATTTTCTTTCTTCCAGTTCATTTACACATACAAAATACTTTCCTTCTAATTTAGCTAAGTCCCCCCTGGCTCCTTCATCACCAATTTTCTCCATCAGTGAATTGCCTTTTAAAGTGGCAGCGTAATCTCCAAGTATTGTCATAATAGCTTTCATGAATGTACCTTTGCCATTGCTGCCTTGTCCATGAAGAATATAAAAACACTGCAAGTTTGAATCTCCTGTCATGGAATAACCAATAGACTTCTGAATATATTCAATTAACTCTTTATTACCCATGAAAATTTTATCTGCAAACTCTACCCAATTAGGACATTTAGCTCCTGGTTTAAAATCTACATTTACAAGCCTAGTTATATAATCTCTCCTGTTATGCTCCTGCAGCTCTCCAGTTTTTAAATTCAAAGTTCCATTTCTAAGATTTAATAAATATACATCTTTATTCATTTCATTAAGCACAATATTATGTTCAGTACGGCTTTGATTTATCATTGCTCTTATACGATTGTCATTTTCAGACCTTAATACAAATTTTGATACCTGCTTTTTAATATCTTCTGTTTCGATACTTTTAGGTAGTTCTTTTCCCTGTTGCTGCAGAGATTTAATTACACTTTTTGCCAATACTTCTATTCTTCCAATACAATCAACTTGCCAGTGCTTGCCGGACCATATAAGCCACTTTTTTCTTATAGGGTTGTACCTTATAATTTTGTTATACATGGCAACTAATCTTTCAGCATTACCCACGTCAGAGAAATTAAAATTAATTAGATTTACCTTTTCAGGCTCCAGTGCCGGATTCCACTTTTCAGCACTTTCAACAAGTTCTAAAAGCTCATCTTTAGTACCTCCAAAGTCAAGCCAATCACTCACATCTTCTTTTATTTCAAGGCCGGGTAAATTAATTATTTTAATATCTTCCGTAATGGCTGATAATTTATTTGCGATAAACTTCATATGTGCTCTTCCCGGATTATCATTGTCTGGAAGCAAAACTACCCTGGCACCTTCAAAGTATTTATTATAGTTATCTCTCCATTTTTGATTTTGTTTTGATTTACTGGCACCGTCAAAGCTTGTAGTCGCTGCAAGCCCTGCTTTTATCAAATTATCTGAATCCTTCTCACCCTCTACGATAAATACTGGCTTATTATCTTTTATAGCTTCAATAATACCAGGTAGATTATATATAACCGGCTCTATGCCCTCAAATTCTTTACTTCTTACATTTTTCCTTTCCTTCATACTCCATGCGTTACTTCCGGAGAATGTTTCGTAATAAATACCTGCATCAAGCCCCCATACTGTAGCACCATCAATAATTCTTCTTTGGCTGAACTTCTTACCTTTGAACCTTACTTTTTCAAATAATACCTTTCCTGCTTCATCTGTATATTTATACACTGCTTCAATACTCATTTTCCCACTGTCTTTATCCATAGGCTTATCAAATAAATCTGACATTTCAAGACCTGCAGCTTTTACAATTTCTTCGGTTTCGCACCCTGCATGACACTTTAGTATGGTCTTACCTTGTGCTCTGTCATATTTAATACTCAAGCTTGCTTCCTTATCGGGGTGGGCGGGACATATGGCTTTATATACATCCCCACGCTCGTTCTTTACTGTAAAATGTGCTTTTATATTATGATAGTCCACTCTCTCACCCCCCCTAAATTAAGTAACCTGTTCTGCTTTTATATCTTCCGTTCTTTCCTTCAAGGCTTCCATTACAGAATAATAAAGCAATTTTAATATTGTACGCCCTGCATCCTTCTTATCAACAAATCTTATGCCTTTCAAATAATTCACTTCTATACTTGCAAGTTTCCCTTCAAAAGCCTTAGAACTGTATCGACTCCTATAATTGCCTTTTTCAATATTTTCCATACCGTTTTTATCTTCAACTACAAGATAAATCATAATCCCCTTTTGTCGTGCTCTTTTAAGTTCTCTTTCAAGCCTTATATCATCCCTGTAATCCTCTCTTTTTTCACCTAAATTACTTGCCAATTCGTCAACACTATTTTTTCTTTCAACTGCAATATTGAAATACAAATCCCGTGATATTCCCATGTCCTCTCTAGCTGTAATAATTGCTGTATAGTCGCCTTCATTGATTTTCTTTTTTTTATACTGAATTTTCTTCTTGTCCAAGAAATCCAATATATGTTGATTTTTTTGCTCTCTGATATCATACAGTACCATAAAATTTTCCTTTAAAAGTTTGCTAATTTCTGAATCCGAAAATCTATATTGAACCTGCATCTAATCACCTCCATCAAAACGGGATATCATCCTCATCCCCTATTACCTCTGTATAACCGTCACCATCATTACTTTGTGATGCCTGTCCCTGCTTTTTATCGCCCCATTCAAGAAACTGAACTTCATCAGCCACTACTTCAGTTACATATCTCCTAGTTCCGTCATTAGCTTCATAGCTCCTAGTCTGGATTCTTCCTGCAACCCCTGCAAGTCTGCCTTTGCTTAAATAATTAGCTGCACTTTCAGCAATTTTATTCCAGACCACGATAGGTATAAAATCAGCTTCCTTTTGTCCATCTTTCGAAAATCTTCTTTCTACTGCAAACGTAAACTTTGTTACTGCTTTTCCACTACCAGGCAAAAACTGCAAGTCAGGGTCTTTGGTTAACCAGCCAATTAAAACAACTTTGTTCATTATGCCCTACCTACCTTGCTAATTTCTTGAAGCTCTCTTATGAGATCTTGAATTTCCGAAAACTCTATGGGCATGACGGTTGTTCCGTTAGGTCTTTTCATATTAAAACCATTACCATTATCATAGAGGTTGTAGCACATTATTTTTCCTCTCAATTCCATAGGTTGTAATATTCCACCTTTAGGCTTGAAGTCTTTAACCTTTTCATATGTTGATTTTTGGATTGAATTTATACCATCTTTACTTTCTGTTTTTGGCTTAGCATATTCAGATTTCCAACGATAGTAATAACTTTCAGCAGTTCCTTGGGTGCAGCCATATTTATTTACAACATCATCAATTAATATATTCTTGTCCTTATTATCATTTTCAGAAAAGTATCTAAAACAATCTTCTCTGGTATTATTCTTAACGTTCACATTTAATACCCCACTTTCATAATATCTCTTCAACTTCTTTAAAGAGGATTCTGTTAATCTACTCACATAGGACTGGCTTAGATTAAGTCTTTGCCCTATTTTCTTATGTGTAAGTCCATCTATAAATCTATACCTTATAATCATTTCTTCTCTTGGTCTTAAACATTTAAGTAAGATACTTAATTCTAATTTATTAACATTCTGAATTGCCATTTCTTCATAATCAGTATCATCTGATATAAGATCCATTATTGTAAGTGAATTTCCGTCTTTGTCTTCATTAATAGCACAATCCAAACTCCTGATACCTGTATGTTTTTTATTTTTCCTGTTATACATTCTTATTTCATTGCTTACTATGGTAGCCAGATAGGTCATAAATAATATTCCTTTACTGGCATCATAGGTATTATACGCCTTTACAAGGCCTATACCGGCTACCTGAACTAAATCATTAATATCATATTGGAATGACCATTTATGAGCTATCTTGTATAAAAAATTCTTAAACTGATCAAATACCTCAGTACAAGTCATTTTTTTAGTAATGCCATTACTTAGTCTGATTAGTTTTTTACATTCCACAATTACAAACCAACCATTAAAGATCCATATAAAATAAAACCTTGTCTAATTTTTTCGTAGCTCTACAATAATCACACTCTTCACACCTTACGGGCTCCTCTTTACCTTTCCAAACTGCTTTTATATGGTCAATTAGTATTTCAACTTCTAACAGCTTGTCTCTTATAAAATCTGTTCCTAGGAATATCACTGCCTTATCTGGAATGTCTTCTCTCGAAACAGCTATGATATGTGGTTGAAAATAGTCCTCTGCTTTACGATTTATCCTATCTATTTCGCAGTAAACAGCCATCTGTAATAAGTAATCATAATGTGTTATAAAGTTTTCATTGCCACTGAATTTGGAATGTATGTTTCTTGTGGTCTTAACATCCACAATGGCTTTCCTATCTGGATTATATATATCAAACATACCTTTCCACGGCACTCCAAATAATTCTGCTGTCTGTATAACCTCTTTTTGTCCTTCTCTAGCTTCTTGTACCAGCTTGTCATCTTTTAAAGTAGTAATCATTTTATCTGCAATTTGAAATGTAGCCTTTAACTGCCCTTTGGTAGTCCCTCTAGTAGAATACATTTCTGGATGATCTTTTTTAAATTCCTCTAATGTTCCCTCACTCCATGCATGAACATAACTGCCTAGGAGAAATGCATCTTTATTCTCCTCTTCCCATTCTCCATTAAGTTTAGCTATTGTTTTTGCTTCACATTTTATAAAGGATTTAAACAAGCTAACTGACATATACTCTTTGTCAGTTTCAAGTGCAAAATAATTTTCCTTTGTCACCGTCATTGTTTATTCACTCTCCTTAAAAGCATATTCCCTATTATCTTTCTTAATCTCTGCCTCTGTATCAGCTTCAACTATTTTATCCTCATCAATACTGCCTTTATCAAAATTTGAAACCTCTTTATTAGGTTCATGTTCAAACTGAAAATCAGAAGCTTCATCGTAAGTCTTTTTGCTTTCAATACTGTTAAAATCCAATTCTATGAACTTGCAGAGCCTTCTTAAAACTGTCTTTTTATACATCTCTCCTGGGGTTTTAACCCATGCAGGACTATTTTTAGCTTTTGAAAAATTGTTCCGTATATCTTCAATTTCTTGTTTTGTCATGGTTTCATATATCATGCTACCATCTTGAAATAAACATACTGCAAAAGCACCAATTATTTCATCATTATTAAACGGTAATGGTTTAAAATTTACAGTCTGATGGCCATTAACAATACTTTCTTGAAATTCATCACCTTTGCGAACAACTTTTGCATAAATATCCTTTATAGGATTAATACTGTATTTTTTAGCAAGTTTGATTTCTCCCTTATAATCTGTTTGAAATTGCAGATTGCCGTTATAAGGTATTGCATAACACTCTCTATTAAAGAAATCCAACCCTAAAAATGCACCTTTTAGCATTGTCCTTGCCACACTTATAGGCTGGCATTTATCTATATCCTTAGTATCCTGCAAAACCGTCATGCAATTTTGCAAGAATCGTGATTTGTTAAAATCCTTCGGTAATGCTTCTTTTTTTGTTTCTAATAATTTATTTAACGCTTTGTGGCTTTCACTCAACACCGCCATTTTTTTATCTGGCATGACTTATCCTCCTCAAAAATAAATTTAAATCTATAATCTCTACCTTATAAAAATTTTTTTATATACTACTTAGGATTATCTGTATCATAAATTTTATACTCTATAATATTCAATATTTTCAGTTGGTTATCAATACTAATTTTTGTATTTTAAAAAACTGATTATTCGCCTTCTTCAGCTCCTTCTTTTTCTACTTCATAGCCCTCTGTGCTGCACTCCAATTTTTTATCAAAAATTTCAATTTCTATGCTTATTTTAGCTGGACAATCTCCATCCATTTTAGGCAATTGATTTTTTATAATATCTGTTAAATTTTATAGTGATAGGTAAGACTTTGAAATTATCGCCATCTTTTCCCCCACCTCACA
>NZ_DAIQBT010000065.1:0-9126 GCF_036781005.1 Clostridium sp. | reverse complement strand
CAGTGCCCATGGTACTGCAGGGGAGGCCCTGTGGGAGAGCAGGTCGCTGCCGGATTGGTTATGGCCAGATAGCTCAGTCGGTAGAGCAGAGGACTGAAAATCCTCGTGTCCCTGGTTCGATTCCTGGTCTGGCCACCAAAAACTTCAGATAAAATCTGAAGTTTTTTTATGTATAATAAAAATGTGAAGGTCGGATATTTGTATATTATTCAATGTTTTGTTAAAATAAATAATATATAAAATTAATTATAGTATTTAATAAAAAATAATGACTGAAGGTGGCATAATGAGTAGAATAATGAATATAGGTAAAAAAGATTTTGAAATAGGTAAGAGAACTTATATAATGGGTATACTTAATATTACCCCGGATTCTTTCTCGGATGGAGGAAAGTTTAATAATATAGAACTAGCTTTAGAACGTGCTAAGCAAATGGAAATGGAAGGAGCTGATATAATAGACATAGGAGGAGAATCCACAAGGCCAGGCCATAAACCTATAACGGAACAGGAAGAACTAGAAAGAATTATTCCTGTAATAGGAACATTGGTAAGACATATAAATGTACCTATTTCAGTAGATACATATAGATCAAAGGTTGCAGAACGAGCGCTGGATGCAGGGGCATCTTTTATAAATGACATATGGGGGTTAAAAAAGGATATTCGTATGGCATCTATTGCATCCCATTATAAAGTTCCATGTTGTTTAATGCATAATAAGGATAATACAAATTATAATAATTTGATAGAAGATATATTAGATGATTTAAAAGAGAGTATAAATATTGCTTTAAATGCTGGAGTGGATGATAAAAATATAATAGTGGATCCTGGAATTGGATTTGGCAAGGATTATGAACAGAATTTAACCGTTATGCGTAATCTAGAAAGATTTTCTGAACTAGGTTATCCTGTGCTTCTTGGAACCTCAAGAAAATCAATGATAGGAAATGCATTAAACCTTAAAGTAGATGAACGATTGGAAGGTACCATAGCTACTACGGTGATAGGAATAATGAAAAAATGTGCTTTTGTAAGAGTTCATGATGTTAAAGAGAATAAAAGAGCAGCTGTAATGTCAGATATAATAGTTAGATGATTACAATAAGCTAATGGTTTTTAAATTAGATGATTTCACGTATTTTAAGGAGGTAAATATTGAGTGTGCTTTTCATGCTCAATATAATTTGTATTATGGATGAAAACAAAATTAAAAATGCTGTAAGAATGATTATAGAAGCTATAGGAGAAAATCCTGAAAGAGAAGGACTTGCAGAAACACCCGATAGAATTGCCAGAATGTATACCGAAATATTTTCTGGGTTAAAAGAAAATCCAGAAGAACATCTAAGGAAGGTATTTACTGTAAATAGTGATGATATTGTGCTAGAAAAGGATATTAAATTTTATTCTATGTGTGAACATCATTTCATGCCTTTTTATGGAAAAGCTCATGTGGCGTATATACCAAATGGTAAGGTTGTGGGATTAAGTAAATTGGCGAGAACTGTTGAGGTATTTGCAAAAAGACTTCAACTCCAAGAAAGAATGACTGGTCAAATAGCGGATTCAATAATGGATTATTTAGAAGTAAAGGGAGTTATGGTAGTAATAGAGGCAGAGCATATGTGTATGACTATGAGAGGAATAAAAAAACCAGGGAGTAAGACTGTTACGGTTGCTGCTAGAGGATTATTTAAAAATAAAATTGAAATTAGAAATGAAGTTTATGAGATGATAAAACTGAAATAGAAGGCGGGCAAATTTTGAATAGAGTAAACAGTATATTAAAAAATCAAAAGTTTTGTAAATATATGCAAGAAAATTTTGAAAGAGAAAAGTATCGTGAATTTTGCAGGCATGACATATACCATTCATTAGATGTAGCCAGGATAGCTTATATAATGGCATTGGAAAATAATATCCAGGTAAAAAAGGAAAATGTATATGCAGCTGCCCTGCTGCATGATATAGGAAAATGGATGCAATATGATAAGGGTATACCCCATGAATTGGCTAGTGCCCAATTAGCTGAAGGTATTTTAATTGAATGCGGTTTCATAAAAGATGAAATAGAACAAATCTTAAGTATGATATTGAGTCACAGAAAAAAACGGAACGATGATTTAATAAATAAGATATTTTATTCAAGTGACAAAATGTCCAGAAACTGTTTTAGGTGTAAAGCTACTTCCAAATGCAATTGGCCAGAGGAAAAGAAAAATCACAATGTTAAATATTAAATGTTAATGGAACCTGTTTGGGAGATGATGATATATGGATATTATATGTGTTAAAGATTTGGAAGTTTATGCATATCATGGAGTAAATCAAGCTGAAAAAGATTTAGGTCAGAGATTTTTAGTGTCTTTAAAAATATTTTTAGATTTAAGTGAAGCAGGAGATAAAGATGACTTAAGCAAAACTGTTAACTATGGAGAGTTATGCCTTGAAATAGAAAAGGAATTTAAAAAGAAAAGATATAACCTTATTGAAAAGTCAGCCCAGGAACTTGCGGATTTTATATTGAAGAAATATGAAATGGTGGAAGAGGTATTTGTTAAAGTGAAAAAACCTTGGGCACCTATAGGTAAACCTTTAGAATGGGTAGCTGTAGAAATAGACAGGCAGTGGCATAAAGTCTACATTGCCATTGGATCAAATGTGGGAAATAAAGCAAAGAATATACAAGATGCAATATACAATATAAATTGTTCTCCCTATAATAAAGTGGTAAAAGTATCTAAGTTATATAACACTAAACCTGTAGGGTATGTAGAACAAGAAGATTTCTTAAATGGAGCCTTGGAAATAAAAACATTGATGACTCCTAAAAAGTTAATGAAATTTTTATTAGATGTAGAAAAAAAATTAAAGAGGGAAAGAGTTGTAAAATGGGGGCCACGTACTATAGATTTAGATATAATTTTATATGATGATGTGATAACCTACGAGGAAGAAGTTATTATACCTCATCCTAGAATGCAGGAAAGATTATTTGTTTTGAAACCTTTATGTGATATTGCACCTTATATGGTTCATCCACTTTTAAAAACTAGGATTATAGATTTGACAAGAGAATTTGAGAAAAAAGAGGTATTATCAAGTGATTAAACAGGTTCAGGTAGAGTTTGGCTAAGATAAATATTCTTCTCCATCTGAACCTTAAAGGGATTTGTAATTTTTTTGTTTTATGTTAATCTTTTAAAATATAGTTTAAAATAGGATCTTTTTTGCCTAAATAATCTTTTATGGATATTTCAATTATTTTGTCAGGTATAAAAGTACTTTCATTATCTGCAGAGATTTTATTAAATTGTGTGGAATATTGTATTTCTATTTTTGAATTAGGGAGAGTAAAACTTTTTACAGAACCATAATGATTTGGTTTACCGCTTGTTTCTTCACCTATAAAAGTTGCATTGGTTTCTTTTCTTAAGGTGACAGCATTGAGTATGGCTGATGAAAAGGTAGTTCTTCCCACTATGACAAAAAGATGATCTTTGTTATTTATTTTTTTGGTTTTTATCCAATTTATAATAGGGGTAATATATTTGTCACTGCCTCCTGAATTATCTCTTATATCAATTACAAATTTGTCAACAATATGGCTACCCATAAACTTAAGCATGTCAGTTGTGAAATCTTCTATTGTTTTGGAATTATTATCTTCCTGACATTTATTGTATTTAAAATACAGGGTTTTTTCTGCGGCTATATACTTATACCAATAGTTTAAATTACTTTTTTGCATATATAAAGGATATGAAGTATCGAAGGTACCTTTTATAATGAATTTTCCATGGAGATCTTCATTATTTAAAGAATTTATATTTAAATTAAAATTATCTCCTTGGCTGTTTTCAAAGGTAAAAAGAGCATTTTTTACACTGGATGTAATGTTTAAACCATGGAGAATTTCAACATTTGTAAGATATTTAGGAATATATTTTTTTATTAAAGCACTATTCTCATTAACTATTAATGGCAAAATATTTTTTTGGATTGTTTCTATGTCTACGCCATTTATCTTTACAAGCTTTGTGTAAAGGGCTTGTTTGTATTCAGGCAGAGTATTTACAACATATATACCTTCCTTAAAATAGTAAAACTGTATGGGGTAAATAATTGAAGTTTTTTTATAGAGAGAGGTATGGGTGTCTCCTATACTGGCTACTATTTTGTAAATTCCTGATAGTATCTGATCATCATTTAGCTTGTATACAGAATTTTTCAAAGAGGTTAATTCACTATTGAATTTTTCTTGGTTAATTTTAAAAAATGGATTTACATGTTTTTTAGGAATGGCTTTTTGCATGTAATTTAAATCTTTTATCCATTTTGTATTTCTGTCTCCTCCTAAATATTGTGATTCACAACCGGTAAAAAATATATTTAAGAAGATTAATATAAAACAAAAATTGGTTTTTGTAAATTTATCCATTATTAGACTCCTTTTTATTTGGTACAGATTTTAGCTAATGTCTTGTTGAGTGAAATGATACATACCAATACATAAGAATAAAATAAAACATAAAACGCCTGGAATTAAAACATAATTTAAGTTAATATCTTTTAAGTTGTGAAAATATGCGGATGAAAGATAGGGAGATGTTAATGGAATATATTTAAAGTTCCCTGGGCTATTATTTACTAAAAGACTGCTTAAAATAAAAGACAATATTCCATAAGAAGAAGGTATTATAAGATTTTTACTTATATTTGCAACTAATACTGGAATAGGTGTTATAAGAAATTGTAATAATAAGGAGTAAACATTGGCTCTTATATCCTTAATTATTAAATTTCCTTCTGGGAAAATGCCATTTAGAAGGTAATAACTGATAGGAATTGAGAGGGTCTCAATAGTATATGTAAAAAAAATGATTATATATAAAGTTATTAATTTTGATATAAAAATCTTTACTCTGCTTACAGGGTAAGTATATAGTATATTAGCAGTCATATCTGTAAATTCTCTGGAAAAGATATAGGCTGCTGTTATGGAAAATAAAACGGTGTATAGCATTAAAAAATTTACCTGTTCTATATTATAGGCATATTCTTCAAAAGGCATATCATGTTCAGTTATGAATCTTGCAAGGAACATAAGTATTGTCATAAGGATTCCACAAATAAAAACTATAGGTATTATATAAGTCTTTTTTAGTTTTAAAAATTCTGAGTATATAGTATTTAGCATTTCAATTCCTCCATTAAAGTAACTTATTTAATAAATTCTCTACCTGAATATGAAGCGGTTTAGAGAGGTTCAGATGAAGAATATTAACGGGAAGTGCTGGGTTAAAAATTACTTGATATCTACATGGTTATAATAATAAAGGCATATAAAGCTTAGTATGCCAAAGGTTAAAAGAGTATTTACAGTAATTATTACAAAATCCAGAGGATCTCCTCCATGAAAATGATATACAGGAATTGCAGGAAGTATGAAAGGAGACATTTGCATGTATATACCTGTTAAAGCAATAAACATATTGGATATGGCAACTAATGTAGCATATACTACAGGTAAAATAATATTTTTACTTATATTCCCAATCAATATAGGGATAGGTATAAGTAAAAATTGTGCCAATAGGGAATATACATTTACCTTTATATCTTCTGTAATAAAATTTTTAGCAGGAAACTGTCCCCAGCATATATAAAGAGTTGCATAGGCAGATATAAATTGAATAAAATATACAGCCAAAATTAATATATATATTGTAGTGAGTTTGGCTATAAATATTTTTGTCCTGCTAACAGGATAGGTATATAAAATATTAGTGGTTTTATCTGTAAATTCTCTGGAAAAGATATAGCTGGCTATTAGTGAAAAAAAAACTATATATAAAAATTGAAAACAAATAAATTCTATATTTATTATATAATTTTTAATAAGTGTATATCTTAATGTATCTGAGATATTATTATAATCATTGGAAAGTGATGTAATGCATTGAAAAATAGGAACAAAAACTGAAATAATCAAGGTTAAAATGATTATATAGGATTTTTTTAATTTCAAAAATTCCGAATATATAATATTAAACATTTAATTTCCTCCTGTAAGTTTTAGAAAATAATCTTCTAAGCTGTCTATTTTTAAGCATATTTCTTCCACCAGTATATCATTTGAAACAAGAATTTTATTTATAGTAGAGACTTCTTGAAGCCTTTCATAAACTCTCAGATTATTTTTTTCCCACAGTGTGTAATCTTTTATATTTAGTTTTTCCTCTAAGATAAAACAAGATTTTTTATCCTTGTCAACTTTTATATTTATATAATGTCTGTTTCTTCTTTTTAGTTCATCATAGGGTATTTCTTCTAAAAGTACACCTTTATGAATTATTCCAATTTTTGTAGCCATTTGTTGAATCTCGCTTAATATATGACTGGATATTAAAAATGTAATATTCTGTTTACAGGCTAAGTCTATAATTAACTCTCTTATTTCTTTTATTCCAGTGGGATCAAGGCCATTTGTAGGCTCATCTAATATTAGAAATTCAGGATGATGTAAAAGACTTCTTGCAATTCCAAGCCTTTGTTTCATGCCCAGAGAAAATTCTTTTACCTTTTTATTTTCTAAATTTTCTATACCTACTATTTTTAAAGAGTGCCTTATAGAATATTTTTCCTGAATACCCATCATACGTCTGTGTATTTCTAAATTTTCAGAAGCTGTGAGATTTGGGTAAAATCCTGGATATTCTATTATAGAACCTATCCTTTGAAGAAGATTTTTATTTTTACTGGATACTTTCTGGGAAAACAATTCTATTTCTCCAGAAGTTGATTTTATAAGTCCCATTATCATGCTTATAGTGGTAGTTTTTCCGGCACCATTTTCACCAAGAAAACCGTATATATCACCTTTTTTTATAGTCATATTTAAATTATTAACTGCATAAAAATTTTTAAATTTTTTGGACAAATTACAGGTTTTTAGAATGTTATCCACTTAAGTCACCATCCTATCATTTATAATTTATTTAATTATTTTGCGTAAAAAAGGACTATATTTATAATACAATATAATCCTTACAGTCCATTTACATGGTTCTTACAATTTTCTTACATCTTTATCAAGGGTAAATTTGAATTCTGTTTTTTTCAGGGGAATACTGGATACAGAAATTGTGCCACCTAGAGATTCTACTAATTTTTTAGCTATGCTAAGGCCAAGACCACTATTCTTCAAATTGGATTTTCTTGATTTTTCAACGGTATACAGTCTGTCAAATATGTAATTTATGTCATCTTCAGGTATTCCCAGACCATTATCCCATATTGATATAAAAACTTTATCTTTGGTATAGTTTATATCAACACATATTTTTGTACTGTTTTTTCCATGCTTTAGGATATTACTTAGAATATTGTTTAAAATTCTATTTAAGGCTTTTTCATCTGCATTGACGTATATATTATCTTTTTGAAAATTTAATTTAGGTTCTATACCTTTCTTTTTAAATTCATTAAAAAAAGATATAAGTTGTTGCCTTATAATTTCACATATATCAATGGATTTTATCTCTAATTTGAAGTCTTTTGAGTCCATTTTTGAGATTTGAAAGAATTCTTCCAACATATCATAGAGATAATTTCCTTTAGTGTAAACTATTTTTATATATCTATTTATCTCATTTTTGCTTAAATTAGGGTCATTTACTATAAGTTCCACATATCCAAGAATTGAGGTGAGGGGGGTTCTTAAATCATGTGATATATTTGATATCATTTTTTTTCTAGATTCTTCACTTATAATATTTTTTCTTTCAATATATTGCAGTCTTCCTATAAGGGTATTTATTTTTATAGTTAATTTACTGAGGCATTTTATATTAGTTTGGAGTCTTATTCTCTGATTTAAGTTTCCATTAAGTATATCATCTATATATTTATATATGATATATATATTTCTATAAATATATATTAGCGACGTTAAAAGAAAAATTATTATAAATATAAGGATACAAATAAATATATTCATATTATTCACCAAGTTTATATCCTATACCCCAGACAGTTGATATGTATTTAGGTGTGTTTGGATTATCTTCAATTTTATTTCTCAATCTTTTTATATTTACCATTACAGTGTTGTCATCATGTATATATTTATTTTCCCATACATTATTAAATATTTGAGCTTTCGTGAATACTCTGTCAGGATTTTCAAGAAAAAGTTTTAATAGTTGAAATTCTTTTGGTGTTAAGTTTAATTCTTTAGTTTTTTTAAATACTTTATAGTTTAAAGTGTTTAATTCAAGATCCAAATAGTGTAAAATTGAATTTTTAGGTTGAGTCCTATTATAGTTTAGATATCGTCTAAGCTGAGATTTAACTCTTGCAGTTAGTTCTCTTGTAAAAAAAGGTTTTATAATATAGTCATCTGCGCCCATGCCAAGGCCTATAACTCTGTCTGTTTCTTGGTCTTTGGCGGATAGGATTATAACAGGTACTGTACTTTCCTCTCGTATTTTCTTTAATACTTCCAAACCATCTATGTATGGAAGCATCAAGTCAAGAATAACTAATTGAAAAGTATCATTGTAATATTTATTTATGGCATCTTCACCGTTGAAAGCTTGTATTATGTTGTATTTTTCCTTTTTTAAAGTGTTGTAAATCAAATTATTTATTTCTTCATCGTCTTCTATAATTAATATTTTAGAAATATTCATTTTTATAAACCTCATTTCATATAATTAATGATTTAATTTAAATTATAGCATATATAATATTATTTAAATTTAGTGAATAAATTGTAGTTAAAAGAGGAATTATAATAAACAAACATATCCAGGAGTATCTATATTAGAAATACTTTGAAATATGTAATAAAACTTAGATATACAAATATAAATTAGTTTTATTGTATGTGGGATTAAGACCTAACATAAAACACATGATATAATGAAACCCGTCATCTTGGAAGTGACGAATGCGAAATGAATCAGCAAATTTTATTCATAGTGAAAAAAATGATAAAAAATGTTGACAAAGGTAAAATGAGATGATATACTATAAAAGCTGTCTGGGAAAACAGGCATAAAGATTGAAAATGATCCTTGAAAATTAAACAGAATGAAGAAGATAGGTAAACTT
>NZ_DAIQBT010000064.1:0-9324 GCF_036781005.1 Clostridium sp. | reverse complement strand
GTCTAAAGACCCTAAGGACTGGGTAGACTATCACTTTCTCTATGCTGTTGAAAAATGAGTCAGAATTATTTCACATTCTATAAATATGAATCTGGCTCAAGATTTTAGAAGGCTTTCTTCATCTTATATGACCCATTGAAAGAATTATCTTACTGTATTATTTAATTCCTTTATTATAGATTTGTTACTTATTCTCTTAGCTAGTGGTAAAGTTAAAATTAAGCTGGAAAGTATCATTCCTACAATTATGTACAATATCATATTCCAAGGTATACTAACAGTTTCGCCCATACCCAATACTATAGAATATAGCATTATAGTTCCACTAGCAGTACCTAAAAAAGCTCCTACTAAACTATATAGTAGACCCTGTAATAAAACAATTTTAAACAATTGCAAAGGTGTAATACTAATTGCTCTTAATATAGCATACTCTCTACGTTGTGCCTGAATGTGTGAGTTTAAAGTAACAACTATTCCAGAAATTCCTATAAGCAGAGTTACAATAATAGCTATAATTAACAAGGAAAATCTTTGTTTAAGCATCTGATCTGAATCTGCCAATGCTTCCTGAAGGGTTGACCACTTTATTTCATTGTTTTGTGTTCTTAAATCATTTAATCCTTTTAACACATCTTCTTTATTTGCCTTATCTATTTGGATCAATACCCTATCCAGAATTGTATTATTATCTTGTAAATATTTATTTCTCCAGTCTACAATACAATGATTTGAAATCATACTGCCTGGAAGTGCGTTTACAATAGCCGCAACTTTTATATTTATTGTTTCTCCTTTATAAGTTTCTTTCTGGTTTACAGGAATATCCTTAGGAATAACTTTTATCTCATCTCCTACTTTCAAGTTGAATTTTTTTGCATAATCCTCTTGAAATACTGCTATACTTCTTTTATCCCCTTCGACCTTTGGCAGAAAACCATTTTTAGCTAACTCATCAATATCTCCTATAATATAATTGAATCTATCATTTTTACTCAATTTAACGTTACTATTCATAGACATAATCTCTCTAGAAGTAGAATAACTCAAAGGAATAACTTCTTTGACACCTTCGATTTTTTCAATTTCTTTTTTAAAATTATATTTTAGTTTAGAATCAGGACCATATCTACTTGTAAGTACAATATCTGATACATATTCTCTTTGTATAACTTTATTTGAATTAATCTTTATAGATTCTAAAATACTTACTCCTGTAATTGCAATAGTTATTGCTCCTGCTAATGAAAGCACAACCATTGTATTTTGTTTCATTTGTGGAATTATATTTTTTACCGCTATAAATCCTATTCGCCCACCAAAAAAGTTCCAAATAGGTGACAAAAATTCAAATATAGGCTTTATAAAATAAGTAAAGCCCAAAAATACACCAATAATAATAATTATGCCTCCTAAAGGTGCAATTAATCCTGAGTTCCTACCTTTAGCATTAATGAGAAAAGCATCAACAACAAATAAAATACCTATAGATATACTAATTAGTGCTATCCATTTACGTACATTACTCTTTTTATATTCTACCTGTTCATTCTCCCTCATGGCTTGTATAGGTAAAATTTTCGTTGAATTAATTGCAGGAAAAATTAGAAATGCCATAATTAAAAAATCGCTTAAAATACAAATTTCTACTGCATACTTCCACCTAAATGTAAAGTTAGTAATATGTAACCCAAATAAACTTGAAAATACATTAGATAAAAATGTAGTACATAAATAGGATAAGCCCAAACCCAAAATACTTCCAGATAAAACTATAAAAATAGCCTGAATCAAAATCAGCTTAAAACTCTGCAGAGAGTTTCCACCAACAGATCTCATTACTGCAAGTTCATGTTTATACTCATATATAAATAGTCTAAAATTACTAAATATAAACAATACACTTATGATTATGGATAAAGCTCCTAATGCACATCCCATAACTTTTATATTTTGAATATTTGTCTGTACTTCCTCTTCCATTTCAATAACATCAACTCGCAAATTTTTGCTAATTGTTTTTAAACTTTCTTCTGTTTTTAACTTATCGGTTCCATTTTTAAGCTTTAATAATATAAATGTGCTCTTATTTTCAAGCCCACACCATTTTTGTAAAAGACTTATATTAAGCATAGCAGTATCATCAACTGCTGCCCCTTTAATGTCTGGGATCACTTCAACTATTTTACATATTTTAGGGTCTACATTAGGCAATTCAACTTTTACTTTATCAGATACCTTTACATTAAGTGTGGATGCTAAGCCTTTATTAATAATAATTTCATTTTCTCCTATATCTTTACTATTTTTATATCTGCTTTTTGCAAGGAAACTATTATCTACCCCAACCGTATAAACTCCTGGTGAATGTTTTGATTCATCATTAACATTACAAATACTAAGTTGGGGTTCCATCAACACCTCTGAAGTACTTTCTACACCAGCTGTACTTTTAATTTTATCTACTTCATCTTGCAGTAAATAATTATGAGTAAATGTTTTTACCCCAACCATTAAATCCATATCTCCATAATGATACTTAATTTCCTGTTTATACGATTTTTCCATATTATCAACAAGTGAAAATATAGTTACTACCAATCCTACACTCAATATTACGCTTAAAGCAGAAAGTATGACCCTTACTTTATTTGTTATAATAAACTTTTTTGCTAATCCCCAAAAGCTAGTAATCATTTTATTCACCTCTAATCAATGATTGAAATTTATTAATAATCATCGTTACATTATCATTAATAGACATATCTTGTTGATTTCTATATTCATTAACAATTTCTCCGTCATTAAAAAATAACACTCTATCACCATAGGCTGCAACTTTTGGATCATGGGTAACCAAAACAATAGATTGATTTAGCTTATTTTTCATGTTAACAATTAATTGAAGTATTTCCTCTGAAGTTTGTGAATCTAAATTTCCTGTAGGCTCGTCTGCAAGTAATATAGATGGTGATGTTATTAAAGCTCTAGCAACCGCTACTCTTTGCTGTTGCCCACCTGAAAGTTCTACAGATCTATGATTATGCCATTTAGACAATCCTACTAATTCTAGTATTTCAGCTGTACGCTCTTTAATTTTTAAGGGCTTTTCATTTTTCAATATCAATGGCAGTGCAACATTTTCTTCAACCGTTAAGGCTTTTAAAAGATTATAGGACTGAAATACAAACCCTATTTTTTCTCTTCGATATTCAGTAGCATAGGGCTCTTTATGATAATCTTTAACTTCCTTTCCATTCATGAAGATTTTTCCACCAGTGGGAAAATCCAAACCTCCCAATATATTTAATAAGGTTGTTTTACCAGATCCACTTCTTCCCATTACGACAATAAATTCTCCTTTATCTAGTTCAAAGCTAACATTTTTTAAAGCATTTACCTCATTTTTCCCAATATAATATTTTTTTTCAATAGAATTGATTTTTAATAGAATATTTTTCCTTGCCATTAAAATCACCTTGTATAATGAACATATAGTAAAAATTCATTACACTTTTCCTTTCTTAAATATTTTTACTATAATTATCATAAGGCGCTGTGGATTAGTTTTATCACCTATAGCTGGACTATTTTAATTGAGGATCTAACCACTTGAATCAACAAGTCATTACAGCACCAATCTCCAAAACTTTTTGTATGCTAAAGGCTTCAAGCTCTTAATTCTCAACCCTTTAGCTACAAATCTCTTCCGTAAGGCCAAGACTCTTAGAAAAACTAAGACTGATAAAACGGATGCATTGGTTATTACTAAAATTTCATCTTTTAAAGCCCAACACAACTTTTGCTCCACAAATATAAACTTATCCATGAAAACTAATATTTTTCAAAAAGTAATTTTCCATTGCTCTTTTTGTCATGCTTTCTTTTTTTGAATTAAATAACTATAAAAATCTTTTAATTTTTACTTGACCTCATATAGTTAGTCTTGTATTTGAGTACATTGAAATATTTTATAATACCACAAGAATTCATAGTCATTGTAATTATACCTAAAAAAACTATTATAAATAAAGTATATCGTTATCTTTTAAACAACTCTTTCTTAGTATGCTATTTAGTCTTTCCATTATGGCAATCTCTCCTATATTTTTATAAGATTAAATTATTAATACCTGAAACCTAATCAACCCAATTGGGTAATTCTGCATATCCATCAAGCTAAGAGGATTACCCCAAATATAAAAAATGCTTTGTCAATAGTAAAACTGAATAGAGTTTTTTATGGTTATTCTCATTTTGATAGCTGTGAATTGACCCTCCATTTAGCAAGGATTTGTCTATGTATTGTTCCAGTTAGATATGAGAAGAAGTAAATTATTATAAATATAAAAGGAAATGAATAACGTGACTGTCCTTCTGTAACAAAATATATACAGGTAAACATATAGAAGCAAACTATGCTGTAAACATCATATGAATTTATACTTTTATTTTTAAATAAACTAATAAGTATCTGCACACTACATATAAATATCATTATAATTGATGGTATAAATATTAGACATCTTATTAAATTAGTATATTTAGTTAGGAACAGTTTTAGATGGTTATTAAGTTTTGTACCATTAAGGCTATATCCTATATCATCACCTACAAAATAAGTATTATATAATCTTTTAAATCCAAGTTCCATAAACTGAATAGGGTGTTTTTTTATCCAATTTTTAGCTGCTGTAGTTAAAAATTTATTTTTTTGTGTCATATTAGCTTGGATATATTCTTTTTTTAATACAACTGAATTTTCAACTTCTTCAGCAGGCATCCATCTACCATAATGATTTTGAGAGTTATTGTTTATATAAAGTACGATACCCTTATTATTTGAAACAAGAGTAAATTCACCTATGAGCTTTGTATTTCTGTATATCCAAGGAGAAATCACTATAATACTAGTTAATAATATTATACAAGTATGGGTTAATACGTCTATAATATCAGTATTTGACATTAACTCTACTATAAATATAACAAAAAAGAAAACAATAAAAAATGGCTTTATCATAGTATTTATAGCTGTAAGTACTCCTAATATAACATATTTATATTTAATATTGCTGTAATATACCAAAGTTATTGTAAGAAATATGGTTGTAAATAATATTTCCGTTGCTAGTATACTATTATAAAAAATATTAGGAGGGAAAAAAACAAATAATGTATAAACTAATTTACATATAGTTTTATTTAAACTTACTTTTCTTAATATATTGTAGAGCATTATGTAATTTACTAAAGTTAAAAGTATATTAAAGGTCTTTGCAACTACTAAACTACTTCCAAAAATTTTATATAAAAAGCCTAAAACAATGGAATATCCAACAGATGTATAGGTATCTCCCCAAGCTCCCCCATTAGCAATCTGATTTGCAAGTTCATTGTAATATTGAAAATCAGAAAATGGCTGAGTATTAACTATGCAGACCCATAAAATACAAAATAAAATACCCAATATTGATACTATTGTATAATAATTCAATTTGAAGTTTATTATCTTTATACTTTCATCGTTTTCTCCTGATGTAGCTAATTTTTTTGGATTGGTATTATTTAATTCATTATGTATGGGATATAAATATTTTTCTAATATTCTTTTAATACCGCATGAAAATTTAAAACTAGATTTCATAATGTGCCTCCTCTTCATCCTACTATTTATAACAACTAAAGTATAGCTGTAATAATCTATAAAGCAACAAATATCAACAAATAAAATATACCCATAACAATACTTATATTTTTATGTTTTAATGCTTAATTTTAATAAACTCTTAGAGTAAATTAATTAATCTTAAATACTATGTATTTAAGATATATAATCCAATACATTTTAACATAATTACAATTTTTTAACTTTTTCTTATTAAAACTACAACCAAAATTGAGGGTAACAAATTAACACTCGTTTTCAGAATTCACATTAATTTATAGATTAATTATTCTATCACATTGAGTTGATAATTTTTTATCATGTGTTACAATTACAATTGTTTTTCCATTTTTATTTAAACTTCTTAAAAGTTCTAAAACAACTTTAGCATTTCCTTCATCAAGTGACCCAGTTGGTTCATCCGCCAATACTATTTTACTAGGTTTAAGCATTGTTCTAGCAATAGATACCCTTTGTTGTTCTCCACCACTTAATTCATAAATTTTTCTTTTTCCATAGCCCTCTAGTCCTACACCTATTAAAGCATTTTTTATTCTTTCTTTCTTCTCATTTTTTGAAATTTTAATATACTTTAATGCTAAATTTAAATTGTAATTTACTGTGTCTTCATCAACTAAAGCAAAGTTTTGAAACAAATAACTTATTTTTTCTCTTATCACTTTCATGGCTTTAGCACTGTTAATCTTTATATTTTCTTCTCCATCTATCAGAAGACTCCCACTATCTATATTTTCAAGCAAACCTATTATATTTAATAATGTAGATTTCCCTTTTCCACTATCCCCAGTGATGGCAACAAACTCCCCTTTACTTATAGATAAAGATAAATCTACTAATACTTTTTTATTTCCATAACTTTTATTAATATCTTGTAATTTTATTATATCCATGGTTAATTAGCTCCCTTTTATTACACTAATAATTTTTCTTTTATTTACAAACTTTATTGTTATCATAGTTATTAATAAGTCTATAGCCATAAAAAATATTGTTAAAATAAATTGTACTTTTATATGTAAATCTGCCATACAAAGTTCTATTATAAATGCTGTAGACCAGGTTATTAAGAATAATATGAACAATTCCTTATACTTGCTTCCAGCCCTATATCCATGAAATTGTCTTATTGCCAGTTGCTTTTTATATTGTTCAAAAAAACAATATATGTTTTGAATTATAGTTATTAACATTACTATGATTAAGACAGCTAATCCACCTATAATAAATGCTAATAAATTATATACCTCTTTACTTTCAAATGCTTTTCCCTCATCTGCTCGTACAAAACTATAAACATATTCATATAGTTCAAATTTTTTAAATTTGTCCTCAAGAAATTTTTGCGGATCTGGTGCAGAATCAACGTTAATTTTTATAGGAGTTCCAGTTTCGCCTATAATTCGTTGGAAATCCCATGTTACACCATTTTTCTCTGTCATAACTCTAATTATTGGATCTGTAACCATATTTCCATCAGTAGGATTTACATCGAATCTATATGAAAATAATTTTTGATTTGATTTAGTGTATATAATTTTAATTTCTTGCTTTTCTGTAATAGATCCTTTTCCATAGCCTTTCTTTCTGTGTTTAGCACTATCTATAATCTTACTTTCAAATTCTTTAAATTTATCAGGAACTAGTAGTATAAAATCACTTTCTGTTTCTGAAATAGATATTAGATTGTTATGTACATCATAAAGTATATTCTTTTTCAAATAATTAGGATTTACTGTAACATACATTTTGGCATAAGCAGGTTTTATACTTTCTGCTCCATGTAGAATTGGGGAATAGCCAAGAAAGTCTGCCCAAATAGCACCTTCTTTATTTATATTATAATATAGCGGTACTTGCAGTTCATTTAACTTTGACTCATTTTCTATGCGTCCATTTGTAGACCTTATACTCGGTATTACATAATATTTTTTTGTTTCTGCCCATTTCTTATAATTATTGTTAAATACAGATTTGATCCTATCATAATTTTGAAGTCCTTGATTCATTAAATTAAAGAGTAATAGAATTGTTACTACTTTTATAAACGAATTAAAAACTATTATTTCTTTTACAGGTAATTTGTTTTTAAGCATATGTATAATTTTAATATTATATACATATATAAAGGGTAGTGATGAAATAACAAAAAATACTACTACCAATTCTATATTATTAATCAAAATAATTTTAAGAAAGTTTATGAAATAAGAATTATATTCCCTAAATAGATATAAACTCATAATCAAATCCGTTGCTATTATTGTTATACATTGAATAAGTAATAGATTTGATATTGCTTCTAGCCAAATATCCTTTTTTGAATAACCTAAAAGCATTTGAACACCAAATTTTTTATATGACTTTAAAATGCTATATAAAATTAATACAACTATTATAAAATATAATACTGGTATAATCCATTTATTATAGTGATAACTAATAGTCAAATTGTTTTTAGGCTCTACCACTATTTCATCAGTTTTTAATGATTCTTTTAAATCTTGTATAAACAAATCTATTTTATCCTTAGGAGCTAATTGTACTGTGCAATTACCTATAATTAAAAATTCATTAGTATCAATCATACTTTTTAAGGTGTTAATTTCAAAATCAGTTTTCCCATCAAAGGATCCTAACTTTCCTATTTGCTTACTGTTACCAGTATTTTTTGTAGACAAAAATTTATTTGATTCATTTTCACTCAAATCAAAAATACGTCCATTTGTAACAAGAAAATTGTTAAAGTAAGCCAAATTGTTAAAGTATATGTATTTAATTATTTCATCATTATCTCCAACTCTAGAAAAATATATATTTGCATTATGTTTATTTAATACTGATACTATTTTATTATATATATCAGTTTGGGATCCACTGCCTAGACTACTTGGAAGTAAAATTTCAAATGAATTATCTAAAGTTTGTTCTACTTTTTCCATATTGTTAGATTGTTTTAAACTTTCATCTTTAAACAATATAAAAAAAGAAAACATTGAAATAATTATTAATAAAATTACAATTATTTTCTTCAATGTTTCCCCTCCATTCAGTGTAATTATTTTAGAAAATTTTTTAGTGGTTCAGGTTCCCCCTGTAAAACAAATAACCCATGAAAATTAATAACTTTAGAAATATTAACTGATAGTAAGACTAAAAATAAACAAATTTTGTTTTTGTCTGAATTCCTGGATCCATTATTGCCTTATATTACGACATAAGATTCTTCCTCATTAATTTTGCTGTTGTTATTTATAGTTATTTTATTATTTTTAATAGAATCAAATCTTATTAATGACCATGTTCCATTAAATCCAGAGAATTTAAAACTTGTACTATCATTAACATACTTTTCATTACCTAAATATTCAAAATCAGGCGAACTTTTTCTTGATGTTAAATACTTACTTGGGTTAACATAATTAAATATACAAATACCTATAATAATAATTATTAGACACCCAATTTTAAATTTATTCATCTTTATCATCTTCTTATTACACACTTTCTGTAATTTATAAAAATTTGATATAATACGATATATAATGGCGTAGTTCAAAATAAACTTAATGGTGCCTGTCCTATTAAAAAAAGACTATAAAAAATACAGCGTTATTTCCAATTGGAAAATGTAAATT
>NZ_DAIQBT010000063.1:0-9500 GCF_036781005.1 Clostridium sp. | reverse complement strand
AGGTGCGATTAAGACGCTCTACTATTTGCTTTACCCAGCGAAACTCTTCAGATACAGCATCATCATTAGTAAGTCCTATAACTTGTGTAACATCAAAGTCCCAGCCATATAGTAATAGTGTGTTCAAAATTTTCAAATTGCATACAATATATAGAAAACAATTTCAATTAAAATATAAGGTATTTTTCAAATAAAGATTTTTATAGTAAAAGCTCTGGCAGTACCAGGGCTTTTATGAATTATAGTAAAAACATATTAAGTGAGATAATAAAATATTTATAGAAGTATTATTATTATTATATCCAAATTCACTACATTTAAAACAAAAGAAAGCTTTATATCTAAAATTTATTTACATATATTGTAAAATAGTATATCATATACTTATGAGGTCAACATTCCTGAATTTATTATTATTTACAACTAAATATATTCTCCAAGCCTACTAGAAAAATCTCTGGTAGGCTTTACTTTTATGTCTAAATATGGACAAACTGTTACTATATTTGTTACTATATTGTTACAATATAAATAAAAATATACATAAATAAGGGAGGAATTTCATTGGAAAATAACAACATGACAAAATGTAAAGCGTGTAATGCAGATATCGCAAAAGGCGTTAGTAAATGTCCTCATTGCGGCAAAGACCAAAGAAATTGGTTTATGAGACATAAGGTATTATCAGTAATAATTATTTTAGTAGTGTTAGGTAGTATTGGAGCTCTAAATGGAAATGATGAGAAAGACACAGCAGTTAAAACTAGCACAAATGACACAGTTCAAACTAAGCAGGAAACGACCCAAAATAAAACAGAAACAAATAAAGATGAATCAAAAGAAGAACAAACAAGTTATAAAATGGGGGATGTGATAAAAACAGATAAATTTGAAATTACTATTAATTCCATTGAACAAAAGTCTCAAGTAGGAGATGAATATATTCAAAAAACACCATCAGAAGGTGGCGTATATGTGGCTGTCCAATGGCAATATAAAAATATTTCTGACAAGCCAATAGGGAGTTTTTCCGTCCCAAGAATAAATTTATTGGACAAGAATAAAACAAAATATAGCACTGATATTGACGCATCAGGCACTTTTGCAACAGAAGTAAACCCAGATGAAAAAATTGTAAGTGATTTAAACCCCGGAATTACTGTAAAATCTGCTGATGTATTTGAAGTTTCTAAAGATTCATTTAACCAAAGTGGGTGGAAACTTTTAATCAATGCAGATAAAGATATAAATGTAGATGTTAATTAATGTAAGTCTCCAGCTTTACTTTAGCTGGAGGTTTTAAATTAGATAGTCTATAAATAATTTGCAGTAAGATAAATAGCACATATATTAATGTAGAAACTTTTATGGTTTAATTACGGTGGCGAAGATGAATTTGCCACCGATTTGTCACCGTAATATAAAAAACCGTATGTTTACGTATTTTTATTTTATAAGACATATATTACTGTAAACTTAGGTATACCAATGCTTTACAAGAATTTATTTGAACACAATTTTATTTATAGTACCACTTGAAATATAATACAGAACTCGGCTTATAGACTTACTTACCCATTGAAAACACTAGGCTTGTAGCTTGGTGTTTTTTATTTTGCCATACTAATTATTGTTTTAGTGCTAAAGTATAAGCATAAGATTAAAAAGGTAATTAGCATTTGACAATAATCTATAGTTAAGAGTAAAATTAAAGTAGCACATGCTAATATATAATGCAGTTTTATTTCCATCTATGGTATAAAACTGGATAGCTTCCATTATTCTTAAAAGAATTGAATGTAAATGTTGTCATTGCAAGAGGTATCAATAATACATATAACGATAAATTTCTGAAAAGTGCTTTCAGGACAGAAGGTTTTAAGCTTACTACTCCAAGTATTATAAATAATTTTTTTATAGGTTTATTAGAAAATATCGTAATAATATTTAGGGTGAAGCAGAGATGCTGAACTTTATAATATATAAAAAAAACAAGCTCTTTGAGTTTTCGAGAGCCTATTTTTAATAAAAGAGGGGGATGACGGATGAATATAAGGATTATAGATGGTATATTAACAGGAACGTTAGAAATACTCTATAGAAAAATTATGGATCCTAAAATTAGAGATCTTATAGAAAAAAGTGGAGTAACAACTGTGGGTTTGTGTAGCGGTAAATTTGTTGATATGATAGTTGCTAGTGATATTGCTGAAAAAGCTGCTAATGTTATAGTAAGTGAAATTTCGGGTTTGTGTCCACAGCATACTATTTGTATAGGAATTTTTGGAGATACAGGTTCCGTGAAAAGTGCATTAAAGAGTATAGAAAATAATTTCAAGTCTGAAAAAATTAATAAATAAGGCAATGGAGAAATGTGTAAGTTTAAATATATTTAGTTATTGACATAAACCTAAAATAGACTATAATATTCATAAAGGTCATATACCTAAAATAAAAATGAAAAGGAGATGAGTTTATGCCAAGAAGAGATGGTACAGGTCCAATGGGAATGGGTTCGAGGACTGGAAGAGGTATGGGATCATGTAATATGATCAGTCCTCAGAATCAAAAAGATTTACTTACTAAACAAAAAGCTAGTCTCGAAAATAGACTTAATTTAATCAACAATAAATTGAATACTTTACAGAATGACGAATAAATAAAGGGTGGTTTTCCACCCTTTATTTATAAAAAGCAAAATGTATAATATTTATTTATGAATATTATTTTAAATATAAAATAATGCTACTTAAATCTTATTATAAGGAGAAAAAATATGGCTTTAAGAATTATTAATAGTTATAAAAAAATTATATATTAAGAAAAAAATCCAAATATATTGATGAAATAGACAAAAGCACATTAGAGTTGATAGAGGATATGGCGGAAACAATGTACAAAGAAAATGGTGTAGGATTGGCTGCGCCACAGGTGGGAATACTCAAAAGAGTAATTGTTGTTGATATTGGTAAAGGACTTATAAAACTTATAAATCCTGAAATAATAGAACAAGAAGGTGAAGAACAAGATGTAGAAGCTTGTTTAAGCATTCCAGGAATAATAGGGGAAGTTAAACGTCCATATAGAGTGAAAATTAAAGGATTTAATGAAAATTATGAAAATATAGAAATTAAAGCTATAGGATTGCTTGCAAGAGCTTTTTGTCATGAAATTGATTATCTTAATGGTATTTTATTTATTGATAGGGTTGTCCCTGGAATTATTAGGGATATTGGTATATGGAGATATAACTTTTAATAAGTAGCTAAAAATAAAATATATTATAATGTTTATCCAAGTATAGGGGCGAAAAAGTAAATGAGTTTACAATAGAGTACAAATACTATAGAAATAAGAGAACTGGGGAGGTGTGATAATAATGGCAAGACCACGAAAATGTAAGAGAGTTTGTGCATTGCCAAAAGTTGGTGAATTTGGGCCTTTAAATGTATCTAAAGATGCAATTGAATCTATAATAATGACAGTGGAAGAATACGAAACCATAAGACTTATGGATTTAAAGGGATTAAATCAGGAACAATGTGCATATACCATGGGAGTTGCACGTTCTACGGTTCAAAGAATATATGATGATGCACGTAAAAAAATAGCCGACAGTTTAGCTAATGGAAAAATGTTAAAAATAAAAGGAGGTGACTATAAACTTTGCAGCGATTTTGGAGATAAAGAAAATTGTAACAGGTGTATTTGTCACAGGCATAAATATGGCAGGAACATGAATTTTAAAGGTTGAAAATATTTATTATTGTAATAGGTACTAGAACAGGAACATTGAAATATGCAACTATAGTATATTTAGATTTATCAATAAATTGTGTAGTATATTCCAACTCATTGAAAAAGGCTAGTATCTGTGGTTACAGGGTACTATAAATTTAAATGTAACTATCAGAAAAGGAGAGGTAAATACCTTTCCTTTTCTGAAGTTGAAAAAATATAAGGCACCCATTAATAATACTCAAATGAGTGAAGTGAATTCATTACTCATTAATTATATACAGCCTTAATAACACCACAGGCCAGTCTTTTGCCAGATGCTCCAGAAGGTTGAGTTTTATAGTCATCTGGACTTTCATGTATGATTATAGATTTTCCAATAATTTGAGCAACGTTAAATTTATCTGTAAAAAAAGTCATTCTAGAATGACCTTTATTAGAAAAGAGAACGGGAAAGTCTCCTGCATGATTACCATGAGGCTGGTTAGTTGGATTCCAATGATCTCCAGCAGATTTGAATGGGTCTGAAGGAGTACCAACAGTACATGTACCATTTTGGTGTATGTGAAATCCGTGTGGACCAATTTGAGGATTTCCATTGGTGGCAGGTCTATAAGAAGGCAATCCATTAACTTCCACAGAAACTTCAGTTCCTCCATGTACTTGAGTAAAGGTAACGGTACCTCTTATATTAGGAGCTAAGGGGCCTCCTGTTATATGAGCTATAGCTTTTCTGACATGTATATTTATAGCATTTCTGTATTTAAAATGATAATAATTTACAAAGGGACAGTTATATTCATGAAAATACATTATATCCTCCATATTAAATACTTCAATTTATGTTATGAAGAAACTTTTAAAATAGTTACTAAAATATGAATTATTACACAAAGAGTTTAATAAGTGTGTGGAAGGGATATATTTATGCTAGAATGTATTTTAAAAGTAGACAGTTTATAAATAATTTGCTAAAATACACTAGGACGTGTCTGAAAACTCAAAAATGAACAAATAAAATTGCTAAACAACAAAAAAGTAAGAGTAATGTATGTCAATGAAAGGCTATTTTATGTTAGCAAATTACATTAATTAAACTATTTGTATAGTAAAAAATAGTTTTCAGACACGCCCTAGGATAAATGAATCATATTAATGTAGAAATTTCAGTAATTAAATAGTATAGCAGGATTTTAGGTGGATATAGGCAGTTTTATATCTTAATCTGTAAATTACTTAATATGGGGAGGGTAATGGTAATGGAGCAATATAAAAATTTAAATATATCGGAAAGTGAAACCGATTTACAAATTAATATAGAAAATGTATTTGTGGATATAAAGTTAATACTTAATGTCTGTGAGGATGGATTTAAAAAGGATAAAGGCATGTATACTATGACAGTTTTTGATATTGCAGATAAGGTTAAAGATAAAATTTCTAATGAGAATATTTCTATACAATTATGCGGATATAGTGGAAATATAATGAAAATGAAAAATGCAGTTATAAGTTATGTCGAAAATGATATTATAGTTAAATCAAAACAGTATACAAAAATAATCAAATAAATGTACAGTAGAGAATGAGTATGGTTATATGCTTGGATAGGTTCTTCTAAAGTTCAAATGGGAAATAAACATTTTTAATCTGTTCCACTAGAATTACCTGATAAATAAGTTTTATTTGAATATTAGAAGAACTTGATAATTATAGTTAACCTAGATTTAAGGATTTAAATATTATGGTTGTTATAAAACATACAACAATAGCTATACTGGTTGGGATAAGTGCTGAAAGTGCTGTCCACTTTAAACTACCTGTCTCTTTTTTTATAGTTAAAAGAGTGGTAGCGCATGGCCAGTGTAATAAACTAAATAACATAGTGTTTAGGGCTGTAAGGTAGGTCCAACCGTGATCCAGCAATATTTTTTTTAAAGATTCTATGCTTTCGAATTCAATTAGGGAACCTGTTGATAAGTAACACATTAATAATACTGGTAGTACTATTTCATTGGCAGGCAACCCCAATATAAATGCCATCAATATAAATCCATCAAGGCCTATAAGTTTAGAAAAGGGATCTAAAAAAGCGGCCACATGACCTATAATATTTAAGTTGCCAATGTATATATTGCTAAGTATCCAAATTATAGCACCAGCTGGAGCAGCAACTACTATGGCTCTAAAGATTACGAATATGGTTCTATCAATTATGGAAGTATATAAAACTCTACCTATTTGAGGTACCCTGTAAGGAGGAAGTTCCAAAGTAAAACTAGAAGGAATTCCTTTAAGTATGGTTTTAGATAGTATATAAGATACTAATAGAGTTATAAGTATACCTATGACAACTAGCACTGTTATAGCTAATGCGGGTAAGAAGCTTAGATTATTACTGCCTTTAGCAACAAGAAATATGCTGGATATAGCTATTAAGGTAGGAAATCTTCCATTACATGGAACCAAATTGTTAGTTAAAATTGCAATAAGACGTTCCCGTGGAGATTCTATTATTCTGCAGGATATTATACCTGCTGCATTACATCCAAATCCCATACACATTGTTAAGCATTGTTTACCGTGAGCACAGGCTTTCTTAAATAGATGATCAAGATTAAAGGCTACTCTTGGTAGGTATCCTAAATCCTCAAGTATTGTAAATAAAGGAAAAAATATTGCCATTGGAGGAAGCATAACAGATATAACCCAGGCCATGGTTCTATAAAGTCCAAGTATTAAAATTCCATGAAGCCATTTTGGAGCATTTATATTGTTAAACAATAAAGTAAGTTTATCTTGTATACTAAAGAGTAAGTCCGCTATTATAGAAGAAGGTACGTTAGCTCCCGCAATAGTAATCCAAAATATTATTGCTAAAGTTAAAAGCATTAGTGGGATACCAAAAATTCTTGAAGTAATATAGTTATCAATCAGCCTGTCTTTATTTATTTTAGATTTATCTTCTTTTACATATTTGCAACTGATTTCTTCTGCTTTCTTGTAAATATCATTTAAAATGTCGTCTCTTATGTTTATTTTATCTTTATATGAGATGGATGAACTTACTGTTTTTAATAATTCTTTTAAAGACTCATTATCTATGTTACTGGAGAGAAGATCTATTAATTTTATATCACCATCTATAAATCTTAAAGCAAGCCATCTTGAATTAATATAATTTATTTTATCTTCAATAAGAGTTTGTATGGGTTTTATTTTTTTTTCAATGTAGTCTTTATATATTAATATTTTGGGTATAGGTGTGATTTTACCTATAGTAACATTATAAACCGTTTCTTTCAATTTTTTTATGCCTAAGCCACTTCTAGCAGCACATAAAACCACAGGAATGCCTAGTTCATTTTCTATTCCACTAGCATCAATAATGATATTTTTCTTTTTTGCTTCATCTATAAGATTAATACAAAGAACTACATTACTAGTGATTTCCATTATTTGATAAACAAGATTTAGATTTCTTTCAAGACAAGTTGCATCAGTAACTACTATTACTGCGTCAGAATTACCAAAACATATAAAATCTCTTGCTACTTCTTCTTCTATTGAAGATGCGAAAAGTGAATAGGTTCCAGGAAGATCTACTAGTATGTTATCTTTACCATTATGTGTAAATATTCCTCTTGCATTTACTACTGTTTTTCCCGGCCAATTACCAGTATGTTGATGAAGTCCTGTAAGTGCATTAAAAACCGTGCTTTTACCGGTATTAGGGTTGCCAGCAAGAGCAATAATACATTGATCTTCCTCTTTTTCAATTCTAAGTAAATCCGATAAAGAATTATTTTTAGTAGATTGAAATGTTAAACCCATCATGAACCTCCTTACATAATATTTGTTTTGATTACAGAAGATAGGTTGTTGCGTGAATTTTTAGTTGAATTCACTAAAATCAAAGATGATTCTTCGTTTCTAAGAGCTATCATAGCACCCCTTATGTTATACACAGTAGGATCACCAGAGGGGCCTTTCCGTATTACTTCTATTTTAGTACCTTTAGTTAAGCCAAGTGCAAGCATTCTTTCTCTTAATATTCCAGTAGATAATAAATCGTCAATTATAACATAATTCCCTATAGGGACACTATTAAGTTTTAACATAAAATATCCTCCCCAAAAATAAATCAATCCAATATTTTAAGAATAATGAATACTTTTATGGATTAATATTTATAAAAATCATGTGCGTATTTGAATTTGTTTCATATGACTAAATTTGTTTCCTAAAGCTAACTTTAATATTAATGTATGCTGTTAGTTTTAAAAGTGTTACATAAGAATAAAAAAATTTTAATAAAGTAGTAATTGCAGCATATATTTTATTAAAAGTATTTTTTTATTTATAATTTTAAGGAGGATAGATGTTTATGAGGGAACAACTTCTAAGTGTATTGGTTCAATTTATCTTAGGGATAGTTGGAATAATAGCAGCATATGTACTTAAAAAAGTTTCAGATGCGTTAGAATTACAAAAGCAGTCTATTGTGGCAAGAAAAGGAGCGGATAATTATAATCATGCTATTAGTATTGCAAAAGGTATGTATTATGTATTGGAGGAGGAATTTAGTTCTGTAAAGAAAGCAGGAAAAAAGAAAAAGGATGAAATGGAAAAAAGATTGCTGCAGGTAATACCAGGACTTACACAAAATGAATTGGATTCTATAAATAAAGAAATATGTAATAGTGTTGAAAAAATAAGTGAAAAGGTATTAAAATCTGAGGAAGTAAAACAAGTGAATACAGATAATATATTAAAGGGTGAATAGAGTTAAAAGAATTATGCAAATAATAAAAGAGCTGTAATGCTCTTTTATTATTTGCATAATAAGATTCATTATTTATAAAAGTAGAAAGATTATACATGTTATGAAAATAATTAATTATATTGCATGATGTGTTTAATCATGCAGAATAAGATGCTCTTTAATTCAGACTCTATAAATCTTCATTTTCAATGACCACTTTAAGGTTTTCCTCCACATATATACTATCTAAATCTACTTTTTGCTCTTTAATAAAAAATTCAGCTAGTCTATGTATTGTGGTATCTCCATACATAGGTACATTTTCTTCACTTTCTAAAATATATTTTATATTTTGGTTAGAGGGGTTTATAAATTTTTTAATTCCCCAAAGTTTACAATAATTTGTAGAATGTTTATCTTGTTTTATAGATATGCTTTCAGTATTATGGTCATAAACAAAAGTATGTTCTTCGTCTAATATTTTAATTTTCATGATTAATATTTCTCCTCCCATGTTTTTTATATATTTATTGCATAATAAATATTAAAGAAAGTCAATACATTTTAACTTATTATTAAAGAATTTTTTTAATAGTTATGTTTAATAAAAAATTATTTTTCATTTTATTATTATATTATCATATTCAATATGTTATGCAATTTATTGATTTATGTAATATTTATCCGAACACTACCATTTATCAAGGGATTCTTTACTATAGAAAAATGATTATATGCATCTTAATCTTAAAATAACTTATCTATAAGTATGTTTTGCTTTTGGAAAAGTAGAAGTATAGGTTATTCTGTTCTTTGTATAAATAGACTTTTAGGATAAAACAGTGAAAGATAAATAAATATGAAAAAAATATTTAAAAAATGTTGACAAGGGTAAAATGAGATGATATACTATAAAAGCTGTCTGGGAAAACGGGCAGCAGGAAAGATTGAAAATGATCCTTGAAAATTAAACAGAATGAAGAAGATAGGTAAACTT
>NZ_DAIQBT010000062.1:0-9767 GCF_036781005.1 Clostridium sp. | reverse complement strand
ATTTTATGCTTTTTTTGCTTCAATATTTTTGAATACAAGACATAGCACAACGCGTAAAGATACTTATAATAATTAGCATATCAATCTTTAAAATAGTACCTTAGCCTATAAGTGAAAGGCTGAGGTACTATTATTTACATGTAATCTACTTGACAGACCATATTATGTTTTTAAATTCTCTTAAATAATCCTTATGAGCTTCATTTTTGTGAAGAGTGTGGAGAAACAGGTGACCTTTATGATAGATGATTGTCTAGCAGACATTGTGTGAAAAGTGTGCGTATGAGAGTGGTTATAAAAAAGTAGAATAGGTGTAGGATGTGAAGAATATGAAAATAAAATAATGCTTAATTATAGCAGATTGATAAAGACCTTTCTATAGATATTATAGAAGGTCATTTAATTTTAAAGATTACAGACGATATTGATCCTAAGATTTATAGAGATTTATATATGAAACTGCTGATTTAGATACCTTGTATAGTAAATAACGTGAGTTCGAAAATAAAAAAAGAGTTATAGATATAAAAAATCCCATCAAAATGTTTTATTATATCTCATATTTCGGAACGATTTTCATAAAATATGTTAAATAATAGTAATTTAAGGTTCGAATGTTTTAATTATCAATGGAAATAAACATATAAAATTAATTTTATTGGTTTGGGTTCATAAATTAGCCTATATTGACATGGTTATAAATATACTATTTTTAATAATTTGTATGAAATTGAAAGAATTACTTGGATTTATTGTAATATTAAAACATTTATTTACCATTATTTAGGGTCCGAAATGTGAGTTATATAAATACAAATAAAAAAATAAAACGAAAGGATGGGATTTTATGCAAAATTTATTAGTAGAAATATTTTACGATGTTGATAACTATTGTATAGCTTTTGAAGAATACTGCCGGAGCCATTTTATAGAGGAAAGCAACTGTAGTAATTTCTCAATAATAAAGAGTAGAAACTTATCACTTAGTGAAGTCATGACAATAATCATATACTTTCACTTATCATCCTACAGAAATTTCAAAGCCTATTATACAAAGTATGCATCAACTGTTCTAAGACCCTATTTCCCTAAGTTTGTAAGCTATAATAGGTTTGTAGAACTAATGCAGGAAGCATTGGTTCCACAGAAGCTTCACCAATTTTATGGTAAATATAGTTTCAGGACTGGCAGCATATAGGTTTCTTCCTAAAAAGCCTTCTTTGAAATTGGACAAACATCCTTATTTAGCTTAATCACAATATCACTTTAAATATAAATAAATGTTAAATTATTTCTTCATTTGTAGTTAAATTATTTTTTGGATTTTCTATATCTATATTTATACAAAATTGTATTTTATTTTTTTCGAACTCAGGTTAAATACAATACAGATAACCACTTTATCAGATTTAAAAGTGGTAAATGGAAAGAATTCAAAGTGATTAAAAAAAATTACAAATATCTCTTGACTTAGAGTTTACTCAAAGGAGTATGATTTAATTAAAAATATTTAGTAAAAAGGGGTATGTATTATGAGTTTTAACATGTATGTGCCAATAAGAGTTTTATTTAGATCTGAAGGATTAAATAAGCTGCATTTAAATAAGGTCAACTATGAGGGCTGTATTAGTATTTATGTAAAATCTTATAAATAAGAAAGGATGAATAAGAAATGAGTAAAGGTAATGATTTAAGTAATAGCGTGATTTTCCCTAAGGGAGAAAAACTTCCAGAAGAATTTAGTAAAAATTTTGTAGGTCAGGCATGGTTACAAATGCTTGTGATGCCTGGAATAGAATTCAACTGTCCAATTGGTAACGTAACTTTTGAACCTGGTTGCCGCAACAACTGGCATAGACATCCGGGAGGACAAATTTTGCTAGTTACAGGTGGAAGAGGCTGGTATCAGGAAGAAGGTAAGTCAGCACAGAAACTCCAGTCGGGAGATGTAGTGAAAATATCGGCTAATATAAAACACTGGCATGGTGCTGCAAAAGACAGCTGGTTTGTACATCTTTCTGTAGAGACAAATGTGCAGGCTGGCTCGGCAGAGTGGCTGGAACCTGTGGAAGATGAAGAATACAATAAATTAAAATAATTGAGAAAAGTGGCTTAATACACCTTGACATAAAGTTAATTTGAGAGATTATAGTTTGGATATTAATAGAGAGAGAGGAAATCAGTATGGAAATAACAGTAATTACAGGAAGTCCTCACAAAAATGGAACTTCGGCCCTTCTAGCTGAAAAATTTATAGAAGGAGCAAAAGAGGCAGGACATGGTGTATTTCGCTTTGATGCAGCTTTTGAAGATGTAAAGCCGTGTCTTGGTTGCGACCACTGTATGATGAATAATTCAGTCTGTGTTTATAATGATTCTATGAATAAGTTGAATGAAAAGCTGATTTCAGCGGATATGATGGTATTTGTTACACCACTTTACTATTTTGGAATGTCAGCACAGATAAAAACAGTTATAGATCGTTTTTATGCCAATAATTACAAGCTAATGGGAAGTAATAAAAAAGCACTGCTTATGGCAACTGCATATGATTCAAATGAATGGACGATGAAATCACTTACGGAACATTATAAAACAATTGTTAATTATCTGAAATGGGAAAATGCAGGGATGTTGCTGGCAACGGGTTGTGGTACAAGAAGAGATATCGAACGGACGGATTATCCAAATCAAGCATACAAAATAGGGAAGACCACATAAAAAATAATAAATAAGTCTTATTAAATTTTTAAAAAGGTGGGATATTAAATGCAAAAATACAGTAAAATATTGATTGCCTATTTTTCCTATTCAGGAAATACAGGTATAGTTGCGCAGGAAATTCAGAAGGTAATTGGTGGAGATATTTTTAAGATTGAAACTGTTGAAGTATATCCTAAAAATTATAATAGAGTAGTAGATGCCGCGAGACAGGAACAGAAGATGAATACTCGGCCAGCATTAAAAACAAAAGTTGTTGACATGGGTGCTTATAATATCGTTATTTTGGGATATCCAAACTGGTGTGGAAGTATACCAATGGCTGTGCTTACATTTTTAGAGCAATATGATTTTAAAGGTAAGGTGATTTTGCCTTACTGTACGCATGGAGGCAGTCGAATGGGACGAAGTGAGATGGATATTATAAAAGCCGCCCATGGAGCTGATGTTAAAAAGGGATTAGATATATATAGTTCAGATGTGAAAAAATCAAAAGATAATATATTCGCATGGCTTAGAGGAACGGGTATTGTATAGGAATTAGTAGAAAATTATAAATCCTCTTGGAAAAAAATTTTTGACTAGTAGATTTAAATGAGAATACAAAGTTTGGTAACACAGACTTTCGAAGTACAATAATATGCTCTAATGCAGAAAATATGCTTGTTAACCCAAAATAGGAAAATATGGTAAAAGAAATTGCTTAAAAAATACAACATCAATACGAATCGCATTAGCATGGATATCTGTACAGAAAACGTAGATAGTACCAATTCCAGGAACTAAAAATTTGGAACGATTGAAAGAAAATATTGGAGAGGAGGAGGTTGAGTTTTCGAAGAAAGGACTACTGATTTAAATAAAGCAATTTCAAAGATTAAAATTTCAGGAGAAAGATATCCAGAAGATCAAGAAATATTAATAGAAAAATAAATTTTATGTAAGTTAAAATAAAGAGCAGAGAAGAAAGATTGCAGCATAAGTAGAAATAAAAGAACTAAAATTAGTTTAAAGAATCTCTTGACTTGGAGTTAACTCAAAGGAGTAGTATATATAATAATAAATAAAGGGGTGTCATTATGGCTAAAAAGCTAGGATTTGGATTCATGCGTTTACCGATTACAGATAAAGAAGATCAGGCAAGTATCGATTTTGAACAATTAAATAAAATGGTTGATGCTTTCTTAGAAAGAGGGTTTACTGTAAGCGTAAAAAAAATGACGCCTATATTTAAAAAGTTTATTTTGATAATATTACAGATATAAAAAACAGGAGGAAATCTGTAATGGGAATAAACTTTAATGAAAAAACATGGAAAGAATTTTTAGAAAGGCTTTCTTCTTATAGAGGAACTGTCACCGATTACTGCAGGGAAAACAATATGAGCAAAGGGCAATTCTATTATTATGAAAAAAATTCAACAAAGAAACCAGTTCAATATTTCATGCAATTGAGGTAAAGCCTGAAATATCCGGGCTTGAAAATACGGAGAACAATAGAGTTGAAAACAAAAATATTAAAATAGAGCTTGGCAAGGCCAGTATATATATTCCTTTAGAAAACTTTTCTTTATTGTCAGTAGTAATTAAGGAGCTTTCAAAATTATGCTGAATATAGATAAGGTTACTACAGTATACATAGCTTCTGGTGCAACAGATTTAAGAAAAAGCATTGATGGACTGGCCCTTGTTGTGCAAACAGAACTTAAGCTGAATCCCTTTGATAAAGCACTGTTTGCATTTTGCAATAAAGGAATGAACAAATTAAAGATACTTCATTTTGATGAAGGCTTGTGGTTATATTACTATCGCTTGGAAAGGAACAGATTCCGATGCCCTATGACAGTTGAGGAAGCACTTAAAGTCAGTCTGGAAGAATTACGCTGGCTCTCAAAAGGATATGAAGTAAGAATTGAATCAAAATTCAAGCCAATAAATAAAAAAAACTATTATTAACTCAGTTTGAAAATCCTTGGAAGTATTGAAAATACAGGGGTTTTCATGTATAATATTATAAATGAGCAAAACTCAATACATTATTTACCATAAAGATGGGCGTACTTTCCCCTATGCTACTTTTAATGCTTGAAACACTTGATTTATGGGAACTCCTGCCTGTGCTTGTTCATAAATCCAAGTATAAATATTTTGTTGAGTTTCATTACTCGCAAGTTTTAATCCTCTACCAAAAGTACAGAAAGATTCACTTGTTCCTGTGACACAATAAAAGTAAGTCAACATGTTAAGTATCCCAAAACGCTTAATTGCTTTTGCACTTCTAATTTGATATCTATCCAAACCAAGCTCCATTTTGTTTTGACAGAAAAATATTTCTATAGGCCATCTTTTACTGTAGCGGAACAAAATGGTTTGTGTATCTAATTCTGTTTCTGTACAAATAAATACTTTTAAGGAACCCTCTTTAAAAAGTGCATCTTCAGGCCAACTTAATAAAACTACAGCATTTTTTATCCCATTCAATTTACCTTCATAACGATAAACCCAATAAGAAGATTGTCCAACTTTGACTATATAATTTGCAATAACACATAGCTAATCTTGAAAAAACTCTTAAATAGCTCGTAAGGTCATTAAGAAAAATTTTTATAATCATTTGTTAGTATAAATTATATAGGTTGACATTCTCTTTTTTTAAGGTTTTTCCATACCTTTCAACTTGCATCGAAAGCCCTGAATTTTGCGGATATATAACTCTGTTTGTTTTTAATGCACCAATATAATGAAATCCTTTTGATAAACATGCATTAATAATTTTCTTGCAACTGTACCAGCTATCAGCCATTATATAAGCCTTATTTGGTGCTTTAGGTAGTAGTAAGTATGGCATTAATAGTCATCTGTATTTTACTCATAGAATCCTTGTCATATAATGCTACTGAATAAGGAAGTACTAAATCTCCACATTTTAATAGTATGCCTACTCTACTACTTGATGTCCATACACCTTCTTACATTCTAAATGTGAATAATGAAATTTACATTTTTCTATTGGACGTTTAGCCTTTGACGAGGGTTTTGTCTTTTTAAAAATCGTATCATCAGTAATTATGTAAATAGGGTTACCTGTACAAATTGAATAATCCCACATTTTCTTTAGTGCATATTTTTGCATAACATTTAAAACTAAATCTTCATTCCAAGGACTTTTAGATAAAAATTCACTAATACACGTTCTATGACTTGGAGAAAGCTTTTTTATATCTACTACTTTACCATCAAAATGGTTCTGTGATGCTGAAGCTATAAATTCAACAATATGTTTAATTTGTGGCAAAGTTAAAAGTAACAAAATATGTAGTTCTCTTAAAAAAGTTGTAATTGGTGATTTTTCTGCTATAATAAATTTATTAGACATTTTATACCTCTTTTGTTTTTTATTTGTGTTGATAATAAATATTAAACCATAAAAGGATTAAAATGTATTTATTTTTTTGTCAAAATTCATATGAAGTAAAATGTAACGAAAAATGCTCATTTATAGTATAATAATTTAAATGTATAATAAGGATGCGATTACCGTGGATAATTAACTTATATCACTTTACATGGATTTTAAAATGTGATAAAATAAAAATGTATAAATATACTTAATTGTTTAAATTTATATTAAAAGGATATCAATCATTTTATGGCCATCTATATTTTAAAATAAGTATTTGATTTTTCAAGTACTTATTTTTTTTATTTTTTGAAATAGTTATCAACAGAGTTCTGTTGATAATGTGGACAAACTATGTAGAGAATATAGAAAAATAAATCTTTAAATTTTTTCTTGACAATATATAAAGGTACCTTTAGAATATATTATAAAGGTACCTTTATATATTTGTTTGAAAGAGAGGAAAATCTATGAAAAAAAATACTTTGGATTTATTAAGACAATTTGCTCGTATTGAATGGTTATTGCATAGATATTATCAAAAAAGCTATAAGCACCATGGACCTATGGGTGATCCTCACCGGGGTCAAGGACGAGTGCTAGCCTTGTTAAAACTTAAACCGGAAATAAGTCAGAAAGATCTTTCTAATATCTTAGATATGCGTTCTCAGTCTTTAGGAGAATTACTTGCAAAGTTAGAACGAAATGGACATATTACAAGAACCCCTTCTGAAAAGGATGGCCGTGTGATGGATATTCATTTAACAGAGGAGGGCAAAAAAGCATCAGAACAAAATGAGCAGGAAAGCAATAGAGAAACTCTATTTAAATGTCTAACTGAAGAGGAAGAAACTGTTTTAAGCAATTATCTGGCTCGTATAATATCTGAATTGGAACAGCAATTTGGAAATAATGAATTGAAATCTGGTTTTTCAGGCAATCCACACTTTGAAGGAAGAAGGGCTCATAAGCATTTCCATATAAGGGGAGGACATTCACATTTTTGTGGAAAAGGATTGGGTAAGTATTATGATATAAACAGTTGTTCATTTTCTGGAGAGGGAGATTTTCATCAGAATTTCCATAACGAAGATAAGCGTAATTCTCCTGATAATGCAGATAATGATTCAAATACTGGAGAAGAAAATAAATCTGATTGTTAATTTTACAAAATAATATTGTATATTTTATAGAAGGATTAAATAGCAACAGTGTAAATATACAATATAAATATCACATTTGAAGTAACAGGAAATATACATGAATTTAGTTTGTGGAATAATGTGGATAAGCTGTAGATAACTTTTAGAAGTAGTATATCAAATGATTTTCAGGTTCAGATAGAGTTTTCCTATATTTCCTATAAAGGATATTTTTCTCCATCTGAACCTTACAGAATTGTTTTATACCTTTATATTACTTAAAGATGGAAAATAAGTAATTTTGGATATCTCCATAAGCTTCCATTTGTTAACTCTCAACTACTTGTAGAATGTCCAATAAGAATACAAAAAGAGGGATACCTATAATTAAACCCCATATGCCCATATAGTGTTCTGAAAAAATTAAAATTAGAAAAACAAAGAATATAGGCAAATGTATTGATATAGACATTAATTTCGGTTTTATTATGTAATTTTCCAATAGGTGTAGCACTCCAAGAAGTAGTAATACATCAACTACTTTTGGTATTCCTCCAATAATAAACGCTATTATTACAAGAGGAATAAGAGCTATAATCAGTCCCGCCACAGGTATTAATCCTAAAATGAATAACATGGAACCCAGACCTAAAATATTGTCAAAACCCAAGAAGAAAAGACCTATGGATGCCAGTACTGAGTTTATTAGGGAGAGAATGGCTTGAATTTCCATTATTTTCCCAAAGGAACTTAAAAATTTTTTCCCTAGATATTTGTAATAATTATAGAAATAAGATATTCTGCTTTTTTCCATTTTTCTTCCAAAGGATGATATTTTATCTTGCTCTAAAATAAGCAATAGACTGAGTATAAGAGAAAGTAAAATATTTACGCTTAAATGTTCAATTTTCAGTGCCAACTTTAAAATTGAACCTCCACTTTTATTAAGATAGCTGGTTATATTTGTCTCTTTTATAAATAATATAATTTTATTATTTACTATGGTGTTGTAGTCATTAATATTAAATTCCATAAGCTGTCTTTTTATAAAAAATAATTGTTTAATAATTATAGGAATACAGTCATAAAGCATAAAAGATATTCCTAGGAATATTAATATATAAATTAATATTGTTATAATTTTCTTCTTTACTGGAAATATTTTATATATAAATTTATATATAAAATTAGTTATTTTATAAAATAAGAAAGAAAAAATGAATGTTAATAAAACTAATGTAATCATATCTTTTATGGAATAAAATAAAACTGTTAATAAAAATATGGCAAAAAGTTTTTTTATCAGGTTTTCTGTAAAAACTTTCTTAAATAAATCCATTCAGTAGACATCCTTTGTTAAAATTAAATAATTTGTAATTATATTTATTATTATAAGGGTTCTTATATTAATTGTACAAGTAAAATTATGAATGAAATTTTCATTTAAGTCTTTATAGTTACTGTTCAAAGTTAATTTAAGGCTGCTATTGGTGATATATTTCATATTATTTAAAGTATAACGTGAGTTCGAAAATAAAAAAAGAGTTATAAATATAAAAAATCCCATCAAAATTTTTTAAATGTAAATAAATGTTAATTAATTTTTCCATTTGTAGCTAAATTATTTTTTGAATTTTCTATATCTATATTTATACAAAATTGTATTTTGTTTTTTTCGAACTCACGTTAAATATGAGAAAGAAGATATGTTTGAACAAGTAACAATTCCGATAGATAAATCATTAAGAGATTATAATTCAGCAATGTACGAAGCTGTTAAAACAGTATCTAATATAAAAAAAAGACAATTGAGCAAGTAATAATGTAAAAGAATTGCTTGCAGATACTGCATTAGATATTATTAATCCCCAAAAGTATCATTATGGTAGATCAGATAAACTAGTCCAGAAGTTTTTATCAGAGTGCAGATTTGGTCAGACAGAAATAGGTAGTTATGTGATGTCAGTAGTTTGTCCTTTTGTTGAAATATCAGATAAAGAAGGCTATAGACAGTTAAGTATATTTACTGATGAGGAAACATGTGACAATTCGTTGACTAGAAAAGTTACTAATAAACTAATGGAAAATATATATACAATTAAGAAGAAAATTGATGATGGTGAAAGTGATAGCTTGGTGGCAGAATCGGAAGAAAAACAAATTAGTGCTAATTTTTATGAGGCGTTAAACGGCCTTAATTTTAATTCTGATAGCGTGATTGTTGAGTTTACAGCAGATTAGGCACCAACAGTAAAGAGCAACAAGTTTGAATACTCAGATATTAAATTAACAAATGACTATTATCATCCAATATATGCAGTTATTGGAAAATTAAAGGAAAAGACTAATATTTCAAAAGAAATAATTGGCAGGATTAAAAAATTAGAGGCATTACCGATTATAGATAAAAGAAAAACTGGAACCGTGACAATTTCCTATATTGATGATCATAAGTGTTGATTAACCAAAAAACGGGAATAAAAACATATAAAAAATGAGGTCATT
>NZ_DAIQBT010000061.1:0-9844 GCF_036781005.1 Clostridium sp. | reverse complement strand
GATTAATTTTTGTTAGGGTTTTTCTTATAAAATATTAACTAGCACAACGCGTTATATTACTATAATTAGTGTTCCCATTTACGTGGCAAATCTTAACTACATTTCTGGATTTATTTGGTGCCGAAATATGAGCTGTTACATAGGGAAGCAATTTTAAAAAGAAGGCTTGAAATTGAAGGTGAGTTTTGCCACCATAAGCAACTAAAAATGAAATTTCTACAACTGATGAAGAAAAAACTCAAAAAATTAAAATACACTTATTGAACTAAGTGCATTTTAAAAAGGAAAATTAATATAAAATTAATATAATGTAACTTCAGACTTTTAAGTTGAATCATATCAATTTTAAGATTGGCATAGTGCAAGCTTCTCGTAATGTTTATATAAAGAGTGAAAATCTCCAGTATAATTTTTATGCCATGGTTTTTTCTTACCACAGAAGTGAATTATAGAAGTATTATTAATAATATAATCCATATTAATATTTCCTTTGCTTAGAAGTTTATTGTATTTGTAGTATCTTGGATCATAATTAAATAGTATTTCATCAATTTTTTTTATATATTTGGAATACAGTGCATTGATTATATCTTGATCAGGTAGTATGAGCTTGTTTTTATTCTTATCTACAAATTCATATATTTGGTCTTCTTTTATTGTATTTTTTTGAAGAGCAATATTCATTAAAAGAACTCCAGAGTTATAATATGTTTCAATTTCATAGGGTTTTAATCTTAATTTATTAATTTCTTTAACGGGCAGTGTACTATGATATGCTGCAGCATAGAGATATTTAGAGATATCAATATCATATAATTTTCTTAGTTCATTTATAACAATAATATCTGGATCAAGATATAAAATTTTATCTATAGTTGAAGGCAGAAATTTAAATGCCAGAAGTCTATAGTACATTTCTTTAGTATAGTGTTTTGTTAAAGGTGCATATTTAAAATATTCATCTCTCATAGTTATAATAAAAAGTTTATGACCTTCTTTTTCTGTGAATTCATTTATATCATAGAGTTCAGTTTTTTTTATATTGGAGTGCATCATATAAATGCAAAATTTTTCTTTTGGGTTACTTAAAAATAGTGATTTAAGCATAACTTTTAATGGTTTTAAATAATTTGAATCTAATGTAACAAGAATGTTCATCTATATTTTCTCCATGTTAATAATTTTTTTGAGACTGGTATTTTATAATTACTTTATGTGTTCTTTTAAATAAATGCCATTGTTCAAGTTTAAATTTATCTTTGTCTTAAGAAGTTAACTAAACCTAATATAGCATAAATACTGGTAGTTTATAATTGAAATTTGGAAACTACAAATATAAACTATGTGAAAAAATTAGAATTTTCTTCATAACCCTTATTTTTAACATAGGAAATAAAGTTATGAACTGCAGGAGCAAAATATTTATTTTTCTTATAAGCTAAATGAATTTGTCTGGAATATTTAATATTTTTAATGTTAAGTTTTTTGACCTTAGCATATTTAAGTGCAGGAGCTTCAGCTATAATAGATACTCCAAAATTTGCAGCTACTAAAGCACAAAGAGCATATTCATCAGAAGCTTCACAGATGATTTTTGGATGTAAATCCATATTTTTTAACAACTTTAAAGTAAGTTTGCCTAAACCTGAAGCTTTATCATAACCCACTAAAGGATAGGGTTCAATATCTTTTAAGTCAACACTATCAAATTTTGCCAGAGGGTGATCAGGCGGAACAATTATAAATAATTTTTGATCAAAAATAGGAATAAAAATTATATCTGGTTCATCTTCCACATAAGATGCAAATATTAAATCATATTTATCGTTTTTTAGTCCATCCAATAACTCATCTGTAATCCCCTGTTTAAAAGTAAAAGTAACATTTTTATTTTCTTTTAAGTTTAAAAAGCTTCTTACTATTTTTGGAATATAATATTGGGATAATGGAAAAATGTATGCTATATCGACATGACCTTGGTCACTACTAGCTAGTTGCTTCATATCCTTTTTAGCATTATCTAATTCATGTAATATTTTTTCTACATGGTTTAAAAATATCAAACCATATTTTGTTAATACAACATTTCTACCATTCTTTTCAAACAGGCGAAGTTCAAGTTCCTCTTCTAAATTTGATATAGATTTACTCAGACTTGGCTGGGATATATTTAATTTTGCAGCTGCTTGTCTAAAATGTTGTAAGTGGGCAATTTCCCTAAAATAATATAATTGATTTAAATTCATTAGAATATCCACCTCCCTTATAATAAAGATAGCATAAATGATAGAAAAAAGCTATTAATAAACACTAAAATATATATTAGAATTATCAAAGATATTAGATTATAATATAAACATAGTATGTTAAAAAAGTAGCTAAGTTGTTTGTTGGTATGATACTATTTATCTTGTTTTAATATTAGTGATATGGCTATAAAAGTCATTTGAATTAATGAACCATATTCAAATAAACACTTAAATTCTAGAAAGGAAAATTAAATAATGGGAAATATAGTTAAGGTGAAAGATGTAAAATTGGGTGAAGGAATTCCTAAGATTGCAGTTCCATTTGTAGGATGTGATGAAGAGGAAATAATGGAAGAAATAGCAGGTGTAAAAACAATTGAATTTGATATTGTAGAATGGAGAATTGATTATTATAAATATGTAGAAAATGTGGAGAAGGTAAAGAACCTTTTACAAAAAATGAGAAAAGGTTTGAATAATATTCCTATATTAGTGACCTTTAGAACTGCCAGGGAAGGTGGAAAAAAGGAAATTAGTTTAGAATATTATGTAGAACTTAATAAAGTAATTGCAGCTACGGGAGATGCTGATATGATAGATGTCCAATTATTTGTAGCAGAAGATGAAGTGGTGAAAAAAATTGTAGAGGAACTTCATGAATATAATGTAAAGGTAATTTTATCAAATCATGATTTTTACAAAACTCCTGATAAAGAGGAATTGGTATCGAGGATGTGTAAGATGCAGCAGCTTGGGGCAGATATAGCTAAGATAGCAGTGATGCCATGTAGTGAAAAAGACGTACTTGAACTTTTAAGTGCCACTTGTGAAATGAAATGTAACCATAATAAGACTCCGATTATTACTATGTCTATGGGAATCCTTGGTGTTATTACCCGATTGGCAGGCGAAACTTTTGGATCAGCGTTGACTTTTGGTTCTGCTAAGGCTGCATCTGCTCCAGGACAATTAGAAGCAAATGAATTATATAAGGTGCTTAGGCTTATTAGTGCATATAGATAACATAAAAACTGTATAAAAACCCATCCAAATGTTTTAGTGTAGTAAGCGACCAAACAAACTAATTAAAACAAAAGGGTAGGGCTTCATATATTCTAAAATTATTATATAATATTAAGCCATTAATTGACAAGCACAAATAAAATATGAAAATTAAAAGGAGAAGATTTATTATGGCTCAAAAAATTACAGGACATACAGAACTTATAGGATTAATTGCATATCCAATCAGGCATTCAAGTTCACCGGAAATGCATAATGAGGCATTTCAAAAATTAGGTTTGGATTATGCCTACCTTGCTTTTGAAGTTGGCAATGAGGACTTAGAGTTTATCCCTAAATTATTTTAATCTTTCTGAAAGCGATAAAAGCACAGGCAAGCTTAATAAGCCCCAAATAGGCTGCATCTGTTTTCTCAAATCGAACAAGCAATTTTCTAAAATGATTCATCATATGAGGATGAATATAAAAATAAAAAGGTAAAAAGACAAACTAATGTGCTTAGTTATCGGCGGAGGAACTATATAATTTTCACTAATAGATAACTACAAAAATTTTTCTTAATGACTTTACCAGTTATTTAAGAGTTTTTTCAAGATTAGCTATGTGTTATTGTAAATTATATAGTTAAAATCATTAATAGTATAAGTGGGATAAAAAACTCTAATTTTAAATTAAGTTAGAGTTTTTTATTTTTTAGAATATATTCTTTCTTAGTAGAAGATAATATTAAAGTATTATGTAGAGTTACTGCAGAGAAAGGGGAATTTTATAGTCTATGAAGATTATAGGAAAAAATATTTTTATTAAAGTTACATATATATTTGTAATTTTGATTTTTATGATATTCCAAGGAACTAGAGCCGCAGGTAATTTAGAGGGTGGGTGATGTATCTTTAAAAGAAAAGGTAAATATATTAAAAAGAAGTAGAAAGGATCATAATGATAAAAAATATTCTACGGCAATAGAAGGATACAATAAAATTATAGAAGATAAATCTTTGCCTGGTCATATTATAAATGAAGCCAAGGTATGTAAATTATTAGCTGAACAAAAGGCACCGGTTTCAAAAAAATATACATTTTCATCTGATTTTATAGAAATGTGTAAAAGCGGTAAAAAGTATTATAAGGATAATAAATGCAGCTATTTTTTATATAAGGACTATGATACATTTAAAAAATATTTCAATGTTCAACAGGATTGGGTTTATATTGAATCGGATCATTTTAAGTTTGATGGTAAAGGAATACCTATGGTAAAGTATAATGATAAATTTTATTATAATACAGTAACAGTGTGTCAGTATGGTTTATGGCTATATGATAGATATATTGATAATAAAGAAGGTAAAGAGAAATTTTTAAATATGGCAGATTTCCTAACAGATAATATAAAAGAGGATGGTTCTTTCAGGTATGAATTTAAATATTATCACTATGAATCTTTAGATGAGGGATGGTCTTCCAGTATGTCACAGGGTCAGGCATTAAGTGTATTTGCCAGGGCCTATAATCTTACTAAAGATGTAAAATATCTGGATTGTGGAAAGAAAGTTTTAAAATATTTGCTTACACCTATTTCTAAAGGGGGAGTAATGGATAATCTGGGAATATTAGATAGTAGACTTAAAGACAAAGTATTTTTTCAACAGTATGTAAATTCAACTTCTACCTATACTTTAAACGGATTTATATTTACTTTAATTGGTTTATATGATTGGAGCAATGTGAATTGCCCAGGAAATATATACTACAGCAATATGGCTAGGGAATACTGGGATAAAGGGTTAGATAGTTTGAGGTCTATTATACCTTATTATGACATGGGAGAGTTTACAGCTTATGATCTTTATCATATTGTAAAGAAATCAAAACCAAGCAGTTCGGATTTTTATCATTCAGTGCATATAGAACAGATGAATGTGCTTTATAATATTACAAAAGACGATTATTTCAAAAATATAAGAGATATGTGGATTTCTTATGTAAGTGAATAAAGAATTATTGATATTAATATGAGATAAATATGTCTTCTTTAATGTACAGTTCATTAGGAGGCATATTTTTTATATTTTTTTGTGGAATCTCAATAAAAAATTAATTTTTACATATAGAATATTGTAAAATAAATATAGATATTATTTAAGTGTGATATTTCAAATAGCACTATAAAAGGAGGTTTAATATGGTTGAAAATTTTGAAATAAAAGATGATCAAAATAAAAGTATAAGGGGAATTATAAATAGACCTGACATATCAGGTAAGGTACCTTGTATAATTTTCTGTCATGGGTTTATGGGAAATAAATTAGGGCATAATTTTATGTTTGTGAAAATGGCCAGAACCCTAGAAAAACTCAATGTGGCTTCTGTTAGATTTGATTTTATGGGTAGCGGAGAAAGTGATGGGGATTTTAAGGATGTTACTATATCCTCAGAAGTGGAAGACTGTAAAAAAGTACTTAAATCTGTAAACTCTCTTGATTATATTGATAAAGAGAATATAAATATATTGGGATTTAGTATGGGAGCTGCAATTGCCGTAGTAATTGCTTCTACATATTCTAATATAATCAAAAATTCTATTCTTATAAGTGCTGGATTTAATATGTACGATATATTTATTTCTGAAGTTACAGGAGATAAATTATATGAATTTTTGGAAAAAGGACATATAAATTTTGAGAATAATATACTTAGTGAAAAGGCAATGGATGATGCATTTAATTATAGGATCTTTGATTACTTGAAAGGAATGAAGGGGAATACACTTATAGTTCACGGAACAGAAGATAAATCCGTATATCCTTTGTATGCAAGGAAAATTTATCAATTATTAAGCGGTAAGGCTAAATTGAAATTTATTAAGGGATCGGATCACTGCTATTCCAGTCCAGAATATTACGCGGAATTGGTTGAAGAAATAGTACAATTTGTAAAAAAACATATAATCTAAGAAAAACCAATGAATATATTACATAAAGTATCAATAATATACACATATTGACTTTATTTTTCATTGATAATAAATTATTCTAACAAATAAATATAAAATAGCATACTATTTCATTAAGATAAAAGTTAAATTTTATTACTAATCGATTTCATCTAAATTACGAGTTTATTATATGACATAAATTTAACAAAAACAAATTGATAATATTCTAATAATCTATAGATTTTATATATAGTTCCTGTTATAATTGGTAATAGTAAGATAGATGTATTATGAGAAAGTGGTGTGCTAAATTGAATTTGTATCATTTGCGTTATTTTGTAACTCTGGCACATTTGGAGCACTATACTAAAGCTGCAGAGGAATTGATGATTACACAACCTAGTTTAAGTCATGCTATAGCACTACTCGGAAAAGAACTTGGGGTATCCTTGTTTGAAAAGGAGGGTAGAAATGTAGTACTTACTAAATATGGTAAAATGTTTTTGAAGGATGTAGAAAAAGCATTAGAAATTTTGGATTCCAGTGTGAAAACGTTAAAAATGATTGGAAATGGAGAAGGTATTATTGAACTTGTATTCCTTCGTACTTTAGGAACGGATTTTGTACCGGAAATTACTAGAAAATTTTTGCAAGAGAACAGGGAAAAATCTATTGAATTTCACTTTCATACAGGTGTAACAGGGGATATTATAGAAGGACTTAAATCCGGAAAATACGATATTGCTTTTTGTTCTAAAATAGAAGGAGAACAAAGTATTGAATTTATACCAGTTGCAACCCAGGAACTTGTATTGATTGTTCCAAAAGATCATCCCCTAGCAGACAGAGATACTATAGACTTAATGGATACGATTTCATATCCTTATATATTTTTTACAAAAAAAAGTGGTCTTAGACCTATAATTGATAATTTGTTTGCTCAGATTGGTAGAGTACCTGAAATTGCTTATGAAGTTGAAGAGGATCAGGTAGTTGCAGGACTGGTTTCTAAAAACTTTGGTATAGCAATAAGCCCTAATATGCCTATGCTTAATTCCATGGATTTGAAAGTTATTCAAATAACAAGTCCCATTTGGGAAAGGAGATTTTATTTAGCGGTGGTAAAAGACAAATATTCCACACCAGTAGTTCAAAAATTTAAAAATTTTGTTATACAATCTACTAGGTCAAATAATAGATAGTTAAAAACAACCATAATGTTATGGTTGTTTTTTAAAATAATCTTATTTTTTATAAAAGGACTTTATGGTATCACATACAAAGTCAATTTCCTCTTCTGATATTTCAGGATAAATAGGTAGTGCCAATATTTCTTTAGATATTTTTTCTGATACAGGAAAATCTCCTTTTTTATGGCCAAGATAGCTGAAACACTTCTGAAGATGAAGAGGTATAGGATAATATATACTGCAGCTAATTTCCTTTTCTTTTAAATAGGCACAGAGTTCATCTCTTTTTTCTGCAAGTATATTAAATACATAATATACAGGTTTTTGATCGTTTTTAAGTTCAGGAATTTTTATGTAAGGGAGATCCTCAAGTCTTTCTTTATACCAATTGGAAACAATGTTACGTTTTGTTATGGAATTGTCAATGTACTTTAATTTAACAAGCAGCAAGGAAGCTTGAATTGTATCCAGTCTTGAATTATAGCCTATGTAGTCATAATGGTATTTTTGAGAGGCACCATGAACTCTAAACATTTTAACTTTTTCAGCTAAATGAGAGTTGTTTGTAACTATCATACCTCCATCTCCGTAGCCACCTAATGTCTTAGTAGGGAAAAAAGAAAATACTCCCAAATCCCCTAAAGTACCTGAATGTTTATAGGTAGTATTGTTATTACCTTTCCATCTCATGCCAAAGGCTTCTGCGGCATCTTCAAGTACACTAAGATTATATTTTGAAGCTAAATCCATTATTTTATCCATGTCTGACATCTGAGAAAATAAATGTATAGGCAGGATACCTTTAGTATTTGAAGTTATTTTTTCTTCAATTTTATCTGCATCAATATTAAAAGTATCTTCATCTATATCTACAAACACAGGTTTTGCATTGTGTTTAGCCAAACAAGAAGTGGAAGCGAGAAAGGTAAAAGGTGAAGTTATTACCTCTTTACCATTTTTAAAGCCAAGTACATCAGAGGATATGACTAAAGCATCTGTGCCTGAAGCTACAGCTATAGCGTGTTTTGCACCGGTATATTTTTCTATGGCTCTTTCAAACTCTGAAACCTCTTCTCCCAATATAAAGTTTCCTTTTTCCAAAACATTTTTTATAGCTTTATTAAATTCTTGTTTTTTTTCGTTATATTCCCTTTTTGGAGTATAAAAATCAACTTTCATTATTTATTCACCTTCTCTACTACTTTTATAAGTTCTTTTGCAACATATTCCGCATCTTCTGGAAGGAGAGTGGAATAAAGGGGAAGGGTTATTTCATTTTTGTATTGTTCATAGGCATTTGGGTAATCCTCTATGGAATATCCAAGAGATTTATATAATGTAAACATAGGCAGTGGTATAAAGTGAACATTAACTGCTATGTTTTTCTCTGCAAGTGTCTTTATAACTTCATTTCTTTGCTCTTCTTTTAGTCCTTTAATTCTGAGAGGATATAGATGATAGGAAGTTTCCATATCTTCATCCTCTTTAAAAGGAATGATTGCCCACTCTTTTTGTGATAATATACTTGAATATATTTCGAATATATTTTTTCGCCTTCTTAGCATATCACTATATCTTCTAAGCTGAACTAATCCAAGGGCGGCATTTATGTCTGCCATATTGCATTTATACCCTGCTGTAACTATATCATATTTCCAGGCACCTGCTTTCATCTTGGATAGTGCATCTTTTGACTGACCATTAAGGGAATTCAATTTTAAGTCCTTTAATAGGTTTTCTTTCCCAAGTAAGTTATTGTTATTAAAGGTTATAGCTCCTCCTTCTGCAGTGGTTAAATTTTTTACTGCATGAAAAGAAAATACGTGGGCATCTAACTGGCTGCCTACTTTCTTTCCTTTATATGAGGCTCCAAGAGCATGGGCAGAGTCTGATACAAGCAGTATATCCTCACGATTTTTAAGCTTTATTACTTCTTTTAAAGCATTATAGTTCACGGGTACTCCAGCAAAATCCACAGAAAAAATAGCTTTTGTATTTTCTGTAATTGCATCATATATTTTATCTATATCTATGGAGAAATCATCTTTTTTTACATCTACCATAATTGGTTTTATACCTCTTTGAATAGACACCGCTGCAGTGGATGTATAGGTGTATGGAGTTGTTATTACATCATCTCCACTTTTAATATTAAATACTTTTAATAAAAGTTCCATACCACAGGTGGCACTTGAAACTGCTGCAGAATAGTTTGCATTGCAGTAGAGGGCTAATTTTTCTTCAAATTCTGCAGTTTTAGGACCAGAGGTTATCCAGCCTGACTTTAAAACTTCAGATAAGGCATCAATTTCATCCTGGGTAATATCAGGAGGGGAAAAGGGAATTTTTTTATTCATAAATATCAAATCCTTTCTTTTAATATAAGTAATAGGTGTTTGCAAAACGCTACAACCCGCATAAATGCGGGATATTTTTGTTGTAAA
>NZ_DAIQBT010000060.1:0-10088 GCF_036781005.1 Clostridium sp. | reverse complement strand
TAGTAAATAGGAAAAATAAGGATTTAGTTAGAATGGGTTTTAACATAGCTATGTTCTTTGGGTTAAATAGGATGCCAAGTGCAGCAGATAAGTCCACAGGATTTTTTAGGCGACCTGTAATTATACCTTTTAATATATCCTTTGGCACAGAAAAAGAAGTTTCAGAAGGGATAAGGGACAAGATTAAAGATACAGGCATTGCAGATAGAATTATTGCTAATGAATTAGATATTGTTTTTATGTGGAGTTTTGAAGGACTTCAAAGAGTTAAAAATAACAAATGGAAAGTTGCAATGAGTGAAGCATCAGAGCATGAAATGGAAGAATATAGACAAGAGGTTGATAGTGCCTACTCATTCTTTAAATCTAAAATGGAAGCATCACCTATAAAAGGCAGTAGAATTTTAAAAGATGATGTATATAGAAGTTACCTTAACTGGTGTTATCTAAATGAAATTACTCCAATGAATAAGGTACAGTTTGGGAGACAACTTAAAAGTTTTGGGGTAAAAGACAAGGTGAGTAATAGTTTGAGATGTTGGCTTGATATAGAAGTTATTGATTTTGAAGAAATTAAAGACGATATAAACCCATTTAAATAAAAAAATAAGTTTGCCAAAAGAAGCAAACCCTTACATTCTTAATTTACTTCTTTTGGTGGCAAATGTCAAGGAGGAAAACATGAATAAACAAGCGTTGGTAATTAAAACTGGAGTTGAAATAGGTTCCTTAATTTCACAGCTAAATTCTAGGAATCAATCTTATGTACTAAATACAATAAATGCTCTTTTATTTGCTCAACAAGTGAATTTCTATGGGAAAAAGGATCTTAAGTCAAAATAGTAAAAATCAGGAGGTATAAAGTTATGAAAAATAATAAAAAACATTTACTGGAATTACTAGATGAAGTTACTTCAACAGCTCCAAATAATAGATTAAAAACATTACTGGAAGAAGTAAGAAAAGACCTCGTGAAAAATCTTCTACAGGTGGAAGTAAGGGAAACTAACGACAATAATAAGAGTATAGAGGATGATGTAATTGAAACTAGAGAAGAAATATTAAACAATTTAGATGAAGTCATAAAAAATAAAACTGCTTTACCGCATAAGAGAACTTCTCCATATGAGATATTTAAAGTTATTGTCAATGGAACTATAGAAAATGAGTACAATCATCTTATGGAGGATGTGGAATATATAGACGACATGGAAGGTAGAGAAGAGTTAGTTTCTAGGTGCAATGAGATACAACATATCCTATATGATCATCTTCTAGAAGAATTTCATACCCTGCTGGATGAATTGGACGATAAAACAGGATATCTAGCTTGTTTGGATAACAGATATTATTTTAAGAGAGGAGTTATGGCGGGGTTAAACAATTTAAAGTTCTTAGGTGTAATAAATAATGTACATCTATACTGATAGTTAATTTAAAAGTCCCAAAAGTTTTGACGGAAAAAGACACAAGTAGAATACAAAAAAGTGTAATATTGTAAATAATAAAGATACATTTAACCTTGAGAGGATGATTGTAGTTGGAAGCAAATAAAACTATAAATGAATGGATTGAGTTAATTTCGGAATATGATGTAATTGACAGATTGAATGAAGGAGAAAAATTTAGTTCCATAAATATTGAAATGGGATTTGATGCAAATTCAGATGCCTTGAGAAAGGCCATTAAAAGATTAGGTTATAAAAAGAGTAAAAGTCAAGGACTTTACTATTTAGAACATCAAAAACATATTATTAGTTTTATGGATTCAATAGATGTGGAATCCATAATAGAGGGAATATCCGAAGAGAGATATTATAAACATTTTAAAGACAGTTTCTTTGATGATACGGAAGTTGAAAGCTGCTTGATAAATAAGGAAATTTATAACGAGTATACTTGTGTATCTAAAGAGTTAAGGTATGACGAACCAGAGGATTTAATTCATATGATTTTGTTACAATGGCTAGATAAAAACAGGCCTATTAATAAAAAAAGAGAATATGTCATTAAAGCTATGAATGAAAGTAAAGATTTTACTAAGGAAGAAATTCAATTTATATTGGAAAAAGAAAGACAAGGATATGATTTAGAATCAATGTTTTATAGAAGTGATGATTATAATTTGTCCGAGCTTTCAGAAGAAGAATTTAAACAATTAATGGATTAAAAAGAAGTAATATTTTAAAGTTCTTTGAAAACTTAATAGAAGGTATCTTGTTAGTTACTATAGGAGATGGTATAAAGTGCCTTTAACATATAAAAGAATGGGAGAAATCTACAATGAACCTTTTAAATAAATTGTTTGGGAAAAATAAAAGTCCATCAACTACAGAACGTGCCGAGGTTATGAATGGCAGTCCTGCTATATTTACTCCTTTTAGTGGTGACGCATACCAAAATGATATATATAGAGCAGCAGTTGATGCAATAGCTAGAAATGCTGCAAAACTTAAACCAACCCATGTGGTAACAATAGCAGGTCAGAGAAAGGATGGGGATGCCCAATTTAATAGGTTGTTACAGGTAAAACCTAATCCTTATATGACCACTTATGACATGATTTATAAGTTGGTAACTCACTATTATTTATATAATAATGCTTTTGCTTACTTACAAAAGGATGATAATGGTTATTTAACTGGTATATATCCATTAAGGCCATTAAATATGGAATATCTCACAGACCCAACAGGGGCATTATATTGTAAATTTTATTTTATGGGTGGTAAGGATTTTACTTTACCTTATGATGAAGTTTTTACAATTAGAAGACATTTTAATTCTAATGATTTACTGGGGGATATAAATACAGCAATAATGCCTACATTGGATTTGGCACATACTCAAAGTGAAGGTATGGAAAATGCAATAAAAGCTAGTGCAACTATAAGGGGTATTTTGAAATATAATCAAGTGTTAAGTCCTGAAAAATTAAAAATAGAAAAAGAAGCTTTTATAAATGATTATTTGACAGTAAGTAATACTGGAGGAATTGCAGCAATAGACAATAAATTTGACTATGTACCTTTGGAAATGAAGTCATATGTAATTGATGATAAACAATTAGAATCGGTAAAAAAGAAAATATATGATTATTTAGGAATATCAGAGAATATCGTAAATAGTACTTACAGTGAAAATGAATGGGCAGCATTTTATGAAAGTGTAATTGAACCTTTAGCTGTACAATTTTCATTGGAATTAACAGACAAGCTATTTACCCCAAGGGAACAGGCATTTGGAAATAGTATCCTACTTGAAGCCAACAGGCTGCAATTTGCTTCAAACACTACAAAAACCACTATATTAAAAGAATTAATGCCCCTGGGATTATTTACTATAAATCAGGCATTAGAAATATTAAATTTACCAGCAGTTGAGGACGGTGACAGGAGGATTCAGACTTTGAATGTGGTGTCAACAGATATTGTAGACCAGTATCAAATGAATGGTAAAGGAGGAAATGAGAATGAAGGAGTTTAGAACATCCAATTTAAGAGCAGCAGTTCCAGCAGGAGAAAGTAACCTTATATTGGAAGGGATACCGATAGTATTTAATACACCAACTAAAATAAATGATGTATTTGGTTCATATACCGAAATAATACGAAATGGGGCTTTAGATGCAGCCGATTTATCAGATATAAGGCTTTTATACAACCATGACTTGACTAAAGTACCTTTAGCACGTACTCCAAAAACAATGAGGTTCAATTTGGACCCGGTAGGACTTAAAATGACCGCAGAATTACCAATAACCGAAGAAGGAAAATCAATTTATACAGCAGTACAGAGGGGAGATTTATCTGGTATGAGTTTTGCTTTCAAAGTACCCCCTGGAGGAGATAATTTTGATGCAAAGAGCAACACCAGGACAATAAACAAAATAGAAAAGGTATATGAGTTTAGCATAACCCCATTCCCTGCTTATCCCCAAACCTCTATTGAAGCAAGGACGGCCATACAGGGAATATGGGATAAACAAAAAAATATCCAGCAATTAAAGATAAAAGTAAACCAGATATTGAAAAGGAGTGTATAAATATGAAATTTAAAACAATAGCAGAGGTATTTAATTTTTATAGAAACTCAAGTATACAGGATATTGAAAAGAGAGCATCAGAAATAGGCGGCATAATTGATACAGACCCAAATGCAGACATTGAAGGTTTGAACATAGAACTTGAAGGATTGAAACAAGCAAAAGTAAATATTGAAGAAAGAAATCAAAGACCAGGTGCCGGAAATCAATTTAATCCAATAACTGGAATGAATTTTAACAACAATGAAAATAAAGTACCAGAAGGGGATGTATTTTCAAGTCAAGAATATAGAAGTGCTTTTTATAAAACTATGTTAGGACAAAAGCTTACAGATGTTGAAAATAAAACATTCACAAGGGCAATGGAAATTGTTGATGCCGAAAGAAGAACCGATTCATTTAGTACTACTACAAACAGTGCAGCAGTATTACCAACATCTACATTAAATGAAGTTATAGTTAAAGCACGTAAAATGGGTGGTTTAATTTCAAATTGCAGAAATTTTAATATACCAACAAATTTAAGTATACCAATAGCAACACCAAGCAATAAGGCAAATTGGCATATAGAAGGAAATACAGTAAGTTCAGAAAATCCAAGTGATAATATAGTAAATGTATTATTTGGAGCATATGAAATAATTAAAGTATTCTCTATAAGTGCAGCAGCTAAAAAAATGACTATACAGGCATTTGAAAGCTATATGATTGATGAGCTTACAAATTGTGTAATGGAATGTATAGCAGATGCTCTGGTAAATGGAACAGGGGCAGGGCAAGGAACGGGAATATTAACGGGCATTACCTGGGATGCCACAAATAGTTTTACCTTTGCATTAGCAGGAAATCCAGGGTATAAAGATTTTACAAAAATGATGGGAATGTTAAAGAGAGGATATGGAGCCGGAGCAAAATGGGCTATGAGCAATTCAACACTTTACAATTTAGTATATAGCTTAACAGATGCACAGGGTAGACCAATATTTATTGCAGACCCAAAGAATGAGGAAATAGGATATATACTGGGGAAACCAGTTGTTATTGATGATAATATTGCAGATGATGTTATATTATTAGGTAACTTCAATTACATGGGTTACAATATGCCACAAGGTATAATTGTTGAGACTTCCAGAGACAGTAGTTTCAAAAGTGGCCTGATAGACTATAGAGCTATGGCAATAGCAGACACAAAGCCATTGGTAAAAGAAGCATTTGTAAAGTTATCAAGGGCAGCAGCTTAAAAATAGGTTTAGTAATTAATGGGTAAGGGGTAACGTTGAAACGCTACCCCTTAATTTAGAGAGGTGAATATTAATGATTATGACCATAGAAGAAGCAAGAGACACACTAAGGGTTGATGGTGAAGACTTGGACACTGTAATATCTCCTATACTTGAAGCCATACCATCATATTTAGAAAGCACCACAGGGAAAACATGGGACATAGAACCAATACAACCATTGGCAAGACAAGTATCAAAATTTATATTAATGAAGTGGTTTGATGGTACAAGCGACTATGATAAAACCATTGATGGTTTACTTGTGGCATTAACAGCAATGGGGAGGGAATAGCATATGAATGAAAATTTAATAAGTAAAAAATTACAATATGAAGAATTGGCAAAGAAAGTAACAACGAAATACAGGAGTGAAATGAAAATTATAAAAGGTGTGTTAGAAGTTCTTGAAAGTAATAGTGCCATAGAAAAAAGTGACAGCCTGGAAACTATAATATTTAAGAAATATCTGGAATTGGAGAATGTTCAAAAGGTAGCAAAATATATAAATGAATTAGGATATAGGATTAAAACAGGAAGTTGGATTGGAGAAAGAAAATACACAAGTAACGATATAACGAAGATACTCGTTGATAGAGATTGTATGGTAGAAAGAAAATTAAAATATATAGTTCAATTCTTACAGGATAAGAACTATGAGCATATGCGTAAAATATGGGGGTAATGCAATGGTTGAACCTATAAAGGACAAAGAGACTGTAAGGGATATAATACAATATTTAAAAACTAAAAATATAAGAAATGCCATCATGTTTGGATTAGGCGTATTTTGTGGCTTGAGAATAAGTGATATTTTGAACCTGAAAGTTAAAGATACACGTAAAAAATGGAATCTAAAAGTTAAACAACAGAAGACAGGCCATACAATTCAAATTGTACTGAACAGGGATTTGAAAAAAATGATAGATGAATATACGGAAGATATGAAGGACAGTGATTATCTTATAAAAAGTAGGATAGGGGATAAGGCTATATCAAGGACACAGGCTTATAGAATAATGCAGGGTATAGCAGATGAATTTAATTTAGGTGGGATAGGATGCCATAGTACAAGAAAGACCTTTGCTTATTGGTTATACATGGATAACAAGAAAGATATAGGTTTAGTACAGAAAGCTTTAGGGCATCAATCAAGTGCAACAACATTGAGATATATTGGAATGGATCAAGAGGTAGTAAGGGAAGCTATAAGGAAACTAAAGTATTAATTTGTCTATATAGGTATTGTTTTAAATTATAAGTACGTTGGATATTAAAAAATTGTAAAGGCATTGAAAATAGGAGGATTGAGGGCAGTGGATGAAGGTATCTTTCTCCTAGTGATGATACATTCAAAGCACATAAAAAAGATATAAAAATTAATAAATGTTGATTAAATTGGAGGTAATATGGCTCAAAAATATGCATTAAATTTTTATAGAAGTAAAGAGTGGGTTAAATGTCGTAATGGCTTTATGCAAAGTAAAAATTATATATGTGAAAGGTGTGGAAAGGCTGCAGATATAGCACATCATAAAAAACATATAACACCGCAAAATATTAATAATCCAAATATAACGTTGAACTGGGATAACTTACAGGCATTATGCATTGAGTGTCATAATGTTATACATGGTAGTAATCCATGTATTGAAGGTGTTAGTTTTGATAGTGCTGGAGATTTGATATATACCCCCCAGGTATGAAAATATAGGGGCTGTGGCGAAGACCGTATGCCCCCATTTTAAAACCTCTCCATGAGGTTTTTTATATTTAGGGTGGGAAAAGGAATAAAAAGGTAGGTGATTTTATGAAAAATACAGAGATTTCAATAGAGTTAAAAAAACTTAAAAGAATATTAAAAGAAATACCAAAAGACAGACAACCAATAGCACAGAGCCTGTACAATGAATTGGTTTTTATGCAGCAGACACTTATTAAATTAAAGAGTCAGGTGGAAGAGGAAGGAACAACCACCTTGTTTAAAAATGGTAGTCAGGAATTTTTAAAAGAGCATCCAGCATTAAAAGCTTATAACACTACTATTCAAAGGTACAGTCTTTTATATAAACAAGTAACAGATTTATTACCACCAGTCATTGAGAAAGAAAAAAAAGACCCTTTGATTGATTTTATAAAGGGGGCTTAATATGAACTATATTCTTGAATATTGGAAAAGCATCACTAACAACCAATTGGTGGTAAGTAAGAGAGTCTATAAGGAATATGAAGCACTTGTAAAAAATATTAAAAATCCAGGGAAATATATATTTGACGAAAATAAAGCCAATAGACCCATAGAATTTATAGAAAAGTTTTGTAAACATTCAAAAGGTGAATGGGCAGGAAAACCAGTCATATTAGAACTATTTCAAAAGGCTTATATAACTGCTTTATTTGGTTTTGTAGATAAATATACAGGGTTAAGGCGTTATAGGGAAAGTATGTTTTATGTGGCACGTAAGAATGGAAAAACAACAATGTTAAGTGGTATAGCTGCCTATATGATGATTGCAGACGGAGAAGGAGGGGCAGAGGTTTTTAGTGTGGCCAGTAAAAAAGACCAAGCAAGATTATTGTTTGATGAAACACACAATATGGTTAAACAAAGTCCAGAGTTATCAAAACATATTAGAAAACGTAAGACAGATTTATATTTTCCTCTAACTATGAGCCGATTTCAACCATTAGGGAAAAATAGTGATACACTTGATGGTTTAAACTCTCATTGTGTTATCATGGATGAGTTACACAGTATAAAAGATAGAAACCTATATGAAGTAATGAAACAGTCAATGAGTGCAAGGCGGGAACCTTTAATGATTATGATAACTACAGCCGGAACCGTCAGAGAATGTATTTTTGATGATATATATGAGTATGCTTGTAATGTAGTTGATGGTAATTTTGAAGATAATACCTTTTTACCTATTCTTTATGAACTGGATAAAAAAGAAGAATGGACAAGTCCAGCAGCATGGTACAAGGCAAACCCTGGATTAGGTGTAATTAAAAAGATTGATGATTTAGATGTTAAAGTTGAAAGAGCTAAAAAAAATCCAAAAGATATAAGTGGCGTATTAACAAAAGATTTTAATATAAGGGATACAATAAGCAGTGCATGGCTTACATTTGATGATATAAATAATCCTGAAACCTTTGATATATCAATGTTTAAAAACTGCTATGCTATAGGTGGAGCTGATTTATCCATTACTACAGATTTAACAGCAGCAACTCTTTTATTAATGGATAAAGAAACCCATAAAAGATATGTGCATCAAATGTATTGGTTGCCATATGATAACTTTGAAAAAAGAGTGTACCATGAAAAGATACCTTATGATAAATGGCTAGAACGTGGACTGTTAAGATTATGTAATGGTAATAGTATAAATTATTCAGATATTACAGCATGGTTTTTAGAAATGTTAAATGAATATGGTGTTACTCCTTTGTGGATTTACTATGACAGTTATTCAGCTAAATATTGGGTTGAAGAAATGGAGCAATATGGCTTTAAAATGGTTAGATGTATCCAGGGAGCCAGAACATTATCATTACCAATGCAGAATATGGGGGCAGACCTACAAGCCAAGAAAATAAATTATAATAATAATCCTATTCTTAAATGGTGTCTTACTAATACTGGAGTTCAGACAGACCGAAATGGTAATATAGTGCCAATTAAGAATCAGGCAGCAAAACAACGTATTGATGGTATGGCTTCTATGCTTGATTCCTATGTTGGATTATATGAGCATTATGAAGAATTTATAAGGGCTATACAATAAGGATGTGGTAGATATGAAAAATATAAAAAATAAAAAAATAAATATACTGCATTATGTAGAATATGAAAATGAATTGGGAGAAACCGACCGAAAGCTTGATTATTTGGATAAAAATATATGGGCATATTATAGACACGCAACTACAAAGGAAATTCAACAAGCAATTATTGCAAATACTAAAGTACAGGCTATATTTAAGCTAAATTGGCGTAGTGATATAGATTTGAGTTGTGTTATAGAGCATAATGGTAAAAAATACTATATAACAGATATAGACGATTTAGAAGGATATAAGACAGATTTAAAAATTACTGCTTATACGGAAGATAACTATAATAACGATTGACAATATGAATTCTTATTAAAAGTACAGATAGTACACATAGTACAGATATGAAAGTACAGATAATTTATCTGTACTTTCCTTTTATATCAAGGGTTTCAGGGTAAAAGTACAGATAGTACAGATGTTTTTGCAAAGTCTAGATTTTATCTTTTTTATGTTGCACAACTTGCAGAAATGCACATAATTTAATATGGACATATATAGGGATGATAGATAATGAATAATTACTTGCAGAAAATTTTACCCCCTTTTTTACCCCTTATAGAATAAAATAAAAGGGTATAATAAGGGACAAGACGGGAAATGAAATGACAGTATAACAGGGTTTAGGGGTAGTGAGGGATTGTGCAAAATTGATTATTACGTCCCAGCGTGCCGGGGGTTCAAGTCCTCTCTGATGCACCAGAAACCGTTGGAAACACTAAGTTTCAACGGTTATTATTTTATCCTAAAATTAAATTTTCCCTCCATTTTCCCTCCAAAGTTTTGGATGAAGAATTATTTAATATTAAGAGCTTATCCCTAAATAGTTTCTGGTATGATACGATAATAAAGAAAAAGGGAGAGGGAGAGATCTGCAAATGATACAAAAGCAATCATGGGAGATAACAGATGAGTTT
>NZ_DAIQBT010000059.1:0-10368 GCF_036781005.1 Clostridium sp. | reverse complement strand
CTCCTGTTATGACATACATCTAAAGTGGTGGAATCAATAAAAGAAATTCCTGTACACTTGCCATTTCTAAACTTTGTCATATATAATAGTAGTGGAACCAATGCTTCCTGCATTAGTTCTACAAACCTGTTATAGCTTACAAGCTTAGGGAAATAGGGTCTTAGGTTGATACATACTTTGTATAATAGGCTTTGAAATTTCTGTAGGATGATAAGTGAAAGTATATGATTATTGTCATGACTTCACTAAGTGATAAGTTTCTACTCTTTATTATTGAGAAATTACTACAGTTGCTTTCCTCTATAAAATGGCTCCGGCAGTATTCTTCAAAAGCTATACAATAGTTATCAACATCGTAAAATATTTCTACTAATAAATTTCACATAAAATCCCATCCTTTCGTTTTATTTTTTTGTTTGTATTTATATAATAAAACATTTTGATGGGATTTTTCATATCTATAACTCTTTTTTTATTTTCGAACTCGCGTTATTTAAAAATACGGGATGCGTATACCTATTTCAACTTGAATATAATTCATGTATAAATGATTTTTATAAACGCAGATCTCTTTCTCCATTTTCAAGTCTTTGAAGTATCAACAATGCTTTATCATAAACAGGTTGACTTTTTAAAAGCTCAAGATGGTTATGAATTACAACTTCGCCTTTTGCTTTGGTCTCCTCAGATGCATAATCAAGCAGATACTCTTTAAAAGTAAAAATGGCATTCGGTATGCAGAAATTATGTACGAATCTGGATTTCGCCACCTTCATAAATTCTTCACCGGTTCTCCCTGCACGGTAGCAGGCGGTACAAAATGAAGGAATGTTACCCATATCGCAAATTTCCTTTACAACATCATCCAAGGAACGAGGATCACAAATTGAAAACTGCTCCTTATCCGGAAGCTCATTGGCTTCTTTTGATTTTGAATAAGCACCTACGCCGATCCGCGTGCCTGCGTCTATCTGTGATACACCAAGTGGTATGACCTCTTTTCGAACTTTTACAGATTCCCTTGCCGTACAAATCAAGCCGGTATATGGTACGGATAATCTCAAAATGGCAATCAGCTTTTTAAAATCGCTGTCGCTTACTGCATACTTTGGATTCACTGAAAATGGCGTTTCTGTAGCGGGGGTAATACGTGGGAAAGATATCGTATGAGGACCTACTCCGTTAAAAGTTTCCTCAAGATGGATCGTATGGTATAAAAGTCCCATGACTTCAAATCGCCAGTCATAAAGTCCAAACAATACACCCATTCCGCAATCATCCACCCCTGCCTGCTGTGCCCTATCCATAGCATATAGACGCCAGCGATAATGCCCTTTTATTGTTTCTGCAGGATGTACATTTTTATATGTCTCGTGATGATAGGTTTCTTGAAATACCTGAAAAGTTCCAATTCCAACATCTTTAAGCTTTTTCAGCTCATCAACTCTGAGTGGTGCACAATTGATGTTAGCACGCCGAATTTCCCCATGTTCTGTTTTTACACTGTAAACCTTTTTAACAGTTTCGCACATGAAATCCACTTCAGTGTCAGGTGATTCACCGTAGACAAGCACAGTACGCTTCTGTCCTTCTCCAATCATTATTTTCACTTCATCTTCAATTTCATCCATCGTAAGTGTTTTACGGTGCATAGCTGTATTGCTGCTTCGAAAACCACAGTATTTACAGTTGTTTGCACATTCATCGCTTATATAAAGAGGAGCAAAAAAAACGATTCGATCACCGTATACTTCTTGTTTTAATTGATATGCCAGTTCATACATTTCCTTTATCGTTTCTTTGTCGTTGTTTTGAATCAAAATGGCTGTTTCATCAGGTTCCAGCCTTATGCAGTCAGCTGCCTTTTTTAAAACCTGCCTGACTTCCTCTTGGGACGGATTCTCATGTTTGTTCAATTGTTCCCATATTTTATCGTCATCGATAAAATCGCATTCCAATTTATCCAGCTCTTCAAATTCACTGTGATACTTTTCAAGAAAATTCATTATACAACTACCCCTTTCAATTAAATATTTTTATGATTTTTATTATATTGATTTTACGGATACACCTTTTATTCCGCCGAGTTTTCCAGTAAGTATACCAATATTGTCATTGGTTTCGTCCATAATCAACGGTATAGCCGATACGCTACTTTCCTTATCCGAAGGCTACCATTGCTAACGCTCCCATCTTTTTCAAAGTGAAAGATAAGCACTACTACACACCGGAATAAGTTCTTCTCTTAAAGTAACGTATTCTAAGTGCTGAAGGCACTAAGAATACTGTTAATAAAGCTCAGATGAGATAAATATTTCTGTATAGCAAACTCCACCTGAACCTAAGAATCACTTGATATGGCAACTCCATTCTTTCTACAATAGGACTTGCATACTTATCTATGGTTTTTATTAACTTGACTTACGAATAATAAATCCTCAATAACAATATCTACGATGCCAATTCTTTTATTTATATTTTCTATCCTAAAATATAAAAACTCCTCTTCCAAAACGGAAAAGAAGTATGATAACATAGATTAATATTAAATATGTTTATTACTCTACTTTCCGCTCAGAATATACTTTGTGGTTAGAAAATAAATTTGGCCCTGTATTCCCAAGTAAAAATCACAAACAAATACATTGCACTATAATATAAGGATAAATCTCTTTAGCCACTTTTTATAGTTCTACTTTATTATATCATATGAATCAAATTTTTTCGAATATTTTTTACTGTTTAGTGTGTTGCTAATGCCAACTCTGGGAATAACCGTGCTCCTTATAATTTAATATTACTCTAGTTGTTTTAATCATTATTTTTTTCTGAATGCTCTATCAGATGTTATCATTCTAGACACTTCAAAAACTTGTACCAAGTAAACAGCCTAGGGCGTTACATCTTTCTTACTTACAGTTCTATAAAAGCAAATAAATCCCCACTACAACCAGCCTACTTTCATATAAAATACAAAAAACCCAGTAATACTGGGTTTTTTCGTGCATCAACATTATATAAATATTAACGTTTTAATATGGCGGAAGCGGTGGGATTCGAACCCACGAACCCTTGCGGACTACCGCATTTCGAGTGCGGCTCGTTATGACCACTTCGATACGCTTCCATGTATAACATTATCTTTTGTTTTTAAAAAACTCTTCTAACATAGTACTACACTGTTCATTGTACATCCACTTGACATCTGTCCAACAATTTAAAAATTTATTTTGTAATACATTTATTACAGAGCCACAAGCCCCCATAGTAGGATCAAAGGTTCCAATATACAACTTGTTTATTCTACACTGCAATATAGCTCCTGCACACATAGGACAAGGTTCTAATGTAACATACATACTACAATCTTTCAATCTCCAATTCTTAACCACTTCCGAGGCACTTCTTATAGCAAGTATTTCTGCATGAGCTGTACTATCTTTCAATGTTTCTTTTAAATTATAAGCCCTTGATATTATACTATTATCTTTTACTATTACAACTCCTACTGGAACTTCTCCTGATTGTAATGCCATTCTGGCTTGCTTTATAGCTTCAAGCATAAAACCATCCATAAATACCTCTTAAAATTAATAATTTAAATCCAATACAAACTACTTTTACAACAAACATACATATAAATTAATAACATTAAATAAAATATAAAATAAAAGCAAAATACTTTAAATAAAGCCTTTTATAAAATAAATATCTTGTAAATTTATCATTTACAAGACTTATGGTGCGCCCGAGAGGAATCGAACCCCCGGCACGCGGTTTAGGAAACCGCTGCTCTATCCTACTGAGCTACGAGCGCATGTTTATGTATAATGCTACCTTAATATTTTATTATAGTTTATAATAATTGTCAATTTCTTTTTGCTCTTGTATAATAAATATAAAAATAAATATTTTATCCAAACGCTACCTATTGCTAATACTCCCGTGGGAGATAAGCACTACTACACGGCCTGGATAAGTTCTTCTAATTATTTTTATATATCATTTATAAAAATGTATATATTAGACCTTAAAATTAAAAATATTATAAAGGAGGATTTTACATGATCAATGAATTAAAAAAATTATTTTTAGCAGGAATTGGTTCTGCTGCATACACCTATGAAAAAGCATCAAAACTGATTCAGGAAATGGTTCAAAAAGGAAGAATAACGGTTGATGAAGGAAAACAGTTATCTGAAGAACTAAAAAAAACTGCCCTGGCTAAAAAAGAACAAATAAAACCTCTAAATAAAACTCAGCTTACATCCATATTAGATAGTATGAATTTTGCCACCAAAGATGATATATCAAAAATAAATGAAAGACTAAATAAACTTGAAAGTAAAATAAATGATAACTAAAGCCTTTGGCTTTAGTTATTAAAATATTTATGGCTACCAAATCTGCAAAAAGATTTAAAGAGATATTAAAAGTACTAACTAAATATGGTTTTAAATTTTTAATAGACAATAAAAATTCCAATGACAAAAAATCTCCTGAAAATCTTAGAAAGGCATTTGAAGCTTTAGGGCCTACATTTATAAAAATAGGTCAAATACTAAGCTCAAGACCAGATATACTGCCTTTGAAATATATTGAAGAACTGTCAAAACTTCAAGATGAAGTAATTCCTGAAAAATACGAACATATAGATAAAGTATTTTTTAATGAATTCAATAAAAATATAAAGGATTGTTTTTTATGTTTTGATAAAATTCCCATGGCTTCTGGTTCTATAGCCCAAGTACATAATGCTACTTTAATGGATGGAAGAAAAGTTATTGTAAAAATACAAAGGCCTGAAATAAAAGAAAAAATAGAAACTGATATAAATCTATTGTATAAAATTATAAAACTTAGTAGGAACAAATTCAAAAATGTTTTAATAGATCCTGAAGAAGCTTTAGATGAATTACTATTTTCCACAAAACGAGAACTAAATTTTAAATTAGAATATGAAAACATGGTAAAATTCAAAGAACTAAATAAAAATGTGAATTTTTGCTATGTACCTTATGTAGTAAAATCTCTATCTGGAACCAAAGTTTTGACAATGGAAAAAATCCATGGATTTAAAATAAATGATATGGTTAAATTAAACGAAAAAAAATACGACTTACAAAATTTAGGCGAAAAGCTTGCATTATTTTTCTTTAAACAAGTATTTACTGATGGATTTTTTCACGGTGATCCCCATGCGGGTAATTTAATGATACTTGATAAAAAAATATGTTTTATAGATTTTGGTATAGTGGGTACAATTTCACCTGGACTCAAATCACTTTTAAATGAGATTATTATAGCTATAGTACAAAAAGATATAGATAAACTTGTATCTTCAATCATATCCCTAGGTGTAAAAAAAGAACTAATAGATAGAAACAAACTATATGAAGATATAGAACTGTTCTTGGTAAATTATTTATCCACATCACTAAAAAATATAAAAATTTCAGTGCTTATGACAGAAATTTTTAAGTGTGCAAAAAATAATAATATAGTTTTACCTAAAGATTTAATATTACTGGTAAAAAGCCTAATAATAATAGAGGGATTGATAACAGAGATTTCACCTGAAATTAATATTTTAGATGTGGCTATACCTTTTTTAAAGCAAAACAACAGATTCTACTATTTTCAGGGAATAAATTTAGAGGATATCTTTATAAACTCTTATAATTTCACTAAAAATTTCTCAAAACTTCCAATGAAAACTGTGGAATTAATAGATGGCATACTAAATGGAAGAGCTAAAGTTCAGCTAAAATTCAATAAAATTGATAACTCTATAAATCAATTAAATAAGATGGTGAATAGATTATCAATCTCTATTATAGTATGTTCTATGATCATCAGTTCTTCTTTAATATTAAACCTAAATATAGGTCCTAAAATTTACAATGTACCTTTAATTGGTATTGCATATTTTATACTTTTTATATTTATTGGCATTACACTTATAATTTCTATACTAAAATCAGGCAAACTTTAAAGGAGATTAAATCATTCTCCTTTTTTTATTCCATCTAGAATATGATTCATAAGATTTTCTATCATATCATCTAAATTCTTCTTGTCCTGGTTCAATAACTCATAAACCGCAACAGAGCAAATGGTTCCAAATAGAGTATAAGCCAAAAAAAATGAATCACATTTTTTTATACTGCCTTCCTGCATACATTGTTCCAGATAATTTTGTGTATACGTTATATATGACTTTATATACTCCCTAAGTTCTAATTGTCTTATTTCCTGTCCCCAAAGCTGGCTCATAACCACCTTGATAAAATCCCTGTTTTCATAAACCAATCCCCACTGAGCTTTACATAAAATCTTTATCTTATCTAACGCATTTTTTTCCTTTTTTGAGTCAAAGTCTATTTTTTGCGTAAGTAACTTCATTCCTTCTTCTACTATATACTTAAATATTTCTTCTTTGCTTTTAAAATGATAATACAATGTTCCCTTTGCCACACCAGCATCCGCTGCTATAGCATCCATAGTCGCCCCATTGTACCCATTCTTTGAAAAGATTTTTATAGCAGATTCGAAGATCATCCTCTTTGTATTATTCAAAAAAACCACCCCAGATTTCTATTATTAATTATCGACTGGTGAGTACAATTATATACAATTTTATTATACTTATGTTGCTAAAACAACTCAATAACTTTTTAAATATTATATCTATAAACTGTTTTTATATAATCTCCATAATGATAAAATAAATTATAAGATTTAAACAGGAAGTCATATTATACGAGGTTAATTAAAAATGATTAAATATTTTAATAGAAAAACAAAACAATATGAAATTGAACAAATAGCAGGTGAAAAATATTTAAAATGGATCTATTCTTCTCCTGTTGGAATGAAATTTTTAGAACTTATAGTTAAGAAAAAACTATTTTCAAAATTATATGGTTATTTTTGTAATAGTAAATATAGTAAAAAAAATATTTATCCTTTTATAAAAAATTTTAATATAAACATGGATGATTATAAACAAAATTCAGATAATTTCAAATGTTTTAATGATTTTTTTTCACGTGCTCTTAAGAATAATGCGAGGCCTATTGATACGAATGAAAAAATCCTAATATCTCCTGGAGATGGAAGATTAAAAGTTTATGAAGATATAGATCTAAATAAAATTCTTCAGATAAAAGGATTTACATACAGTTTGTATGATCTTATAGGCAATATTGAAATCGCTGAAAAATTTTATAAAGGTACCTGTTTAATATTAAGACTTTGTCCAACTGATTATCATAGATTTCATTTTATAGATGATGGAATATGTAATCCTACCCACAAAATTAAAGGAAATTATTACTCTGTAAATCCAATTGCATTAGAAAACATCACAAATATTTTTTGTAGAAACAAAAGAGAATGGTGTATTTTTCATTCAAAAAATTTTGGAGATATACTTTATGTAGAAGTAGGAGCTACCTGTGTTGGAAGTATAATACAAACATATTCTCCACAAAAACAAATATCAAAAGGAGATCAAAAAGGTTACTTTAAATTTGGAGGTTCTACAATTATTTTATTTTTCAAGCACAATAAAATAAGAATTCATAAAGACTTATTGGAACAGTCGAATATGGGCTATGAAACTAAAGTACTCATGGGAGAAAGTATAGGTATTAAATATTAATGAGAATAAGATAATATCCTTAAAAAGAGGTGATTTATAATTTATGAAATTTAATTTTAATATTGATACTCCTGTTATTCGATTTGAACATATATATGAACAACGCATTATGGTAGAAGAAGTAAGAAAACTTTTTTTAGAATATATGAAATCACTTAAAATAAATCTATACTTTCAGGATTTTGAGACAGAAATTAAAATATTACCGGGAAAATATGGACCACCCTATGGAACTTTGATATTAGCACTAATTGATGACAAAGCAACAGGTACTATTACACTCCGTAAAATTTCTGAAAACACATGCGAAATGAAAAGATTGTACGTTAGAGATACTTATAGAGAATTAGGTATTGGAAAAAAACTTGTTAGTATAATACTTTAAGAGGCTTTAAAACTTAATTACAGTTACATGAGACTGGATACTCTTAAAACAATGAAAAAGGCTCAAGATTTATGAAATTGAAGTTAAAAGATTAGAGTCAAAAGTATACAGTAAAATAATCTATGTAATCTCTTAATTTACATAATTTAAAATTAAAAGATTAAGATTATTTTACAAAATATTTATTAATTTATAATATTTGTCCGGAACGATTAATTGCTGCAATCAAAGCTTGAATAGAAGATTTTATAATATCTGGGTCAATCCCTACCCCCCAATACAATTTATCATCACAGGTAATTCCTACATAAGATATAGCCTTTGAAGAAGAACCCTTTTCAAGAGCATGTTCTTCATAACAGGATATTTCATAGTCCACAGAAAAATATTGTTTCAAGGCATTGCTGACGGAGTCTAATCGTCCATTTCCCTTGCTCTTTAATACTTTTTGCTGCTTATTATATCCAATTGTAACTTCTGCAATTATACCCTCTTGCTGTTTAAAGTGACACTCATCTATTTGGAAAACGTGACTGGTTCCCATGTATTCCGATTGAAACACTTCATAAATCAATTCTGGAGTTAATTCTTTATGCTTGACATCGGAAATTGATTTAGATATATATCCCATTTCTTCCTTCATCTTTTCAGGTAACTGAATACCAAAATTCTGTTTAAGAATATAGCTCACACCCCCTTTTCCAGACTGACTGTTAAATCTTATCACATCTGAATCATATCTTCTTCCTATATCTTTAGGATCAATAGGTAAATAAGGTACTGTCCAATGTTTACAATCTTTTTCTTCACGCCAAATCATACCTTTTGCAATAGCATCCTGATGAGAGCCAGAAAAAGCTGTGAATACCAATGAACCTGCATAAGGTTGTCTTTCATATACATTCATTTTAGTAAGCTTTTCATATTTATTACAAATACTCGGTATATCACTAAAATCTAAATTAGGATTAACTCCGTGGGAATAAAGATTCATAGCAACTGTAATAATATCTACATTGCCTGTCCTTTCTCCATTCCCAAATAATGTTCCTTCAATTCTATCTGCACCCGCAAGTAATCCAAGTTCTGCATCACAAACTCCACACCCCCTGTCATTATGAGGATGTAAGGATAAAATAACATTTTCTCTGTATTTTAAATTATTGTTTATGTACTCTACCTGACTGGCAAATACATGAGGCATAGCATTTTCAACAGTTGTAGGTATATTAATAACTACCTTATGCTCCCAATCTGGCTGCCAAATATCAAGTATATTATTGCATACATCGAGGGCATAATCTACTTCAGTTCCTGGAAAACTTTCTGGACTATATTGAAAAGAAAAATTACCCTTTGTATCCAATGATAATTCTTTTAATAATTTAGCTCCTTCTATAGCTAACTGCTTAACCTCTTCTTTTGTTTTTTTGAATACTTGTTCTCTTTGTGCAACAGAAGTAGAATTATATAAATGAACAATTGCTTTAGGTGCACCTTCTATGGCATGAAAAGTTTTTCTTATAATGTGTTCTCTTGCCTGAGTTAGAACCTGTATTGTCACATCTTCCGGGATCATATTTTTCTCAATAATTGTTCTCAAAAATTGATATTCTGTTTCAGATGCTGCTGGAAATCCAACTTCAATTTCTTTGAAACCTATTTTTAACAACATTTTAAAAAATTCGAGTTTCTCTTCTAAACTCATAGGTTCTATCAATGCCTGATTGCCATCTCTTAAATCTACACTGCACCATATAGGTGCCTTATCAATGTAATCTTTATTCACCCAATTTGTTGATGATACCGATGGTAAAAAATAACTTTTTTTATATTTTTTATAATTACGCATACTATTTCTCTCCTTTTTCATAATAATAAAAAAATCTTTCGTCTTCTGCCAGTATACAGTTAGAGACGAAAGATTAGATTTTCGCTGCATCACTCTAATTTATAAATTCAAGTTTATATCTTAGGGACACAAGTTAAATAAACCTTATGCCTTTCCCTTATAACAGAGGGGCTCTGTCTATATCTACTTTTCAAAAACTGCATCTATCACAATTCTGAATTTAAAATAGAAGTTTCCAAGGTGATGTTCCCCATATTCCTCATACTGTTTCACATCGGTCAACAGCTTTCTAAAATTCAGACTATAAGTACTATTCCTTTTCATATCCTTTATCCTGTTATTATGTTGTATTTATTTTACATTATTTAGTCTTCCATATCAATAGAATTTTATTGTTCTTATATGATAATTTAACGCGTTGTGCTATGTCTTGTATTCAAAAATATTGAAGCAAAAAAAGCATAA
>NZ_DAIQBT010000058.1:0-10668 GCF_036781005.1 Clostridium sp. | reverse complement strand
GAAAAATGAGACAAGTAGCTATTTATGGAAAAGGTGGAATTGGAAAATCTACAACTACACAAAATCTTACTGCAGGACTTGCTGAAATGAAAAAGAAAATAATGGTAGTAGGCTGTGATCCAAAAGCAGATTCAACAAGATTACTTCTAGGGGGACTTGCACAGAAAACAGTTCTGGATACATTAAGAGAAGAAGGAGAGGATGTAGATTTAGAGGAAATAATGAAAATAGGGTTTGGAGATGTAAAATGTGTTGAGTCAGGTGGTCCGGAACCTGGAGTTGGATGTGCAGGAAGGGGTATTATAACCTCAATTAATATGCTGGAGCAATTAGGTGCTTATGAAGATGACTTAGACTATGTTTTCTATGATGTATTAGGTGACGTTGTATGCGGTGGATTTGCAATGCCAATCCGTGAAGGTAAAGCTAAAGAAATATATATAGTAGCCAGCGGAGAAATGATGGCCATGTATGCTGCTAACAATATTTCAAAGGGTATAAGTAAATTTTCCAATGTAGGCGGAGTAAGGTTAGGTGGTGTTATATGTAACAGCAGAAAAGTTGCAAATGAAAGAGAACTTTTAGAAGCTTTTGCAAAAGAACTGGGAACACAACTTATTTATTTTGTACCTCGCAGCCATGATGTTCAAAGGGCAGAAATAAATAAACAGACGGTTATACAGTTCAGTCCGGAAGTAGAACAGGCAGATGAGTATAGAGCACTTGCTAAAGCAATAGATGGAAATGACATGTTTGTAATACCAAAGCCAATGGCACAGGATAGGCTTGAAGAGATACTCATGGAACATGGATTGCTGGAATAATGAAAGCCCGAAGAGTAAAAGTATTAAGTAAGATTCAAACTGAAAAATATATCTCTTAAATTCACCCAAAATTTTAAGAGATATACCTGAAATCAAACTATAACCAAAGACATTATACCATAAAAAGAGGAGTGAATTCAATATGCTATTAGTAAAAGCTATTATTAGACCTGAAAAAACAGCGGTTGTACTCTCAGAATTATGTGATGCAGGGTTTCCGGCAGTTAGTAAATTTGACGTAGTAGGCAGGGGGAAACAAAGAGGAGTAAAAGTAGGAGAAATATTTTATGATGAAATACCAAAGCAAATGCTTTTAATAGCTATAAAAGATGAAGATAAAGAAGATATTATAAAAATAATCACAAAAAATGCAAAAACAGGGGAAAAAGGAGCCTTTGGAGATGGAAAGATATTTGTAACTCCAGTGGAAGAGGTATATACCATAAGTTCGGGAACAAGTACGTTGTAGGGAGGGAATCAGAAAATGAAAGAAATTATGGCTGTTATTAGAATGAACATGGTGGGCAAAACAAAAAAAGCTCTTGCTGAAAATGGATTTCCATCTATAACCTGTAAGGATGTTTTAGGACGGGGAAAGAAAATGGTTAATTTGTCCATGGTAAGTGAATATATGTCAGAGGAAGAACTGCACCAGATTGAGGATAGAAAAATTATGGAACAGATATCAGAGAGCTACAGGTTGATTTCAAAAAGACTTATATGGATTTTAGCCAGAGATGAAGATGTAAAAAAAATTGTAGATATTGTTATTGATATAAACCAAACAGGACATCCGGGAGATGGAAAAATATTTGTAACCAAGGTTACAGATGTGGTAAGGATAAGAACTGGAGAAAGGCAGGATGAAGCTGTTTAATTCTTAGAAAGGGATGATTTTATGAAAAAGGTATTGGATCAGGTTTTAGAAGTATATCCGGCTAAAACTTTTAAAAATAGAAAAAAACATATACTGGTAAAGTCAAAGGATGAATTAAATCCAGTGATACAGGCAAATGTAAGGACAGTACCTGGCATAATGACAAACAGAGGATGTTGTTATGCAGGCTGTAAGGGTGTTGTTCTAGGACCTGTGAAGGATATAGTGCATATAACCCATGGTCCCATAGGATGTGCTTATTATACCTGGGCAACCAGGAGAAATAAGGCTAAAGCTGAAGATGGGGAACAAAACTTTTTAGAGTATACTTTTTCCACGGACATGCAGGAAAAAGACATAGTGTTTGGTGGAGTAGAAAAATTAAAACAGTCTATAAAGGAAGCAGTGGATCTTTTCCATCCCAAGGCAATCGGAATATATGCTACCTGTCCAGTTGGTCTTATAGGTGACGATATAAATGCAGTTGCCAAGGAAGCTACTAAGGAATATGGTATACAGGTACTCGCCTTTAACTGTGAGGGTTATAAAGGAGTAAGTCAGTCTGCAGGCCATCATATAGCAAATAACAGTATACTGGAAAGTATTGTAGGAAAAGGGAAAGCACCTGTGAAACAAAAGAAGTTCTCCATAAATATGCTGGGTGAGTATAACATAGGAGGAGATGCCTGGGAAATTGAAAGAGTTTTAGAAAAAATAGGATACAATGTAGTGGGCAGGTTCAGTGGCGACGGCAGCTATGATAGACTTGAACAGTCTTATGCAGCTGATTTGAATCTGGTACAGTGCCACAGATCAATAAATTACATTGCAGAGATGATGGAAATAAAATATGGAGTACCCTGGGTTAAAATAAATTTTATAGGAGTGGAATCCACTATTGAAACACTTAGAAATATGGCAAAATGTTTTGACGACCCGGGACTTACTAAAAGAACAGAAGAGGTTATAGAAGAGGAACTAGAAGCAATCAGCGGAGAAATAAGTTTTTATAAGGATAAACTTCATGGAAAAACTGCATGTTTATTTGTAGGGGGTTCAAGGGCACACCATTATCAGAAATTATTGGAGGATTTAGGCATAAAAACTATACTCGCAGGATATGAATTTGGACACCGTGATGATTATGAGGGAAGAGAAGTTATTCCAAATATAAAATTAGATGCAGATACAAGAAATATACCGGAACTCACTGTAGAAAAAGATGAGGAAAAATATCGCATTATAATACCTCCTGAAAGATATGAAACTTTAAAAGAGGAAATACCTTTTGAATACTATGGAGGTATGATTAAGGATATGGATGAGGGAGCCATAGTGGTAGATGATCTCAATCACCATGAAACAGAACAGTTTATAAAATTATTAAAGCCTGATATGTTTTTCTCTGGGATAAAGGACAAATATGTTATACAAAAAATGGGAGTAGTCTCAAAGCAGCTTCACTCCTATGATTACTCAGGACCTTATGCAGGATTTAGAGGTGCAGTTATATTTGCAAGGGATCTGGCTGCAGGAGTATTTACACCGGCCTGGGGCTATGTTACCCCACCTTGGAGAAAGGAACCATTACTTGAAGGACAAATAGCAGGAGGTGAAAAATAATGTTGGATTTAACACCAAAAGAATTATATGAAAGAAAAGCGTTGAGAATAAACCCAGCTAAGACCTGTCAGCCTATAGGAGCTATGTATGCAGCCCTTGGCATACACAATTGCATGCCTCACAGTCACGGCTCTCAAGGCTGCTGTTCCTACCACAGGATGCAGCTTACAAGACATTTTAAGGATCCAATAATGGCAACCACCAGTTCATTTACAGAAGGTGCCAGTGTATTTGGAGGAGGCGCTAATTTTAAGACAGCTATGAAGAATATATTTTCAATATACAACCCGGATATTGTAGCAGTTCATACCACTTGTCTTTCAGAAACAGTTGGGGACGACCTGGTTAGCTATATTGCAGATTCACAAATACCAGAAGGGAAAATAGTGATTCATGCCAATACCCCAAGTTATGTAGGTTCCCATATAACAGGATTTTCAAACATGGTTAAAGCTATGGTTACCTATCTATCTGAAAATACGGGAGTTGAAAATGGAAAGATAAATATATTGCCGGGTTTTGTAGGACCTGCGGACATGAGAGAGTATAAAAGAATACTTAAGAGCATGGGAATTCCACATATCATAATGCCAGATACCAGTGGAGTGGTGGATTCACCTATGACTGAAGGATTTAAAATGTTTCCAAAAGGGGGAACAAAAATTGAGGAAATAAGAGATACAGGAAATTCCAAACGTACCTTTGCCTTTGGAAGTTTTTCCTCCCAGGATGCAGCTATAGAACTGGAGAAAAAATGCAAAGTGCCTTTTGAAGTACTGCCCATACCAATAGGAATAGATGCCACAGACGAGTTTTTAATGAAGCTTGTAAAACTTGTGGGGGGGGAAGTACCTTATGAAATTGAAGAGGAAAGAGGGCAGCTTGTAGACCTAATGTTGGATAGCCACCAATATTTTCATGGTAAAAAAGTAGCTATAATAGGAGATCCAGATACTGTAATATCATTTACCCAATTTGCCATAGCACTGGGTATGAATCCAAGATATGTTGTTACAGGTACTCCGGGAGATAAATTTACAAAAACTATAAATGAAATGTTGGAGAAAGGAGGAGTACAGGGGGCCAAAGTGAAAAGTAGCGGAGATTTTTTTGAAATGCATCAGTGGATTAAAAATGACCCGGTAGATCTTATAGTTGGAAATTCCCACGGAAAATACATTGCAAGAGCGGAAAATATTCCTCTTATAAGATTGGGATTTCCAGTACTTGACAGATACGGATACTATTATAATCCTAAAATAGGATATAGAGGTTCTATGAGGCTGATTGAAATGATGTGTGATGCCATACTGGATAAAATGGACAGGGAATGCAAGGAAGAAGATTTTGAACTTGTGTTGTAAGAATGAAAAATAAACTGAATTCAGGATGTATTTCATCCTGAATTCAGTTTAATTAAAACTTTTAGGAGGGGAGCTTATGGAAAACAGGGTGGAAATTATAGAGGATAGAAAAGAATTTGTCTGTTACAACCTTAAAAATAAAGATATGAAACTTAGATGTGAGGAAAACAGTGCATCGGGAGCTGTAAGTCAAAGGGCTTGTGTGTACTGTGGTGCAAGAGTAGTTTTAAATCCTATAACAGATGCTTTTCATCTGATTCATGGCCCTATAGGATGTGCGGCTTATACCTGGGATTTAAGAGGCAGCCTTACCAGTGGCTCTGAATTGTTCAGGAACAGCTTTTCTACGGATTTAAGTGAAATGGATGTAGTATTTGGTGGAGAAAAAAAATTGATAGGGGCCATTGATGAAATAGTAAAAGAATTTCACCCTAAAGTTATTTTCGTATATGCCACCTGCATAGTAGGTGTTATAGGAGATGATGTGGATTCAGTATGTAAGATGGCAGAAAAAAAATATTCCATAAAAGTAATACCTGTGAAATCCCCCGGATTTTCTGGAAATAAATCTATGGGATACAAAGCAGCCTGTGATGCCATAATGAAACTTATAGGAGAGAAAAAAGCTGAAGAAAAAATCAACGCCATTAATTATCTTGGAGATTTTAATCTGGCAGGGGAAGTATGGGTGGTAACAGGATATCTTAAAAAGATAGGTATAGATGTAGTGGCCAATATTACAGGTGATGGAAAATACGATGATATAATAAAGGCTCCCCAGGCTAAGTTAAATATAGTTCAATGTGCAGGTTCTATGGGATACATGGCAAAACAGATGGAAGAGAGCTATGGAATTCCTTTTATAAAAACCAGTTTTATAGGTATAGAGGATAGTGAAAATTCACTGCTTCAAATTGCAGCTCTTATGGGAAATGAGGATACTGTAAAAAAGGCAGAAGAACTTGTAAAATTTGAAAAACGGAAAATAGAAAATAATATGAATTATTATAGAGGAAGACTTCAGGGGAAAAAGGCTGCCATATACGTGGGGGGAGGCTACAAGGCCATATCTCTCATAAGGCAATTTAGAGATTTGGGCATAGAAACAGTTATGGTAGGAACACAAACTGGAAAACCTGAAGATTATGAAGTGTTAAAGAGAATTACAAAGGAGGGCACTGTAATACTAGATGATGCAAACCCCTCTGAACTTGAAAAATTTATGGTGGAAAAAGGGGCAGACATACTGGTGGGAGGAGTGAAAGAAAGGCCTCTTGCCTATAAACTGGGAGTTGCATTTTGTGATCACAACCATGAAAGAAAGCATATACTGGCAGGATTTGAAGGGGCTGTAAACTTTGCAAAGGAAATAGATTTAACCATAAACAGCCCTGTATGGAATTATATATAGAATGTTTTAAGGAGATGGTTTAATTGAGTAATAAAAAATTGGTAAATGTAGATATAAATCCTTGTAAAATGTGTATGCCCATGGGAGGGGTCATGGCTTTTAAGGGAATAGAAAATAATATGGTTATATTACATGGCTCTCAGGGATGCAGCACTTATATAAGGAGACACATGGCCACCCATTATAATGAACCTGTAGATATAGCATCTTCTGCGCTTACAGAACAAGGTACTGTATACGGCGGGGCAGACAATTTAAAAAAGGGTCTTAATAATATGATAAAAATGTATAATCCAACCACCATAGGCATACTTACTACCTGTCTTGCAGAAACCATAGGAGAGGACGTAAACAGAATAGTTGAAGAATTCTATAAAGAACAGGAAAAAAATAAAAATATAAAGGATATAAAAATAATAACTGCATCTACTCCTGGATATGGAAACACTCAGGCAGAAGGATACTTCAGTGTTTTAAGAAAGATAGCAGAACAGGTATGTGAAGAATGTGAAAACACCGGAAAATTAAATATTATATGTGCCAATTTAAATCCGGGAGATGTGAGAAATATAAAAAAAATACTGGATGATTTTAAAATAGAGTATACTATTTTACCGGATGTATCAAACACCCTGGATTCTCCTCATAATGAAAAGTATAGGAGAATACCAAAGGGAGGAACTAAAATAGAGGATATAAAAAAAATGGGGGGAGCGAAAGCTACCATTGAAATGGGTATTACAATACAAGATGAAGATTCGCCGGGGGTATACTTAAGGGATAAGTTCAAAGTTCCTCTTTATAAATGTGGAATACCCATGGGTATAAGAAATACAAATGAATTTATTTTTCTTGTATCGAAAATTACAGGAAAAGAGATACCAAAGGAATATGTACTTCAAAAAGGAAGATATTTAGATGCGATGATAGACAACCATAAGTATACTGGAGAAGCCAGGGTGGTATTGTATGGAGAACCGGAACTTCTGCTTTCTACTGCAAGGCTTTGTGTGGAAAATGGCATACTTGTGAAGGTGGCAGGAACAGGTTCTAAAAATGCTGCCTTAAAAGAAAAACTTAAGGAAGAATTAAAATCTCAAAAAGAAGAGTTCATAGTATTTGATGATACTGATTTTGAAACTATGGAAAGTTATGCTAAAAGGTTTAATGTGAATTTGATGATAGGTAATTCCGATGGAAGGACAATGGCAAAAAAACTTGGGGTAAAACTTATAAGAACAGGTTTTCCCATTCATGACAGGGTAGGAGGGCAAAGGCAGGTTATAACTGCATATAATGGTTCTTCCTTTTTAATAGATGCAGTGTCAAATGCCATGCTGGAAATAACTCAGAATAGTTATAGGGAAAAAGCTTATAAGGACTACTATCTCCCTATTTTAAATATAGAAAAGAAGGTGGAAGTTCATATGTCTTCAGAAGATTATGGAAAGTCAAATAAAGATAAAAGCTATACCCATCCCTGTTTTGGAGACAATGCCCACAAATTTGCCAGAATGCACATACCTGTGGCACCTGAATGTAATATAAGTTGTAATTACTGCAGCCGAAAATATGACTGTGCCAACGAGAGCAGGCCGGGAGTTACAAGCGAAGTTTTGACTCCGCAAGAAGCACTTGAAAAATTCAAGCTTGTAAAAAGCAAAATAGAAAATTTAACAGTTATAGGGATAGCAGGTCCAGGAGATGCCCTTGCAAATTTTCCCAAAGCAAAGAAATCTTTAGAGCTTATAAGAAAAGAAGACCCCAAAATAACTTTTTGTCTGTCTACAAATGGCCTTATGCTTCCTTTCTATGCAAATCAATTAATAGAACTTGGAGTATCCCATGTTACAGTAACTATAAATGCAGTAGATGAAAAAATAGGGGCACTTATATATAAGGAAGTAAATTATCTAGGACGCAAGTATAAGGGAGAGGAAGCTGCCAGAATACTTTTGAAAAATCAGCTTTTGGGACTTGAATATCTATGTTCAAAAGGTGTAGTGTGTAAAGTAAATATAGTTATGTTAAAGGGAATAAATGATTCACATATAGAAGAAGTGGTGAAAAAAGTTAAAGAATGTGGTGCTTACATGACCAACATAATGCAGATGATACCGGTTCAGGGAAGTAGATTTGAACATCTTCCTCTGGTCTCCAATGCAGAATTGAACGAAATGAGAAAAACATGTGAAGTGGATATGAAACAGATGTATCACTGCAGGCAGTGTAGGGCAGATGCCATAGGAACTCTGGCAGAGGATCGTTCCATAGATTTTAGAACTTCCGCAGGATGTTCTGGGGGGTGTACTGGAAAGGCTAAAGAAAAACAGGCAGAAAAGGAACTTCAAAATAAAAAATATAAATTTGCAGTTTCTTCAAGATCCGGCATAAATATAGATCAACATTTTGGTCATGCTTCTGAATTTTATATATATTCCTATAATTCTGGAACCATAAGATTTTTAGAAAAAAGAAATGTAGATAAATATTGTACAGGAATTGTAGATTGTGACGAACATGAGGATAAAATTTCAAAAATAGTAAGAACCATAGAAGATTGTCAGGGGGTTCTTGTACTTAGAATTGGAGTTGAACCAAGAAAAAAATTAGAGGCAATAGGACTAAAGGTTATAGAAATGTATGATCCCATAAACAAAGGCATCATACGTGCAGCAGCAGAAATGGAAAAACAACAAACCACAAACTGTAAATAGTCAAATGAAGGAATAACAAATGGGAGTTTTAAGAGCTTATCCCTAAATAGTTTCTGGTATGCTACGATAATAAAGAAAAAGGGATAGGGAGAGTTCTGCAAATGATACAAAAGCAATCATGGGAGATGACAGATGAGTTTTGGAAAGAAGTAAAAAATCTAATACCTGAGGTGCAAAGCTGGAGTATTCGAAAATATGTGGAAATCAGGACTTGAGAAATATAATGAAATCCAGGGAATTGATTGGGAATGGCTTAGTATAGACGGGAGTATGAATAAAGCTCCCCTTGCAAAAGAATCTGTTGGAGCAAATCCAACGGATCGGGGAAAAAAATGGGAGCAAAAAGCATATCCTCGCAGACGGCAGAGGAGTACCGTTATCAGTAGTGGTGACGGGGGCAAATCGTCATGATGTATCACAACTAGAAAAAGTACTTAATAGATATTTTCTTAGAGTTAGCTAATAAATCTTCTGGTTTTCCTGTATCTTGAGCTTCTTGTATCCTGATATATTTATTATCATCTCCTTTATATGTCATCACAGTTAAATCAAATGACCCTAATCTACTACTTTGTCTCTGACCTTGTACATTTATTTGTTTTATATTTGCATGCTTATATTTAGGCTCCTTAATTTTAACCTTTATGTTTTTATTAATTTCATCTTTAGTTTTAAAATCTGTTAATCGGCTATTAAAATTCTTTGATGACATAGTTTTGTTTGGAGGGGTTGAATCATTATTATTTTTTGATTCTTTTATATTATTAAATGCAAATACAGATGTTCCTATTAAAATAACGGATATTAATGTGACTACGAGAATTATTTTTTTATATTTTAATTTGTCCATAAAATCTCACTCCTATCCTATAATGGTATATACGTTCTTATTGTATAATGATTTCCATCAGTTATATAATAATCTCCAGTTGATTCATTATATATACACCAACCATTATAATAATCTTTTTGAAAATATGCGTAAGCATTTATATTATACTGAGTTCTGTAATTTTGTATAGAACCTGTTTAAAAGCAGTGCTTAATTTTAAAGTCTTAAAGAGTCTGTGAATCAAAAAAGCCTTAATAGAAAAGGCTTATTAAAGTACACTATTTTTTGGGGTAGAGGGAGCATCCGTGTCATGTACTGAAAAGCAAATGTTATAATATGGAATTTATATTTATGAAAACATAAAAAATAGGTAATACAAGCAGATGTGTCCTCAATGACAAAATAAAAAAAGGCAATAAAGCCTTTTTAGTTGATAAACAATATTAGAAAAGTACGTAATATATTTTACTTAGTATAAGTTCATTATTTATACATTTCAACAAATTTAATTGGGTGCTGAATAATTTTTGACGTTTCCTCTACTGAATAACCCTTATCAAGATAACGCTTTGCTATAACTGCCATAGACTCCCCTATCTCTATAATGTGATGGTCTGGATCATAAATACGAACAACTCTCTGTTGCCATTCATGTTTCTTAGGCTGATGTACATATTCTATATTTCTATAATCCTTCATCTTTTGTATAAATTCATCAAAATCATCCACTTCAAAATACAATTCCATATTATTAGATTTCTCTATAACAGAATTGACAGGCAAATCTACAAGCCATGCAAAATCCTCTTGTATTGCAAATCCACCACTAAATGTTACATTCCGCCCTAAATCAAGAACAACTTCTTGATTAAAAAGTTCCTTATAGAACTTCTTAGAAACATTAACATCTTTTACTGCTAATAATGCTAATTTAAATTTCATATCAATACCTCCATTAGTAATTCGTTAGTGTAAAGTTTTTTTACACTATTTTTATAAATTTTCTTTATATATCAAGGG
>NZ_DAIQBT010000057.1:0-10706 GCF_036781005.1 Clostridium sp. | reverse complement strand
AGCTCTTACCAGCATTTTTTAAGCGTTATTTTTTCATAGCACACTTTACACTATCAAATTTTATAACTCCTGGTCATAATCCATTTTTTTACGGTGTTTAAACTTACGCTTTTTTGTGATACCCATATTATTTTTTAATCTCTCACTTTCTTTAGCTCCATAGTAAAGAGAATCAGTAATGGAATAAACTAAACCTTTTACTGCATAGCTTATAGACCGTTGATTTTTCTTTGTATAGTCTTCATATTTTATATTTAAGTTTTTACCTAAATTGAAGTCCTTTTTTTAATACTTTGAATGATCTATTATCTTTTGCTTTATATTATTAGAATTAATTTCTCTAGAATAATTCAATATTTTATCTTCTATGCCTCTAAAATCCTGATCTATATCTACATTAATCTCAAGTGCCACGCACTCCTTATAAATCTCTACATACTCTTTAAAATACTTATTAAGGTTTTTATCTTTTGAAAGCAGCTCTATTATTTCATTTGTTTTATACTCCACTTGTAAATCTGTGTTTTTACTTAATTCCTGTTTGCTTAAAAATGAAGTGACAACAATAGAAATAGGCTTTCTACATCCTGAATTTGCTATGTATCCTAAGATAGCATTAAGGGAGGCTTTGCTTAATGCATTTGTACACAGAGATTATAGAATACCAGGTAGTGTAATGCTTAAACATTATAAAGATAGAGTAATACTCACCAATCCAGGAAACTTTATAGGTGGAATAGCTCCTGATAACATTCTTCACCATCCACCGATTGCAAGAAATTCACATCTTGCAGATTTATTGGATAAATTAAAATTAGTAAATAGAAGTAATTTGGGCATACCGAGAATATATAAATCTTTGCTTATCGAAGGTAAGGAGCCTCCACAATACAGGGAAATAGGTGAATGTGTAGAATTAACACTAATAGCATCAACAATTATACCTACATTTAGAAATTTTATTAAAAACTTAAACGATCGAGGTATAACTATTGATGTAGATCATCTAATAATTTTAAATTATCTTCTGAGACATAGAGAAATAGATACTTATAACGCTTCCGTTATCTGTCAAAGAAGTATAGAACAAGTAAGAGAGAGTTTAAGTTACATGGAGAACAATTTAAAATTACTTCAATCTGGAGGAACTATTAAAAAGAAATATTATACTCTTACAAGAGAAGTGTATTCAATGATTGAAAAAGATACTGAATATGATAGAGATAGGAGATTAGATAGAGAATCTATTAAGATGAGGATATTATCAATATTAAAAGAAAGAAATTTAACTAATGCGGAGATACGCCAAATGACAGGAATGGAAAGACTTCAAGTTGTTAGATTTATAAAAGAATTAGAAGAACAAGGAGTAAAAATACAAAAAAAAGGAAGATTTTCATACTATTTTTTAGATAAAAATTAATGTTACAAATAGGTTTAAGTAACATTGACTTGATATAATTAATTAATCAATGTTACATTTCAATGTTACAAATTAAAATTAATACATTGAAATATATTTATTAAGAAGGTGATTTTTATGAAGAAACGTAGACAAAACGGTGAAGGCTCTATATATCAAAGAAAAGATGGCACGTGGGCAGCATCTTTTACCATATGAAAATTATATTGAAACATCTGCCATTGGAGATAGAAGACTTAAAGACTTAAAAGCAAGTCAAATACAAGAATTTATTAATTGCTTAGAAACTTCACCAAGTAACATAAAATATATAATCAGATTGATTAAATCTGCTCTAACTGAAGCACTCAATCAAGATTACATTATAAAGAATCCTTGCAATGCTGTTGTGCTTCCAAGAATAAAAAAGACAAATAAGAAAAAGTTTTTAACAGTAGAAGAGCAGACAGAGTTGATTAAATATCTTCTTGAACATATAAGAGAGGGACATAATTTCATGATTTACTTTGACCTTTGTACAGGATTAAGAGAAGGTGAGCTACTAGGCTTAGAATGGCACAAAATTAATTTTAAAAATAATACCATATACATCAATAAAACTTATAGCAAACAAGCCATATATGAGAATAATAAAGTTATAGGCTATAAAAGAATACTTGCGGAAACTAAAAATGACGAAGTTAGATATGTACCTATTTCTAAAAAAATAATTCCTTTATTAAAATCTATGCATAAAGAATTTTTAAAAGATAAAATTAAAAGTCCTGAAAAATACAAAAAAATGAGTCTAGTATTTCATAATGAGCATGGATATTTTTTAAATGATAAAGCTCCACTTAGAGCAGTTAAAAGAATTTATAAAAAATTAGGAATTTCAAGTGATCTGACCTTCCACAGCCTTAAGCACACGTATGCTACAAGAATTTATGAGCAAAGTGGTGATTTAAATGTAATACAAGCATTATTAGGTCATATAGACATAAACACCACAAGAAAAACTTATGTACATGTATCTGAGGCAAAGAAAAAAGAAGTTGCCGACTTACTGGATAACTTCTTAGATTGATTGCTTGTATTTTACTACAGTTTTTACTACAGTTTTTACTACAGTTATACTACAATTGTATTGCATTTTAATAACTCTTATTGAAACTGAAATTCCCTAAAACCTTGATTTTAAGCCATTCTTGAAGCTTAACACATTTTAATAAATATCATGGCGGAGAAAGAGGGATTTGAACCCTCGCGCCGGTTTCCCGACCTACACCCTTAGCAGGGGCGCCTCTTCGGCCACTTGAGTATTTCTCCATGTCCTACCATTTAAATATATTAGTGGCGGAAAGAAAGGGATTCGAACCCTTGGTACGGTCACCCGTACGCCGGTTTTCAAGACCGGTGCCTTAAACCAACTCGACCATCTTTCCACAATTGCCTCTTCTACTAACTAATGCATAGTTATACTTTTTCTTTCATTCACCTTAAATACTATAACATGAAGTTTTTTAACTGTCAATAGACTTTCCATTAAAAACGCGAAAAATTTCATATTATGAAATTTTATTTGGATTCAGATGGATAAAACACTTATCCATCTGAACCTTAAAAAATTTATAGAATTATTTTATTACTTCCTTTCCACCCATATATGATCTTAATACTTCAGGAATCAACACACTTCCATCCTCCTGTTGATAATTTTCTAGAATAGCTGCCACAGTTCTTCCTATAGCTACTCCAGAACCATTTAATGTATGTATGTATTTTGGTTTATCTTTTGGGGTTTCCTTATATTTAATGTTAACTCGTCTCGCTTGGAAATCTTCAAAATTACTGCAGCTTGATATTTCTACATACCTATTATAACTTGGCATCCAAACTTCTATATCATATTTAAGAGCAGCTGTAAATCCAAGATCACCCTTACATATCTTAACTACCCTATATGGAATTTTTAATCCTTTAAGTACATCTTCTGCATCATTAGTCAATTTTTCAAGTTCATCGTAAGATTGTTCAGGCTTTGTGAATTTAACAAGTTCAACTTTATTGAACTGATGCTGTCTTATAATTCCCCTAGTATCTCTCCCTGCTGAGCCTGCTTCTGCTCTAAAACAAGCACTGTATGCAACATATTTTATTGGAAGATCCTCGCCCTTCAGTACTTCATTTCTATAAAAATTAGTTACTGGTACTTCTGCAGTTGGAATTAAGAAAAAATCGTTATTTGCCACTCTAAAAGCATCCTCTTCAAACTTTGGGAGTTGTCCTGTACCAGTCATACTAGTTCTATTTACCATATAAGGCGGTAATATCTCTTCATATCCATGTTTTTCAGTATGAAAATCCAAATAATAAGATATAATAGCTCTTTCAAGCCTTGCTCCAAGCCCCCTATAAAAAGTAAACCTAGAGCCTGCTACTTTTCCTCCTCTTTCAAAGTCAAGTATATTAAGATTTATACCTATATCCCAATGAGCTTTAGGTTCAAATTCAAATTTAGTAGACTCCATCCATCGTCTAATCTCTACATTATCCTCATCAAGCTTTCCTTCTGGAACTGCTGGATTAGGAATATTAGGTATTCTAAGCATTATGTACTCTATTTTATCATTTATTTCTGATAACTGGATATCATATTGTTTTATGTTATCTGAAACTTGTTTCATTTCCATCACCAAAGCGTCTGTATTTCCGCCAGCTCTTTTTATTTTAGCTATTTCTCCAGAATCTTGATTCCTTTTATTTTTTAAGGCTTCAACTTCAACTAAAATTTTTCTTCTTTTTTCATCTAACGATACCACTTCATCAATAATTGATAGTTCAAAATCTTCTCCCCTATTTAAAAGTTGTTTTTTTATTTCTTCTGGATTATTCCGTATCCTTTTTAAATCTAACATATTTAATCCTCCTTAGTTTATGCATGATTTCTATCTTTTTATTCAAAACAAATGGAGCCTTATACCTCCTCAAGGACTAAAGACTCCGTGTTGACACTCTAATTAAACAATAATCAATTAATAATTATTTTTAAAAATTATAACGATATAATATAATTTATTAATATTTTAAAGACAAATTAACAATATTATTATATCAACTTACACCAAAACACTGACTCCCATAAATAATTATATAAAGCTAATAGTCTATTTATCGTTGATTTTATTTTTAGATTGCACAAAATTAGTTTAATGTAGATATATAACTACATATCCATCATTTATTATAACCAACATGTAGAAAATAATAAAGTAAAAACTAAAAATTTATTATTTTCTTTTATCAACACTTTTAGTACATATTATATTAACTCCAGTATTCAATATGTTCTTACAAACTATATCTCCCCTTTTTATAGGTGCTCCCACATGTATTCTACTTAAGACCTTTGAACATTCCACCCACAAGTTCTTGTTTAAAGGTCTTGAACTTTTTACTGGTACTACATTACAATTTGAACCTTTTATTCTGACAATGGTAGTAAATACGCCCCATTTGCTATAAATATTTGATTTAGTAAGATTATCCTTCTTATCGTATAAATAATTATTAACATTATACTCTTTATTACACTCACTACAAATTACTTCTTTAACCAACTTATATTTCCTCCTGATTACATTTCGTCAAATTCTTTTATTCTACCTAATATGATATTAGACTCTTTAGAATCCTTCAATATATCTGTCATATCCTTATTTATCTCTCTAGATAGAATTGACGCAACTTTACAAAGGCATTGAGATCCTTTACAATTTCCAAAAGTGGCACTTGTTCTTCGTCTTATTCCTTCTATAGTACGAGCACCAAGAGGTCTTCTTATAGAATCTATAATTTCGCCTTCTGTAATCTTTTTACAATAGCATATCATTTTTCCATATTTTTTATTTAAATTTATTATATCTTGTCTTTCTATATTTGAAAGATCTCTAAATTTATAAACTTCTCTTCTTTTATCTATAAAATCTTTTTTTAAAACACAATTTAGATTACTAACTATAGTTTCACACACTATATTTGCAATGGCTGGAGTCATGGTGACCTGGCCATAGTGCTTCCCAAATATCTTAATATACCCTTTATCAATTAAACTATCATCTATAATTAAGAAATCATCATAAAATACAGATTCATAAAAAGGTATAATACTTTTTTCTGATATGTTTTTTATAAAATATTTAATTCTCTTTAGTCCCTCTGAATTGCTCATTTTTTTATTACTTTTTAAAACTATTAATATACCATTTTCTTTAGTTGGAATAGTATATATTTTATCATCATTTTCTCCAATAACAGATATAATATTTTTATACGCCTTAGATGAGTTTTCTTCTAAAAGAAAATATTTTAGATATTTCCTCTTTTTTCCAAACTTATTTTCTCTATCTATGCTATAACTTTCTCTTGGAGTGGTATTAACAACCATATTACAGGTAAACTTATTCTTATTTGTTATTACTCTAAATCCTTTAGATATATTTTTTATATCTAAAACCTCTTCTCCTAATTTAAAATTCACACCATTATCAAAAGCAATCTCACCATATGAAATTGCTAAATCATATGGTGAAATAACTGCTGTATTTTTAGAATATATAGCCTTTCTTATAGTTTTATTCAAACTTGGTTCCAAATTATATATATCCTTAGAATTATTCAGTAAATATATATTTTCTATGCCTCTATTTAATGCTGTATCATACATTTTAATTAACTTTTCTTCCCTCTTTTTACTATCTGCCAATAATAAATAACCTTTTTTCTTAAAAAATATATTAAATTTAGAGGCAAGTTCTGGCATAATTCTATTTCCCATAAGTTCCAGTTTTGATAATAAAGTATCCTCACATTCTAACCCATCATAAACTATAGACGAATCTATTAAAGCTACATCATCTGCTATATCATAATCTTTCTCAATTAATGCTACATTTAAGTTGTATTTTGAAAGTTCATATGAAACTGAACATCCTACTATTCCGCCACCTAATATAAGTACATCATAATCCATATCAAATCTTCCCCTTAACAAAAACAAAATCATTTAATTTTACATTTTTATTTCTGTAATGAATCTATTATTTCACCAAGCTTTTTAATATTTTCTCCATACTTTGACCAATCTCCACTCTTCTGAGCTTCCAGTGCCTGTTCATATAAATCTTTTGCCTCTTTCAATTTTTCTGTATTAATATCAGAAGAAGGTGTTTCTATTTGAGTTCCATTAGAATTTCCCTGTTTATTATCCTGTGTATAAGTGAATATCTGCTGTAGTGCATCATCTATACTTTCAGCCAATACCATCTTATCACTATAAGATACTATAACTCTTTTCATTTCTGGTATGCCTTCTTTTCCACTAGCTCTTAAATACATTGGTTCTACATAGACAAGAGATTGATTTATAGGAACTATCATAGTGTCACCAAACTGAACTTCAGAACCATCTTTATTCCAAAGAGACAACTGGCTAGATATTGTAGTATCTTGATTTAGCTTTTGTTTAAACAAATAAGGACTATATACGGTTTTTTCCGCAGGAAATTTATAAATAACCATCTTACCGTAATTTTCTCCATCCATCCTAGCTCCAAATAAAGCTACCATATTATCTTTATCTCTCATATTAAAATACTGTAATAATATCATTTCCTCTTTCTGCTCATTTGGAAGCTTCATAACCATATATGAAGACTCCATTAAATATTTTTCTCCACTGACTTGTTTTTGATTTTTAGCCACTTCCCATAAATCTTCGCCACTATAAAATACCCCTGGATCTGTTACATGATATTTGCCAAGTACACTGCATTGAATATTAAATAAATCCTTGGGATATTTAAAATGTTGAACTATATCAGATGGCAACTTATTTACATCCTTAAACAAATCCGGAAATATTTTAGAGTAACTTTGTACTATAGGATCAGTTTTATCTATTATGTAGAAATTAACATTTCCATTTTCAGCATCTACAGTAATTTTAACAGAGTTTCTTATATAATTTAAATTATTTTGTGGTTGTGAGAAGGGATATCTATTTGAAACAGTATATCCATCTAATATCCAATAAAATTTGCCGCCACTCATAACTATATAGGGATCCGAATCATAATTTAAAAATGGTGCAATTTTGCTTACTCTATCTTTTATACTTCTATTTATTAATATTTTACTGTCCTTTAATATGTCACGAGATAAAAGAAAGTTTATATCTTTTTGATTTATTGCAAACAATATTTTATTGATAAAACCTAATTTTATTCCTGCACTACCATCATAATTATTAGTTGCATTTTCACTACCTTTTGGATAATCAAATTCCTTTAATTTAGTATCAACTATAGCATAATCATCAGTTTTTTCACCAAAATATATTCTTGGATTATTAAGTTTTATATCAGTAGAATTTTGTGGTGGCATATCTTTTATAACAAAATCAGGCTGTCCTTCAGAAGTTACGGAGTTAACTTTATTCATTACTATACCATAGCCATGTGTATATATAAGATGTCTATTTTGCCAGGTATTTGGATCTATAGCTTTAGTATTTATTTCTCTTGCACCCACAAATACCTGATTAAATTTTTCATTTATATTATATCTATCCACATCAATGTTATTAAATTTATAATAATACCTTATTATTTGAACCTGATTATAAAATTCTAAAGTAGGCTCAAAAGAATTTATTCTTATATTATTTATTGTATCCATGTTATTATCTATATCCTGTGAAGTTAAGTTATTTTTAACTTGAAAGGGATTAGCATCAATATTTTCAATATTGAATGCTTTGCGGGTGTAATCAATATTATATTTTATATAAGGTTGCTCTAACGTTTTTTGATTAGATTTTACAATAAAATTCTGAACTACAGCATAAGATAAGCTTTTAATTAAAATCAAAGATACTATTACAGTTATTGATACTATTATAGGTTTAACTCTACTTACAAGTATACTTACAAATATGGCTATTGCTGAAATTATAGAAGCTATTGCTATTATCTTGTAGAATAATAAACTCACATGAACATCTGTATAACCTGCACCAAAGGTTACACCTTTCTGGCTATATACAAGTTCAATACACTTTAAAATATACCCTACAGATACACAAAGCATTACAAGTGCAGCTAAAACTGCCAACTGTTTTCCTGCAAATCTGGTTATTCCACTATTTAAAATATCTATTTTACCAGAATTTTTTTTAAAACTTTTAAATACTACTTTATCTTTCACACTCAATATAAAATAAGTAGCTAAAGTTATTAATCCTAAAAAAATTATTAAACTTAAAATCATACTATGTAAGGATTGTATAAGTGGTAATTTAAATACATAAAAGGATACATCCAAATTTAAAATCGGATCCTTAATATTAAAGGGAACTGAATTATTAAATTGTAAAATTCTATACCAATAAGTGGCAGCAAATGCATAAGAAAATAAAAACGATACAACTATGTTTACAATAATAAATACTCTTTTTTCATTTTTAACTTTATTATTACTTACTTCAAAAGCCCTTCTATACTTTATAATACTTAACCTTAAACTTCTCCAGTAAAGCACTATACCTATATAAATTATTATAAATAAAGGTATCATGAGTTTACATATAGCTACAAGCTTTGTAAAATAAATTGTTAAATATCCAACCTCCTTATACCACTCTATATTAATTACAAAGTTTACAATTTTATTTAAAAATAAAATACATATAAATAAAATTATTATTAGACTACTCCACATTACTTTTCTTTTCACCAATATCACCTCTCTTATAAAAGCCATATAATTTAATCATACACTATATAATTTTTATTCTTTAATTCACCCTTTATATTCTCAAGTATATCATAATTTTCTGCCACTATAGTATGTAGATGAACTCCTCCCGTTAATATGAGCAAAGGCTCAGCCTTATGTTCTTTTACCTTATTCATAAAATTTTCTATATCATATAAGGTTTTTATCATAAGCATAGCTTTTATTTCTCCATAAATAGAATGTTCTACTATTACATCCTGAATCTTACCGCCAAATTTAACTATAGCTTTAAGTTCATCTTCTATTTCAGTAGTTTTATGAGAAACTGCTATTACCTGTTTTACTAAATTCTTTTCAGACTTTGGAATCAAATATCCTTCTGGAGTTGCTATTATGTCTTTACCTTCAGCTCTTAGAATAGCTATATCCTTAACTATTACCTGTCTAGTAACACCTAACTTTTCAGATAGAATATGACCTTTTTGAGGCATATCACTTTTTTCAAGAATTTCTTTGATATATACTCTTCTTTCTTTAGAATCCATTATAACCTCCTATACTCTAAAATATAAATAATAGTATTACTTATATTTTAACATTATATATTAGAAACTTAAATACTTTTCCATATATAAGCAATTTATTTGACTATATCAAGTAATTCTAAGGTTCAGGTGAAGTCTGCCTATAAGGAATGTTTTCTCCATCTGAACCTTAGAATCATTTATACAGGGGCATAGCAGTGCTTATCCCCCACTTTGAAGAAAATAAGATGTTAGCTAATTCTAGACTTCGGATAAAGTAATTTTTAAACTAAACTACTATCATTTGTGGCAGTAGATAGAAATTTTTAGATTTTTTATATAAAAATTAATTTATCATAACTTAATTTTTTCTATCGTAAAATCTAAGTATATTTAATTCTACATTATTATTTATTTCACAATTATGATGATGTTCCACTAAATAAAGCAATTTTTCATCACATTCTATTGATTCCAATAACTCTCTTCCAATTCTTCCATGATTATAATATACATTTATTTTTTTATTTTTAGAAAACCTTTTTATCTTTCCTTTAGATATACTGTTTAATAATACTATTACAGATTTATCTATCAAATTCAACCTTCTATATATTTTGCCTATATCATGGAGGAGTGCTGCTTTTAATAATAAATTCATATCAATTTTATTGTTTTTTTCACACAAAAACTTTATATCATATGCGACTTTTATAGAATGTTTTTGTTCTTGAACAGATAATTTATTAAATAATTCTAACTCTTTTATATTTAAAATATTTATTACAAAGTTAATATCATCTTTATTAACTTTAGAAGTAATAGCCCAATAAAACTGTTTTATCCTATAAAATATATTTTCTCATCTCCTTATTCACAAAAATTAAGATATAAAGAAAAGAACTACATAATATATGTAGTTCTTTTCTTGGTGGAGATAAAGAGATTCGAACTCTTGACCCCCTGCGTGCAAGGCAGGTGCT
>NZ_DAIQBT010000056.1:0-10870 GCF_036781005.1 Clostridium sp. | reverse complement strand
AGAAGACAAGAAAAAAAGAATATGGAGAACAATCCAGCTTACAAAGCTCGTCGTTAGGTAGTAGAAGCATTCATGGATGAATCGTTTTAGAAAATTGCTTGTTGGATTTGAGAAAACAGATGCAGCCTATTTGGGGATTATTAAGCTTGCCTGTGCTTTTATCGCTTTTAGAAAGATTGAAATAATTTAGGAATAAGCTCTTAGCCTTAAAGTGATAAAACTTGTTCATTAATGGGATTCCACATAATATTAAAATTTTTGTAAAATAACGCAAAGTGATGTAGAAATCTAAATTCCTCTTTTTAAGGATAAATGATATAATCATTATTAAGGAGGATAATTGCAATGAAAAAGTTAATTTTAGTTTTAGGGATAATAGTTACAATAATATTTGTGAGAATGCTAATAAAAGGTATGAATTCAGATAATAAACATCATTCAGAGTCATAAAAGCACTTACTGTGATAAGTAGGTGCTTTTTATTGTTTTGTTAATTGTTTTGTTAAAAAGAGATAAGTAGGTTTTTATGCATCTTGACAAATAAAAAATAGAGTTATAAAATAGGTTAGTATTCTTAAGGTTAGAATTATGACTTTGTTGGAGGTAATATATATGGGATACGAAGAATTACGAGAGTTGCATGATTTATTGTTTAAAGCCATGGGTTTATTCCATGAAAAATTTCTTTGTCAATTTGGTAAAGAAAGTCCAAATTATCCAGGAGTTAAAAAAAATCATATTATGATCATTGGTTTCCTTTATCGATACCAAACCCTTACTGCAACGGAAATTGCAAAGAAACTAAATATGGAAAAAGGTAGCTTAACCACCTTGATTGATCAATTAGAGGGGGTTGGTTTGGTTACGCGCTGTAAGGATCTTAATGACCGTCGAAAAACATTGATATCACTTACGAATATTGGTAAAGAAGAAATGGAAGCTATTATGAGAAACTCCACTCAGCGTATGTATGAAATATTAAGCAATGCAGATCCTGATGAGTTGTTAGAATTTATTAGTAGTCTCAGATATGCTGTGGAATTCATGCAAAGAATTAAGAAGGTGAATTAAAAAATGAACAATATAAATGAACTTAGAGATGGTAAAATTAATAGTTTATTATGGAAATTTTCTTGGCCAGCAGTAATAGCTATGCTAATAAATTCTTTGTATAATATTATTGACCGAATATTTGTAGGGCATGGAGTTGGCTCAATTGCAATTGCGGCCACAACTGTAGCTCTTCCAATCATGCTTATTCTTATGGCAGTATCTGTATTGATAGGGGTTGGTGCTACATCACTTATCTCTATTCGTTTGGGAGAAAAAAATCAAGGAGAAGCTGAAAAAATTATCGGCAATGCTACATTATTGTTGATCTTACTCCCAATAGTTATAAGTATTATTTATTTCCTTTTTACCGATAATATTTTAACTTTTTTTGGTGCAAGTGCGGAGGTTTTACCTTATGCTAAAGAATTTACACATATTATAATGCTAGCATCTGCATTTGGCTCTTTAAGCATGGGAATGGTTAATTTTATCAGAGCTGAAGGTAATCCTAGAATGTCTATGTATACCCAGGTAATTGGAACAATAATCAATATAGTCTTGAATTATATTTTTGTCATAAAATTAGGTCTCGGAATTAAAGGATCTGCATTGGCAACTGTCTGTGGTCAAACATTTTCAGCAATTTGGGTATTAAGTTATTTTCTATGTGGATCTAGTCTTCTGAAAATACGATTAAGAAATCTAAAATTGAAGAAAAGTTTAGTTTTTAGTATTATGGGTATTGGTTTTGCACCTTTTTCTATGCAATTGGCCAATAGTTTACAAAATATCATTTTGAATAAATCACTAATGACTTATAGTGGAGATATGGCATTATCGGCTATGGGCATCATTGGGAGCGTAGCCACTTTGATGTTTATGCCTATTCTTGGTATTAGTCAGGGTGCCCAACCTATTATCGGCTTTAATTATGGTGCCAAACAATTTAATAGAGTAAAAGAAACTTTGAAAAAAGCAGTAATTTTGGGTACAATTATTGCAGTAGTCAGTACTACAGTAGTACATTTATGGTCCGCCCAAATTGCTGGCGTGTTCAGCAATAATAATACAGAATTAACAAAGTTAACTGCTCATGCAATGTCAGTCTATTTCTTCATGTTTCCTGTAGCGGGTTTTCAAATTGTTTGCTCTCAATATTTTCAGGCAATTGGAAAACCAATTCAATCCACGATTTTAGGACTATCTAGACAATTGCTGTTATTGATTCCATTATTGCTGATATTGCCACGTTTTTGGGGCACTGAAGGTGTATGGAGAACTCCGCCTATTGCGGATATTCTATCGGCCATCATAACCGCAATTGTTATATTCTCAGAAGTTAAGTGTATAAATGAAAATGATGTGACTCGAAGTATCAATTTGAAAAAGGCCAATTCTCAATAAAAAATATCCTTGTATTTAGCAATTTTTTAGTTTGTGCTAATAATAGATAGTTTGTTTACAAATAGTTAATTGTTATGACATTAAGTTGTAACAAAAACTATTTATAATCATAAGTGTCTTTAGTAGATAAACCAATGTATTTAATGTTATATACCTTCAAAATAATATTGAAAATAAGCACTCGTAATTTAGAGTGCTTATTTTATACTAAATATTCAGTATCATAGAGAATTATATACATTTAAATGTTTAAAATCAAATAACTTAGTATTTAATAAAAATATTTGGGGATATTAATTTTAACAGTTATTTTTATATTTGGAGGTTGTATAAATGGGAAGTTCTATAAAAACACCATTAGTTTCATCAGAAATATCAGGTATTTGGAATTCTTACATAGGTGAGAATATAATTGCACATATGATTAAATATTTTGCCAATAAGGTGGATGATAATGAAATTAGCGACATGTTACAATATGTATTGAATTTGTCTAACCAGCGTATCAAAATATTAACTAACTTATTTAATCAAGAGAAGCTCCCTTTACCGGAAGCATTTACAGATAATGATGTTAATGTAAGTGCTCCACGGTTATTTACTGATGTACTATACTTGCAATATGTAGCATATAAGACAAGAGCAGCAGTACGCAGCTACAGTGTGATTTTAGGCAGTATAACCCGTTCTGATATTAGGCAGTATTTCTCAAAGTGTATTCAGGAAGTTACTGATGTTTATAACAAAGTGGAAGAGCTGGGATTATCAAAGGGTATTTTTATTAGAACACCACAGGTAGAGGTGGCCAAAACAGTTCAATATATAAAAAATAAAAGCTTTATTTTAGATATGTTTGGAAAAAAGAGGCCTTTACTTGCAGGTGAAATAACAGATATTATTTCTATTATGAATGATACGGTTATAAGAAAAGCTCTAGTAGTTGGTTTTAGCCAAGTATGTAAAAATAAAAATGTTTCCAATTACATATCAAGAGTTATGGAACTTGCAACTAAACAAAATAAGGGTTTTGATTCATTCTTAACAAATGAAGGCATTTCAATTGGAAGTTCTTCATGTTCATATGTAACTGACTCAACAACATCACCATTTTCAGATAAATTTATATTAAACAAAATTCTTATAATGTATAGGTTGAAGATAGGTAGTATGGGTATAGCATTAGGAAATATAATGAGAAGCGACTTGACTTCTACTTGTAAGAAATACTTGGATGAAATCATGGAGTACTCTAAAGATGGTATAGATATTATGATTGATAATGAATGGCTTGAACAACCCCCACAGGCAATAAATCATGAAAATTTAGTAAAAGTTTAATATTTGGAAATTTAGCAAATATTAAAAGACAAGTGTTAAAAATAGACATTGTTAAAGCAGTGTCTATTTTGTTTATAAATAGTTAATAAATATGACATTAAACTGTAATAAATACTATATATAATTATAAGTGTCCTAAGGAAATAGCCTTAGAGAAAATGAAAAGCAATGTGTGTTTACATATATGAGAAAAGTAATGGTAATTACCAAACTGGTGTCTGTAGTTGCAGGGCACTATAAATTCAAATGCAACTGCCATAGGATAAATTTAGACTCCTTTAAAAATAGTGTTGTTTAAAATAAGTACTTGTCATTTAGAGTGCTTATTTTTATTTGTCTGGAGTAATTAAATATGGTAATATTAAGTTGTAATTGTATAAGGAATGCAATGGTAGCTGAGAGGAATTTATTAACAAAAGATTATATTATTTTTTATAATAGGATTAATTATAAAGAATATTAAAACAATGTTAATTAGAAATGGGGCTCAATATATGTATTATGCAAAAATCAATGAATTTATTAAAAATTTAAATAAGGATACTATTGAGGAACTAAAATTACAACTTAGAAAATATGTGGGCCAATTGATGTTATCAATAAAAGATGAAGAGAATAATTTATCTCTGGATGACATAAATAGTATGCTAGATATTTTAATTATGAGAGAAGAATTTCAATATGATATGGAAAAGGACTTAAAAACAGAAAATATTAAATTTGGATTGTTGACAAATGAATTTATAAGTATTTATAAAAAGTTTACGAAAGAAGTAGTTGAAAATGGTTATACTCATGATGCCATAGGGTTAACTAGGAGTGTATTAAAAGCATTGGGATGTTTACCTAGAGATGTATTTCTTGTAAGTAAATATAGAGGATCATCAGAAGAAATGAGCAATTATATAATTTCAGTGGAATATTTGGAAGATTTACAGGGAGTACTTTACGAGCATTTAAATCAATATATAAGAGAAGTTTCAAGAGAGTATTTCTTTGTTTTAGGATTAGTCAATTATATAAAACATGAGTTAAAAGAAAGTATTGGTGGAATTGGAGAAACAATTTTATCAACATTAAGAGATAGGTCTTTAGAAGATTTTAATAAAGAAGAACATATTAATGAATTTAAATCTATGATTGACAAAAATTATATTAAGGAATTACAAAGAAGAGTATACTCTTGGAATATTCTCAGTACGAAATTAACAGAAGAATATTATATAGATGAATTGTATGAAGGTTAGAAAATGGGATAGGATTAAAAGTAGTTTTTGGATTGCAAATGAAGAGTGTTTTTATCCTCATTGTAAAAAATACGCTATAATATTATTAATATTTTGTTAGTATGGAGAGAGTTTATAATGGAACCTGTAGAAGAAACTAAAAATAAAATAGGGATTATATCATTTGTTCTGGGGATTATTGGGCTTATAGTATGTGGAGTGCCTATAATTGGGGCACTTGTGACTATTGCTGGTTTAGTTTTGGGCATAAAAGGTCGTAGTACTATACGTAAGAAATTATCAACTGTTGGAATTTCTTTATGCATATTAGGATTGTTTGCCGTTGTTATAGATGGAGCTCTTTCCTATAGAGGTACAACAGCAACTTTATTTAATTGTGGTGCAAATACATCTGATAGTAATGTATTTAATATAGAAAAAGAAAATAATGAGGCAACTGAGAAAATAGTATTTTGCCAATATATAGATAACAATCTAAATACCACAAATATCGGAGATACTTTTAGTGTGGATAGTCAATTTTATGCTAAGTTTGATAATAAGGCTCCAGTTGAAACTTCAAAATTAAAGTTAACTATTTATATGATGAATAGTAATTATTTCAATGTATTTTATACAGAAGAACTAGATATTGAGCAAGATGCTGCTGCATTATCTATACCACTAAAAATTGATACAGCAGGAAAATATAAAGTTATTATAACACGTTTATCTGATAATAAAAAACTAGGCGAGAATGAAGTAACAGCTGTATTCTATAACTAATTTTTTAAAATAACAGGATAACTATATAACTGTACTTACTTTTAGGAAGGTTGTCATTTATTGATAGTATTTTTTATTCTAGTAAACATCGAAAAGAATCTATATATATGTTACAGAACAATTTTATTTTTTCTTTTGGAATACATGTATAATTATCGTATACACCAATGGTATAAAAACCTTCATTTTTTGCAGTTCTCATTGCATAGTCGGCATCTTCATAAACTATAGTATCTTTTATATTTGCTTTCATTTTTTCTAAAGCAAGATAATAGATGTCTGGTGTGCTCTTTCCTACACGAACCTGATCACAGCATATTATAAAGGAAAAATAGTGCAGCACCTCTAACCTTTTTAGTGCTGTTTCTGCAAATTGCACTGGTGTAGCGGTGGCTACGCACATTATTGTGCTATTTTTTTCTAGATGTGAGAGATATTCCTTTACATATGGTTTTAAGGGCAATTCATACTTGTATTTATTTTCAATTAATTTATTTGTGTCAGAAATAATTTGTTCTTGACAATCTCTGATCTTGAATTCTTTTTTAAAGTAATTGGCTGATTCTATCATAGACATTGAACTTATAATTTCATTCAAGTTGTCTGGAGGCTTAATTCCCCTTTTTGTTAGATAATCTTTTCCGACATTTTTCCAGGCAGACATGGAATCTATAAGGGTACCGTCCAAATCAAAAATAGCATATTTATATTTTTTTAACATGTTAACAAGAGTGATGTTTTTTTGTTTTTTTATCAATTGACCATACTCCTTGCGGACTATAATTTATTTTAATGTAGGACATAACACTGGGTGCACCTTTTTCTATACATATAATCTGACATCTCTTTACAATATCCATCAATTCATCATAATCACCTTCTATAGTAGTTTCAAAAGGACCAACAAACATATTTAATCCTGTGCTTCTAATATAGGCGATGACTTCGTCTACGATGCGAATGGTTTCTTCCCCTTTTACTTGTGGCAATACCTGAATTGCTATACTTGCATTCATTTTTAATCCTCCTCAGTACATTGGTTAGTGTAAAGTATTTATATTATCTTATCCTTTATAATAATGTAGTTTTTTCGTGATTTTTGAAATTAATGTATTAAATTCTATTTTAATATAGCATAAAGTTACTTTTAAAGCAATGTTTTTACCTGAACAGCACTATTGCTAATAGCCGCATATTACTCAAATATGACTACAAATACCATAAGAAAATATAGATTTTTATTTTTTAAAAAAATATACATAAGAATAACTTACAGCTTAACAGGCATAATAGAAGAATGTATCCTTTAAAAATAAATGAAGGGAGTAGACTCTATTTATGGGCAGAGGCTGGCAAAATAACATAGTATTTGAACTTTTTTTAATATTAATACTTACAGCTATTAATGCATTCTTTTCAGCAGTGGAAATGGCAATTGTGGCTTTAAATAAAAGAAGAATTTCCTATTTGGCGGAGGAAGGGAATAAAAAGGCAAATGTACTATTGAATTTAATGGATGATCCAAGCAACTTTTTAGCTACAATACAAGTTGGAATAACTCTTGCAGGATTTTTTGCCAGTGCATATGCAGCTACTACCTTGTCATCAGGATTTGCAGCCTATTTACATAAAATCAATATTCCGTATAGTGGAAAAATAGCTGTAATTATTATAACTATAATATTATCTTACATAACCCTTGTATTTGGAGAATTGCTTCCAAAAAGAATTGCATTACAGCATTCGGAAATAATAGCTATGGCATTTATAAGACCTATTTTATTTATAAACAAGATTATGATTCCTTTTGTAAAATTGCTTTCAGGTTCTACCAATTTGATTATGAAAATATTTAATTTAAGTATGGAAAATGAAGAAGATAAAGTATCTGAAGAGGAGATAAGATCTATTATAGAACTTGGACAGGAAAATGGGATATTTAACCAGTACGAACTGCAGATGATAGAGGGAATATTTAATTTTGATGATAAAATTGCCAAAGAAGTCATGACTCCGAGAACGGAGGTCTTTGGTATAGACATAGACAATTTATTTTTTCATAGCATCAAGGATATAATAGAGGAAAAATATTCTAGAATACCTGTCTATAAAGATGATACGGATAATATAATAGGTATACTTTATATTAAGGATTTGTTCATAGAGATTATGAAATCTTCTATAGATGAAATAGATGTAAAGTCCTTATTGAGGACGCCTTATTTTGTACCGGAAAATAAGAATATAGGGGTACTTTTTAAAGAACTTCAAAGTACTAAAAATCATATGGCAATTTTAATTGATGAATATGGAGGATTTTCTGGCATTGTAACTATAGAAGATTTAATTGAAGAGGTAATGGGTAATATATTCGATGAATATGATGACAATGAACAGTGTATAAGCAAACTTGATGAAAATACATATTTAGTTAGTGGGCTTTTATCTATATATGAAGTAAATGAATTTTTAGATTTACAACTAAAATCAGATAACTCAGATACTATAGGTGGTTTTGTGATAGATCTTTTGGGAAGTATACCAAAGGAAGGAGAGGAAAATACTGTGGAGTATGATAATATAATTTTTAAAGTAGAAAAGGTAGATGAGAAGAGAATAGAAATTTTAAAGATATATATATCTGATAGTGAAAAAAGTCAGGAGGTAGATGATTGAAATTAAATTCTTGAGGTTATGTAAGATAGAAGTGGTATATAAGGGTATTTTTATAGTATAATTTAATTTTTCTTTAAATTTAAGAGTTTTTGTAAATTGATATAAGTTTTCAGATAACTTATCATAAACATATGAGATTTATTTTCATGTTCATATTTAGAATAGGAGGATTAATATGGAATTAGATAAGGCGTTTTTAAGGAAATTTATACAAAGTGCTTTTTCGGATACGGTAGAAGTTATATATTGGGATGGTGTGAAAGACAAATACGGAGATGGAAAAGCAAAGTTTAAAATATATATAAATGGACATATTTCTAAAAAAAATATTTTAAAGGATCCTTTCCTTACAGTTGGAGAAGCTTATATGAATAATATAATTGATTTTGAAGGAAATATTAGGGAAATAATAGAGTCGGTGTATAGGAATAAGGACAGTTTTTTACATAAAGCTGAAGTGTTCTCAAAAATTTATAAAGTGCTTCCAAATAATATTAAAAGAAGTAGAGAAGACATACAATATCATTATGATTTAGGTGATGACTTTTATAGTCTCTGGCTTGATAAAACCATGACCTATTCTTGTGGTTATTTTATGAAGGAAGAAGATTCACTTTATCAGGCTCAGATAAATAAGGTAAATTATATATTGAAAAAACTTCAATTGAAACCAGGTGAAAAACTTTTGGATATAGGCTGCGGATGGGGAGAATTAATTGTTACGGCTGCTGAAAAATATGGAGTAAATGCATTAGGCATAACTCTAAGCAAAAAACAATTTGAAAAGACAAATAAAAAAATATTGGAAAATAATTTACAGGAAAAAGTTGAAGTAAGGTTAATGGATTATAGAGAATTAGTTAAAGAAAAATATAAGTTTGACAGAATAGTTAGTGTAGGAATGATTGAACATGTAGGTAGACAAAATTTATCCTCTTATATGGAAGATGTAAAAGCCATGTTAAAAGAAGGGGGAATATCACTTCTTCACTGTATTACAGCACAAAAAGAAGGGGAAGTAAATCAATGGATTAAGAAATACATATTTCCAGGAGGATATATACCTTCTATAAGACAATTGGTGAGTTTAATGGCAGACAATGATTTACATCTCATAGATGCAGAGAGCTTGAGACTACATTATTTTAAGACATTAAAATGTTGGGCTGAAAATTTTGAAAATAAATTAGATGAAATTAAGAAAATTAAAGATGATGTTTTTATAAGAATGTGGAGACTCTATTTAAATGCTTGTTCTGCTTCTTTTCATTATGGTGTAATGGATATACATCAGTTTTTATTCACAAAAGGACTTAATAATGATATACCTATGACTAGAAATTACCTGTACGAAGACTAATGAATTTAAAAAATCAAGGCATATACCTTGATTTTTTGAATTGAAGGTAAGTATTCAATTTCATAAATAATTAAGGAATTGATATAGAAGAACCAGTGGTATTTACAAAAAAATTACTACAGGAGTTTTTTAACTTTAAATATGCAGTGGCACCTGTACAATGGGAAGGCCCTAGCATTTCTATATTCATTTTTTTAAATTCCACTATGGTTTGTTCTATTCTATTTTCGGAAGCTTCCATAAGGTGAGTTCCACCTATTATCCCAAATATGTTTTTATTTGATTTGATTTCAATAGATTTTATCATATTTAGTATTCCAGGATGAGAACAGCCTAAAAGTACTAAAAGTCCTTTAGGGGTATCTATTCCTAAACATATTTCATCTTTAAAAGTATCAACTTCAAAACCTCCATTTATTTTTATTTTCATATTAGGGTTGAATTTTTCAAAATCATAGTGGGAGTTGAAATTTGAAAACACATAAATATCTTTTTCTATTTCTGTTTCATCCCAGTTTATATATTGTACATTCAAGGAGTTTTCTTTTAAAAAATCTTCATCGAAATTTACTCCTATATATCGAGGTTTCTCTTTAATATTATTTTCATTATAATAATATTTTTTACCATTAGAAAAAAAATATTTGCTTAGTATTATTTGTGGTCTTATATTAAAATTTTGGGTAAAACTCTTTAAACCATTTCCGTGATCATAGTGAGCATGGCTTATTATGATATAATTTGTCTTATTTAAATCTATGTTCATATCTTTAGCATTTTTTATAAAATTTCCACTCTTACCTGTGTCAAATAGAATATTAAATTTTGGAGATTGTATAAAAAATGAGAGGCCATGTTCGTATATTAAATCTTTGTTGTTACTTAGAGAATCTTCTATTAAAGTAGTTATTTTCATATATATCACTCCTATATTTAAAATCAAAAGTTATAAAAACAGAATAAAAATTTTTTTAATACTAATTTTCTTTAGTAAACATAGAAACTATCCAATTCCAACCTGTAATGG
>NZ_DAIQBT010000055.1:3888-12742 GCF_036781005.1 Clostridium sp. | reverse complement strand
GCCAGTAAGACCCCTCCGAGAACAGGAGGAGATAGGTCAGGGGTGTAAGCATGGCAACGTGTTAAGCTGACTGATACTAATAGGTCGAGGGCTTGACCAAAAATAATTAAGGCGATATTTACTGTGCAATTTTCAGGGGATATTATAAAATTGTATATTTATAGCGTATTGAGTTAATACGAAATTTTAAACCTGATATGAAGAAATTTTTCATCAGGTTTTTTTATTTTAAGATTTAGGTAAACTCCACGTGAAGCTAAGAGTTACTTGATTTAAATTTAAAACGTGCTATACTGAAATTGAAAAGATTGTTAATATGTAGACAATGTATATAAGTATAAATAAGGATGAAAATACACAATTTACTGAACGTGTAAAATTTTTTATATAATAAAATATGTATATTACAGGTATAACAAGAATAATTTTTAAATATGGTATGCAAAAATTTTATTTACTGTTAATGTTTTAATTCTATTTAAGGTGGGGTTATTGCAATAAATGAAGTCGTTTACAAAAACGAGATAATTTAAGTTACATGAGATAAGGATCAGATATGACCTATTATCAAATTATTAATAGGAATGTTAATTAATTAGAAATTATGGGGGTGAAAAATCATGGCTAATAAAAAGAAAATCTATGTATGTTGTGGAACAGGATGTATAGCTAAAAATAGTATGTCAGTTTTTGAGGAATTAAGAAATAGGATACAAGAGATGGGAATCGATGTAGAGGTATCAGCTAAGCTGACATCTAGTGTATGCAATGGAATATGTGATAAAGGTCCTGTGGTCAAAATTTATCCAAATATAACTTATTATGGGGTAAAAATTAAGGATGTTGAAGAAATAATTCAAAGAACAGTTATGAATGATGAAATCGTTAGTAGATTAATAAATACCACCCCGTCTGTGAAGGAAAAATTAAAAGGTTATCATGAAAGTGGATTTTATAAAAGACAGTATAAAATAGCTCTTAAGAATGTGGATGATATAGATCCTACTACTATAGATCAATACATTGAAAAAGGTGGGTATGAAGCTTTAAAGGAAGTATTGCTTGAAATGAAACCGGAGATTGTCATAGGGGATAGAAATTGCATGGTGGATGTTGTTAAAGATTATTTAAGCTTTTTAAGCAAAGAATTTTGCGGAAAATGTATGCCCTGTAGAGAGGGTGTAAAGAGAATGCTTGAGATGGTGACGGATATTTGTGAAGGTAATGCAAAGGAAAGAGATATAGAGAATATACTTCAAATGTCCTATGTTATTAGTCAGGCTTCTTTGTGCAATCTTGGTAAACGAGCACAGAATCCAATAATGATTGCCATTAGATATTTTAGAGATGAATTTGAAGAACATTTGAAAAATAAGAGATGCAGACAAGGAGTGTGTAAAAATCTTACTACTTTTTATATAGATAAACATAAGTGTATGGGATGCGACTTATGCAACAGAAATTGTGAAAATAATTGTATTACAGGGGAATTTAAAAAACCTCATGAAATAGATAAGAGTAAATGTACAAAATGTGGCAATTGTATAGATATATGTAGATTTGATGCTATTAAAATTTTATAAAGAGGTGAGTTTATGAGAATTATAATAAATGGTAAAGATTATGAAACCGAAAAAGGAGATACCATTTTAAAAGTAGCTAGAAGGAATAATATATATATACCTACATTATGTCATAGTGATGCATTGCCTGGTTTGGCTACCTGCAGATTTTGTATAGTAGAGGTTATAGACGGTGGGGAATCTAAAGTGGCGGCTTCTTGTATATCCCCTGCAAATCCTGGAAATAGGGAAATAGAAGTAATAACTGATTCAGATAAGATAAAAAGGATGAGAAAGGTTATAGCTATGCTGCTTCAGGCTAGATGTCCTGATAATCAGGAAGTAGAAAAATTTGCAAAAGCTTTTGGAGTAGAGAAAAGAAAAGTAAATAGGTTTAAATTAGAAAAAGGAGAGGACTGTGCTTTATGTGGACTTTGTGTAAAAGCCTGTAAGGCAGTTGGAGTAGGAGTACTTTCTTTGGTAAATAAAGGTGTGTATAAAAAGTTGGATATTTCTGATGGACCTACACAAAAGTGTATAGGCTGTGGAGCCTGTGCCAATGTATGTCCCACTAATGCTATAAAAATTATAGATAAAGATGGACAAAGAGAAATATGGGAAAATAAATTTCAGATGGTTAAATGTGACTATTGTGGCCAATATTTTATTACAAAGGAGCATATAAAATATGCTTATGATAAATTGGAAATAGAACAACCTGAGAAATTTTACTGTAACAATTGTAAAAGAAAAATTGTTGCTAAATCCATGAATGCTATATATGAGAAGGTTTAAAGCTATATATAAATAGAGAGGATGATATGTTAAATGGAAAAGTATATGAATTCTTTTGTAATAGCAAACCCGGATAAATGTATAGGGTGTAGAGCCTGTGAAATTGCTTGTGCTGCAAAACATAGAAAAAGTAGTTCAGGGGGTACTATTGGAACTATGAATAACGAGGTAGTTCCAAGATTATTCATGGTAAAAGAGGATCATATTACAGTTCCTGTTCAATGCAGACACTGTGAAGAAGCTCTTTGTGTAAATGTTTGTCCTGTAAAAGCCATAGTTAAAAATAATAAGGTTATATTTATACAGGAATATAAATGTATAGGATGTAAAAATTGTATTATAGTATGTCCGGTAGGAGCTATAAATTTATTGCCAAGAGCTGAAAGTCAGGTATCTAAGGGGAGAATTAAACCTAAAATTAGTGCTGCAACTTATAAGTGTGATTTATGTGTAGAAGAGGGTGGAAAACCTGTTTGTATTGAAGAATGTCCTAAAGGGGCTTTAAAATTAGTGGAATTAGAGAAAGATGAGAATAATAGTTTGAGTCCTGATGCCAAATAAATATCATAGATAATATAAAAATTTATAAAGAAAGGGATGTTGGATATGTGGGATAATACTCCTATGATAAGCATAGATAGGGAATTATGTACAGGTTGTAGACGATGCGCAGAAGTATGTCCTGTAGATGCGATAAAAGGAAAAGAGGGTGAAGCTCAATTAATAGATACAGAAAAATGTATCATGTGCGGTCAATGTATCCAAATATGTAAAGGATATTACTCTATATATGACCATATTGCTACTCCTATCAGTAAAAAGTTATTTGATAGGGGAGCATTAAACAATTTGGATGAACCGCTTTTTGCTGCATATAGTACAAGCAGAATTAAAAATGTAAAGGAAATACTTAAAAATGCAGATGTATTTAAAATAGTACAGTGTGCACCTGCAGTAAGAGTTGCCATAGGAGAGGAATTTGGACTGCCTTTTGGAACTTTGAGCGAAGGTAAAATGGCAGCTGTGCTGAAGAAAATGGGATTTGACAGAGTGTATGATACTAATTTTGGAGCTGATCTCACTATAATGGAAGAAGGTAGTGAATTATTGGATAGAATATCAAAAGGGGGAACCTTACCTATGTTTACCTCATGTTGTCCTGCATGGGTAAAATATATGGAACAGACTTATCCAGAACTATTGCCTCACCTTTCCAGCTGTAAATCCCCTCAACAAATGGCAGGCGCTATTTTTAAGAGTTATGGAGCTGAGATAAACGAAGTAAATCCTGCTGAAATATATAGTGTGGCTGTTATGCCCTGTACCTGTAAAGAATTTGAAAGTCAACGGGAGGAAATGAACTGGAAAGGATATAGGAATGTAGATGTAGTCATAACTACAAGGGAACTGGCATACCTCATAAAGGATCAGGATATTGACTTTAACTCCCTTTGTGATGAAAAATTTGATCATGTGCTTGGTGTATACAGCGGGGCAGGAACTATATTCGGGTCTACGGGAGGAGTAATGGAAGCTGCTCTCAGAACAGGGTATGAGTTATATACCAAAAAGTCTATTCCTAAAATAGAGCTCACCGATATCAGAGGAGAGGAAGGATTTAGGACTGCAGAAGTTAAATTAGGGGATTTTAAATTAAAGGTAGGAGTAGTATCAGGTTTAAGGCATATAAAAAAAGTATTGGATATGATAAAGGAAGGAAAATGTGATATGCATTTTATAGAAGTAATGACTTGTCCAGAAGGCTGTATAAGTGGCGGCGGACAACCCAAAATAATATTTGAATCGGATAAAAAGAGGGCTTATGGTGCTAGAAAAAAGGGACTTTACAATCACGATTCCACTCTTTTTTATAGAAAGTCTCATGATAATCCAGGTGTAAAAAAATTATATGGTGAATTTTTGGGGGAACCTTTGGGACATAAATCTCATGAACTTCTGCATACAAAATACAAATCCAGAAAGAATATTATTTCATAAAATATATAAATTTATAATTTATGATGTTTTAGATTTAAATTAATAAAAAATTTACATTAAGTAAAAGGTAAATAAATATATATCAATAAAATACAATATATACAAAAATAGGAATATTATTCTGCATAAATTATTTTTGCAGTGTGTGTATTGCAATGAGTTTTTTAATTTTAAGCAAATGTGGAAAAGTTTTTTTCATTTGCTAATGATATTAGTGAATAATCTATAAAAATTTAATGATTTTATTTATAAAATGATGTATAATTCTATTTATCAGATACAATCTTTACTTTACTTTATATCATTGCAATTGTATTTTAAAGCTATTTATGTATTTTTCAAGTCCTCTTCATAAATATATTTAAATTTATCAATATTATGTTGGTATGTGAGGATGTAAAGAAAGTACATAAATATATAAAAAAAATACAATTTTAAATAGTTAATATAGGTATTAAACTAAACAATATTTTGCAAGATAAGTATATAAAAATGATATACAATAGGAAATGTAAAAATATTAATAAAAATAATTTAAAATTTCATGGAGGTGTTCTTATGGGACAAGAAGCATTAGGTATGATTGAAACAAAAGGATTGGTTGGAGCTATTGAGGCAGCTGATTCAATGGTAAAGGCAGCAAATGTTCAATTAATAGGAAAAGAACAAATAGGTTCAGGACTTGTAACCGTTATGGTAAGAGGAGATGTAGGTGCAGTAAAAGCTGCTACAGATGCAGGAGCTGCTTCAGCTAAAAGAGTAGGAGAACTTGTATCCGTACATGTTATTCCAAGACCTCATACAGATGTTGAAAAAATATTACCTAAAATTGGTTAATATCATCAAGTTTGATTGTTGATAAAAGCAGTTATGTTAAATGATGATTTAATCGAAAAGGTTTTAAATCAGTGTAACAAGACTATAATTTGAAAAATTTTGACCTATAAATTTTAGTAATACATTAGTGAAATAGATTTAGTTTATAAGGGCTCCATTAATAAAAGTTGAATTTGCAGGGAAAGCTGTAGGTGTTAAATACAAGAAATTACAGAAGTTTAAAACTGGGACATAAGGTTATTGTCATTAAGTAACTGCTAAAGATGTATCTGATGAAAAAGGGCAGTAGAAGAACCACTTGAACAAGAATTAAAAGTATAGTGATTGAGTGGAATTTCAAGTGCTGTTATACAGTCAGTAATTGCCGCCCAAGAAGCAAGGGACAGAGGTAATTGTCTTAAAAATTATTGGGACAAAGTTCTGTTTCTGCTGCTAACTTTTATATCTAAGAGGGTGGTGTAAATTAATGAGAAGATCTGAAAGATTTGAGATATTAGAACAAAGCTCAATTCATAAGGATGGCTTTGTGAAAGAATGGCCGGAAATAGGGCTTGCAGCCATAGAAAGCCCTAATAATCCTATTCCAAGCATTAAAGTGGAAGAGGGAAAGATAATTGAGATGGATGGAAAAAGCAGAGAAGATTTTGATTTTATAGATATCTTTCTTGCAGATCATTCAATCAATGTAAAAAACACAGAAAAAGCTATGGCAATGGATTCACTGGATATGGCTAGAATGTTGGTTGATATAAATATTTCCAGAGATGAAATTATTAATATAGCCAATTCACTTACAGCGGCAAAATTGGTAGAAGTAATTAGTAACTTAAATGTAGTAGAAATGATGATGGCTCTTCAGAAAATGAAGGCTAGAAGGACACCTGCAAACCAAGCATGTGTGACTAATTTGCGGGATAATCCTGTTCAAATTGCAGCAGATTCAGCAGAAGGAGCCCTTAGGGGTTTTGCAGAAATGGAAACAAGGGCAGGAATTTCAAGATATACCCTTTTCAATGCAATTTCAATTTTAATAGGTTCTCAGACAGGAAGGCCTGGAGTATTAGCACAATGCTTACTGGAGGATGCTACAAAAATTAAATTGAGTATGCTTGGTTTTGCTTCTTATGTTGAAACCATATCTGTATATGGTACAGAAAGTGCATTTGTAGAGGGTGATGATACTCCCTGGTCCAGTTCTTTTTTAGCTTCGGCATATACTTCTAGGGGATTTAAAATGAGATTTTCTTCAAGCATTGGTTCTGAAGTTCAAATGGGATGTTCAGAAGGAAAATCAATGCTTTATTTAGAAGCAAGATGTATAATGATGGCTAAGGGTACAGGTGTTCAGGGATTGCAAAGTGGATTAGTAAATGGTGTGGACATTTCAGCGGCAGTACCAGAAGGCATGAAAGCAATTCTGGGAAAAAGCCTTATAATTGAAATGCTCGGACTGGAAGTTGTATCAGGTAATGAACGAGTTTTTACAAATTCTAAAATTAGAAAAACTTCAAAAGCTATGTTGCAATTTCTGCCTGGAGCTGATTTTGTATCTCCAGGATATAATTCTACTCCAAGTTACGATAATATGTTTACACATTCTAATTGGAATGCGGAAGATTATGATGACTGGTTAATTTTACAACGAGATTTAAGAATTGATGGGGGTCTTAAGCCTGTTAAAGAAGAAGAAGTTACAGCAGTTAGAAATAAGGCTGCTAGAGCAATTCAGGCTTTATTCAAGGAATTAGGATTGCCATCTATAACTGATGAAGAAGTGGAAGCTGCAACTTATGCCCATGGAAGTAGAGATATGCCAGCTAGAAATGTAGAAGAAGATTTAAAGTCAATTGAAAAATTATTAAATAGGGGCATTACAGTATTAGATATAGTTAAGGGACTTTATAGTGGAGGATTTCGTGATGTGGCTGAAAGTGTACTTAATATGTTTAAGCAGAGACTAATAGGAGATTATCTGCACCAGTCTTCAATATTTGATGAGCAGTATAATGTCATAAGTGCAATAAATGATAGAAATGATTATATGGGTCCTGGAACTGGTTATAGGGTAGAAGCAAAAAAATGGAATCAATTAAAAAACATAAAATTTGCTTTGGAACCTAATAAGCTTTAAAGGTAGTAGTTACATTTATCTTGATTTATTTGGAACTTTAAAACTATTTTCACAGTCAGCCATTGATTATTAAGTGAATTTTGAATAGGAGTGAAACCATGAGCAATAATGAATTAATAGAACAAATAATCAAAGAAGTTTTGAAAAGTGTGGAATCTATTCAAAATGATGAACAAAAATATGAGTCTGGAGAAATTCATGGCAGTGAAGTTGTAAATAAAAAAGATTATCCTTTAGGTAAAAAAAGACCAGAACTTATAAAAACAAGCACAGGTAAATCCATAGATGATATAAATTTAGAAAATGTATTAAATGAAAAAATAACCTTAGAGGATATTAAGATAAATAGTAAAACACTTTTATATCAGGCTGAAATAGCAGAATCTATAGGCAATGTTCAACTTGCAGCAAATTTTAGGAGAGCAGCTGAACTTACTGTAGTTCCAGATGATAGGGTGCTTGAGATTTATGATGCTTTAAAACCTTATAAATCTACAAAACAGCAGTTGATTGAAATAGCAGAGGAATTAGAAGATAAGTATAATGCTAAATTAAATGCTAAGCTTGTCAGAGAAGCAGTTGAATCATATGAAAAAAGAAATATGATAAAGATGTAGCTTTTGGTTATAATTAGGTAAGTTTACCTGTTAAACTTTGGAGAAATCTATAATGGAGACAGCCGGTGCCATTTTAAAACGATAGGAGCAGTACTTCATCGCTATAAACTTAAAGAAAATCACCCTCTTATTAATGAAGAACTTTAAATATTTATGAAAGAATGAAGTGGATATAGGATAATTGGGTGTAACGCTTCAAGATTCTATAAAGTTATACCTTTGAGATCAATTTATAGTGCAAGTAATGAGAAATTAGAACGACAGACTAATTAGTTCTGTAGTCATTTCTATTTTTAAGAAGTTTAATTATTCTCTAAAATTTATGCATTAACTCCATAATGTAGCAAGGGGGGGATTTTGATGAATGGAGAAGCTATTGGTGTTATTGAAACTATTGGAATGACTGCAGCAGTAGAAGCTGCAGATAGTTGTGTGAAATCGGCTAATGTGACCCTTATAGGTTATGAGTTGACAACAGGAGGACTTGTAACTATTAAAATAAAAGGTGACGTAGGAGCAGTTAAAGCTGCCATTGATGCAGGAAGAATAAGTGCAGAAAGAATAGGTACTGTGGTTGGAACTCTTGTAATACCAAGACCTGCACAGAATTTACACAAAATTATAGAATCTAATTCAACAGTAGGTATTAAAAGTGCGGAAGCGGAATCAGAAAAAAATTTAATTTGTGATAAAGAAATAGAACCACAGGAAACTTTAGTCTCTGAAAAAAATTTGGAACCAGAAGGAAAACAAGTCTTAGAAAAAACTGGAAAGTCAGAAGAAGAACCAGTTCCAGAAGAAACTGAGGAGATAAAGGAAGAATCAGTTCCAGAAGAAACTGAAGAGGCAAAGGAAGAACCAGTTCCAGAAGAAACTGAGGAGATAAAGGAAGAATCAGTTCCAGAAGAAACTGA
>NZ_DAIQBT010000055.1:0-3788 GCF_036781005.1 Clostridium sp. | reverse complement strand
GGCAAAGGAAGAACCAGTTCCAGAAGAAACTGAGGAGATAAAGGAAGAATCAGTTTCAGAAGAAACTGAAGAGCCAAAAGAAGAATCAGTTCCAGAGGAAGCTGAAAAACCAGAAGATTTAGCTCTTGAGAAAGACATAGAAGTGGAAGAGGAAAAAGATTCAACTCCTGAAAAAGATATAGAGTCAGAAGAAGGTTTGACTCTTAAGGAAAGCACAGAGCCAAATAATAGTAATCCAAATGAGGAAACAGAAGAAAAAGATGTAGAAGCAGCTGTTAAAAAAGATAAAGGTAAAACAGGAAATCATGTTTCTTCGAAAAAGAATGCTAAGGATAATGAAATATGTAATATATGTCGTGATCCTGCATGCCCTAGGAGAAAAGGACAGCCAAGGCATTTATGCCTTCATTATAAAAAGATGGGAAAGTGATGAATTATGGTAGAAATAAATGAAAAATTAATACAAGATATAGTAACTAAAATTGTAACTGGAAATAAACCTGAACCTAAGGCTGAAATTGACAAGGATGGATTTTCTATACCTGTAGGCATATCAAATAGGCATATACATTTAACTAAAGAGCACTTGGAATGTTTGTTTGGCGAAGGATATGAACTGACAGTTAAAGGTTCGGTAAAGCAGCCAGGACAGTTTGCAGCAAATGAAACTGTTGCCGTTGCAGGACCAAAAGCTATTTTCCCTAAAGTAAGAATTTTAGGACCTATAAGAAGCTATAGTCAGATTGAAATATCTAGAACAGATTCACGTACTCTTGGTATAAAAGCACCAGTTAGAAATTCCGGAGATTTAGATAACTCAGCAACTCTTTCTGTTATTGGACCTAAGGGATCAATAATTTTAAAGAATGGAGTTATATGTGCTAACAGACATGTTCATATGTTACCAGAACAGGCAAAGGTTTATAATGTAAAAGATGGAGAGTTAGTAAAGGTAGAAACTATGGGAGATAAAGGAGTTATTTTCAAAAATGTTTTAGTTAGAGTAACTGATACCTCCGCTTTAGAATTCCATATAGACACAGATGAAGCTAATGCGTGTGAAATAAAAAATGATGCTTTAGTTAGAATATTAAAATAAGCAGGTGATGATATGGCAAGAAAGCTTTCAAGAATTTTATTAGGAGTGAATGATCCACCTAAGAAATCTTCAAAACAGGATGTGCCTAAAGAAACTCCGAAAGAAGTTTCAGAAGAAGCACCAAAACAGGATTCGAAAGGAAAAAGTGTACCTAAAAAACCAGCTAAGAAAAGTATATTAGATGATGCTAATGCATTCATAATGGATATGGAAAAAGTTATGAAAAGGCCTAGGGCAGTGGGAAAAGATGATAAATTAAAGGTTGGAGTAGATTTGGGTACATCTAATATTGTTGTAGCAGTATTAGATGAGAACAATAAGCCAGTGGCAGGAGAATTATTTTCTGCAAATGTAGTTAGAGATGGCATAGTTGTTGAATATCTTAATGCTGTAACTATACTTAGAAAATTAAAGGGTAAATTAGAGGGTACTTTAAATAGAGAATTATTGTATGCTGCTACAGCTATACCTCCAGGAATAAGTACAGGAAATACAAAGGTTATTCAAAACGTGGTAGAAGCAGCAGAATTTCAAGTAAGTAATGTAGTGGATGAACCAACTGCAGCCTCTGAAGTTCTGAAAATAAAAAATGGTGCAGTGGTAGACGTAGGTGGCGGAACTACAGGAATATCCATATTGCAAGATGGAGAAGTAGTGTATTCAGCAGATGAACCTACAGGGGGACATCATTTGAGTTTAGTTGTAGCTGGAGCACTTCAAATGGATTATGAAGCAGCAGAAAAATATAAAGTTGATATAAAGAATTATAATAGAGTATTTACATTGGTAAGACCAGTAGTAGAAAAAATGGCAGATATAGTTGTTCAGCACATTAAAGGATTTAATGTAAATGAAATTTACCTTGTTGGAGGAACCTGTTATCTGAAAGATATAGAAAAAATATTTGAAAAGTATACAGGTATAAAAACTATTAAGCCACACGATCCACTTTTGGTAACACCTATGGGAATTGCTATGAATGATACTAAATTCAGTTAGGAAGTATTCTGTAAGATATGGCTAGAGGTTAAGTGACTTAAAAATAAGTGAGGTGAGTAAATGGATATTCAAGATTTACTAAGGCCTATAGTTACTCAAATTGTAAATATGTTAAATAAAAGAGCACTTTTGTTTATATCTGGAGGAGAAGTCAATTTAAAAGAAATATTTGAATCTCTTTCTTCCATGGGTATTATAAAATACGATATAGTTATGACAGAAAATGCCAAAGATGTTATTCCACAAAATTACATTAGTAGTTTGAAAGGAAAGATGATAGAATCTAAAGAAGAATTGACGGGTGCTTTAAAGGCAGATGACTTAATAGTAATACCTGTAATGACTAGAAACACGTTGTCTAAGTGTGCAGTTGGGATACAGGACAATTTAGTTACCACAGGTATAGCAGAGGCGCTTATGATGGATAAAGAAATAATTGCAGTAACAGACAGTTTTGATCCGGAAAATCCTACGAATGTGTCTTTAGGGCTTAATAAAAATAAAGCATATAATAAATTTATATTGAATTACAAGAATACTTTGAGTAGTTTAGGAATTAATTTTGTAGAAGGAAATAATTTGAAAAAAGCAATAGAAGAAAAATGTGTTCTCATAAACCACAGAACGGTACATGGTGAGGAAAAAAGTCAGCCTGTGAATAAAGAGAGCATGGAAGATTTAATTAGTGCTATAGTGGAAAAGCAAATAAATAGCAGATTAGCTAATATAAAACCAGTAAACAATACTGTACAAGAACAAACAAATAATATTGTAGAAAAGGTAGAAAAGGTAAAAGACACACCAATAGCTTGTGAGATTCCAAAAGTATCTTCAAATACAGGTTCAAGTGAACCAAAAGTGATTGAAGATAAAAGGATGTTATCTGGAATTATAACAATGAAAGATATCATGCAAGATGCTCACGGCTGTAAAGAAATTAATGTAAAAGAAGGTGCTTTAATAACTCCTTTAGCAAAAGATTATATAAAAAATAATGATATAACTGTAAGGTATTGTTAGTAGCTGAAAAACTTTAAGAAAAGGAGAATAAGTATGTTTTTAGCTAAAGTAGTGGGAAACGTTGTTTCTACTCAGAAGCATGAAAAACTCATAGGAAATAAACTTCTAATAGTTAAAAAACTAGATGAAAAAGAAAATATCATACAAACTGAACCTATGGTTGCTATAGATACAGTAGGTGCTGGAATTAACGAAATTGTTATTGTGGTTACAGGAAGCGGAGCAAGAAAAGCAAGTAATACTATAGATATACCCACAGATGCTTCAATTGTAGGAATTGTAGATTCCGTTGAGTGGAACGAAAGTTTGATTTAATGCATCCTTTTCAAAATAATATTTTATGTAGTTGATTTTAGTAAATATATTCTCAAATGACATTATGTATGATTAGAATATATATTACTTTATTTTTTAAAAGTGCTCTTTATTGTATGTACCCATTGTATTTGCAGATAAAGGTTGTGTGATATTTATAATATTTATGGCACCAATATAAGTAAAGGATTAACAGTTGTAAATTTCTTTACTGAACTCAGAAAATGAAGTATAATGTCATAATAGTAATATAAATATTGCAACACTTTAGAGGGAAGAGAGGTGTAATAGATGGATTTGCTAAAAAAGATTAAAGATGCAGGTATTATAGGAGCTGGAGGAGCAGGATTTCCGA
>NZ_DAIQBT010000054.1:0-13138 GCF_036781005.1 Clostridium sp. | reverse complement strand
TTTGGCTTTCCCGGCAGCTTCAGTTAAAATATTAGAAATACTCCCTTCAGATATATGAATATCAAATATATTTTTAAGATGTGCCTGAATATCCTCAATGCTTCCCTTACACTCAACAGCACAGCTTACTATAACCCTTCTAATTGTCTTTTTATCTATATTAATTGATGCATAATTTTCTTTATTTATGGAATTATAATAGTACATGTGTTCAACCTCCTTAAAACTTTTAGTTTTATTTAGAGGTTGGCTTTTTTTTAAGGCTTTTTATACTATGAAATTTATGGGGTATTTATTAGATCTTAAATTTTATAGTATAACTAATTTGTTTGAATTTAATGTAAAATTATTTTCATTTCTTTAATTGGTTAATTTCCTGTTTTTCCATCCATATTATTCTAAATGAAAATCTCCATCATATTTGAACTACGCCAAATTTATAAAATAAACATTTTACACAATAACAATTAAAACTTGATTTAGAGCTTATTCCTAAATTATTTTAATCTTTCTGAAAGCGATAAAAGCACAGGCAAGCTTAATAAGCCCCAAATAGGCTGCATCTGTTTTCTCAAATCGAACAAGCAATTTTCTAAAACGATTCATCCATGAATGGGTTACTTCTACTACCCAACGACGAACTTTGTAAGCTGGATTGTTCTCCATATTCTTTCTTGTCTTCTGGAAACTACATGAGGAATATAGCCTGTAAGAACTATAATTTCTAAAGCTGGCTCTCCAGTATATCCATTGTCCTCACATTTGTATCATTTGCAGAACTCTCCCTATCCCTTTTTCTTTATTATCGTATCATACCAGAAACTATTTAGGGATAAGCTCTAAGTTATAAGTTTCTACTCTTTATTATTGAGAAATTACTACAGTTGCTTTCCTCTATAAAATGGCTCCGGCAGTATTCTTCAAAAGCTATACAATAGTTATCAACATCGTAAAATATTTCTACTAATAAATTTTGCATAAAATCCCATCCTTTCGTTTTATTTTTTTGTTTATATTTATATAATAAAACATTTTGATGGGATTTTTTATATCTATAACTCTTTTTTTATTTTCGAACTCACGTTATATAATTAATGCTAATACTCAACAAGCTGACCTTATATTAACATTCATCAGATATTATTTATCCAAATTGATTTTAAACTTTAAATCCTCTCTAAACTCCACATTGCTAAAATCATTAGTATATATAGTATATTTTTTGCTTGGGTCAAGTTTCTCAAACTGTCTTACGAATTCATTTGGCTTGCTCTCATCTTTTCTTATATCATAACTTTTATAATGAACCATTTTTCCAAGAGAATCTTTTATCCATAAACTTTGTGCCTCAAAATATGGTGCTTTACCTTCCACCCTATATTTAACTGTTGTATTGTCGCTCTTGGCTTCTATTTTTTCTATTATAATTTTTCCCATTTTCCCTTGAGAAAGTTCTATGGGGTATACTCCATCAATTGTCTTACTTATCTCTGTAGGCTTTTTGCCTTCAATAGTATAGTGTATTTCCTTGCCATTCTTATCTGTACACTCTCCTCCACCTGAAGTGATAATCTTACATGGAACAATAGTTAAATATTTTGGAATTTTATTAAGTTTATTATACTGCATCTCCACACTAAAAGTGCCTTTATTAATATCACCGCTTCCACCACCTAATCCTTTAGGTATGATCTCAACTCCTTTATCATCATAAGCAATCCAATAGTCATACTCCATTAAGCTACCATCATGATTTACTTTTACATCATTTTTAACCTTTGCCTTGTCTTTATAATTTCCACTTATAAAAATAGACGTATCTATAGGCGAGAACACAACTTTGTCTACATTTGCAATACTATTTGGAAAATCAAGCTTAATATTTGGCTTAAATACAACACTATCTTTAAGCAATTCATCTTTTGATGCACTAAAAGAAAAATTCCATTTTCCTTTTACATCTGATATTTCATCTACATTTAAAGTTATATTTATTTTATTTGAAGCATTCTTTAATAAATCAGTGTGAATTTCTTCACTTCCAACATATGTGTACTCATCAGTATAATTTCCTACGGAACTTCCATTTGATCCAGATGTTTTTCCATCAATTTTTAAAAACATACCTAACCCAAATGTCTCTAAATTTTCAATTTTATTGTCACTTTTTATAGTATATCCTATCACAAGCTTTGAATCATCTGCTATTATTTCATTTATTGTAAGTGTTACTCCATTGCTTATAACTGGTCTATTTATAATTTGAGAATACTTTTCATATTCCCCATGAAATCCGAATTTATCGTTTAATTTTTGCGTTATTGAATTCAAAATAGGAATATTTTTTGCAAAAGTTGGAGAAACACAACCTATGCCTATTATACTTATCAAGCTGAAAATTGCTGCTATAGACCCATACTTTAATAATTTAAATTTACCATTAGCATTTATCCTCTTTTTTAGATTTTTCTTTATTCTTTTCTTTGCTGTATCAGTCACTTCTTCATCCATAGAATCAAACTCACTTTCTCCAATATTTACACTATTAAATAATCTGTATATATCTTTTTCTTCCATATTAAAATCATTAATATTCATAATACTTCTCCTTTCAAGACTATAAGTTTTTCTTTTAGAAATTTACGTCCCCTTGAAAGTCTCTTATCAACCAATCCTCTATCAACTCCAAAGCTCTTTGCTATGTTTTCTATTCCTTCATACAAAAAATACCTTCTTATAAATATTTCTTTATCACGAGAATTCATTTTGTTTATTGCCTCCAAAACCTCTTCCTTATTTTCCTTTGATATTATTAAATTTTCCACATCAATTCCATCTTCAATACTATAATCATCCACACATTCGTTTTTACTTTGCTTAAAAAATTTTCTTTTATAATCTATTGACTTATATTTTGCTATAGCTGTAATCCAATATTTAAAATTCCCCTTTTCACTATCAAAACTTTCAATGTTATTCCATACAGCCCAAAACACATCGTTGACACATTCTTCCGTATGTTGCACTTGAAATGCTGAGTTTAATGTAGTACGTACAACTTTAAATACTAAATTACTATAATTGTCCACTACAAATTCAAGGGCTTTTTGATTTTTATTTTTTATCTGTTCTATAAAATTATTTTTATCTATGTTCACATTTTTACCTCCCTAAGAAGCTTCTCATATACTAATACGAAAATACAATCTATTTTCTGACATTAATCTTTGTTAAATCTGTTAAGTTGTTGAATTTTATTTCTCCTAAGAACAAAAAAACCTCCTAAAGGGAGGAAATATCTCAAATGACATTTTAAACGGACAGATAAGTCTATAAGCCAGGTTCTATATTATATTTTTAATGGTAATATAAATAGAATTATGTTGGAATAAATCCCTATTTATGCAGATTATAGCGTTTCACAAACACCTAATGAATGTTATTATTAAATAAAAAGGAGAGTTCTCATATATGAAAATTCTAAAGTATACATCTCTATGGATTATAAGTTTTATTGCATTTATGTATGGTTCATATATTCTTGAGGTAATATTTAATAATGATTCTGATTCAGGTACAATATTAATTACTTTATATGCATTAGGAGCAACTATAGTAATTTGTACATACCTGATAATAAATTCTATAAAACAAAAATAAGCACCTAACAATACTAGTGGTCCAAGACTTAATTCCGTACACACCTAAAAATATACATTGTTAGAATACTTTTATATTTACAATACCCATTTGCAGTTTTTACCAACACCTAAAACTGTTTTTAGGTGTACGTGGTTAATAAACTATGCTTTTAAAATTTTGCCTGCATAACTCCACTTAAATGATTTTCACATATTTTGATTGTAATACCTTATAAAATCTAATATCTTCCCATCAAGTTCATGAACCGATTTAAAACTTGCACGTCTCTTTTATATTCATGTTCACATCTTTCAATCTCACCCGGTCTTGCAGGCTTTGATGGATGTTTATGTTCTATTGCCTGTATGCCTGTTTTTTCATCACAACTTAGAACATGAAATCCTTCTTGCTGCAGATTATTAATATTGAGATAAATCTAGCACACTGTACCTGTACGTCTTTCAAATTCTTCTGGATCTTTTAACTTATCTTTTGAGTTTAGCCACCCTTCAAACTGGTGTATTTTCAAATCCATTTCCTTTAAATATCTACAAATTTGCCTTGCCGATATACTTTCAACAATATTATCTTTTATAGCTTTACAAGCTAATTCTTCTGCAGTCCAATGACTTAGAGGATTTTCACCTGTTTAGGTGTTGCGTTGAAATTTAGGTGTCCAATTAATTACGTCCTGAGCCACTAGGAATAATATTTAAGAATAACTCCCCTAATGATAAACTAAAAATTCATTTTATACTTATAAATGGATTTTTAGATTCAGAAAAAGTCTATCTTAATAGGGGGAGAACGCTCTTTCTGAATCTAGGAATCATTTTATATTATTAGATGAAAAGCTAAGTATAGTTACTCCCATATCTTCTTTTATATCTTCACTTTCAAGCAAAGCATATCTGATATTATTATTTGAACATGTTTTTACTATTTTACCAAAAGATGCTGAAGTTCCTGCTGTTATAATATTTGCCTCACTATAAGCGTCATAAGTTACATAAATTAAATTTTTACCATCATATTTTATATCTGCTAATTTATTAATCCATACCTTATTTCCTTGTTTTACATATTTAATTATCCTTACTTTACCTTCTTTAAAATTGTTGAAATTCTTAATAAATTCATCAAGTTTTTTTGTGTTATAAACCTCATTTTCATCTTCACTACCTTTAGAATCTATTGTGGATATCATAACTACATTACCATCTTTTATTGCCTGATTTCTATCATTTAATTTAGAAATATCAATAGTATTAACTATATTTTCCACATCATCTTCTAAAGCTTGGCTTATTACCCCTGTTCCCCCATATATAACTACATTTTTAACATTATTAACTATATTGCCACAGTCAAAAGTTTTATTTACAAATACAATAGCCATATTATTTTTAGCAGAGAGTGCAGACCCACAAAGTGCATCAGAGAATATGCTATTACTTGCCAATGCTATCCCATTTATTTTATCTTTATTTTCATTTATGAGATTTGAAGCCACCTCCTCTGGTGTATTGCCTTCAACTCTGGAAACATTTAAACCTAATTCTTTTAAGTCAGAATCAACATTTGAGGAAAGTATACTACCTCCACCTATTATTTCTATATCCTTTATACCTAACTTTAATATTTCTGATTGAGTAGCTTGATTTAAAACATCTCCATCCGTAAATAAAATTGCTGCATTTTCCAATGCTGCATAAGTTGAGGCAGCTAACGCATATTGAAACTGACTGCTTGTTGTCAAATATATCTTTGATACCTTAGATCTATTATTTAGTTCATCTGCTATTTTTATGGCTGTATCATATCTTGTAGCTCCAAATATCCTAGTGACAGTATATCCTTCTGATTTAAAAATATTTTCCTGTGCTTGAGATACTGTACCAATTCCTCCTAATATATATATATTCTTAGCTTTTAATTTACTTATCTCATTACTAATTTCATCAGGTGTACTGGTTACGTTGGTGAGTAGTATAGGTGCATTCAAGGAATATGCAAGAGGTATCCCCGCCAAAGCATCTGCAAAATTAATATCCCCCTCAGCACCAACCAATACCACATTATCTGACTGTTTCCACCCATATCCAGCTATTTTAGATGATGTATCAAATCTATTAGTTCCTCCAATTCTTACTACATTTTCAATTCCATTAGAAGTAGAATATGCATATGCCTTATTAGATCTTAGTAAGATTAATGAAGATGCAGACAGAGACACCATTAAAACCAAAGCTAATAATTTTTTATTTTTCATAAAATTTATCATTCCCTTCACTGTGCCAAAGGCACAAAAATTAATAACAATGCATCAACTAATCCAATTGAAATTTAAAACTACCCTTCGCTCCTTCTCCCACACTTTCAATATATACTCCTTTAGATGCAGATAAAATATTTACAATTTCATCTGCAGGATTCTCTTTTTCAAATAGTTTTTTTCCATCATAATAAACTCTTATGGTGAATTTTCCACTTACAATATTTGAATTAATTTTTATAGTATAAGGCTCTCTACCATAAGCTATCTCTCTTATATCAATTCCATTAAATGGATTGAATTCTGCATAAAATGAATTATCTTCAGTGTTATCATTCCAATATTTTTCATCTCCAGTCCATCCTTGACAAGTTATAGAACTTGGATAATCTAATTCTCCTAATTGCTTATATTTCACACTGCAATCTGGAAGAGTTCTTTCCAAATCATCAATAGCTGATTTGGTGATTTCATTAAATGAAATATTTAGATTATGAAGAGCTTTAAAATTTTTCATATTTTTTAATGAAGTTAAATCTTCTATTCCATCTGACGATAAATCCAACCTTTCTAGATTTACTAAATTTTTCAAAGAAGATATGTCTTTATCTAATATAAAATAATTTCTCGAAAGGTTTAGATAGTGGAGCTTTGTTAAATTTTTCAAAGGGGATATGTCAGCTGCATAACTAAATGTTAAATTCAAACTCTTCAAGTTAGTGAAATTTTCAATACCCTCTAAAGATTTAAGTTCTTTTTCCTTATATGATAAGTTAAGTTCATCTATTTTTAATACATCGCTTTTTAATATATCTCCCTCTGGTTTATTTATTTTCTCTCTTAAGGCTTTTTCCAAAGTTTTATTTGTAAATGTGATTTTATGGTTATCTAGGGCACTTACTTTTAAACTAGACGATATCAATCCTACTATTCCTACAGCTATAATAACTATGACCCCAAATAATATGCCTTTCCATGATACCTTTTCATATTTTGATATCATAATAATTCTCTTTTTTATTTCAGATTTGCTGCTAACTATTGAGGTAGTTCCAATTAAAATCTGTGATTCATTAGTTAACTGTATCAACTTTATAATTGCACTTCCATACTTTATATTTTCCCCATATTCTAAATACTTTATGGCACAGTTATCACATGCAACTTCACAATCCTGTCTCATCTTATAAAATCCATACCATATCACAGGATTATACCAGTATATAATATTTAGTATTATCAATATCCAATTTACTAAAGTATCTTTCCTTTTAAAATGAGAAAGCTCATGTAATAAAACATACTTAAATTCATCTTCTGAAATACTTTCCAAAATCTTCATAGGTATAAAAATTGAAGGCTTGATAAACCCATATATACATGGATTATTTATTTTATAGGTATATACTAAATTTACTTTTTCTTTAATAGCCATTATGTCTAAACAATCATCTAAAATTTTATTAATATTAGATGATTGCTGGTAAGTAGATGATTTTTTAATAAGTCTAATCTTTATAATTCCACATAATACAAATATACTCATTATCACAATGCCTAGAATCCATATACATATAAATATAAACTCATAATCAATTTTTTTATCTGGTTCAGGTATACTATTTGAATTTATAGTGTTTTTAGATTTCTCTGTAATTCCAGTGTTTTTTATAGGTTCTACCTGTTTAACATCTGATATGTTAAAGTTATTTTTATTAATTTTAAAAATATGCTCTGCTCCAGCAGCCCTTATATTCACTACAGAATTAAATATGTTAAATATACTGAAATTGCTCTCAGGACCATAAGGTATGATAAGTTTTATTATTAACAAAAACCATATATAGTAGTGAAATTTGATATTAAGCCTTTCCCTTAAAATTAATTTTATTAAAAGTATGAATATAACTAAAAAGGTTCCCTGCAGTGACATTAAAAATAGTGTTTTTACTACATTTATCATATTGAAAACTCACCACCATTTATTTATGGGCATTATCTAAAATTTTCTTCAGTTCTTCAATATCTCTCTCTGATAAGTTTTTAGTTTTTATAAAGTTCATTAACATCAAATTCATAGATCCATTAAATATTTTATTTAAAAAAGACTTACTCTCTGAGATTTTGTACTCCTCTTCATTAATCAAGTTATAATAGTAGTATTCTTTTCCTTCTTTCTCAAAATCAATAGCCCCTTTATTAAGTAATCTATTTATTAATGTCTTTATGGTATTAGGCTTCCATTCAGTCTTACCTTTAAGCTGTTCAATAATTTTATTTGCTGTTATATTAGGATTCTTCCATATTATTTTCATAATTTCTAATTCCGCATCAGAGATTGCAACTATTTTCCTCAAAAATATTCTCCTTTCTGTTTATAAGTATAATTTATAATTTAATATTACACCTGTAAACAACATAAGTCAATAATTATATATCAACCAATATAGGATTTCCACATTAAATTATAGTATTTGTATATGGGATTATTAGTTATAGAATACATGGCATCTACAAGTTCTATATGAGTTGCATGGTATTGTATATTCATGTTAGGATACTGATCCCTTTTTTGTAATATATGCTGCATCATAAGCTGTCATACAGCCTAAATCGTATTTATGTATAACTTTTAGAAGTATATCATTACAATTAACAAACATCTTATGAGCATCTCCTTTATATATACTATCTTTAGTTTGAGATAAATCATAAATACCTATAATAGTAAATATAAAGCCATTTAAAGTATATGATTTTGGGGTAGTAATGTATTCTTGAAAAAATACATTATCGGTTCCATCTAAATCCTCACTAGTATCCTTGGTACCACCCTTATTTACTGGTATACACATAAACACATAAGCTTTATCTGCTGCATCTAAATATTTATTATCACCTGTTCCTGATATGCTCGTACAAAGGCACTTATAGCTTGTCCTTGGGCTAATGATGATACCCAGCCTGGTTTGTAGATATCACTGTTTATGTAATGCTTGAAACTAAAATCAAGTCTCATGGCACCCGAAGGACTCTGCAAGGATAATAATTTATCAATTGAATCTATAAATTGTTTTCTAGTACCAGTTCCATTTTTATATCTGCCAAATGCAGTTAAAGAAAATTGTGCTATTGTTACAGGATTATAATGAAAATTTCCATCTCCCCCATTATAAGCACTATATTTAACCATAGGTAAGCCATTTTCATCAAGATGAGTAAACTCACTTTCATGATAACAAGTTTCTTTACTGGCATTAAAATAATCATCTGTAGTTGTGTAATCAACCCTATCTAAAAATACATATCTTGTTTTTTTAAATTCATTACTCTTAGCCTTGCTATCTTCTAAGTATTTAATTGTTTCAATTGGTTCTAATGCTTGTCCGTGCTGTGATAATATAAGATATGCTTGTGCTTTCAATTTCAAAGATTTACTTGATGAAGGGTTATTTACAACAGCTTCATATCCTTCAATAGCTTCTTTATAGCTTCCTACTGAATGTTTATATTTAGAGTAACTTAATATAGTTTCTGGATCATTATTAATTGATGTATAAACATTTATAGCAGATGGTACTCTGCTATTTTTAAAATATATATTAATAATAGTCACTATTATTACAGTAAGTATTACTATTATAATTCTATTATTAGTTTTATTATTTCTCATTGACATTACCTCTTTTTTTGACTACATTTTGAATTAACCTTTAACTATCTATAGAAAACCTACCTTAAGACAATAAAATTATTTACATTACCATTATTCATTTTATAAACCTGTGAAATGCTCTTATTCGTCAGATTATATGAAAAAATACTTTTTATTCTCAGTTTTCTTCCATTGGAGTATAATGGCTTTTGTTTAAAATCTTCTGCTAAAAAGTATATTTTTTCTTCATCTTTAGAATACTGTATTTGTTCTATAAAATTATATCCTTTAGGCGTTGAAAAAATGGGACTTAAGCTTCCAGACTTAAAATCCTTAATGAAGACCGTTTGTTTCAGTGTACTTTCTTTAAAAGGATTTCCTTTGTCTATTTCTATCAAAGCTTTTTTACCATCTCTAGACAAGGAGACATTAACTATATTTTCTTTTATATTTCCTATACTTCTCATTTTATTTCCCTCATCATCAAGCAAGCTAAGTGTATAATTACAAGGTTCTAGTTCTATTTGTAACAAGTTCGACTTTTCCATTAAATTATACCTTTCAGTTTCAAAATTACTTACAATAAATATCTCTCCCTTTTCCGAAATATAATCAAAGGTTTTTATTGAAATGTCTATTTCCTGTGAATTAAAGATTCTTAACTGATTAGTTTTTAAATTATATTTAGCTAATGAAAAATTTCTATGATTTTTTTGCACTATTCTCATATATATTTTTTTTATTATCATCTATTCTTATGGTATCCACATTAATTATGCCCTGTGAAATACTGGTCAGTTGTTTTTTTTCATTTGTTTTTTAATTTAGTGAAAATAATTGTATGTATTTGTTATTATTCCTAGTTGTAAAATATAGAAATGAATGATTTCTGTCCATTTCACCTGTAGGATACCCTGTCATTTTGTTTTTATAAATAACAGAATCATTTCCTGTAGATATGGTATGCAACTTATATTGTGTTTCAAGTTTTAGATTTGTTGATATAGTTAGTATTTGCTCATCATTTTTAGTAGTATTTTGAAAAGTACAGCTACTTAGTAAACAAATATATAAAAAAATTAATATAACTGATACCGTTAATCTCTTCAAATTAAATCCTCCTAATATATAATACATACTCGACTAATATATTGAATTTATAAAATATATTTATATATACATTAATCAGAATGTCTATATTAAATAATATAATTTTACTTAATAATGAACATTCCGATTAAATTATTTACTATGAATTCCTTATATAGATGCTGTATTTTTGAAATTTTTAGCTGTGAGAATATTCACCAACTATTACTCCTATATCTAAATCATGGCCAAATACTTGTGAAAAAATATATGGTCTTATATCCAATACAACATATTTTTTATATTTTGAATTATAAGGTAAGCTATCTACATCCCACTTGTATAGTGTTACAGTTCTACCATTTGATAAATCTCTTGAATATACAATAATTCCAAGTGCACAATCATCCACACTACTAGATGTTGCACAATCATAATTACCTAATTCATGATCACCTTGTCCAATTGTATCCGTGAAATAAGAAAATAATCCTGATCTTTCTGTATAGGAATTGGGAGATATACTATTACTATTAGGACTTGTCCTATCAAAAGCAGTACTGCTAGAATTTTCAGTACTTATAAATGATGGATTACCAGTACCATCATATGCTACTCTCATACCAGGTTGTGGCTTAGGTAAATTTACGTCTAATGTTGAACTTTTATCTTTATGAATAAATTTGAAATAGTTTAAATATAAATATAATTAGTCATTTTTTAATCTATATATAAACTACCATTTAAATATATTTGCATTATTTCTTATAAAAATAATGCCGCAATGCAAAAAGTATGAAATAGCTTATTTCATACATGAAAAACATTTTAATTCCCTTCAACAACTTTTTATGTCAAAAAAACACTGTTTCATGCTTTTTGTATTTACATTTTATATGAGATCTATTAGAGTTATAATGTAAATTTATACCCAAAGGAGGTTAAGTATGTTGAATAAACCACTTTTTAAAAAAGTATTTTTATTAAAAAAAATCCTATTTATGTTTATGACACAATTGTTAATTATTGTTTTATGTGTAGGTTGTAATAAGAAAACAGGTTATGACTTTTCAAATTGGCCTTACACCGTTCAAGACGTCTATGGTTCCAAAATATTTGTACACAATCCTACGGATGGATTATTGATTGATATTAAGGAAAAAAACATAACAAAACTTTTTGACTCCGAAAAAGTAGATGCTACAAGAGTACAGGGAAGTACCACCGTTACTAATACCATTAGTCCAGATTGTAAAAATATTATCTTTAATTTTGATGGAGGAGATGAAGATTTAATTGATAAAAATAAAAATGAAGATCAATTAAGAATATATGATATACAGTCTAAAAAATTAAAAACTCTTGTTGAAAAAGGTGGATACAACGCAGTAGGCTGCTGGTCAAAGGATAGCAGTAAGTATATATTTAGCAGTGATAGATTAGATAGTATATACATATATGATGTAAATAGCAAAAAAAGTGAAAAAGTAAAAAGACCTGACGGAAAGTTTAAACGTAATTGTAATATTGTATATATTAAAGATAATTATATTCTCTGCGTCATTGACAACAGCTTATACCAATATTCAGATAATAGTTGGAATAAAGTGCTGGATAACTGGGATGGATACATCTATAAAAATAGTAAAGACAACTGTTATTTAATAGATAAAAATCAAGTCTCAAAGTTGGTACCCAAAACAAGACAACTTAACAAAGTATATTCAATACCAGCAAATTTAAATGCTATTCCCGTATTTCATGCTACAGATATGTTCGCCTTCATAAATGACACTGAAATTCATGTGTTTGATACATTAACCAATAAAGAAATTCTATTTAAGGTACAAAATAAATTAGAAGATTTTCCAGTATATTATATTTCCCCAAATAAAGATAAAATTCTTATGAGGTCTTATGATGATGATAAAATTACGGTAGCTACTATAGGTAATCCCATAATTTACAAATATGATACACTTAAAAAACCATCCCGTTATCCTGCTGGCTGGTATGATAATGATTCCTTCATTTTAATAGATGGAGAAAATATAAAGAAGCCCAAAGCAGTAAATATAAAAACACAAGAGGAAAAAAACTTAATTGGTGGTAATGTCTCCATTCTTGTTAATTCACTAAGATTTAATAATAAAAGAGTGGATAAGAAACCTAAACAATAATTTCTCATCCACTCTGGCTAACAGAAACTAAATTACTCAACTATACTAAATGCCCAACACTCCATTGTAGATTTTTTTCCTCTTTTTATTTCTCCCAGAACTTTAACGTATTTTCCTTGTTGATGTGCTTCAATTGCCTTATAATAATCAAATCTTTCTAATTTGGTAGTTACTGAATGTGATTTATTATCATCATCAATCACAAGTGTTGATTAACCAGTTTTTTACTTCAAATTATAGACTTATTTTTGATATTATTTAAAAATAAGTTAATGAATATATAGACTTCAATCTCAA
>NZ_DAIQBT010000053.1:0-13610 GCF_036781005.1 Clostridium sp. | reverse complement strand
CCATCCATTAGTAATATTATACTATTTTTATATGACTTTTAAAGAAAATTAGTATAAGAAGTCAAATAAAAGGTATTAAAGGGGTATTATATTACATCCCATATCTATAGGCTTTGCATAATAAGGTGAAGTAGTAACAATAGCATCAACGCCTGTTTTAGCATATTCTATAATATTATTTTCATTAATACCCCCAGAGGCAAGTGTGACAATGGAAGGATTGATCTCTCTAATTGTATTTACAATTGTCTTTAATTTGTTGTAGTGAATTTTATCAAACTGAAGACCATCAATACCGGTCTTACTAAGCTCGATAGCTTGTTCTAAATTATCTATTTCCACTATTACTTTTTTTTCACAAGCTTTAGATTTAATGTTTTTTAATATTTTAACTAGTCCATTGATACCCCCTAAAAAGTTTATATGCTGTTTGAAAATTAGTATGGTCTCTGACAACCCAAGTCTGTGGGGAAAACCACCTCCTGCAATAACTGCTTTTGTGGCCAATTCTTTTGTGCCTGGAATTGTTTTCCTTGTAGTTATGACTTGTATATTAGGATTTATATTAGAGATTTTATTTATTAATTTTTTTGTTTTTGTTGCAATTCCTGAACTATATTCAAGAATGTTTTGGGAAATTTTCCATGCTGTGTGTAAATCCTCAGCTTTCCCTATTCCTTCGAGAAAAGCTTCATTTTTTTTCACTATGCTGCCGGAAGTAGATGCTTTAATTAAATCTATGTTTAATTTTTCAAAAATTTTTGTAGCTTCTTCTATGCCACAAAGTACAGCATCTTCTCTTGAAAAAAATTGTAGGGAACCTTTTTTATTGCCAATTCCAAGAATCAGAGTTGTTAAGTCAATATAGGGTACATCCTCTTTAATAAAGCTCTCTATTCGTTCATTTGTAATATACATCTATATCCTACCTTTCTATTGAATTTAGGGCAAAATTTTTATTTTATATAAAATATAATTAATTTAAAGTTTACAAGTAAATTATATAATATAAAAGAAGATAAAATAAGTATATAAGTAAAATAATATATTTTTAAGGAAGTATTTTTTAAACTTTTTTAATATTGTGCATAATCGCAAAAAGTGATTTATTTCGTTTATAATAGAAAAGTATTATTTAAAATACGTACATTACTAAAAAAGGGGATAAATTTATGGATATGAGTGATTTTATTGTTTCTAATACGAAGGAACATAATGGATTTAAGTATGGAATAAAGCTAGTTCCTAAGAGAGCTATGGATAAATTTGTAGACAGCATTTTGGTTTTAGCTAGAAAAAAAATAAATGAACATAGTAGGTATAAAATTTCTTTTAAAAAGAGATGTGGTTTTAAAACTGTATTGAGTGATTTTGAATTTGAGGAGAAAGATTTTTCAAATTATATAAAGTTTTTAACAAACTTTAAGACTTCAACTAGTAAAAGTAAAAAATTTCAAATAGAAGACTTTAATAGTATAAAATTGACATTTCTTAATACAGAAATGATAAAAATTTCTGTAGAAAAAGATTCAACTAGATTGTTTTTTAGTATATCAATATCAGAATTGGAATTTTATATAAATATGTTAAAGAATATATATTCAGACAATATGAAAAATCCATCCATTTATTATATGAATTATATAATAAATCCTTTAATGAAGAAAGAAAGAGAAAAATTATACAGTGAAGTTTTGTATACTCTTATAGATGGAGCTTTAGATAATAAAAATAAAGAATTATTTAATTCACTTTGTAAAGAGTTGAAAAGTGTTAGATTGAATTAAAAATCTAACGCTTTTTAATTTTCGAATATTTAATGATATGCTTGTAAATAAGGTTTATGTCTGATAATATTTTAATAAAATCAGGTACTTGGAGGAAGATGATATTTTTGAGTAAAAAGTATTTGAAGATATGGGTGGCCATTTTATTTATTCTATTGTGTTCTGCAGTTTATGGAGGATACAGGTATTATCATAATAAGATACACAATAAACTCTTAAATAAAGCTGATAGTTATATGAAAAAGGATGAATATAAAAAATCCGAAGAAAAATTAAATGAAACCTCAAAAGCTCATATTAAGGATAAAAAAGAAGACAATGCAGATAAAAATAGTGATTATTCAAATAGTGGAATAGATACTATTACTGAAGAGAAAGCAGTGGAGTTAACATCTAAATATTATAGGACTAAAAATGAAAATACTAAGTTCGTATTTGATCATGAAGATATAAAGAACAGTGAAATTTATTATGTTATACAGGTGTTTGACAATATGGAAGATCATTCCGCTACCATGGGATGGTATTATGTTAATAAAAAAAGCGGCAAAATATATGAATGGGATTTAGGAGAAGATAAGCTTATTCCGGTAAACTAAAATGAAAATAAGCACTAATAAAATAAATGCTTATTTTCTATAATAGTTAAAGTATGTTTATGAAGTATAGAATTTTATTTACCACCAATACCAATCGTCATAGAAGAATATTAATGGCCAAAGAGGAAATCCTCCACGTCTGTGCCTTCTACGTCTGTGTCTTCTGCGTCTTCTGTGTCTATATACCGGATAAAAATTGTTATCAAAGTCTTCATCACAAGGATCTAGGGATGTATATTGATTTGGAATGGATCTGAAATAAGGCATTGAGCAGTATGGACAATACATAGGAGCTTCGAAATTATAGGAATTTTCAATTTCTTCATTGATGCTCTCGTTGGAATCACTATTGCTCATGAGGTACCTCCACAAACTTATTTATAATGCTATACTATGAGAAAAATATTAAATTTGTGAATGAAAATTAAAGTATATTTTAAAATATAATAATCAAATTATTTTGATATTTTAATTTTTCTTAAATACAAATAAAAGTAATGGAGTACAATATAAGGAAGTATATAAGAAAAAAATGTATAAAGCAGATTCCATCCGTTGGCATAAAAAACCCTGCCGCTTAACACGCCTAAAAATTCTAAGAAAGTAGTAAATAAAATAGCAGATGAAATGATAAAGTATGGTTTTAATTTTGTGTGTCTTATAAAATACAACATATTACTCCCATAATGGGGTAAAGGCTGATGCCAAAAGGAATATCTAATATTATGCTGACACTCAAAGGGATATAGGTTCCAATAATCTTTATTAAATCCCCAGGCATTTATAACTAATGCTAGTGAACTTGCAAAAGGAAATGTGGTTAACAGTAGCTCTTTTTTTTAAAAATATAAAAATATGGGCGTAGTTCAAATGTGCACATGTCGTTATTTTTAATCCTGCCATTTTACTGTATTGATCAGTTTGATTGATATAGCGTTAAATTAGTTTTTGAACTACGCCAAAATATGCTGTTTATCCAGGGGAGTATAAGTCCTATTATAATATTTAATAACATAAAAATTGTACCTCATTTAATATTTGATATCTAATATATTATGTAGAATTTAAATTATTATTCTATAATAAGTAGAAATGTCAAAAATTGATATGGCTAATATATTAGTGATAAGGAGGGAATTTCTTATGATTAATGGGGTAGATATAAGTAATTTGAATGATTTGGTTAATATAAATTTAATAAAAAATCAAGGTAATTCTTTTATAATTGCAAAAGCTACTGAAGGGAGTACCTTTATAGATAAATATTACAATTATAATATAAAATGGGCTAAGGAACTGGGGCTTGTGACTGGAGCTTATCACTTTGCTAGATTTCATGATCGAACCAAGGCAGTTGAGGAAGCATATTTTTTTAAATCTATTGTTTTAGGAAATAAACCTGATTTGGTAGTTTTAGATGTTGAACAGCAGGTGAGTGGGGATATAACAGAAATATGTCTGGATTTCTTAGATATAATATCAACTGTTGCGCCTGCACTCATTTATTGTAATCCAAGCTATATAAAAGCACATTTAAATAGTAGTATAACTAAGTATCCTCTGTGGATAGCAAATTATGGAGTAAGCAGTCCAAGTACTGTATTGTGGAAAGAATATGCTATATGGCAGTATACAGAAAAAGGAAAAATATCAGGAATAAATGGATATTTTGATTTAAATTATATGTCTAAAGCATTCTATAATAGTTTGCACACAAATAAACCAGTAAAAACTGATATACTTGTAGAACAAATTAAATCTCTTCAATACAACTTGAATATTGATTATAATGCAAAGTTAATTATTGATGGAATAGTGGGGCCGGCTACCATGGCGGCACTTAAAGGAATTGAAAGTCTCATTATTAAGGGGCATAAGTCTCATGTAGTTTTATGGATGCAGCAGAAATTAGAACAATATGGTTATTTAAAGGAAAATTCTTACACTCCAATGTTGTATGATGAGGCAACTTTTCAAGCTGTAACTGAACTTCAGAAAAACTGGGGTAGGAGTACGGACGGGATTTTAAAAACACAGACTTGGAATGTATTTTTAAATAATTAGATAAAAGAAACTATTATTAGCTAATTATATTTTAAAATTAATTATTGTAGGATTTAGGTGAAATATTATTTATAATTACATTTCACCTAAATCCACTAAGATGATAATAGTTAAGATATTAAAAGTTTATAAAAATAAAATAGGAGTATTATATTAAAATAATTATTATCCCTTGGTTTTATCTTCATCATCTTTAATGGCTTTTATGATTCTAATTATCTGGTTAATATTTTTAGAAGATAAATCTTTAGTATGTTTAAAAAGCAGCTGTAAATCTTTTCTATTTTGTAGTGAATTCCAAAATTCTGATAGTTCAGGATTATTGTTTAGAGAATTAGCTATTTTATCTGCTGAATCACGGATATTGGTTCTTCCTAGTAAATAGTCTATTGAAACACTATAAAACTCAGCTATTTTATTTAATGTTTCTGTATCAGGAGTCCTTTTACCTTGTTCATAAAAGCCATAGGCACTTGTTGTAATTTTAAGTTTTTTAGCTATTTCTTTTTGTAAAAGGTTATGTTCATTTCTAAGCTCTTTTAAACGATCACTTAACAATACTAGTCACCACCAATACCTTATTATTATAATTATACAACAAATAGGTTATTACCATATGTTATACAACAAAAGGTTTAAGAAAGCATTGATGTACAACATAAAGTTGTGTATCATGAAAATATGGACAACTTTATGTTGTACAATTAAGTATTTTAAACAGATTATTTTGTAGAATTGGGGAGGGGATCTCATAAAAGTATTAACAATTAACCAGCCTTGGGCAAGTCTTATAGTTCTTGGTGAAAAGAAAATTGAAACAAGATCCTGGAGCACTAAATATCGTGGAGCACTGTTGATACATTCGGGAAGTACTATAAATGGAAGCGTTTGTCTGATACATCCTTTTAAGAAAGTGTTAGACAAGTATTTTCAAAGGCTTATAGATATGCCCACAGGGATGATAATAGCTAAATGTAACCTAGTAGATTGTATAAGAATTTTAAGTGAAGATGGACTAACTGCTAAACTAGAAAATAACTTTATAGTTGAAAAGAATGAATATAATCTTGGAAATTATACTCCAGGCAGATATGCGTGGATTTTAAAGGATATAGAAGTACTTAGCAAACCAAAATTTGTAAAGGGGAAATTAGGAGTATGGAACTATGATGATTTTAATTAATATGTGATAATATGATTCTTAGAATATATTGAAAACAGTTAAGTTATTAATAACCTAAAAACTTACAGTGCAGGCCAATAAATTTTTTTGTTTAATATTATTTTGAAATATTATCAAATAAATTAGCTATATTTAATAATATTATTAAAAAATATATTGATTTATTAATAAAATAGTAGTAATATATAAAATATAATTCATATAAATAAGCTCATTAAAATTCCAATCTCTCGTAAACAATATATATTTTTAATATTTAACTGTTTAATAAGGAGAAAAGGCACTTTTAACTTCATAGTGCCTTATTTTTTTGTTTCATAATAATTTTTTAGATTATCTGGTGTTAAAGTTTGAAAAATAAATATGGAGGTTAGCCTCCATATTTAATCAATTATTCAAATTAAAAGATAAAAATATTAATACAAAGACTTTTAACACGAGGAAAGTTTTACATAAGTAGGATATGTAAAATTATATTTATTATACATAAAATTTTATAAATTTATATTGGTATATTAAGTTATATTAAGAAGGGTTTTTTTGTTTTATATAGAAGTTAAACATAATATATATATGGAGGTGTAAAATTTGAAAGCTTTGATAATATATGAATCTATACATCATGGAAATACTGAAAAAATAGGTAAGGTAATAGGAGAGGAACTAAATGGAGATATAATTAAAATAAGCAATGTAAATGAAAATACTCTAAGTGAATATGAATTGATAGGGTTTGGTTCAGGTATATACTATGGAAAATTGCATAAAAATATTTTTGATTTTATTGATGGTTTAAAACTTATAGAAAATACAAAAGCTTTTGTATTTTCTACAAGTGGACGGGGTAAAATTGGATATAATAAATTGGTAGAAGAAAAGCTAAAAGAAAAAAATTTTAAAGTTATTGGGAGTTTTACATGTAAAGGTTATGATACTTTTGGCCCATTTAGGTTATTTGGAGGAATTGCAAAAAACAGACCTGATAACAATGATTTTGAAAAAGCTAAAGATTTTGCACAAAACCTTTTAAAATATTAATAGCATATTCTGCAGCTAAAAGTAGGAGAGGTAGGCACCTCTCCTCAGACTGATTTTCTAAAGTGTTATATAAGTACTGTTATATTTCTGAATAAATTTTTTGAAGTTCAGATGAAAATAAGCATTTACATATAGAAAATTCTCATTGAAACGTACTATTGCTTTGGAGTTATGGAGTAAAAATAGTTTTTATGTGTCAAATTAGATATATGAGGATTGTGAATTTCAGGTAAAGTGGATTTCAGAGAAAATAATATTTGATTTTGTTCTTTTTTAATTAAATTAATATCTTCTTGGATCTTCTGCTGTATCTTTAAAAAATTTTCTTGATTATTTAAAAGTTGTTTTACCATTTTGCTGGTATCAGACATTTTATCGCCTCCGTTAATTTTCGTTGTTATAATATAAGATTATTATATGTAATTATAATAAATAATATAGTTGTAACCTAAGACAGAGACAGGGGTAAATATATTATTCAATTATATTTATAATATTTAGAGACAAATTAACGATTATTGGCATGTTTAATCAGTTCTATAATATAAAATCATATATGCATTTAGCGCTAATGTGTCTTTGTTTTTATAACTGTGATATACACTCCCTTTAAAATTGATTGAATCACCTTTAGATAGAACATAGATTTTATCACCTATTTGTAAAGTCATTGTTCCATCACAAATCAGTATATATTCTTCTATTCCAACGGCATGACCTTTAGATTCATAGGATGAACCAGGTTCTAAAATCTTATAATATATTTCTATTTTTTTTACGGGGTCAAAATTAAATAAAGAAAACAATTTAAATCCTGATTCATTAATAATAATTTTAGCATCAGTATTATAAACTACGGAAATTGGGGGTTTTTCTTCATTTATTAAGTCTGTGAATGGAATTTTAAGACCATCAACTATTTTCCACAGAACTGTAATAGTAGGATTTGTGATTCCTCGCTCTATTTCTCCTAACATACTGATACTTACATTGGTGAGCTTAGACAGCATTTCTAGAGTAAGCTGCCTTTTTTTTCTTATATTTTTTAAATTTATGCCTATTATTGACTTTATATCTTCCATAAATATCTCCTTAAATAAAAATTATGTTATATTGCAATAAAATATTATTTATAATATAATTACAAAATAGTATATTTTATTATATTATAACATAATAAATGATTATAAAGGAGATGCTTGTATGAAAAAGTTAATTAAAGCCGCATTTTTAGCTACAATACCAGTTATGTTAGGATATCTTTCAGTAGGTACGGCATTTGGGCTGTTATTTGAAAGATCAGGATATAATCTCTGGTGGGCAATTTTTATGAGTGGAGCAGTATATGCAGGTTCTATGCAATTTGTAGCTATTAATCTGTTAACAAGTGGAGTAGGCTTTATACAAATAGCACTGATGACTTTATTTGTAAATATAAGACATATTTTTTACGGATTGTCATTTATAGATAAGTTTAAAGGTATGGGAAAGAAAAAAATTTATATGATCTTTTCTCTTACAGATGAAACATATTCTTTGTTGTGTTCCTCAAAGCCTCCAGAAGGTGTTAACAATGATTGGTTTTTATTTTGCATTGCTTTTTTTAATCAAATATACTGGATAATAGGTACAATTATTGGATCACTTGCAGGTTCACTAATAAAATTTAATACTAAAGGAATCGATTTTGCTATGATAGCTCTATTTGTAGTAATTCTTATAGAACAGTGGCATACTTATAAAAATCATGCTCCGGCACTAATTGGAATTTGTGCTGCTATTTTTTCGATTTTAATATTTGGCAATAATAATTTAATCCTTCCTTCTATGTTGATTATACTTTTAATATTCACTATATTTCATAAACAAATAGATAGAAAAAATTTTGAGAAAAATGAAGGTGATTTAAATAATGGGTATTAATAATGAATATACTATAGCAGCAATACTGATTATGGCAGCTATAACTTTTGGGACAAGGGTGGTGCCGTTTGTTTTCTGGGGAAGGGATAAGGTGACACCTAAATATATAGCATATATAGGAAATTATTTGCCTCCTGCTATTATAGCTATGCTTATAGTTTATTGTTTGAGAAATGTTAGTTTACATACATTCCCTTTTGGTATTCCAGAAGCCATTGGGATTATTACAGTGGCTGTTTTACATATCTGGAAACGTAATAATTTAATCAGTATATTAAGTGGAACAATTGTATATATGATTGCTGTACAGGTGATATTTGTATAGTTTGAAGTAATAATAGATTTTATTTGAACACGAGAATGAGATTAGCTATTTTAAATTTTTTAATAGAAATGAATTTATTTTTTAAATTTATAATAAAATTGTAACCATTTATAAAAGTACGATATATAATATAGTATACAAAATGAAATTAAAGTATGATTTATACTAGTGAGAAACTTTTAGATAAAAGGCTCTGGTTAATTCCAGAGCTTTCATTTTTTTCTATAATAATTATACTTTATAAATATTATGTACTGTTTAATTGTAATACATTTTGTAAAAAAATGCAAACATTGTATAATAATTTGTCATTTTAGACCAAAAGATAAATTATTTTGATAATATATTTTATGTTTTTTATAAAAAATGTATTATTATAACTAGTAAATTTTATATATATACTCTAAACAGTACATAATATTTATTTTGTGTCAATTGATATTTTAATAAATGATGAAAATGTAAAATAGAGTAAATATAAGATGTCTTATAAATATAATTTATATTAAGAAAGATAAAAGGATGTCAATATGGGTAAACTTAAAAAATATTATCCCCAAAGAATAGAATGTGATGAAATCTGGAAATGTGCATTAAATGCTTTAGATTATGGTGTGTGGGAATGGAATGTAGATAATGGTGAAATGTTCATATCTGAAAAGATTAAGGATATTGTGGAAAATGATTTATTTAATATAAAGACTATGTATGAATTTATTGATAATATAGCTTACAATATAGATAAAGCATTGGCAATAAAAGAACTATATGAATGTATTAATGGGAATAGGTATATTTATCAAAGTACTTTTAGGTTGAAGAATAAAAATTCAACTTGGGTTCTAATTAAAGGTAAAATATCGAAAAGTGCTGAACATTGTAGATTATTTTCTGGCATAATGTCAGAAATAAGTGAAAATAAATTAAATAAAAATCGGAATGAAATCACTAAGATACCTAATAAATTATTTTTTTTAAAGAGAATAGATTATTTTTTGGATATAGCTAAACTACATAATAATAAAGTAGCTATTATTTATATTAATATTAGAAATTTCAAAGGTTTAAATATGATTTTTGATTACAATATAGGAGATATAATTTTAATGTTATTTTCTCAATCAATCACTAAAATTGTTCATAAATATGGTGAATTAGGGAAAATAGGAGAAGATGAATTTGCAATATTAGTTTATAAGTTTAATACCATAGAGGATATAAAGAAAATGTGTAATGAAATATATGAATATTTTCGAGAGCCCCTTAAAATAATGGATCACATAGTTTATATAGAAGTTAATATAGGAATATCAATTTTCCCAGAACATGGCTCGAATAGCTGTGAGTTGTTAAAACACGGATGTTTTGCAATGAATAATTCTAAAGAAAAGGGAAAAAAAACATATGCTTTTTTTGACAGATCAATATTTGACATTTATTGCAGAAGAGTTTTAATAGAAAATGAATTAACAAATTCTATTTTTAACAATGAATTAGAAGTGTATTATCAACCACAAGTTGATATATTAAACAATAAGATTGTAGGAGTTGAAGCTCTGTTAAGGTGGAAAAATAAAAAGTTGGGATTGGTTTCTCCTGAAGAATTCATACCCATTATAGAGAATAATGGATATATAATTGAAATAGGCAATTGGGTTTTAGATAAAGTAATATATACAATGCATAAGTGGAAAGAAAGAGGAACTCAAGTGGACAGTGTTGCTATAAACATATCTCCCGTTCAATTAAAAAGAAGTGATTTTAAAAATAAGTTATTGGGTTTGTGTACAAAATATGATATTGCTCCTTCTTTATTGGAACTAGAAATAACCGAAGGAACTTTGCTAGAAATATGTGATGATAATATAAAAGTATTTAATCAGCTTGTTGAAAGCCATATAAATATCGCTCTTGATGATTTTGGGACAAGGTATTCATCTCTGAGTTATTTAGCTTCATTACCTGTAAGTACATTAAAAATAGATAAATTATTTGTAGATGGCATACAACATAAAAAAAATAAGATTTTAATTAAAAGTATAGTTGATTTGTCAAAATCTTTAAATTGCAAACTAATTATAGAGGGTGTAGAAACTGAAAAACAAGTTCATATTCTTAATTCTTTAGGATGCAATATAATGCAGGGATATTATTTTAGTAAGCCTCTTTCAAAGGAGGAATTAGAAAATTTATTGGCAAATATAAAATTTTGTAGAAATAAATTATAATTTTGGACGAAATAACTATTATATATAAAATTATACTGATAATAATTTAAAGGGAGGATTATATTAATGTGAGGAATAGAAATATAACTGTAGGAAATAAAGTATAAAATATTTTATCAAATTTTAAATGTGCAAATGGGGGAAAGAACATAATGAACTTTTTAAGGAATATCAAAATAAAAGTAAAATTAATCATATCATTTATTATTGTAGCTATATTAATAGGGGTAGTTGGTATTATAGGAACACTTTCTTTGAGAACGATAAGCATTAATTCTAGGAGTATGTATAATAATGAACTGATGGGAACATATATGTTAACAGATATGAGTAAAAATTTGGTTGAATCCAAGAGTGATATTATAGAACTTATCTATGTGAAAGATGAATCAAGAAAAAGTTATTTGAAAAATGATATTGAAACTAATGATAATCAAACTGAAAAATATACAGTATCCTATGAAAAGCTTTCAATGAATGAAACACAAAAGCAGATATGGAGTACATATAAATTGCAGTTTAAAAATTATAAATCCTTGAGAGAAAATATTATGGGTTCTGTGAATGAAGGGAATTTGGAAAAGGCAGGAGAGCAATATAAACAATTCCTTATTACAACAGATTTGATGAGTGCCAATCTAGATAAACTTATAACTAACAATCTCAATCAGGCAAAGGAATTCAATTTAGACACTGATTCAACATATGCAAGGTCAAATAAAATCATGGTAGTATTAGTTATCATAGGATTGTTATGTGCAGTATTTTTAGGATTAGGTATGTCAATTCATATGAATGAACCTTTAGTAAAGATACAATCTTTTGCAGAGAGATTAGCTGTATACGATTTTTCTTCGTCTATTTCTATAACCAGAAAGGATGAATTTGGAAAAATAGGACTTGCCTTAAATACAGCACAGGAAAATGTAACTCATCTCCTTAGAACTATTATAGAAAATACTCAGGATATGAGTGCATCTAGTGAGCAACTTTATGCAACTATAGAGGAAGTGTCTACAAAAATTAGAGATATAGATAATGAAGTAAATAATATATATGGTGGAGTTCAAGAGACAAGTGCCTCTTCAGAAGAGATAACTGCTTCTGTAGAAGAAGTGGATTCCAGCATAAATGAATTATCTCAAAAAGCTACAGAGGGTAGTAATAATGCCAGTAACTCTAAACAGAGAGCTATGAAAGTTCGAGAAAATAGTAAAGTATCCCTTGAAGAAGTGAGAGAGCTTTATAAAGAAAATAGAGAAAATATGCTTAAGTCAATTAAAGATGGAAAGGTAGTAAATGACATAAAGGTTATGGCAGATACTATTTTAGGAATAGCGGAACAGACTAATTTGCTTGCTCTAAATGCCGCAATAGAAGCTGCCAGAGCAGGAGAACAAGGAAAAGGTTTTGCAGTGGTTGCAGAGGAAGTTCGAAAACTTGCAGAACAGTCTTCTCAGGCAGTAACTGGTATTCAAGATACTATTGTGAAAGTTCAGGAGGCCTTTAAAAGTATGTCTAAAAATGCCAATGAAGTATTGAAATTTATAAATGAAAATGTAAATCCTAAATTTACAGAATTAGAAAGCATAGGAGATGAATATTATAATGATTCTAATTTTGTAAATAATATGTCTGAAGATATAGCATCTATGTCTGAGGAACTTGCAGCAACAATAAACCAGGTAAGTGATGCAGTACAAAATATGACATCAACCGCTCAAAAGTCCAGTGAGAGCATAGAAGTGATAAAAGATAGTATAAATGCAACTACAAAAGAAATGGAACAGGTGGCATTAACAGCACAAAGTCAGTCAGAAGGTACACAAAATTTAAATCAGATAGTGGGAAAATTTAAAATATAGTATGGTTGATGTTACTTAAAAGAGATAAGCTTTATGCTTATCTCTTTTTGACAGGAATATATATAAAACATGGAGTGTATGATATAATTTTCAGGATTGAGTTATGTAATAAATTTAGAAAGGGGGATGTTAAGTGTTAATTGGAACCATTGTAAATTTTATAGTCATTATTGGAGGGAGCTTAGTTGGGCTTTTATTGAAAGGGGGTGTATCTGAAAAAATAAGCAATACAATTATTCAAGGAGTATCACTTTGTATAATTTACATAGGTATATTAGGAGTTATTAAAAGTTCTAATGTTGTACTGATTATAACTTCTATGGTTATAGGAGGACTTATAGGGGAAATTATAGATATTGAAGACAGGATTGAAAAGCTTGGAAATAAAATTCAAGATAAATTTAAAAACAGGGATGTAAAGATTTCAGAGGGATTTGTCACTGCAAGTCTTTTGTTTTGTGTGGGATCTATGGCCATAGTGGGATCACTTGAAAGTGGACTTGAAGGGAATAATAAAATACTCTTTGCAAAATCCATGTTAGAGAGAACATACACAGGTATGTGTAAAATAGAATAGAAATGATAAAAGCTAATTGGA
>NZ_DAIQBT010000052.1:0-13715 GCF_036781005.1 Clostridium sp. | reverse complement strand
AAACTTTCTTGTCATCATCAATTCATTTTTATCAGTTAGTTTCGCAATTACCTAAATATAAGTAATAACAACAATTAATGGTGAGACAGTAAAATTATTTCATTCCTTGAAAAAACCCTGTATCTTTTGTTATATAAATATATCCATTTTTATTTATTTCAGACTTCAAGAAATTTTCAAGATTATGGATTTTATTTTCATCAAATGCATTTCTGGTGTTTCCTGGCATAGAGAATATATAGTCCATAAGTGGTTCAACAGTTTTTAACTTTAAATTGTCATTATATCGTTTTATTGTTACATTTTTAAACCATACTTTGATCTTATCCAATCCATTTTCAAGTTGAAAGTTTTCTGTAAGGTTCCAACTGTCTGTGGTTATATTTTCCAAATCAGCTCTTTTGATAATTTCTCGCATTTCCTCCATATGGTTTTTTCCAACAGTAGAAGCATAAAAATATCCTTCAGGTTTTAAAATTCTATAAATTTCCGAAAGAGCTCTATCTACATTGATAACATGGTAGAGCATATGATTTGCAATTACTACATCAAAACTATTATTTTCATAGGGAATGTGCTGTACATCTACAATATTAAATTTAAATTTTTTCAAATTTAAAATAAGATTTTTTTTAGCATCCTCCAACATTCCAGGAGAAAAATCAGTAAGGGTTATATTCCATCCTTCTGGAATCTCATTTAAGTTTTTTTGCCACAGCCTTCCATCTCCGCAGCCTAATTCCAATATGGAAACTTTGTCTGGCAGATTTAAATGGTTAAAGAACCACTTCATCCAACCCTGTTTATTGGTACTAAAAAGTTCGTGAATTTTTATCCTGGCTCTTAAATTAGAGGCATTTTCATATTGTTCCATCCATTTTTGATCTGTGTTTATTATGTTTATTATGTTTATGAATTTATTCCAATTTAGTTCTTTTTCGTCATCTATCATGTGCTCAGCTTCTTCTATAGATTTAATTACAGCTTCTATATGATATATTTTTTCTTTCATTATTTTTTTCTGTATCTCAAGAGATTTTTTTAAGTCTCTGTGATCTACATCATAATTCATTATTTTTGATATATCTTCTAGTGAAAGTCCTATAAATTTAAGAGTAAGTATTTTTTGAAGCTTGCTAAAATCCTCTAAATTATATAATCTGTGACCAGAGCTGCTGTAAGAGCAGGGTTTTAAAAGGCCTATCTTGTCATAGTATCTTAAGGTTCTTAAAGTAACTCCTGATTTTTCAGCAAATTTACCAATGGTGATTAGATTAGATCTTTGTGTAAACATTAAATATCACTCCTACCCAAATTATTGTATCATATGACGTAAGGGAAGGTGCAATATATTTTTTAAAGGTGTATTCTATAATAAAGGGTAAAGTATTGTCAATGCTACAATAAAAAATAAGTAATAAAATGGCTTATTATTGAATATAAACGCATTATATGGTAATATCATATAAAAGTAAGGGCATTTTTTATTCAAAATGCCTTTTATTGCGAGCATAGAGTTTTATTATATTATTTCAGGCAAATGATTAATTGTCTAAGAAAAGGAAGGTTATTTATGGGAGATAATAATTCATCAAATTTTATTAAAAATATAGTTATAGAAGATTTAAAATCAGGAGAATATAAGAAGGTAGTGACAAGATTTCCCCCGGAACCTAATGGATATTTGCATATAGGCCATGCAAAGTCAATAGTTTTGAATTTCACCCTAGCAGATGAATTTGGAGGAAAAACCAACTTGAGATTTGATGATACAAATCCTTCAAAAGAAGATGTGGAGTATGTAGAATCAATAAAAGAAGATGTAAAGTGGCTTGGATATAGTTGGGATAATCTATGTTTTGCTTCTAGTTATTTTGAACAAATGTATGAATATGGCGTTCTTCTAATAAAAAAGGGAAAAGCATATGTATGTGATTTAAGTGGCGATGAAATAAGAGAGTACAGAGGCACTTTAACAAAGCCAGGAAAGGAAAGTCCTTATAGGAATAGGGATGTAGAAGAAAATCTTACCTTGTTTGCAAGTATGAAAAGAGGGGAATTTAAAGATGGAGAAAAGGTTTTAAGGGCAAAAATTGATATGGCATCTCCAAATATAAATATGAGAGATCCTGTATTATATAGGATAGCTCATGCAAATCATCACAATACTGGAGAAAAATGGTGCATATATCCTATGTATGATTTTGCACATCCTTTAGAAGATGCCATTGAAGGAGTTACCCATTCTATATGTACACTTGAGTTTGAAGATCATAGACCTCTCTATGATTGGATAATAACACAGTGTGAAATAGAAAATAGACCCAAACAGATAGAATTTGCCAGATTGAATATGACAAATACAGTTATGAGTAAGAGAAAACTTAAAAAGCTTGTAGACGAAAATTTTGTAGATGGTTGGGATGATCCGCGTATGCCCACTATTGCGGGTTTAAGGAGAAGAGGATTTACTCCAGAATCTATCAGAAATTTTTGTAGGGCAATAGGGGTGTCTAAAGCCAGTAGTATAGTAGATTCTCAGATGCTGGATTATTTTTTAAGAGATGATCTTGAAAAAAAGGCTCCTAGAACCATGGCTATATTAAATCCCCTTAAAATTGTAATAACTAATTATCCAGAGGGGAAAACGGAAACTTTTAGAATTGAAAATAATCCAGATGATGCTAGTGCGGGAGTTAGAGAAGTTCCTTTTTCAAAAGAAATATATATAGAAAGAGAAGACTTCATGGAAAATCCGCCTAAAAAATACTATAGGTTGTTTCCAGGCAATGAAGTTAGGTTGAAAAGTGCTTATTTTATAAAGTGTACTGAGGCAATTAAGGATGAAGAGGGGAATATTATAGAATTACGCTGTACTTATGATCCTGCATCAAAGGGAGGAAACAGTCCTGATGGAAGAAAAGTAAGAGGTACACTTCACTGGATAAATGTAGATACTGCAATTCCAGCAGAGATGAGGATTTATGAACCTCTTATATTAGAACAGCAGGAAAAAGAGGGAGAAGAGGATTCCTTTTTAAATTACGTCAATCCAAATTCTCTTAAGATTGTAAAAGGTTTTGTAGAGCCTGATATGAAACACGTAAAACCTGATGAGAAGTTTCAGTTTTTTAGGCATGGATATTTTGTTTTAGATAGAAAGTATAGTAAAGATGGAAAACTGATATTTAACAGAATAGTATCCCTTAAGAGTTCCTTTAAAATATTAGCTAACAAATAAATTATGTAAATTGGATTTAATAGAGCATATTTTAAAAATGTAATAAAATAATAATAAAGTATAGGGTATATATTTATTAAAGTTTAGTGAATTCTATTTTTAAAATTATGTGTCATGTGGACATAGTGCTTTTAAGGCATTGTCTTATATGGGGTGGGGAGATAAGTATTATGAATAAATATGAATATAGAATTAAAAAAAATAAAATTATTAGAAGAAGAAACAGAATTATTGTGGTATTATTCACCATGATGGTTTTTTTCTGGGGTTTCTATATGGGAAACAAACTTGCTTCCCAGAAAAATACCCTTTTAAGTGATTCAAATAAAACATCAAAAGAGGATAAAAAATTAAGTGCTGCCCAGTTAAAGCAGGCAAAGGAAAAAGAGGAATTGAAAAAAAGATTCACCACTTCTCAATCTGCAGGAGAATACAAGCCATGGGAGATTAATAAGGGCAGTGGCAAAAAGATAGCATATTTAACTTTTGATGATGGTCCTTCCTCGAATAATACTCCAGAAGTACTGAGAATATTGAAAGAGCACAATATAAAGGCAACATTTTTTTTAATAGGTGAAAATGCTGAGGAACATAAAGATTTGGTTGAACAAGAAGTGAAAGAGGGGCATATAGTGGCTAATCATACTTATAGTCATAGCCTGAAATATTATAGGGAAGATCCTGCACTATTTATAGAAGATATAAATAAATGTGATTCAGTGATTAAATCAATAGTAGGACAAGAATATAATTTAAAACTTTTAAGATTTCCAGGAGGATCCTTTAGTACACCACGTTTAAATATGCAGCCCTATAAAGATGCAGCTACTACATCAGGATATCACTTTGTAAATTGGAATGATATGACAGGTGATGCTGAAGGAGGTAATTTGCCTGTAAGTACTCTCATGAACAATTTAAGGAAATATACTACAGATAATACAGTGGTGATTCTAATGCATGATGCTGCAGCCAAAACTACTACCGTACAAGCTCTTCCGGAGGTAATACAATATTTACAGAATAATGGGTATACTTTTGAAACATTAGGTTAGTAATCCGGCGATTCTTAGTTCCATAAATTATTTATATATATGTGCATAAATTAATTAATTTATGCACATATATATTTTTAAATCATAAATTGTAATTAAGTACGTAAAATAATTGTGAAGCATACTTTAATGTTAATTAATAAATTGTTTGGAGGTAACTTCTCTTATGTGTGGAATTGCAGGATGGATTAATTTAAAAGAGGATATTTCTAAAAACAGGGATGTAATTTTAAATATGACAAATACCCTAAAAGAAAGAGGGCCTGATGACAAAGGATATTATTTTTCTAAAAATGTACTTTTAGGTCACAGAAGACTTATAGTAGTGGATCCCTCCGGTGGAGCCCAACCTATGTCAAAAAGTATAAATGGTAAAAAATATATAATTGTATATAATGGGGAACTTTATAATACTGAAGATTTAAGAAAGGTGCTTATAGAACAAAACTATTCTTTTAACTCTTACTCAGATACTGAAGTACTCCTCACCAGTTATATCCATTGGGGAGTAGAGTGTGTGAAACATATAAACGGCATATATGCTTTTGCAATTTGGGATGAAATTGAGGGAAGATTATTTATGGCAAGAGATCCTCTGGGAGTAAAACCTTTATTTTATACAATAAAAGATAATTCCCTTTTGTTTGGTTCGGAAATTAAAACACTTTTGGCACACCCTTATGTGGAACCAATAGTTGATAAGGAAGGATTAACTGAGATATTTGCTCTTGGACCTGCTAGATCTTTAGGAGGAGGCATATTTAAAGATATATATGAAATCCCTCCAGCTAATTATGGATTGTATACAAAAGATGGATTCAAATTAAAAGAATACTGGAAGCCAGAATGTAGGGTTCATAATGAAGATATAGAAACTACAGCAGAACATGTAAGAAGTCTTTTAGTAGATGCTATAAAAAGGCAACTGGTAGCGGATGTTCCTATCTGTACATTTCTCTCAGGAGGCCTTGACTCCAGTGCAATATCTGCAGTGGCAGCTTCTGAATTTAAAAAGCAGGGTAAAATTTTAAATACCTATTCCATTGACTATGAAGATAACGACAAATATTTTAAGGCGAATGATTTTGAACCAACTCCAGATAGAGTTTGGGCTCTAAAAATGTCAGAGTATATAAATAGTAATCATCATGGGATCATAAATAATAGTGAAAATTTAGCAAATGCCCTGTATAGTTCTGTAAAAGCAAGTGATTTACCAGGTATGGCAGATATTGATTCATCTTTATATCTTTTTTGCAGAGAGATAAGAAAGGATAATACGGTGGCACTTTCAGGAGAATGTGCAGATGAAATATTTGGAGGATATCCCTGGTATAGAAGACCAGAAGACATTAATGCCCATACATTTCCCTGGTCTAAATCTGTAGGTGCCAGAAAGGAAATTTTATCTCAGGAACTAAAATCTCTTAATCTTGAAGAATATTTAAAGGAACAATATGAAAGCAGTATAAGACAGGTTCCCCATTTAGATGGAGAGTCAAAATTGGAACATCGTATGAGAGAATTATTCTATTTGAATATTAAGTGGTTTATGATTACCTTATTAAACAGAAAGGATAGAATGAGTATGTCAAATAGTCTGGAGGTGAGAGTACCTTTTGCAGACTACAGGCTGGTGGAATATGCTTTTAATATACCTTCTGAAATAAAATTTTATAAAGGCAGAGAAAAAGGACTGCTTAGAAAAGCTTTAAAGGGAATACTACCGGAGGATATTATTGAGAGAAAGAAGAGCCCTTATCCTAAAACCCATAATCCTCAGTATACTAAAATAGTACAAAAAAAGATGAAAGATATAATAAAGAATAAGACATCCCCTATTCTTAATCTTATAGATAAAAAAGCAGTGAAGACTTTAATAGAAACAGGAGGAGCTTCTTTTAAAGCACCTTGGTTTGGACAGCTTATGAGAGGACCACAATTACTGGCCTATTTAATACAAGTTAATGAGTGGCTTAATGAGTATAAAGTTAAAATAGAAATATAAAAAATAGTTAAGTAAATACAAAAGCAGCTTTCTTACAAGAGTTTGGAGAAAGTTGCTTTTTATCTGAAATCTCAACAGTATATTTTAATTTTAAAAAGTATTTGTTTATGTTTTCTTATTCAGTGTGTTAAAATAGACTGTAAATATACATTATTTCAGGGGGCATTTTATGAGAAATATACATTTTGAAGTTGGATATGAAGTAAAATATGCAAAGTTGAGTTTAAGTTCAATAACTATTTATAGGGGGTTGCTGGAAGATGAAGTAATACTGGCTCTAAGGGATTTTTTTGCGTTTATTTGCCAAAGTGAAGTACAGGTGGAGTCCACTATGAACTCATACAATAGGTTCTTTTTTCTGCTAGTAAATAAAGGATATTGCTCTTTAAAAGACTATATCATAGACGGGATAATTTTTAGTGAAAATTCATTTTCAAAAGGAGCAGAAAATAGAAATCTAAGTGAATCTGAAAATCCAATAAAAAGTGCTGCAGCTAATGATTTACAGAGTTTAAGACATATTGCCACATTTGATTTTTCAAGTATAAAAGGAGTGTTATTGAATTATTTTCAAGAGGATGAATTTAAAGATATAATAGAGAAACTTCCAGAGCTAAAAAATATAAATAATTTTAAGGAACAGGATTATGACAGCCATATAAAAAATTTAAAGGAAAAATTTTATTGCAGTGATAATTGGAGTGAATGTATAGAAGAACTTCAAAAATTTCATGAAGATTACGGCTGTGGCATGTTTGTTCGTTACAGAGCTTTTATATGGGAGCACATTGATGGAAAGGGAAGATTTAAAGGTATTGAAAAACCGGATCCCATTAGTCTTTCAGATCTTGTAGCCTATGAGAGGGAACGTTCTATAATAATAGAAAATACCCTTCAATTTCTTAAAGGTTTTCCTGCAAATAATGTTTTGATACATGGAGATCGTGGAACAGGTAAATCCTCTACGGTAAAGGCTATACTTAACAAGTATTATAAAGAAGGATTAAGGATGATTGAACTTCCCAAATCTTACTTAAAGGATTTTGCAGATATAATAAGAGTTTTGAGGGCTAGAACTCAAAAATTTATTATATTTATAGATGATTTGGTTTTTGAAGATAATGAAAGTAGTTATACTGCCCTTAAATCCATACTTGAAGGGGGACTTGAAAATAAATCCCAGAATGTACTTATATATGCCACTTCTAACAGAAGGCACCTTGTTAAGGAGTATTTTAATGAAAGAGGGGTATTTCCTTCCTCTAATTTTAGTGAAGAAGTTCATGGAGGGGATAGTGTTCAGGAAAAGCTTTCACTAGCAGATAGATTTGGAATAAATGTAGTATTTGTATCTCCAGATAAAAACAAATATTTGCAGATTGTAGATGGCATCGCTAAAAATAGGAACCTAAAAATTGATGCGGAAACATTACATAAAGAAGCCCTTAAATGGGAAAGATGGTATAATGGACGTTCGGCAAGAACTGCTAGACAGTTTGTAGATTGGATAGAAGGTCACCAGAGAACAGAAGATTATAAGATTTAAAGGTAAAAACTCAGGAATAAAAATTAAATTCCTGAGTTTTATCTGTTGTTTTTATGATAAATTTTACCCTAAGGCTACCATATAAGCAAACTACACCTGAGCCTAAGAATAACTTGATTATATATTTATACAATATTTTTCTCCCATTTTTACAGGATGATATGATCTTTTGGCTTTTCTAAGGCCTTCAATACCTAAATCCTGTTCTCTATTTATATAGATAACATCGGATAAATAGTTTTCTACAAAGGTTTTATTAGTAAAAGTATATATTCCCCGTATGGAAGAACTCCCCTTTTCTATATGAATAATTGCCATGCTGTCATTTACCTTTTCTCCTATGGTAAAGGCACATATTTTATTATCTACATAAACAGACATTGCTTTTAGATCTAAGTTTTTCATATTGAATACAATTTCTTTAATACCATCTAATTCATATCTTAAATATTTATTATTGTTGTTTTTTTGTTCATACCAACTTTCAGCTGCACTTATAATATCCGCTTTTACTCCTGTATTATAAAAATCTTTAATGGTGTAATTATAGGTTTTTACGAAATAATTGTAGTGGTTTTTTTTGGAATGAAGTTTTTTACCAGATAAAGTAATAAGTTTTTGTGCGTTATAGATGTAGTCAAAGTTGTCTACATCTGGTTTTGAATATACAGTTTCTCCATAGATTTCTTTTAAGTCACTTAAAAATTTTCCCTCAGCATCTTTAAATAAATAGGGCATATCATTTTCTTCTTTGTATTTTATGAGTTCTTCTATTATGTTTTTAATGTTGTTTCTAGTGTATCCTATGGGCTGCATGAAGTGATAATTGCCATTGAAGTCTTTTTTCTTTATAATAAGGGTATTGTCATATATGGTGTATTTGATATCACATCCTTTTCTCCATATAATTAGACTGGTGAAAGAATATTCACTTGTATTAAAATTATAGTCAACTAAATATTTATCAAAAATGCTTTTATCGTCAATAGTTATAGGTTTAAATATAAGCATAAAAATTCTGCAACTTAATAAAATAGTACACACATTTAAAAATGGAGTACATTATTCTACTGGCAGTATACCTCCTTTTAGTATTTTGTATCAATCTTCCATTCCGATCTTAATATGCCGTAGAGATACATATCATATCTAATTCCATCTCTATGAATAAATTCCCTGTAGGTTCCTTCTTTTTTAAACCCTAATTTTTCATATAATTTTATGGCTGGTGTATTATAAGATAAAACAGTAAGTTGTATTCTGTGAAAATTTAACTCTTGGAAACCAAACTCCATGGTAAGGTATAGAGCTTCTTGTCCCAGGCCCTGTCCTCTAAAGGCAGCATTTCCTATACCTATGTATATTGTTGCAGTTCCATTATTCCAAAGTATATTTTCAAATCCTGTAATTCCAATTATTTTATTCTGCTTTATAGAGTTTACAGCAAAAATCAATTTATCAGAACTTTCTTTTAAATCTTTTATTGTAATCTTTAGTTCTTCACGGCTTTTTGGAAAAGCTGATATAATGTCAAAATTTCTTAAGAATAATATATCGTTATACCATTTTTCTAGGTAAGTGAGATGATCTTCTTTAAAAGAAGTAAGAAACACATTAGAACCCTTTAGCAAATTTTTAATCAAGACATATTCACTCCTTATGAAGTCATTTAGAGATTCAGATAAAATTTATTGATAGAAAATTTTTATCTGAACCTTAAGACAATTTATCCAAGTTCCAGCAGTGTTTAGTTAGTATTTTAAAGAATATGGGAATATCAGCTCATTGATGAATTTGGATAAAAGTTAGAATTAAATAATAATGATTTTTTCGACATAACTATTATAACTCATAAACTGTATAAAATTCAATTTTGAAATGAATATAGTGCAGTTTATTTTTTATATTATAATATATTTTTATTTACTATTATGTGAAATTAATATAAACTTTAATAATGTATAAAATTTTTTAGAATTAAAAAGAGTAATTTACTTGATTAATGAGCAACATTTATATAAAGGATTGATACTTGTGAATATAAACTATCAAAATGAATTAAATAAAATTATAGATAAAATTATATGTGAGAAAAGAAATCCTTCACTATTGCTTCATAGCTGTTGTGCTCCCTGCAGTAGTTATGTATTAGAATATTTATATAATTATTTTCATATAACAGTTTTTTATTATAATCCTAATATATATCCTTATGAAGAATACACAAAAAGAGTTAATGAACAAAAACAATTTATTTTGAATTTTGATGATAATAATAAGATAAATTTTATAGAGGGTTCCTATGACAGTGAAAAATTTTATCTTATATCTAAGGGACTTGAAAAGGAGGAAGAAGGAGGAGAGAGGTGCTTTAAATGCTATAAATTGAGACTTGAGGAGACAGCTAAACTTGCGAAAAAAGGAAATTATGATTATTTTACTACAACTTTAACTATAAGTCCTTATAAAAGTGCACAGAAATTAAACTGTATAGGAAAGGACTTAACTTGTAAATATAAAGTGAAATATTTATATTCAGATTTCAAAAAGAAAAATGGATATAAAAGAAGCATTGAACTCTCAAAAATATATAATTTATACAGACAAAATTATTGTGGTTGTGTATTCTCTAAAAATGAGTTACCATAAATTTAGTTTAATATTGTAACTGATTATATCATAAGAATCACTTGATTGCTGGAGGGGTATCTATGTCAGAAATAGTAGTAAAAGTTACGAGAGGGTCTTTAGTTGAAAGTATTCATAGAGCAGATATAGCTGTAGTAAACAGCAGAGGGAAACTTCTTTATAGTCTGGGAAATCCATATAAGCTTACATATATGCGTTCAGCAGCAAAGCCAATACAAACTTTAAATGTTATATTGTCTGGAGCTGCCGAAAAATTTTCTTTTACAGATAGAGAGATATCTATAATGTGTGCTTCTCATTATGGAGAGGATTTTCATAGGGAAACTGTGAGTAGTATATTAAAAAAGATAGGGCTTGGTATAGAAGATCTGTTGTGTGGGTCTACTATATCTCTTAATAAGGAATATGCTCAAAGACTTTTATGGGATCATGTGGAAATAAATCCTTCTTATACGGACTGTTCTGGAAAGCATTGTGGAATACTTTCCGTATGTGTTTTAAAGGGATATGATATAAGTGGATATAATCTTTTGGAACATCCAGTTCAAAAAGAAATAAAAAAAATAATATGCAAGGTTTGTTCTGTAAAAGAGGATAATATAGTTATGGGTATAGATGGATGTACTGTGCCTATATTTGGAATGTCCCTCTATAATATGGCATTGGGATTTTGTAAAATGGCAAACAGCGGTGTACTTGAAGAAAAGTATAAAAGTGCTGCTGATAGGGTATTTAAAGCCATGACAACAGCACCTGAAATGGTAGCTGGAACGGGAGGTTTTTGTACTGAACTTATGAAAAACACAGGAGGCAGGCTTATAGGAAAACTTGGGGCGGAGGGAGTATACTGCATAGGAGTAAAGGATATGGACTTAGGTATAGCAATAAAGATAGAAGATGGCAGTACAAGGGCTCTATGGCCTACAGCAGTTAAATGTCTGGAAGATTTAAAAGTTTTAGGGGAAGGCGAAAAAATAATTTTAAGTAAATTTAAAGTTAAGGATAATACTAACAATATAAAAGATAAGGTAGGAGAAATATTTCCTGACTTCCACTTAAATAAAAATTAAAAAATAAATTTTAATTTTATTGAAGCAGCGATAAAAGGTATTTCGTCTAATATATATCGAGGAAGTATTGTTTTGGAGTAAGCGGGCCTTATTATTTATAATATTGCCTGCTTTCGTTTTAATGTAAAAATATATCCTATTAAATTTCTGTGAAATTTGATAGGATATATTTTATGAATCGGGGGTTTTTATTTCAAGTAAAATTATTTTACTATAAAGCTTAGAGCTATTATTTTAAAGAGAGATATTACTACATTAATGATAACATAGTATCAAATGATATTCAATATCGTTTTACTGAAATAATTTAATTGAAAGACAATATTGTAATTGTAATAGAGAGAACTACATTCAATATAGTATAATGTAGTTTAGAAAGGTGGTATTAAAGTGAATATAATAGCAAGATTTTTAAGTTATTATAAACCATACAGATTTTTATTTTTTACAGATATGGTTTGTGCATTTTTGGTTTCTATAGTAGATTTATCTTTTCCTTTAATTTTAAGTTATCTTTCAAAAAATTTTTTTATAAGAGATAAAAGTGTAATTCTTGGAGGATTGGTTTACATAGGTGTAATATTTGTATTTATTTACATATTAAAATATTTTTGTCAATATTTTATAGCAGCCTGGGGACATATTATGGGAGCCAGAATGGAAAATAATATGAGAAGCGATTTATTTAATCATTTTCAAAAATTATCATTTTCTTATTATGATAATAATAATACAGGACAGATGATGTCAAAACTTGTATCGGATCTTTTTGATATATCAGAACTTGCCCACCATGGGCCGGAAAATGTGTTTATATCCATTATTAAAATTATAGGATCTTTTGTAATATTGTTATTCATAAATGTTAAAATGACATTGATCTTATTTTTAGTCACTATAGTTATGGTGATATTTTCAATATCTAAAAATAAAAAAATGCAGCACATATTTTTAGATAATAGAAAAAAAATGGCCAATATAAATGCATCAGTTCAAGACAGCCTAGAAGGGATAAGAACTGTAAAATCTTTTGGAAATGAAAATTTAGAAACAATAAAGTTTGATAAAAATAATAATGAATATTTAAATTCCAGGTCAGATAGTTACAAAGTTATGGGGGAATTTATTGCAGGAAATTCTTTTTTTCAAGGAATATTATATATGTCTATAATAGTTTCGGGAGGTATATTTATAACTGAAGGCTCTTTGAAAGTATCAGATTTAGCAGTTTATGCACTGTATATAAATATTTTTATAAATCCCATAGATATACTTATTAACTTTGTTGAACAATTTCAAAAAGGTTATGCTGGTTTTAGGAGATTTATGGAGATAGTGGAAACTGAACCGGAAATTGTGGATAGCAAAGGGGCTGTGGCACTTGAGAATGTAAAAGGAGACATAGAGTATAAAAATGTATGTTTTAATTACAATGGTAAACATAATGTGTTAAATAATATAAATATAAGTATAAAATCCGGGGAAAATATAGCACTAGTTGGTCCTTCTGGTGCAGGTAAGACAACCATATGTTCTCTGCTTCCCAGATTCTATGATGTGACAGAAGGTGTTGTTACAATAGATGGAAAAGATATAAGAGATTTGACTATTGAATCTTTAAGGAATTCTATTGGAATTGTACAACAGGAGGTTTACATGTTTTCAGGTACTGTAAAGGAAAATATAAAATATGGAAAGCCCGGTGCGTCTGATAAAGAGGTAATAAAAGCTGCAAAAGAGGCTAATATCCATGAATATATAATGACTTTGCCTAAAGGATATGATACTTATATAGGCCAACATGGAGTAAAGCTTTCAGGAGGTCAAAAACAAAGAATATCTATTTCTAGGGTGTTTTTAAAAAATCCTCCTATATTAATATTGGATGAGGCAACATCTGCTTTGGATAATGAAAGTGAAAGATTTATACAAAATTCTCTTGAGAAGCTCTCTAAAAACAGGACCACAATAGTAATTGCACATAGGTTAAGTACCATAAGGAATGCAGATGAGATAATAGTAATTGACAATGAAGGTATAAAAGAGAGGGGAAGTCATGAAGAACTTTTAAGGGAAAAAGGATTATATTCTTATTATTATAATATGCAGTTTCAAGGTCTTGATGCAGTAGAATAGGGGGCATGTG
>NZ_DAIQBT010000051.1:0-13868 GCF_036781005.1 Clostridium sp. | reverse complement strand
ATTTCTCTACTGCCTATTTTCCCAGACAGCTTTTATAGTATATCATCTCATTTTACCTTTGTCAACACTTTTTTAGTATTTTTTATACTAAATAAATTCGTTGAATTTACTTGCTTTCAGGTACCATGAACACAACGAAAGTTATTATATCACAGCTTTACATATTAAAATTTATTCTTATGGTAAAATTATAAGTTTATCTCATAATTCCTTATATATTCTACCTATATCTACATATTTTATATAAAGATACGCAAGGACATGTTTATTATAATCCCACTATCCAAATCTTCATCTGAACGGTATAATTATCACACTTCACCTTAAACTAATAATTACTTAAATATAATACTGCAAAAAACACTAAAAGATATATAAATTTATCTTCAAATAAAATTATATATCTTTTCATATATATTAAACATAATAATTCACTTGCTTATAATAACTATTTTAATTTATGAACAAACAAGCCACTTCTAAGTTTTGGCTCAAACCAAGTAGACTTAGGAGGCATCACTCTTCCAGCATCTGCAATATTCATTAAATCTTCTAATGTAGTAGGATACATAGAAAATGCAACCCCTGTATTTTTCTCATTTATTCTACTTTCTAATTCCTTAAGTCCCCTTATTCCACCTACAAAATCAATCCTACTATCTGAACGAGGATCTTTTATTCCTAAGATAGGATCCAATAAATTATTTTGAAGAATAGATACATCTAATCCTTCAACAGGGTCAAATGGGTCATATGTCCCTTCTTTAGCTATCAACCTATACCACTTGCCATTCAAATACATTCCGTAATTATACTTAGAAAGAGGTTTATAGGGTTCTTGTCCTTTACATATATTTATATCAAACTTTTTTGAAACTTTACTAATATATTCTTCACTAGAAAGTCCATTTAAATCCTTGACAATTCTGTTGTAATCTATGATATTTAAGTGGGAGTGTGGAAAAATTACTGATAGAAAAAAGTTAAATTCCTCATCTCCTGAATAATTTATATTTTCTTTTCTTCTTTTAAGTCCCACCTTCACTGCTGATGCTGCTCTATGATGACCATCTGCTATATATAAGCTATCCACCTCTTTAAATAAATCACAAATATTATTTATAGTTTTGTCATCATCCACAACCCACACAGTATTTTTAACTCCGTCCTCTGCTATAAAATCATAAATTGGTTCCTTCTGTACCCATTTACTCACTAGAGTATTAATCTTCTCATTATATTTGTACGTCAAAAATATAGGGCCAGTATTTGCATCACAAAAATCTACGTGATTTATTCTATCTTGTTCCTTATCTTTTCTCGTATATTCATGCTTTTTTATTTTATTGTTAATGTAGTCATCTATAGATGTACATGCCACTATGCCAATTTGACTTTTTCCATTCATAATCAATCTATAAATATATAAATTTTCTTTTTCATCTTGTATTAATATTTTATTATCTATCATGTTTTGTAAATTTTCATTAGCTTTTACATATACTTTTCTATCATATAGATCTATATTTTCATCTAAATCAATTTCTGCTTTATCCACATGCAAAAAGGAGTACTCATTATCTTTTGCTATTTCTTTTGCTTCCTTGCTACTCATAACATCATAGGGAAGCTCAGCTACCTTTTCAACTATATTCTTTCTAGGTCTTAATGCTTTAAATGCCTTTAAAGTTACCATTTTACTCTCCCTTTATAGTATATTAACATACATTAATTAAATTTTTATCATGATAATATTGTTCTACTATATTCACTATTTCCATACCTATTCTTTTTTGAGCTTCACAAGTTGATGCTCCTATATGAGGTGTAGCTGATACTCTATCATTATTTAAAAGCTCCTCACAAGGACTAGGCTCATTTTCAAATACATCTATTCCAGCACCTGCAACTTTACCAGAATCCAGTGCATTTATTAAAGCCTTCTCATCTATTATTCCGCCTCTTGCACAATTTATTATATATACACCATCTTTCATAATATCAAATTCTTTTTCTCCTATTAAAGCTTTTTGACCTTTACTAAATGGAATATGGAATGTCACATAGTCCGCTCTCTTTAGTACATCCTTAAATTCACAAAATTCATAATTATTATATCCCTTTGCCATTCCAAGTTTATCTGTATATATTATCTTCATACCTAATGCACTTGCCCTTTTTGCAACTTCTTTTGCAATTCTTCCAAATCCTATAATTCCCAAGGTTTTGCCATATAATTCTACTCCTTTATATTGACTTTTATGCCATTCATTATTCCTCATAGTTACGTTAGAAATATTTACATATCTTGATATAGCAAACATATGAGCAAGTGTTAACTCTGCCACTGAAGCAGCACTGGCATTTGGAGTATTTTTAACTGCTATTCCATTTTGAAGTGCATAATCTACATCAATGTTATCTACTCCTACTCCCCCTCTTATTATAAGCTTTAAATTTCCATTTTTAGCTGCATCTATAAGTGGTTTCCTTATTTTAGTAGCAGATCTTATCACTATGACGTCAAATTCTTTTATTCTATTTTTTAATTCCTCTTCATCAAAGTGTTTATCTATAACTTCATAACCATCTTCCACAAGTTTATTTAATGCTTCTTTATCCATTCCATCACTAACTAATATTTTTACCATTATTAAAACCTCCCAAAATCTATAATTTTAATATATAATTTATATTTTCTAAAAGTTCCTTTATGTCTGAAATATTACAATCAGCCATATGAGCTATTCTAAATGTCTTTTCTTTTAATTTCCCATAACCATTAGAGATTTGAAATCCTTTTTCACCTAATTCCCTATTCAAGTCCGCTACACTAATATTTCTAACATTTTCAATATTAGTAAGAGTATTTGAAAGGTATCTTTCATCAGCAAACAATTTAAAATACTCCCTGCCCCAGTTTCTAACATATTCAGCCATTTCCAAATGCCTCTTATACCTATTTTCCAATCCCTCTGCTAGTATTTTATCTAACTGATAATCCATAGCAAACATATGTGAAATAGAAGGTGTTGAAGGATACTGATAATTTTTTTTCTGTATGTAATCATAAAGTGAAAGCAAATCTAAATAATATCCCCTAAACTCCACTTTTTTTGCTCTTTCCACTGCTTTTTTAGAAAAGGAACAAGCTGCTATTCCTGGAGGAAGTCCTAGGGCTTTTTGACTGGATGTCAAACATACATCTACTCCGAGTTTATCTACTTCTATTTTAGTACCTCCCATAGAACTAACTGTATCTAAACACCACACAACCTCTGGATATTTCTTTACAACTTCTGATATTTCCTCTACAGGATTCATCACTCCAGTTGAAGTTTCATTATGAGTTATACAAATCACATCATACTTATTAGAATTTAATGCTTTATCAATCTCTTCTACATTTAAAGCTTTTCCCCATTCCACTTCATATAAATCCGCTGGCACATTATTATTTTTAGCCATCTCATACCATCTTTTTCCGAAGGCTCCTATTGAAAAAACTGCCGCCCTCTTTGCTGTACAGGTCCTCACAGCACCTTCCATAAGTCCACTTCCTGAACTTGTAGACAATAATATCTCTTCTTTTGTATTAAATAAAATTCTTAATTTATCACTAATTCTCTTTTGCAATGCTGAAGCTTCTTTAGTTCTATGTCCTATCATGGGTTCGGACATTTTTTTTAACACATCTTCTTTTACCTCTACAGGTCCTGGAATAAATAATTTTTTATGCATACTTGTACCTCCAAAATTTACGTAATCACTTAAATGAACACTTTAAATTAATATAAGTATAAAAATAAAAGAGAGCCAATCATCCCTTTAGGGACGATTGACTCGCGTTGCCACCCTTATTAATTATACTCTTTATGTATAATTCTCTCAATTCAGATAACGGTTCTCCGTATTATTCATCATAATAATCCTCCAAGGCGGATTCACAAAAGCATAAATATCAGTTTACACCAACCACTGACTCTCTTTTTATTTCAACTTCTGTTACTATTCTCTTCATAGAATAATATTTAATTTTAATATAAAAAACCAATCAATCCCATTTTAGGGACGATTGGCTCGCGTTACCACCCTTATTGATTATATAAAAATATAATCCTCTCATTAAAATAACGGTTTTTCCGTACTGCTCATCACAGTAAATCTCCAAGACGGATTCACAAAAGTGTGGGTACCAGCTTACACCAACCGCTGACTCTCTTTTACCTAAACTTATGTTACTATTCTTTTCATAGAATAATATTTAATTCACTAAGTTTTAAGATTTGTTATCTATTATATGTTGAATTTTGATATATGTCAATGCTTATTTTAAAAATAAACCATAATTTTTAATTATTATTTATCATCTTCCCGATTTTATTAAATAGATTTTTCTTACATATGTTATTAGAAAAATTTATACAATTACTACAATCATTAGAGATATAACTAGTTTGTAAATCTGCCGTATAAGTTTTAGATTTATATTCTTTACAATTCTCTGCAATAATCATTTTATTTTGTAATGAAAACATTCTATTCACTCCCCCAAAATATTATAATTTTAGTATTCTCCAAATTCAAAATTTTATTTATTCAAATTTAATACTTTTATTATATTTTTTTGGGTTTGGTCTATTTTTTTATCTTTATATCTTATAGCATTTATAGGACATATATGTATACATCTAAGGCACAGGATACATTTGCTATGAAAAATCGCACGTCCTCCTTCAAATGTTATATTCCCCTGAGGACAATTTCTCAAACATAATCCACACTTGTTACATTCTCTTGTAGCATATATATTTTTAGATAATTTAGGAACCATATTTTTAAACACATGATATGCTATTTTATCTAATTGAAATTTAACAAAAAAATTATTTCCCTTAATACTTTTATCTTTTATGAAACTTTCTATTACATTTTTTATTTTTTTGTCAGCTTTAATTAATATATTCTTTATTTCCTTTTCCGTTGGTTTTTTACCTATAAAAAAATAACAGTTATTTGGCATTTTCACACTAATCTGTGCCGAAATAATATATCCCTTTTTCCTCAAACATTTAGCTATAAAATAACATGCAGAAGAAGACTCGGATGCTTGTGTACAATATATTATAGCTCTTTTACTCTTCTTTAAAGAATCAAGCTTATTTAAAAAATCTCTTACAATTTTAGGCGGAAATTCTACATGGGATGGTGATCCTATAATTATAAAATCACATTTTCCAACTTCTTTATCTTCTACATATTGAATATCTATTAAATCTATATCTATATTATAAATCTCAAAATTTTGTTTAAATCTATCTGCAACCCACTTAGTATTTCCAGTACCACTAAAATAATATAAAATACCTCTCATGCCATAATAACCTTAACTTTTACATTTATTAAATTTACAAAATATAAAAGAAATTATCCCTCTCTAAATATAATTATATTCTTTTTCTGATAAAAATTTTTATTTATTATTTTCTTTTTCATACAACTGTCTGTTTTTAACCATAATTTTGCTTAGGATCTCTGCTGATGTAGGCGGAGTAAATGCTATTGCATTAGCACCTGCCAAAATAGTTTCTTTTATAGTTTCCTCTGCTGGACCACCTGTAGCTATTATAGGGAAACTAGGATATTCTCCTCTAATTTTTTTTACTATTTTAGGAGTTTCCTTAGCACCTGATATGTTTATTATAGTAACTCCAGCCTCCACTCTTTCTTTTACATTTTCATACTCAGATACTATTGTTACCATTATAGGTATATCTATAGTATCCCTTACCTGTCTTATAACTTCATTTGGAGTAGGGCTATTTAAAACAACTCCCATAGCCCCTTTAAATTCTGCATCTAAAGCTAAGTTTGTAACTCTTCTGCCTGCCACCGCTCTTCCACCAACGCCACAAAATACAGGTATATCGGCAGATAAAAGAATCGCTTGAGTTATAAGAGGCTGAGGTGTAAATGGATATACTGCAATAACCGCATCTGCATTGCTATTTTTTATAACTGCTACATCTGTAGTAAATAAAAAAGATTTTAATCTTTTACCAAATATTCTTATGCCACTTGCTTCTCTAATGACCTCAGGTACCTTAATCATATGTCTTATAGGGATACCTTTTATCTCAGGTATATATTTAGCCATATTTTCTCCCCCTTTTTGTTCTTCAAACTATTAGCCTATTGCAGTATTAAAAAATACTATTTTATAAATTGTTCAGTATATTCTATTTCTTTTAAAACTTTTTTTACTATTCTTTTACCAATTTCGTCATCTCTCATTTCATCTAAAGCATCCTTTATGTGAATCCAATTGGCATCTTCCACCTCATCAGATTTTTTTATATACCCACTTTCATAGTTAGCCATAAAGGTAAGCATTAATAATTCTTTCTTATTATTGACTACATATTCACTTCCTAAATATTTTAAATCTTTTATCTTAAGTCCAGCCTCTTCATATACTTCTCTGTGAACAGTTTGTTCTACATTTTCGCCATTTGTAACATAACCCGATAATAAAACTCTGCAATTTTTAAATATATAGCTTTGTTTTAATAATAATATATAATTTCCCTTTATTACCGCTACCATTACACAGGGTCTTGGAGTATCAAAATACATTATCTTGTCCTCAGGACAATACGGCACTCCCCCTTCGTCCCAACTGTATTTTTCTTCTAATTTTCTTCCACATATCGGACAATATATAAATTTCATAAATATGCTGCTATAAAAGCAGCTGCACCCCCTTTGATTTGAATAAAATTTTTATATGTCATATTAAAACATTAATATACTAATATTATAAACTACATATACAGAATTAAAAAATAAATTTAATATCTATTATATAATTTATTATAACTGTACTTTTATTTCATCCTTTAAAACTATAAAATTCTCCCCTACATCACAACCATAGGCAAATACTTTAACATAATTTTCCTTTGCGTGTCTTAAAGCTTCTCCAAATTTTTTATCCATTTCATCATAAGGTCTAAAATATTTAATATCTCTCATTTGAATTAAGAATAATACCGCCGCTTCCATTCCTGACTTTTTTACTTCTATTAGTTCTAACAGGTGTTTTCTTCCTCTTTCTGTAGGTGCATCTGGAAACATAGCCACTCCTTCTTTTTCTAAAGTAACTCCTTTTACCTCAACATAACATTTTGAATTTTCATCTCCAGAAAGTTTAAAATCAAATCTGCTGTTTCCAAAAGTTTTTTCTCTCTCTATTTTATTATATTTGGTGAAATAATTTATCTTCTTATTTTTTAATGCCTCTTCTACAACTTTATTTGGAATCTGTGAATCTATATTTATCAGTTTATTTCCTTTATATCCTGCTATCAAATCGTATTTAGTTTTCCTATTTATACCGTTTTCTTCTCTTAATAATATTATAGTTCCTGGAAGAAGTATTTCCTTGCATCTTCCTGTATTGGGTACATGGACCATTATGTCTGAACCATTCAATTTTACATAAGCTTGAAATCTATTAGGTCTTCTAATAAATTCAGCTTTTACTATATTCTTATGAAATATCAACCTACCAACTCCAGTAAAACTAAATTTATTTACATATTTAGATCATACCAGATTCTCACATGCAACATACAATTTATTTTTGTTATATTTTTATGAATAAGTTTTTATAATAAAAAAAACTTCATCTATAAAATAAAAGGATGAAGTTTTTTTTATTAAAATTTTTAAAAAAATAATTTAAATATTATAAGAAATATTACCCCTGGTATACCAAGAAATCCTGCAATAAGGGCAGTAATGGCATTAATTCCTATACTAAATTGAAAGTAACTTCCTATTAAATTTACAATTACTAAAAGCACAACACCAAGTACTGCATTTATAATGAGCTTAAATAATAATTTTATAGGCCATGAAAATACCTTTACTATAACATATAATCCTACTATAGCAATTAAAAAATACCCTATATACTCAATCATAATACTCATTCCTCCCATACAACCCACTATTAATAAACTTCCCTGAACTATAATACTACTTAATTTATATTCTAACAGTAAAAAAATATTAATACAAAAGAAATAAGTACAATTTTTTTAAGATAATTTTCTATTAGTATCTACATTTTTGTATTTTAATTTTATTTTATTCTTTTTCATTTCATTTAATAAATACATATACCTTGCTTTTGCCGCTTCTTCCATATATATAGCATAATCCACCAGATGAGGGTCTTTTACGGTATCAAAATATATTCTACATCTCTCTAACTCTTCTCTGGCTATTTCTATATCCCTTAATAATTTTTTTTGTTTTGGTGTATACTTCGAACCCTTTCTTAGTAAATACTGAACTACACTATATTTATTCATAGAACATAAAACCTCCTAAAGTTTGTATACTATCTTAATGGTTAACATAAGTTATACATAATATACAAATTTTATTTATATTTCTGTTCTACCTTCCAATGCCTTCAATAATGTAACCTCATCTGCATATTCTAAATTTCCACCTACTGGAATCCCATGGGCTATTCTAGTAACTTTAACTCCAAAGTGTTTTAATATCTTGGATATATACATAGCTGTGGCTTCTCCTTCTACATTAGGATTAGTAGCTACTATAACTTCATTCACATCACCATTTATTCTTCTTATAAGTTCCTTAAGTTTTATATCTTCAGGTCCTCTTCCTGCCATAGGTGATATATTGCCATGTAACACATGATAAACTCCATTATATTCTTTTATTCTCTCCATAGACATTATGTCCTTAGGATCTTCAATTACACAAATTATACTTTTATCTCTATTAGGATTTGAACATATAGCACAAGGGTCAGAATCTGTAAAATTTCCACAGACAGAACAGTACTTTATAGTACCTCTTGCTTTAACTAACGCTTTGGCAAACTCTTTTACCTCATCTGCAGATAAATTTAATATATGTAATGTAAGTCTCTGGGCTGTTTTGCGTCCTATCCCCGGAAGTTTTGCAAACTCTTCTATTAATTTTTCAATAGCAACAGGATAAAAATCCATAAAATCACCTCAATTATAAAGCCCCATCTCTTAAGATGGGGTTGTAAATTTAAAACATTCCTGGAATATTAAGTCCACCAGTTAGTTTCTTCATTTCAGAAGCAGTTTGATCCTCTGCATTTTTTAATGCTTGATTACATGCAGTTAACACCAAATCTTCAAGCATTTCTATATCTTCTGGATCAACAACCTCCGGTTTTATCTTTATGCTTACTATTTGCTTCTTTCCATTTACTACTACTGTTATGGCTTCTCCACCAGCAGTAGCAGAAAACTCTTTATTTTCAAGCTCCGATTGCATATCCTCCATTTGTTTTTGAAACTTTTGAGCCTGTTTCATTAAATTATTCATATTTCCCCCGCCACCAAAGTTAGGGAATCCTCCTCTTGCCATAGCATATTTCCTCCTCAATTATAATATCCATTTAATTATATCATATTTTTATAAAATCCTATCTGTGTTTTACATATGTTATTCATCCAGTATTTCTACCATATCTTCTCCAAATGTATCTTTTAAAAGCTGTTCTCTTGAAGGAACAGTATCTTGTATGTCATTTTCTATAGAATATTTAACTGTAACCTTTTCTTTTAATATTTCTGAAAATATCTGTTCTACTATCTTTACATTTTCTTGCTTTTCCAATCTCTGTTTATGAAATGCATAATTCTTATTATACTCTATATTTATTATTCCCTTGTCACAACTTACTATTTTTCCTGTAGTAAGAGCTGCAAATAATACCATATGGTGTCTACTTTTAAATAATTCAAGTATATCTTTCCACCTTTTTTTTGCAATGTCTAATGTGACCTTTGAATACATATTCCCCTCTGTTACAGGTTCTGTTTTTTTATCAGCCAGACTTTTTTCTTCATTATCACTATAATTGTCTCTTTTAATCATATTATCTTTTTTAGATATTTCTTTTGCTCTTACCACTTCTTTAGAAGGTACTTTTTCATGAAAAACTTTAATTTTCTCATGCTTAAGAGTTTCTTCCAACCTATTTAATCTAGAAAGCATTATTTCCTTAGATGTGTCATATTCTACCTTACACATTTTTATTACTGCAAGTTCTAGATAGATTCTACTTTGCTTAACCCATTTAGATTGCTCTGTAGCATCCTGAAATATATTTATATGTCTCATTATTTCCTCTACACGTATTTTCTGTGCCTGTTCCTTTAAAAGTTCCATATTTTCCTCTGATACATCTAAAATCTCTTCCGGGTTATTTGATACCTTTACCATTAACAAATTTCTCAAATGTACTATCATTTCCTTAATAAAGTTATATATATCCTTTCCGCTTAGAACTATATCATCAATTACTTTCATGGCCAACTCTACATTTTTTTCTATTATGCTATCTGTAAGACGAAATAAATTTTCATTTGTAACTAATCCAAGCATTTCAATAATACTATTATATTCAACTTTTCCACTTCCCATAGATATGGCCTGATCCAGCACACTCAGTGCATCCCTCATAGCTCCATCACATATCCTAGATATTAAATTTAAACTCTTATCATCTGCAAATATTCCCTCTTTGTCAACTATAGCCCTAAGCCTATTAAATATCTCCGAACTTTTTATCCTTCTAAAATCAAATTTTTGACATCTGGAAAGTATAGTTACAGGAAGTTTTTGCGGATCCGTAGTAGCAAGTATGAAAATTACATTTAAGGGTGGTTCTTCTAAAGTTTTTAAGAATGCATTTACAGCTTCCTGGGTGAGCATATGTACTTCATCCATTATATATACCTTATACTTACCCTCCTGTGGTGGATATTTTACATTTTCTATTACATCTTTTATATCTTCGAGCTTTCTTTTAGATGCTGTATCCATCTCGATTACATCCATTGAAATACCTTGATTTATTTTTTTACACATTTCACATTCATTACAAGGCTCTCCACTATGAATATCTAAACAATTTACAGCTTTTGCTAGTATTTTTGCCATTGAAGTTTTTCCCGTACCTCTAGTTCCAGAAAATAAATAAGCATGAGCTACTCTATTATTTAGTACTTGGTTTTTTAACGTAACAGTTATATGGTTCTGACCCACTACATCTGAAAAATTTTTAGGTCTCCATTCTCTATATAGAGTAGTATAAGACATATCGTCACCTTCTTAATGTATATTTATAGGTTTAAAATATATAATTTTATATAATAAAAAAGACACCTCATGGTATCTTTAAATGCAAATTATTAAAGTCGTGCACCTTGCTTCGTCTAATAAAACACAAGCGTTACCCATATAGTTAACTCAAACCAGGTTTATCCACGGCACACAAAAATATTCACTTACCGCTGCTTCCTTCCGGACCTGACGGGGTTCATGAGTTCTTGTTGCGTGGGACCAAGCTCTCAACGCCACTTTTATGGGTCAGGCCTCACATTTTAAAGTCTAAGCTAGGAATTCAACCCTGCTATAGCGGATTGCAGGTTACAGGGCACCGCTAACTCCCCATCTAGCACGACAAAGTTAAAATGGCGGAGAGAGGGGGATTCGAACCCCCGGTAGAGTTTCCCCTACACACGCTTTCCAGGCGTGCTCCTTCAACCACTCGGACATCTCTCCACAAAGTTTACTCATGAAAATAAATTAGGTATTTAATTTAAAACTAAATACTTCAACAGAACAATCAACATTATACTATTAAAATTATATAATTTCAATAGTATAATTGAGATTTATTTTTATAAATTTAATATCTGCATTTTAAAACTGAAAACTGAGATACTCCTTAGAATTTCTCAGTCTTTAGTTTAACAATATTGAAAAGATGTTTAATTATTTTAAAATCTTAAATCTCTCTCACCATTTCTAATACGATTAAGGTAATCCATAGCTTTTTCACGCTGACTTTCATTTGGAACATTTTTAATTTCATTATCGATCATTTTTTTACCCATATCTTTTAGTTCATCATCTGCGTAATCCTTCAAGTACTCCTCAAAGGTTAACAGTGCATTTGGCAGACAATAATTCCCTATGTTACCTGACTTGGCAAGCGGCATAAACCTATCTCCTGTTCTGCCCACACGATAACAGGCTGTGCAATAGCTTGGTACATACCCATCCTTTACAAGGCCTTTAATGATATCAATAGGTTTTCTATGATCCGCCAAATCAAACTGAGGTTTTTCTTCAATACCATCTTCATCTATAGTTTCTCTTTTGGCATATCCCCCCACTCCTACACAAGAACCTGCACTCATCTGAGAAATACCAACCTCTAGGAGCTCCTTACGAAACTCAATACTCTCCCTTGTAGAAAGAATCATTCCCGTATAAGGAACTGCCAGACGAATTGTAGCAACCACCTTTTTGAAATCTTTATCCTTCACTAGATGAGGAAAATTACTGTAATCTACTCCTTCTGCCGGTAAAAGCCTTGGAAAGGAAATTGTGTGTGGACCAACACCATGAACTGATTCTAAATGTTCAGCATGCATTAAAAGAGCTACTGTTTCATAATGATAATCATATAATCCATATAACGGACCTATTCCTACATCATCAATGCCTCCGCCACCCATTGCTCTATCCATTGCTTCTGTATGCCATTCATAATTATGTTTTGGCCCAGAATGCATATCAAGGTAGGTAGGCTTGTGGTATGTTTCCTGAAATAAAATATACGTTCCTATTCCTGCGTCTTTTAATTTTTTATAATTTTCTTCAGTTGTAGCAGCAACATCTACATTTACCCTTCTAATAGCACCATTTTCGAATTTTTCATTATAAATGGTTTTTATACACTCTAATATATATTCAATTGGACATTTTTTATCATCTTCACCTGCTTCAAGAAGGAGTCTTTTATGTCCCATAGCTTCTAATGCCTTGATCTCTTCTCTTAGTTCATCCTGTGAAAGCTGATGTCTGCCAATTTTATTTGCACACCTATATCCACAATATTTACAGTTGTTCACACAATAACTTGATAAATAAAGAGGTGCAAATAATACAATCCTTCTTCCATAAATTTTTTCCTTCACTTCTTTTGCAATCTTATACATCTTTTCAAGAGTTTCTTCATCATCAATTTCTAATAGAATAGCTGCTTCTCTGTGTGTAAGTCCCTTATACTTTTTTGCTTTAGATAAAATTCTATCAATTTCATCCTTGTCCTTAACAAATTTTTTAGCTTCATTAATTGATTGTAAAACTTCTCCATCTTCGATAAATTCATTAGAATCCATTGACTTTACATTATACATATCTCTCACCCCACAAAATAATTTTATTAATATTTGCAATGTATATTTTCATTCAATTATATTAAAGATAAAAACTCCCTTTCCGAAAATAATTCAGAAAGGGAGCAGATTAGCAAAAATAAAAATCAACCATGCCAAATGCACGCCTTTCCGCTGGAAATATACCTTACGGTCAGGTAAACAATCAAGCCTTGTATCCCCAATTAAATTTAACACAAGCAGATACAATGCATATTAAAAAACAATACCTCTTATTTTAGTTTTAACATACATATTTGTCTTTGTCAAACACCCATTAGTGAGCTAAACAAGTACCATAATAAAGGTTAGCAAAAGGTATTTCTTCAGTAGTAAATTTAGTAAAAAATCTTTCAGATAAAATAGATAAACTTACTAAAGAAATCTGACCTACGGACACCTAATATCCATATAAAGGGTAATTGAGATTTGTACAAAAAAATATTCTGAAAATAATAAAAAACCACCAATTTATAGTATAAAATTGATTTGCAGACCAATTTTACTAGAAAAGGTGGCTTGTTATGATTAATGATCAAGAATATATTACAA
>NZ_DAIQBT010000050.1:0-14104 GCF_036781005.1 Clostridium sp. | reverse complement strand
TAATTTTATATAATATAAATAGTACTTTCTTATATTATTATAATATGCAGTTTCAGGGACTATCTTTTTAGGAAAGAAAGTAGTTGGTACGATAATAAGGTGTAGATTTTTATAGAAAATTGGCTGGATATTTTGTTTTAGAAATCTTTAAGAATTTTTTTAAGTAGTTTTTTAAATATGTGTATAAAGACTATGAAAATTTTAAAGTACAATTTATGATATGGAGTTAACAATTATGAATAAAAATTATTTTACAAATGCAGTTAATATTGCTAGAGACATATGTATGAAAAAGCTGAAAGAAGGGGATATTGCAGTAGATGCTACCATGGGAAATGGAAATGATACTGTGTTCTTAGCAGAACTTGTAGGACAATCAGGGAAGGTATATGGTTTTGATATACAAGAGGATGCTATTAAAAGTACACAAAAAAAGATAATTGATAAGAATCTTTTTAAATATGTAAAGCTTATAAATGACGGACACGAAAATATGGATAATTATATAAGTCAAAAAGTAAAGCTTGTTATTTTTAATTTAGGATATTTACCTAAAGGAAAACACTATATCACAACTAATGCGGATACTACGCTGATAGCACTTAAAAAGGCATTGAATTTAATTGATAAAAACGGAGTGGTGATTTTGGTGGTATATTATGGACATGAGCAGGGGAAATATGAAAAAATATCTTTAGAAAAATATTCCCGAAAATTAGATCAAAGAAAATACAATGTAGTTAAAATGGATTTTATCAATCAAATAAATAGTCCTCCAATGCTTATGGTAATCGAAAAAAGACATTGAAAAACCAGCAAGGAATAATTATTGCTGGTTTCATATATAATGAGTTTGATTTATTTATTTTTCATTATCTGTTAGGTTTTATTCTGCTAATATTAAATTCACCACTTATTTCATTATCATCATATTCTATATGTGTTTCTAAATTATTATTGGATATCTTATAATTTGAGGAAACACATCCTGAGTTGTTGTATATATTTCTAAATTGCTTTAATTGTTTGTTAGATTTTAAATTCATATCATATCCTCCTCCAGGCTTGATTTACAATATTTACATTCGAATATCCATTCATATTATTTTCTCCCATATTATGAATTGCTCCATCAAAAATGTATCCGTAGCTTATGTCATCTGATTCAATAATTCCTGAGCAAACAGAAAAATTGCCTAATGAATCCGCCACTTCATCAGGAGAGAATGGAGTATTAAAAGAAAAATCTTTTTCATAGGCTTCGTAAAGATTCCATAATTTTTTTTCCAATTCATTGGAACAGTTTTTTATGGGAAGTTTAATTATATTTTTGGCTTCCCGTCTTGTTATCATATAACTATGGGATTGAAGCTTTTCGGTTAAAATATTTACAATTTCATTTATCTTGTATTCATCATTGTAATTCATATGCATAAGGAGAAGTTCTTTTGCAACAGTTCTTATAAGTGCATGACTTCTGAATATACTTCCAACGGCTAAGGGATGAATATGTTCTGTTAAATTGGTAAAAACCTTGATTAGGGTTTCATCAGTTTTTAGACCTATTACATCTTTAGCAATGGAGAAGAAAGAATACACATCTTCTACATTAATAGGAAGTTTCATGTTATTGGTATCTTCAGGATTGAAAACGCTAGTTATGTTGGGGTCCACAGGACTTAGTTCCCCCATTTTGGTCATAACTATTTCAGAAGCACCAAGGCATATTAGAGTACCTGCGCTGTAGGCTTTGTAAGGGACTAATACTGAAAATCTACTGCAATATTCATATATGAGTTCCACTAAACGAAGAGATGTTAGTACATCCCCTCCTTTGGTAAAAATAAATAGATCTATTTTATCTGTTCTTCCTGAATGTTCAAGGAGTTTATGAAAAATCGGAATAATATCAGGAGCTACTCTTATGTTTACATTTTGTCTATCGCCGCAGAAATAGCATATCACCTTAGAATTACGTTCTTTTGATATATCTCTAATCAATTTATATCTGGTTTCATTCATTTTAATCACATCCCAAAATTGAAAATTAAGATTTAGTTAAGATTATTGTTTGAATTTGGACTTATATATATTCAGAGTAATATAAGTTTATTTTTAAATATCTAAAAAATTTTCGAATAAATTTTCCTTTAATATACAATAATAAGTATTGTAAAAAATAAAAACTTAGGAGGTACATTATTATGCAAATTAATACTAATGCTTTAGAACAACAGGGAGCTAGCATACAACAGTTGAGGTTTGTGCCAATATCTTCAAATGTTTCTTGTATGGGTACTACTGTTAATTATGGAATTGGAACACATTCAGGAACGGGAATAAGTGCTTTTTCCGGTAATTCTCAGCCTATGTCTGGATGGACTATTAATCCACAGATGGGGTATATAAATGCTTCTCAAATTACTAATACTACACCTTGCGTTTCAGCCTCTCAATTTGGTCAAATGGGAAGTGGAAATTTCAACGGTATAACCTATAATACTCAAATTCCTATGGGAAGGAATCTTATGATTCAGCCTACTATAGATATTTCAGAAACATCAAGTGATATTATGGTATCTGCTTATGTATCCAATTCTGCAATAAATGATTTGAAACTTAATGTTACAGATGATTCATTAACAATATCAGGTACTTTGTTAAATGGGTCTAATCAATTTGTATTAAATAGAACAATTCCGCTTTCAACAAGTGTAAGAGCAGAAGCGGTGGAAGCTACACTGCAAAGTGGAGTTGTTGAAATTCGACTTCCAAAGACAGAAAAATTTAATAGAGCATCCCATACATTAGGAAAAGACGCAGGGAATACAATTATAAATAAATAATAATTGCGTTAAAAAAGGGTGATTTTAAACTGCTGACAAATATGTTTGTCAGCAGTTTTTTTGTGTATGGAGTCAGCAGTTAATTCTAGGCTTTGGATAAATATTTTTTACAGATTAGGGGAAAATATTTATTATACAGATTGGGGTGATAAAATGGATAATCGGGAATATGACATAAATCACAATATTGAAAATATAAGAAATTTATTAGGTGAACAAAGTGAGCTGGTAGTAAGGAATTTACTTATAGGAAAAAATAATTGTATAGAAGCTGCCATTATTTATATAAATGGTCTCATAAATAAAGATGTGATAGATAGAGATATATTAAATCCATTAATGTTACATGTGAAAGAAGATTTTATAGGAAAAAAAGAAATAGAGGATTATATACAAAAAAGATATATATCCGCTAGTGATTCTTCTATTGAGAAAGATATAAACAGTGTTGTAACTAGTATTAAAAGGGGAAAAACTGTGTTGATAATTGAAAATTGCTGTAATTTTATTGTAATAAATACTACGGGAGGAAATTATAGAACCATATCTGAACCGGAAAATGATCCTTCCTTAAGAGGTCCAAGAGAAGGTTTTGTGGAGAACCTGGAAACTAATATAAGTATATTACGGCGAAAAATAAAAGACGAAAATTTAACAATGGAGAAATTTACATTAGGAAGAAGATCTCAGACAGATTTAGTAATTATGTATATAGATGATATAGTAGATAAAGAGTTTCTTAAGAGAATGAAAGATAAGATAAATAAAATAGATATAGACATTATTCCAGCAAATAGTAGTATTGAACAGTGTATAGAAGAACATCCCTATAGTATTTTACCTCAAACCAGTGGTTCTGAAAGACCTGATGTAATAGAAGCAGCTTTGATGGAAGGGAAAATAGCTTTTTTACTAGAGGGTACACCTTATGTTACAACTTATCCTTCCATATTTATAGAATTTTTTCAAACTATAGAAGATTATTATGGAAGAACGATACAAACATGGTTTACCAGGGCATTAAGACTTATAGCTGTATTTATAGTGATATCTGCTCCTGGAATATACATAACATTGGTTAAATTTAATCCAGAACTTATTCCTGCTGAATATATTAAATCCCTCATAGAAACCAGACAAGGGATAGTATTGACGCCCTTTATGTCTTTATTTGCTATGCAGTTGACTATAGAGTTTTTAAGGGAAGGTGGACTTAGGATGCCAGGCAAAATAGGTCAGACAATTAGTGTAGTAGGAGGTATTATAATAGGGGATGCTGCAATTAAATCAAAAGTTATAAGTTCACCTACTTTACTTGTGGCAGGAATTACTACAGTAGCCTCTTTTGTAATATCTAATTATCAAATGTCTATCGCCATAAGAGCTTTGAATTATCCCATGCTTATATTGTCAAATTGGCTTGGGGTGCTCGGTATAGTTATAGGATGGTTTTCCATATTGGTCTATCTTTGCTGTTTAGAGAATTTTGGAGTACCATATATGGCATTTTATAAAAGTGATATGAAAGATACATTTATAAGGACACCTATATGGAAGATGAATAAAAGACCTAAGGCTATCCCTAATAACGATTCTACCAGACAAAGCAACTTTGGGAATGAAAAAAATGTATAAGTTAAAGGATACTTTCCTAACCCCCAGTCAATTTAAATTTACATTAAAATCAGCTATGATAGGCATTGAGATAATGTATATACCTAACAGCGTTATAAAATTTGCAAGACAGGACAGTTGGATTAGCTGTATATTAGGGTCAGTATATCCCTTATATATATTACTTATAGCAAATTATTTATGTAAAAGTTCTTATAAGGAAGATATATTGGAATTAAGCAAAAAATGTTTTGGAAATATTTTAGGCAGTATTTTAAATTTTATTTTTATATCTTATTTTTTATTTATGATTACATCTGAATTTTCAGGGTATATTCAGGTGTTTAAAATATATGCTACCGGATTTTTGAAGAATTATCAGATGCTATTTACTATATTGATTCCTATAACCTATATTGTTTATAATGGTATAAAACCTCTAGGAAGATTAAATGAGGTAGGCTTTTACATAACTATAATTTTACTTGTTATTCCCATAGGAATTTTAGCTTATGGAACTTTATTGAACTTTATGCCTGTATTTGATAATAGTATAAGTAACATATTAAAAGGTTCATTAGAAACGTTTTTTCCTTTTTCTGGTATGGAAGTTATACTTCTTATATATCCTTTTTTGAAGGATAACAAAAGTTTATTAAAAAGTGGACTAAAAGCAGTAGGTATTGTGGCCTTTATCTATGTATGGACAATTTTTGCAACCATTTATTATTTAGGTATAGAGATTTCTCCTAAATACCTATGGCCTGTTTTAACTTTAGCTGATAGTATACATATACCCATTGTAAACAGTTTTAGATTTGTATTTTTATCTTTGTGGTCCTTAGTGCAATTTAAATGTATGGCTACTTATTATTTTTCAGTTTCCTATGGGTTAAGTAAATCTATAAAAAAAATACATTATGAAATATTTACATTGTTACTATATCCTATAATAATCATTATAACTAGTTTGTATGGAAATCCTACAAGAAGGAGAATTTACACAGATGGACTTATAAAAATATATGTAATTTTTAATCTTGTATATATTTCCATAATAGCTCTTTTGATTCGTTTTAAAAAAAGTAAAAAAGGGTTAAAAGAGGAAAATTGAAAAACTCCCGATATACAATTTTGTTTGTAAATTCGAGAGTTTCTTATTATTTAATTCCTGCCAAATTTTTAGTAGAATATTCACATGGCAATTTTAAAAATATTAAGTACGTCTTCCACTGTTGCCTGCCTTGGATTTGTAAAGATAGCTATATCTTTTACAGCATTATTTGAGAGAAATTGCAAGTCCTCTTCTTTTACTCCCATGTCTTTTAAGGTTAGGGGAATGCACAATTCCTTAGACAAAGCTTGGAGTTTATATTTAATTTTGCATAGAGCCTCTTTTGGATTTAAAGCAGTTTCTCCCATTGCCCTGCATAGAGTAAAAATTTTTTCTTCAGGTATGGAGGAAGAATTAAATTCAATTACATAAGGTAGGATCACCGTGTTACAAATTCCATGAATCTGTTGATAAAAACCACCTATTTGATGAGTCATTGCATGAACAAGTCCCAAGCCTGCATTGTTAAATGCAAATCCTGCCATTATATTGGCATACATCATCTGTTCTCTGGCCTCTAAATCATTTCCGTTGTCATAAGCTCTCTTTATATAGGTAAATACCAGTTTTAGGGCAGATATGGCTAGAGCATCTGTAGTAGGAAAGGCTTCAGTAGAAACAAAGGATTCTATGGCATGAGTAGCTGCGTCCATTCCTGAACTGATAGTTACATCAGGAGGCATGGATGGCATAAATATAGGATCATTTACGGATATTATAGGCATCATTTTAGGATCGCCTATATCTATCTTTAATTTTCTGCTTTCATCTGTTAAGATTACAAAATTTGATATCTCTGACGCAGAGCCAGAAGTAGTATTAATGGCTATAAGTGGCAAGCTGGGTTTTTTCATTTTTTTATATCCTTCATAATCTGAAATTGAGCCACCGTTAGTTGCAACTATTGCTATGCCTTTTGCACAATCGTGACAAGTACCGCCGCCTATGGAGATAATAAAATGGTAGTTTCTCTTTAATAGATTCAAACTTTTTTTTAAATATGTTAAACCGTCTTCCACAAAGGAAATTGTGGAATTTGGATGTAGTACACCATCAAATATGTCATAGGAAATAAATAAGTGTCTCAATATCTTTTCAACCATTTCCACGTAACCCAGACTTATTATGTTTTTATCTGTAACTATTAGGGCCTTACTCAGTTTATGGGGCATCAAGTAGTTTGGCAGATTTTTTAGTACACCTGTTCCAATAAGATTAACTGATGGACATAAAAAATTGTGAGTATTTTCCAAGATTTATCCCTCCCATACTCAAAAATATTAAGTGGATAGATAATTTTATTTGAATTTGTAAATAATTTGATAAATTTAATATGTACCTAGTATGTACTATAGTTAATAGAATTATTCTGGCAAATGGCATAAATAAATATCTAAGTATAAAGTGAATGTGGTATACTAATGTAAAAAAGTATTTTAATATGTTATAAATAAACTTAATAAGAATGAAAGGAAATGAATATGAGTAAGATATTAGTATTAGCCGAAAAACCATCTGTAGGAAGAGATTTAGCAAAAGTACTTCATTGTAATAAAAAGAACACAGGTTATATAGAAGGAGATAAATATGTTGTAACCTGGGCATTAGGTCATTTAGTAACTTTAGCAGATCCTGAAGCTTATGATGAGAAATATAAAAAATGGGTATTAGAAGATCTTCCAATGCTGCCTGATAAATTGAAACTTGTAGTTATAAAGCAAAGTGGAAGGCAATTTAATGTAGTAAAATCCCAGATGAACAGAAAAGATGTAGGAGAAATAATAGTTGCTACAGATTCGGGAAGAGAAGGAGAATTAGTAGCCAGATGGATAATAGAGAAAGCTAGAGTGAAAAAAACGGTTAAGAGATTATGGATATCTTCTCAAACAGATAAAGCTATAAAAGAAGGGTTTTCAAATTTAAAGAGTTCTTCAAAATATGATAATTTGTATAAGGCGGCAAGATGCAGAGCAGAGGCAGATTGGGTGGTGGGGCTGAATGTAACACGTGCACTGACCTGTAAATATAATGCCCAGCTCACGGCGGGAAGGGTTCAATCAGCAACACTTGCTATGATAGTTCACCGTGAAGAGGAGATAAAAAATTTCAAAGCTAAAGATTATTTTGTAATTAATGCAAAGACCAAGAAATTTACATTAATGTGGAAGGACAAAAATAATAATAGCAGTATTTATGAAGAAAATAAAGTAAATAAAATTTTATCTCTTACCAAGGGAAAAGTAGCTAATATAATTGATGTTAAAGAAAGTTATAAAAAACAGTATGCTCCTTCACTTTATGATTTAACAGAATTACAAAGGGATGCAAATAGGATTTTTGGATACTCTGCCAAACATACCCTTTCTATAATGCAGAGATTATATGAAAATTATAAAATTTTAACTTATCCAAGGACAGATTCCAAATACATTTCCACAGATATAGTGGGTACATTAAAAGAGCGTTTAAGTGCAATTTCTGTGGGCAGCTATAAAATATATGCAAACGAGTTATTGAAAACCAAGATAAATGTTCATAAAGGTTTTGTAGATAATAGCAAGGTAAGTGATCACCATGCCATAATTCCCACAGAAGAAACAGTAAAGTTGTCACTTTTAAGTAGCGAAGAAAAAAATATTTATGACTTGGTAGTAAAGAGGTTTTTAGCTGTTATGTTACCTCCTTTTGAATATGTGCAAACTAGTATAATGGTGGATATTAATGGAGAAAATTTTACAGCAAGAGGTAAAGTTGTACGGTCAAAAGGGTGGAAAAAAGTATATGATATTGGAAACCGGATAATTGAAGATGATGAAAGTGAAAATCAGGTATTACCTGAATTAAAAAAAGGTGATAATATAGATGTAATATCAATTGAAGTTAATAAATTAAAAACTAAACCTCCAGCAAGATTTAATGAAGGAACTTTGTTATCGGCCATGGAAAAGCCACAGAAATATATAGCCATAGATAAACTACATGCAAAGACCCTTGGGGAAACAGGTGGTATAGGAACGGTGGCTACAAGAGCTGATATTATAGAAAAACTCTTTAATATGTTTTATATAGAGAAGAATGGCAAGGATATAATTCCGACTTCAAAAGGAAAACAACTTATAGAATTAGTACCAAAGGATCTTAAATCTCCTCTTTTGACGGCCAAATGGGAGATGGATTTGGAACTTATTAGTAAGGGGAAAAAGGATCCTAAAGTTTTCATAAATAATATGAGAGAATACGCTGGAATATTAGTTAAAAATATTAAGGAAAGCAGTAATAAATTTAAACATGATAATATTACAGGGAAAAAATGTCCTCTTTGTGGAAAGTATATGCTTGAAGTTAAAGGCAAACAGGGAAAAATGCTGGTATGTCAGGATAGGGAGTGCGGACATAGAGAAAATTTGGCTAGACTAACTAATGCCAGGTGTCCGGAGTGTCATAAAAAGTTGGAGCTTAGAGGAGAGGGAGAAGGGCGAATTTATGTATGTCCACACTGTAGTTTTAGAGAAAAATTTTCTTCATTTAATAAAAGATTTAAAGAAAATGAGGGTAAACTGAATAAAAAAGATGTATCAAGATATATGAAAAAAATGAAAGAAGAAAACAGGTCCAATATAAATTCATCATTAGCTGAAGCATTGGCTAATATCAAATTTAAATCAAGTGATTCTTAGCTTCAGGTAGAGTTTGGTATAATTATCTTTATCTGCTTTCATTAATAGTATGGTGTATTTAGCACTTAAAATGTATTGTCCGTAGGGGGAGAAAGTGCAGCAGATACAGCAAAAGCTATTGCCATAGGAGTACCTTATGAGGGAGATGTATGGGATTTTTTCCTTGGGAAGGCAAAGGTTAAGGAAGCTCTGCCTGTAGGAGTTATAATAACATTATCTGCTACAGGAACAGAATCAAGTAATTTTTACAGATAGGCTTTGCGAAGCTGCTATGAAAACTATTATAAATAATGTGAAAATAGTGCTTAAAGAACCTGAAAATTATGATGCCAGGGCGGAAATTATGTGGACTGGTACCATAGCTCATAATGATCTGTTAAGCACAGGCAGAATAGGGGATTGGGCTTCTCACAAAATTAAGCATGAATTAAGCGGACAGAATGTATTGCCCATGGAGCAGGTCTAGCCATTGTATTTCCAGCATGGATGAAATATGTCTATATCCATGATGTTAACAGATTTGTTCAGTTTGCTGTGAGGGTATGGAATGTAGAACTTGTGTATGCTTCTTATGAAAATATAGCATTAGAAGGTATAAAGAGAACAAGAGAATTTTTCCTAAAAATTGGATTGCCAGTGACATTGAAAGAAGGAAATATAGATGAGAGTAAAATTGAAGAAATGGCAGATAAATGTACAGAAAATGGAGCACAAACAGTTGGGCAATTTGTAAGATTGAATAAAGAGGATGTTATAAACATGTTAAATTTAGCTAAATAAGAAATAAATAGCACAAGAACTATTATCTAGTTCTTGTGCTAGAATTTTCTATACTTTGCTGTAACTGCTTATCTTGAATTTATAAGGGGATAGGTGTTCATTTTTAAAAAATACTTTACTGAAATAGGCAGCATCTATATATCCTACTTCTAAAGCTATTTGTGTTATGGATTTATCTGTATTAAGCAGTAGTTTTTTTGCTTTTTCCAATCTTAGTTTTGTGATGTATTGGGTAAATGTAATACCCATTTTTTGCTTAAAATATCTGCTAAGATATTGAGGATTCAAGTGAACGTAATTAGCCACTGAATTAAGATTTATCTTGCGATTGAAATTATTATCTATATATTTTAAAATGATTTTTATGGTGTCTTCATATATATTTTTGGAATTTATATCGGTCATTTTTAAATTATCATGTTTTTCTGTAGTCTCTATAGATTGTATAACTTTGTTTAGAGCAATTTTTAAGTCATTAGTTCTTACTGGTTTTATCATATAATTAACCACACCGTATTTTATGGCTTTCTGAGCATAATCAAATTTTTCATAAGCTGTCAAAATAATGGTTTTTACATTAGGCAAAAATTGTATTATCTCTTTTTGGGCTTCAAGGCCATTTTTTTCTGGCATCTTTATGTCCATTAGAATTATATCTGGTTTATAGATTTTTGCATTAAGTACCACTTCATTTCCATTTTTGCAATCTTTTTTTATATCAATATTATAAAAATCTCTCTGTAATATTATTCTTAAAGCTTTTCTCTCCAAGGGTTCATCATCTGCTATAAGAAGTTTATACATAGTTAATTATCCTCCTTAACTAGTTAAAGTATGGTATAAATGTACTGTATATGCAGTTATCTAGGGTGTCATAATTCTAGGTAAACATATATCTACTTTTGTACCCAAATTAGGTTTGCTATCTATTTTTATACCATAATTATTTCCAAAGTAATGATGTAGTTTATCATTTGTATTTTTTATACCTATACCAAATTGCTTAGGTATATTATCTGAATTATTGAGTAAATTTAATATACTGGGATCAATCCCTTTCCCGTTATCAGATACTTCGATTATAATATCTTTTGAGGGTGTTAAGGTGCCTTTAATGGAAACTTCACCTCCCTCTAATTTTTCTTCCAGACCATGTATTAATGCATTTTCTACTATGGGTTGAATAGTCATAGTAGGAATTCTGCATTCAAGAATTTTTTCATCTACATCAATATGGTATCTAATTCTATCACTGTATCTTAGGGCTTGAATATATAAATATCTTTCTATATATTCCATTTCAGTTTTTAGCTTAGGAAATTCTTCAGAATTTCTAAGGCTATATCTTAGGATATCAGAAAGAGTATATATTAAGTCTTCTGTTTTAGGAGCATTTTCTATTAATGCTATTCTAGCTATGGTATTTAAAGTATTAAATAAAAAATGTGGGTTGGTCTGTGCTTGTATAGTTTGTAATTTCATTTTTTTAGTTTGCTGCTCCAGTTTTGTCTTTTCTTGACTTTCTTTTAATAACTTTTTCTGAGTAATTTTATGCATACCAATTTCTGCTATATAATTTGCCATAAAGTCATGAAATTCTACACAGTTATGAAGGTAATCGCTTTCAACTAATTGGATAGAATCGGTCACTTCTTGCAGCTTTTTCATAGGTATTTTATAATTTTCGGACAACTTTTTTAGATTAATAGAATCTTTTGTCTGGTGATCCTTTATTAACACTTGTCCACCTAAAATCGCACCTAAGTAATAATTATCTATAATGATAGGGGTTGCGGAATCCATAAGACCAGTATGGCATGTATATACTTTTGGGTTTTTATCCTTCATAGCTGAAAAGCCTGCTTGAGAATGACATAATTTACAATTTTTATTTCCTTCTGGGAAAGAGCCCATAAGGGAACAAAAAGGAGTAAAATTGGTTTCTTTACAGACAGGAATACCATTGGTATCTACTATAATTGTAGGAAATTTGACTAACTTTGTCAATCTATTTTGTATTTTTTGTATATTTTCTACATCAATGATATCTTTTAAATCAATATTTTGTAAACTCATCTTATGCTTTTTACCTCCTACATTTTAGTGTTGTAAATATTCTAAAATTCTAGTATAATTGATTTGTAACAAATTAATTGTTTAGTTTGATATTTACTTTTTCATATCAAAAAAATACAATAATTATATATATATATAATACAAAAGTCAGTCGAATTTGTCAAAAATTTTTTATGGATTTAGTAATAAAATTTAGACAAAATAAAAAATAAAACTAATAAAAAATAAAAATTATGGAGGTACTATTTTATGGGACAGGAAGCATTAGGAATGATCGAAACAAAAGGACTAGTGGGAGCTATTGAAGCTGCTGATTCAATGGTAAAGGCAGCAAATGTTGCACTTATCGGATATGAAAAAATAGGTTCAGGACTTGTAACCGTTATGGTAAGAGGAGATGTAGGAGCAGTAAAGGCTGCAACAGATGCAGGAGCTGCTTCAGCTAAAAGAGTAGGAGAAGTTATATCAGTACATGTTATTCCAAGACCTCATACAGATGTAGAAAAAATATTGCCTAACATTGGCTAATTAAAGCTTTAATGAGGGGAGTTATTTATGAATAATGAGTTAATAGAAAAGGTTTTAGGCGAAGTTAGAAAAAATTTAGATTTGGACAATTTTGATCAAAAAAAGTTAAATAAGGTCGTAGAATCAACTACCGAAAAACTGGCAGATTCAAAAAAAGAGGAAGTTGTAAAAGAAGCTAAACCAGAAGAGAGTAAACAAACAGCAGCAGAACAAAAGGCGGAGAATGTAGAAAAAGTTCCGTCAATGACAGAGTTTGTTGGAACAGCTGCAGGGGATACAGTAGGGTTGGTTATAGCTAATGTAGATAGCCTATTGCATAAGCATCTAGGTTTGGATAATACATGCCGGTCAATAGGTATAATAAGTGCTAGAGTAGGGGCACCTGCTCAAATGATGGCTGCAGATGATGCTGTTAAGGCTACAAATACAGAAGTTGCAACTATTGAATTGCCAAGGGATACAAAAGGTGGAGCAGGACACGGTATATTTATTGTTTTAAAAGCGGCAGATGTATCTGATGCTAGAAGGGCAGTGGAAGTTGCACTTAAGCAAACGGATAAATATTTAGGAAATGTTTATCTTTGTGATGCCGGTCATCTGGAAGTTCAATATACTGCAAGGGCGAGTTTAATATTTGAAAAAGCTTTTGGAGCTCCATCAGGACAAGCTTTTGGTATTATGCATGCAGCTCCAGCAGGAGTTGGGATGATAATAGCAGATACAGCATTAAAAACAGCCGATGTAGAACTAATTACTTATGGTAGTCCTACTAATGGTGTACTGTCATATACGAATGAAATTCTTATAACTATAAGTGGAGATTCAGGTGCTGTATTGCAATCTTTAACTGCTGCTAGAAAAGCTGGATTATCCATTTTAAGATTAATGGGACAAAATCCTGTTTCTATGTTTAAACCTACTTTTTAAAGACAAAGAACTATGTAAAGTTATGAATAAAATATCTTTGGCATAGTAGATTACTAGTGCGTGTAAAAGATATTTTGTGTGTTCTTTTTAAAGATGGTTTGTTAAAAGTGCTTGAAATTATATATTTCAACACCCAGTTACAGATATAGAATCAACAATTGGCTCTGTAAAAGTTGCAAATTAAGAGGTATAAAACAGGAGAAGACAGTATATAAGGTAAAATATCTATAGCTGAAGAAATAAATGATTTTCAAGGAATTGAAGCTGATGACTCAGAAAGATACTGTGTCAATTTGAAAAACTCCCCAGATTTCTTAAAAACAGTAGTTTAGCTAAAATCATTAAAATTGAACAGAAAAATACAGTTGCAACTTTAACTCAATTGATTTAATATAATTATATTATGTTTAACAGTGCAGTCCATATAAAGGATTACACCAGAATATTTTTAATACGAACTAAATTCAAAACAGATATTGGAAAGGGAGAATGAAATATGGAGATAATGGATAAAGACTTACAGTCAATACAGGAAGTAAGAA
>NZ_DAIQBT010000049.1:0-15147 GCF_036781005.1 Clostridium sp. | reverse complement strand
TACAACAAAAATATCCCGCATTTATGCGGGTTGTAGCGTTTTGCAAACACCTAAAAGTTAACAATGTTTGAAAGGAGTAAAAAAATGAACTTAAAAGTTAGAGATATTACCATAACAGCTATTTTTACAGCACTAACGGCTATTTTAGCTCAAATTTCCATTCCTCTTCCCTTTAGTCCTGTGCCAATTACCTTTCAAGTAATGGCAGTGTACATATCTGCAATAATATTAGGTAGTAGACTCGGAACACTATCTCAGATTATATATATACTTGTAGGTGCAATAGGAATTCCTATTTTCGTCAACTTTCAAGGAGGATTAAATGTAGTATTTGGCCCTTCAGGAGGATATCTTATATCTTATCCTATTGTAGCTTTTATTGTAGGAAAAATATCTGATAAAAGCCTATCCTATATACAATCAGCAGCAGTACTGATTGCATCACTGCTGCTTTGTTATGGCATGGGAGTAATTCAACTGTCATTTATAACAAATATCACAATTAAAAAAGCCTTGGTAATAGGTGTTCTTCCCTTTATACCCCTTGATGTTATAAAAATTACATTAGCCTATTTATTAGGAAACAGAGTAAGGATGGCTCTTATAAAAACCCATCTCATAAAATGCTAACACTTAGAGCTCATCATCTATTATGCATCCAAGGATATAAAGGATATGGCTATAGCAAGAATTTTACTGCAAATATGGATAAGATAGTTTATCAGCTAAAAAAAGATACCTTTACTAAAATAAACGTTACAGCTAGTGTAGATGAGATTTGCTCCTGCTGCCCAAATAACACAAAAGAAAAATTATGCCAATATGAAATTAAAATTAAATTCCTTGACAAAAATACATTAAACTTATTGAATTTAAAATCAAATCAAACTTATACTTATGAACATATCCTAAACATCATCCATGAAAAAATAAATCATAAAAACTTTGAAAATATATGTAGTACTTGTAAATGGTTTAAATATGGATATTGCCAAAAAGGACTGGGGTTATAATAGAAAAATGTAAAGAATTTTTGTTTAAAATAAATAAAAAACACTCTTTCCAGAGAATACTTTCAAATGATCCAGTGATTCTTCAAATAAACTCACAATTATTTCTATGGAAGGGTGTTTTTTTATATTGTATTTTATATCTATTCCATTTATGTACATTTTAAAAGAATTTTTAAACAAAAGAAATCTTTTGACTAGTTTTCAGAATACTAAATTTTGATCTTGGAGCAAATTCCACATTGATGGATTATTTTTATTTTTTAAAATTCTTGATTGCTGCTCTACTATCATGAGCGGTATACGAAATTCCAACTAATTTATCTTTAGCAATAACATAACCTAATAATTGTATAATAAAATAGTAGCTCAATATTTTAATTGTACTTATTATGAATTCTCCACTAAGCTTTAAAAGAAAGATATATATAATACTTGCCAGTGCCATTAAAATCATATGTGAAAAAAATATTAATTTAAGCTTGCATATCAATAGGGCATTTATTTCTTCATCAATCAATCCAATCTTATATAAGTCATTTTTTTTAAATTTCCAACTATAGAAATCAATTTTCATTTTAAAGTACATTATTACTGCAGAAACAATAAAACTTATCAATACAATAAATGTATATATGAGATTGAAAACAGAATTCTGAAAAATAACATGAGCAATATAATATATTCTTGAGTCAGGTAAATAATAAATCCTCTTACAGATACAGAATATGAAGTTTAAAAACGCAATAAAGAAAATAATAATTTTGTTATTTCTAAAAAAGGTTTCTACTTCATTTATTAAAAAAATTCTCTTATAATAAAAATTTTTATTTGCTTTTATAAAGATACTAAGAATTTTTATGAGAGTTAAAAATAATAAATAAGTTCCGATTATAGATATAAAAGAATAATCAACATAGTATCTAATTCCAGTAGGTAAGCCCAACATTTCATTTAAATAAATACAACACAATATTAAAGAGATTATAGAAACTTTTAATATATACTTATTTCTAACATATAGTCTATTTAAAATCTTGTGATTTGTTTCATTTAATAACGGTAGGCCATTAATGAATTTAAATGTCCATAAGACGAATATAATAGTAAGTATGGTGTAATAGCCCATGGTAATTATATAAACAATTGATTTAAAATGAAAAGTAACATACGAAATTCCTACGAGTTTGAATATGGAAAGAGCAATGATTTTTGAAAACATAATACCTAAAATTAATCCTATAGGCATATATATAAGAAAAATTAAAATGTTTTCAATAAAGAGAAGTAATTTAAGTTCATGATGTGTCATACCCAAAGCTAAAAATATTACAAAGTCTTTTTGACGACATTTCATAAAGGATATATGTGCAAATATACACCATAGGGCTGTATTAAACACACCGATTGAGGATATTATACTAATATTATTTTCTCCAATTACTATGTATGCATTGCATAGAGTCGATTGAATAAAAAAGAACAAGACTGAAACTATCAAAGAAAATATATAAGCAAAATATTCACTGAAATTCAATTTTATGTTTTGTTTAATTATTTTTCTGTAATTCATTTATTCACCACTAATCACCACAAGAGTATCTAGTATTCTATTGAAAAAAGAGCTTTGATCTCCTTTATTATATATTTGCGTACATATCCTTCCATCATTTATAAAAATCACTCGTTTGCAGTAGCTTGCTGCATACACGTTGTGTGTAACCATAAGGATTGTTGCATTTCTTTCTTTATTTATTATCTGCATATACCTCATGAATTTTTTTGAAGTACTTGGGTCAAGACTTCCTGTAGGTTCATCAGCTAAAATAATGCTTGGCTCATTTATCAATGCCCTACATGCTGCTGCTCTTTGCCGTTCACCCACAGACACATTATAAGGATACTTGTCTTTAATATCATATATACCGAAAAAGGTGAAATATTCCTTTATTTTTTCATGAATTTCTTGTGTATTTCTCCCATTAAATATCAACGGAAGTGCAGCATTTTCCTCTAGTGTAATATTGTCAAGTAGATTAAAAGCCTGAAATATAATTCCTAAATTTTCTCGTCTAAAAATAGATCTTTCTTTCTTGTTCAGTGAAGTTATATATTTATTCATAATTTTCACTGTCCCACTATTAGGTTTATCAATACCTGACAATATATTAATCAGGGTAGTTTTCCCACTTCCAGATTGTCCCATAATAGCAGTAAATTCTCCACTTTCAATGCCCAAGTTGATACCATTTAATACATTAGTAGAGTTAATTTCTAAACTCCCTTCATATACTTTAACAATATCCTCAGCACATAATATCTCCATCCTATCACTCCATTATAATTAAATTTTTGATGGATAAATAATTGAAACAGTAGTTCCTTTATTAATCTCAGACTCTATAACTATATTATGATTCAACTTTTTGGCTATCACTTTACATATATATAATCCTATGCCTGTGGCATTTTGTATTTTTCGCCCGTTTTCTCCTGTAAAGAAAGGTTCAAAAACTCTTTTTAGATCATAGCTGGGAATTCCAATACCCTCATCTCTAATTGTTAATATCGTTTTTTTATTACTCATAGATATTTTAAAATACACATACTTCTGCTCCTTACTACTATGAGAATATTTAATAGCATTTACTAAAATCTGTTCAATCATAAATTTATTCCACTTTTTATCTGTAATAATTAGTGCTTCTTCACATTGAAATTCTGTTTTAGGAAATACATTATTATAAATAAACAGACTTTTTTTACTATTGATAATTTCCTTTAACAAGGAAATTAAATCCACTGTTTGAGGTTCATAATCCTTTGAGAAATCATTTAATCTACTAATATTTAGAATTTGATCTAAACTATTTTTAACTTTATTATTTTCTTCTCTTATATCTAAAAAAGACTTCAATGTATTCATCTTATTAAAACCTACTTCATTGATACTATTTTCGATAATAAGATCAATTATTGAAGCAGGCGTTTTTATATTGTGAATCCACTGTGATAGAAAATATTTATTATTTGTATTTTCGGCACGAATTGCACTTATCTGATTTATATAATTTTCATGTATTTTAAATATAGCTCCAGCAACTTTTTGTTGTTCTCGTGTCCTAGGACTCAAATTAAAATACTTATTTTCTATACCTTCATTAAGACTTCTATTAAATTTATAATATTTAATCCATTCATTTAGTATTAAAAAAAAATATATTATTATTGATAGCAGCAAAGGATATACTACATCAAATTTCACAGCCACCAAATAGGAATAAAGAATGATCAAAAAAGTATTAAAAAAATATGTCATGGTAAAAGGTAGTTTATCTTTTATAAAATTAGTTAATAATTTTCTACTCATGTTAATTCCTCTCATCAACAATTAGACTGAAACATATATCCTATACCCCGCTTAGTTGATATAAATTCATTAACACCTAATTCCCTAAGTTTATTTCTTATTCTTGTTATATTCACAGTTAAAGTATTATCATCTACAAAAGTAACATCATCCCAAATTTCCTCCAAAAGTTCTTCTCTACTGATAATTTTATTTTGGTTTTTAATGAGCTTACCTAAAAGTTTGAACTCATTTTTGCTGAGTTCAATTTCAATTTGATTATAAACCATTTTAAATGTGTCTTTATTAAGCTTAATGCCACTTAAACTTTCAATTATATTTACTTCATCTGCATATTCACCATATACTCTTCTTATTGTGGCCTGGATCTTAGTAAGAAGAAAGTCGAAACTAAAGGGCTTTGAAATATAATCATCTGCCCCTAATTCAATCCCCCTTATCTGCTCTTCCTCACTATTGCGTGAAGAAATAATAATTATAGGTATTTTTGAAGTTCTTCTAAAAGTCTTACATAATTGAAACCCATCATAATATGGAAGATTTATATCTAGCAGAATCAAATCAACTATTGCTTCTTTCATTTCTTTTTCTACATTCTTAAAATCTTCTATGATAATAGGCTCATATCCATATTTTTGAAGATACTCTGCTATAAGTCTATTAAGTTTGATATCATCCTCAATAACGAGTATCTTGTACAAATCAGCTTCCTCCCTTTAAAGTTAAGATATGATATTTCAGTAGCTTTTCTTTAATATATCATATTTTTACTATTGAAGGAAGCTGATAGCAGTGATACTAATAAAACTTGAATCCAAAGAGATTCCAATAATTCAGAAATAGGTTAAACATTAAAAATATACAATAAATTACTATGTAACATATAGCTATAAAATTAAATGATTTTCTATTGTGATATATAAATATTGAAAACATTTGTCCAAAAGTAAGTATTGTCGTAAATATGGGAATAAACAATAAACATATAGCTGCCTTAGGCAGTTTGGGTGAAAACATAAAAGACGATGATAAAGCAATACATTCCCTAGCCATTCCTAATAAAAATACTAAATTTAAAATGCATATAAGTAGTATAATCCATCTATGATACTTATGAATTAAGGGTTCTTGCCTAGCCTTATTTTTAAAACTAAGTAATATCATCATAAAGAGTATACATAAAAATGATAATGCAAAAAGTATAAAAATGGCTTTGTGTAAGTTTGGATTTTCATACCAATGAATTTTTTCAAGTGCAACAGCTGATCCATCTTGAAGCATATAGTTTATATTTCCTCGTTTGTCTGACTTAAATGCAATCATATCTCCCCTTTTAATGTTTTTAAAAAGGGACGGCTCTATTTCTGTATAACTATCCTGCCCCCCAGGATAGTTCATAATCAATGTATTATTATTACTTTTAACATTTATGGTTGAAGACATTAATAATAATAATTTTCCTATTTCTTTTTTTGGATATCTAACGCCGCGATAGATTCCTTCAAATTTTTTAAGGTCACTTTTGGTAGATTTATCTTTATTAATGAAACTGGTTTTAATTTTAGATTGGGTGCAGTATCTGCTTATGAATTGATTTGCTATATTGATACATAAATTAGTTCCTGCTTCACCATTAGTTGAAATAAAAAATCCTAAATTGCTATCAGGTATTAAGCACAACATACTGTGAAAACCATAATCATCACCACGATGATAAATTGTTCTAATACCATTTACATAATTCTGCTCAAATCCATAGCAGATCCCCACCATATTTTTATTGAATGCAAAATGCTGACTATGCATATCTTCTGCAGTATTCTTATTTAATATATGTGTGTTTCCATAGGTACCATCATTTAAATGTGCAATCATAAATTTAGCCATATCATCCGCTGTAGTTTTAAGTCCACCTGCTGGTGTAAGCGCTTGTCCATAGATAGGTACTTTAACATATTTACAGTTTTTATAATCATACCCTTGGGAGAGATTGCTTAGTACTTTATTATTAAAAATAAAGCTGCTACTATTCATGTGAAGAAGAGTAAATATATTATCTTCCATATATTTATAAAAAGGGATACCCGATACACTTTCAACTATGTATCCAGCTGCAGCCATACCATAGTTACTATACTGTGGGGCTTCACCTGGTTCACGAATTACAGGACGTAAATGAGATATTAGGCTATCCTTAAGTGATTTTTCTTGAAGATAGCTTTCTGTCTGTTCCCCAACAAGTCTTTCATCAAATCCACCAGTATGGGTTAATAAATCTTCAAGAGTTACAGGTTTTGAATAGTTATTTTTTATTTTAAAGTCCCTAAAATAATTATTTATATCTTCATTTAAATTTACTTTACCTCTTTCTTTGAGCTGCATAACAGCTGTAGCAGTAAAAAGCTTTGAGATGGAAGCAACCCTAAAAATAGTCTTTTGGGGATTTACTGGTACTTTTTTATCTATATCAGAATAACCATATCCTTTTTGAAAAAGTATTTTGTTTTTATTAACAACTGTAAAAACTGCTCCAGGTACGTTAAATTTTTTTAGCTGTTCATTAAAAATACTATCTGCAAATTTTTCTACATTATCTTCAGTTAAAGTTTCTTTATTTTGGTTACTTAATAAAGAAGTATTGCTTTTTACTTTCTTGTTTTCTGAAATAGTGGTATTCTTCGTACTTAACATATGATAAACAATAGATATTGGGCAGCAAAAATAAGGTAAACTATATGCAATTATTACAAAGATAATTAAAAATCTTTGTATATAAGTTATAGCTTTTTTCATAGTGAAAGCCTCCTAAACTAAATTTCTATATACTTTAATATCTCAAACCTTAAGTAAATTTTAATTTAATAAATAAGAAGCACCAATCTATTTATATAAAAATAACCTTACATTTTTGTAAGGTTCAGACTGTAGACAAATATAATATGGAACAAGAATTACACACTTTAGTACAGAAATTTAAAATATAATTATAATTTTTTTCTTTAAAATGCACCTGAGAGTTAATTTATTATTTAACATCTCTGGTGCATTTTATTCTCCTATTGATTAAAGTTATCCTTATGAGTTAATTTTAAATTTATTTACCATAAAAGTAAGTCTTTCTGCAAGCTCTGCCTGACTTTGGGAAGATGAGGATATATCTTCAATAGCCTTGGTTACCTCATTTATACTACTTGATATTTCCTGTGATTCAGAAGATGATTCCTCCGCTGTTGAAGCAACTCCTTTAATAGCATCATTTACTTTAGATACTAATTGTTTCATATGCTTGGAAGCACTGTGAATTTCTTGGGACACATTACTCATAAATTCCGCATCTTTTTCATACTGAATTCCCGTATCCATAAGAAATTCATAACTTGACTTTACATTATTGGCTATATAATCCAACATTTCTCTTCCGCTTTTAGACAGATTTTCAAAAGCAGCTTCTACTGAAAAAACCATTTTATTGATATTATCTATGGTACTTGAGGACTGTTCTGCAAGCTTTCTCACTTCATCTGCAACAACAGCAAATCCTCTGCCATATTCACCAGCACGAGCTGCTTCTATAGCTGCATTTAATGCAAGAAGGTTTGTTTGTTCTGCCATACTGGATATGGAAGCTGCCATAATTTTAACTTCAGATACCACTTTACCCTCCTCAATTGCTTTTAAAATATTGTCCTTCTTATCCTTATATATATTTTCTCCTTCTTCTATATTTTTAGAAGCTGTCTCTTTTATATTTACAGCACGTTTTCTTATTTCCAATAAAGATTCTGCAGACTCCTCCGCTTTGTTTGAAAGTTCGGATATACTGCTCTCCATTTCTTCCGATGATTCACTGATACTTACTGTAATACTACTTACATTCTGGGCTCCTTTGGCTATATGATACGAAGCCTCATTTACAGATGCCATCATAGAAGAAATCTCCTCACTAGTAGCAGAAAGTTCTTCACTGGTAGCACTCATATCTTCTGTGCCCTGAAATATTTCCCCTACTAATCCCTTTATACTCTCACTTGCATCATTTAATTTTTCAACTATCAATCCTATTTCATCTCTGCTGGAGGACTTTATAGTTTCACTTAAGTCCCCTTTACTGATTAACTCTGTAAAATATAATATTTTAGAAACTTGTGATGAAATTGAAGAAGAAATTTTAAAACTTACAATTAAAGATATAATTAAAGCTGCTGCAACTATTACAATTACTATGTACAAAGATGTATTATATAAAGAAGAATTCTTTATACTACTGCTTTCCGCTTTTTTATCTACAATTTCAACTAATTGTTCAATAGTTTTTGTTAATTTATCCCTATAACTAGCTGCTTCTTTATTTAAAATCATGGCATCATCATATTTACCTTCAGCCATCAATTTTATAATAGCGTCACAAACATTTCTCCAGTCTGTTAATTCACTTTCCAATCTGGTCAATATATCTTTTTCTTGAATAGTTAAATTCTCCTTTTTATATTTGTTTAATATATTGTTGTTTTCACTTTTTAGATTATTCATATAAGTTATGGTATCTGAAGCTTTACTACTGTCTCTACTTTCTACCAAGTTTATTATATTAAGACGTAAATGCATTGTATTAGCATCAAATTTGTCAAGTTCTCTAAGTGTTTTTAAATCACTTTTATAAAGATACTCGGAACCTGCGTTCATTCTGCCCATATTAATTACACTTATTATAGCAATTATTACAATAAATAATACTATACTTAAAAAACTTAGTAACAATTTACTCCTTATTTTTAAATTATTAAGCTTGTTCATGTTTATTCCTCCTAAAAATACAACACTTATTGATTAATACTATTTATTAATAAATAAGTGTTATTGATAATATGGTTATTATATCATTTTACTTTTATATTTACAATACTATATAATTCATTATATAAATTATATATCTAAATATTTATTGATATTTAATTTAAGCTCTTAGAGAAAAAACTTATCCAAGCGTGTAGTAGTGCTTACCTGCCACTTTGATAGAAAGGCAAAGAAGCAAAATTTTTAATTTTGTGTGAATCGCTTTCACAGAATACCATGGGGAATGTTAGCTAATTCTAGCTTTCAGATAAATAAAAAACAGTACACTTTAATATAAAATTCTTTTTAAAGTTTACTGTTTTTGTTTATAAATCCAACAAGTTTACCTATGAAAATTTTTCATTAGAAAGCACAGGAACAAATCCTTCTTCCATCCACTTTGAATTAGATGAAAAATTCTTATTAATATATTCATTATCTTTTGATGAACAGCAGAAAAATTTCTGACTGTTTATAAGTTCTTTCCCTCTTTTGTCAATGCTTGTATAATAACCATCTGAACCTAAAATTCTAGCTTTTACTGTATCAAGTAAAGAAATTTCTAAAATTTGTCTTACCTTTTTCTTTGCAGAAATATCCTCAATAGGAAACAATAACTCCACCCTTCTGTCTAAATTCCTACTCATTAAATCTGCACTAGATAAATAAATTGCTTCTTCTCCTTCATTATAAAAGTAATAAATACGGCTGTGTTCTAAAAACCTTCCCACTATACTTCTCACAGAAATGTTATCACTTATTCCTGGAATCCCTGGAGTAAGACAGCATATTCCTCTAACAATCAAATCTATAGATACTCCTTCCGAAGAAGCTTCATATAAAGCTTCTATAATTTCTTTGTCAACTAAAGAATTTATTTTAATTATAATTCTGGATTTCTTACCATTTTGGGCGTTTTCTCTTTCCCTGTTAATTAAATATAAAAATCTCTCTCTTAAATGCAAAGGTGCCAAACTCATTTTAAATAATTTTGTTGGACTTGAATATCCTGAAAGCATATTAAATACTATAGAGGCATCCGCTCCAAAGTAAGGATTTGCTGTAAACACTCCAATATCCGTGTATATTCTGGCAGTTACGTCATTATAATTTCCAGTAGCCATATGAACATATCTTTTAATACCATCCTCTTCCTTCCGCACAACTAATAGTAATTTACAGTGAGTTTTAAGTCCCACAAGTCCATAAATTACATGGCATCCAGCCTTTTCCAGATATTTTGCCCAGTGAATATTATTTTTTTCATCAAATCGTGCTTTTAATTCCACAAGCACTGTAACCTGTTTTCCATTTTCTGCTGCTTCTATTAAAGCATCTATAATTGGAGAATTTCCACTTACACGATATAGGGTTTGCTTTATGGCAAGAACCTTTGAATCCCTGGCGGCTTCTCTTACAAGATCAATAACAGGTTCAAAACTTTCATAAGGATGGTGCAATAAAATATCTCCTTTTGAAATGGAAGAAAATATACTTTCCTCTTTTAAAAATTGAGGTGAAATATATGGTTTTATGGGAATATACTTTAAACGAGTATAACCTTTCATATTACTTAACTTCATTAAAAATGTTAAATCAAGAGGTCCATTAATTTCATATTCCCTATCTTTTGATATTTCCAATTCATCTTCTAAAATTCTAAGTAGCGATTTATGAATGCCATTTTCTACTTCAAGCCTAACAGCACTTCCACGTTTACGTTGTTTTAAAGATTCTTCAATGGTTTCAAGTAAGTCCTCCGCACCTTCCTCATCCAAAGTTAAATCCGCATTTCTCGTCACTCTATAACAGCCGCAATCTAAAATAGGATATCCACTAAAGAGTTCATTCAAATTTATTTTAATTATATCTTCTAAAAACACAAAAATCCTTTCATTAATATTTTTACTGTCAGAGGGAACTTCAACAAAACGTTGAAGTACAGAAGGCACTTGAATTGTTGCAAAAATGCTCTCATTTCCTCTTTTACTGTCTTGGAGTAAAAGAGCAATATTTAAACTGTGATTTAATATGAGTGGAAAGGGCCTGCTTTGATCAACTACCATAGGGGTCAGCACAGGATAAATATTCTTTAAATAATAATCCTTTAAATATATTAATTGTCTTTCACTAAGTTCTTTAGGTTTCAAAAAAACTATATTTTCTTTTTTTAAATGAACTTTTAAAGATCTATTATAGCAATTTATCTGATCATATACCAATTTACGTACTCTAGCTAAAATTTTCTCCACCTGCTCCAATGGAGTCAACCCAGAAGGATCTTGTTTATGAAAACCTGCCTCAATTTGAGTATCCAGAGAACCTACTCGAACCATAAAAAACTCGTCTAAATTGGAACTTACAATAGCTGCAAACTTAAGTCTTTCAAAAAGAGGATTGTTATTATCTTTTGCCTCCTCAAGTACTCTCTGATTAAACTCAATCCAGCTAAGCTCTCTATTTGTAAAATTTCCTGACGAAGTATATTTTTCCATATTAATACATTCCTCCTTGATTATATAATAGGTCTTACTCCAACAACTTCCTCAAAGAAATCTATATTCTTTTTAAAATTCCATTCTTCAAGAATTATTTCATCTTCACTCTCTAAATTAAAAAATAAAATTTCCCCTGACAATGCAAGCTTCAACTTTTTTATCTTTTGAAGATGAGAAGAATCCAGACATTCCGCTAATTTTAAAATTGCCGCCAGCGTAGATACAACTATCTTGGATTTATCATCTAATATCTGATAACTGTTATGAGCTCTCATGGGAATCTCATAAGAATGATATCTGACTATATGGGCAATTAAATCTATTTCTTTATTTGAAAATCCCAAGATATTTTGACTTTTTATAATATTATAGGAATGAATATGATGATACTCATTATTTATTATATTCCCTGTATCATGAAGAATAGAGGCCACTTGAAGATACATTCGTTCTTTGTGTCCTAATTTATGTAGTTTATATGTTTGATCAAATATACTTAAAGATATTTTTTCTACGAAAGCAGCATGGGGTTTATTTATTCCATATTTATTTCCAATATACCAAACTGAACTTATAATATCCTGAAAATATTCTTCTTTACCCCTAGTATCCAAAAGTTCATCTACTAAATCATATAAAATTCCCTGCCATAATGATATTTTAGGTACATATATTTTATTACTGTTGGTTATTTTAAAAAAATAATAAAATATTGAGATAGATGGCATTAAAAGTTCCGTCTCCTTTTTAGATAAATTGTAAGTAAACATAAGCTCATCCCCGCTCATATCTTTAATATTATGGTATAATTTTAGAAAGTTTTCTTTTAAAATAAAATCTTTATTAATACTTCCATCCTTTGATTTATTTAAACTTTCTATAATTTTAAAGACAGTTTTCAATTCTCCTCCCAGTCCAATAAAATAATTTGTTTTATATTTTGATATAATATCTCTTAATAAATAAAGCTTACTCTCAATATGCTGCTCCATAACCTTTGAAAAATATAATGTTTCCTTTTCTAATTCCCATAGATTTTCTTTAAGCCTTAGTGCTCCTAATTTTTCATATTCAACAAATTTAAGTTGATTTTCCTTATATATGAGCATTTCCAGTCCTCCAGAAGTAACATCTACAATTAAAGTATTTTTTAAAATTTTAAGTTCTGATTTTAAAAAATATCTTCTAATAGCCTTGAGCATGAAAAACCGTTCTTCAGCAGCAGTAATAGCTTGTACGTCAATTCCAACTCTAAGCCTGATTTTTTCTAACACATACTGTTTATTTTCAGCTTCTCTTATTCCACTGGTAGAAACAGCCTTGTAGTATTTCACATTATAATCCTTCATTAAATTCACAAAACCTTTCAAGGTGGCACAAGTTTCATGAATGGTATTTATAGAAATTCTTCCTGATATGAAAGTATCCCTTCCATTTTGTGTAGGTTTTATAACATTCTCCAAGACTTTTATATTGACCTTTTTATCAACTTGTGCAATACTCATTCTCAAATAATTAGATCCTACATCAATAACTGCAATAAGTTCATTTAAATTTTCTACCATTCTGCAAAGTCTCCTTATATATAACAATTTTATACAAAAATAGCCTTATTACTTCTAATAGTATATGTACAATGTTAAACAAGTATTTACTTCGTGTTAACAAAATTTAACCTGTATAAATTAAATAATGTTATCTTCCCATTCTTCTTTATATGATATACTCTGTATTAAGCCATAAAAGTTATATATGAAAAGGAGATAAAATTAATGATTAAAATAGGAATTATTGATGTAGGATCCAATTCTATGCGTTTAGTAATATCACAAATTAATAAAGAAAAGGGTTCTTTTAAAATAATAGAAGAAGCAAAAGAAACCATAGGACTTGGAAAAGATATGAACTTAAAGGGAGAACTGAATATTACAAGAATGAATAAAGCAATATCTGCCTTGTATTTTTTTAAACATCTTTGTACATATAAAAATGTAGAACATATTATACCAGTTGCCACAGAAGCTGTTCGTAAAGCATCCAACCAGACAGACTTCCTAAACAGAGTAAAAAGTGAGTTGAATATGGAAATACGAGTATTGTCAGGCAAGGAAGAAGCCTATTATGCTTATCTTGGTACCATAAATAGCATGGATTTTTCTGAAGGGCTTTTAGTTGATATAGGTGGAAGCAGTACTGAATTTATATTAGTAAAAGAAAGATGTATAAAAAAATCTACTAGTTTACCTATAGGCGCAATAAATTTAACTGAAAAATTCTCTCTAACAGAACCTATTGATAAATACACTGAAGATAAATTAACAGAATTTATACTTTCATATTATAATGACATTCCATGGCTTAAAAATTTAAATAATATTGAACTAATTGGTATAGGAGGCAGTATTAGAAATATAGCACGAATTAATCAAAAAAAGTATAATTACCCTTTAAATAGCCTTCATAATTACAAAATGAAATCATGTGAAGTAAAAGAAATATATGAAGATACAAAACATATGGATTGTACCCAGCGGAAAAAAATTAAAGGTCTTTCCAAAGACAGGACAGATATATGTTTAGGTCCTATGGCTGCTTTATCCACCCTTCAAAAATTTGTTCATTCAGAAGAGTTATGTATAAGTTCAAACGGTATAAGAGAAGGATTGATTTACGAATATATTTTCAAAGACAAAATTCCCCTAGCAAATGTATTGGATTTTTCTTTAAATAATTATATTTCAAATCTCCATATGGATAAAACTTACGCCATACAGCTATGGACTATTGCTGAAAAACTATACAAGAGTGTAAAGCCCCTGATCAAATCTTCTTCTGAAAGTTTATATAAAATTTTAAAAACGGCTTCCCTATTGTACAATTGTGGAATCAATGTAAGTTATTATGGACGCTTTAAACACTCTTTTTATATAATATCAAATTCTCGAATTAATGGTCTATCCCACAGGGAACAGCTTATTTCCTCTTATATAGCAGCTTCCCAGGGAAAGAATGGCCTTAAAATACAAAATAACCACTATGGAAATATAATCAATGAAGAAGATATTGAAATAATCCAAAATCTTTCAATTCTTTTAAGGATATCTAGAAATCTCCATAAAGTGATAAATGAAAATATTGATAATCTGCAATGCACCTTACTAGAAAATGAAGTGCTTATAAATATTACAGTTTCATCAAAAATATCTTTTCAGTTGGAGGAAACCTTTGATTTCGAAAAAATATTTCATAGAAAATTAGTGGTTGAAACACAGTAATACTGAATAATTTTCTCTGGTATTTCATATAATTTAAACAAATTATGGTTAGAATCTGTTAAGTTGATATGAAAATAAATATTCAAAAAAACTTATAAAAATCAAGTAAAAAAAGCGCAAAGAATCCCTATGGAAATATGATAATTTTTTAAAAAAGTAGC
>NZ_DAIQBT010000048.1:0-15653 GCF_036781005.1 Clostridium sp. | reverse complement strand
GCTACTTTTTTAAAAAATTATCATATTTCCATAGGGATTCTTTGCGCTTTTTTTATTTGATTTTTATAAGTTTTTTTGAATATTTATTTTCATATCAACTTAACAGATTCATATTTGAACTATTACCTACCATTCCTGCAGTTCCAGGAACATACATAATATTTGACAGGATCTCTGCCAGATTAATGATAGTACTTCCATATTGCCTTTGCTCCTCTTCTTTTAAATAGGACAGTACATGAGCATCACAGGCCAGTTCGCAATCCTCCCACATTCTCCTTAAAGAAAACCATATTACAGGATTAAACCAGTTCAGTATGCCGCAAAACAACATTATCCAGCTTACAAAAATATCTTTTCTTTTAAAATGGGAAAGTTCATGCAAAAAGATATACTTTTTTTGCTCATCAGAAAGCCTAAGTATTAAATCTGTACTAATTAAAATTTTAGGTTTTACATTTCCAAAGAGAGAAGGTACCTTTATATACCTATCACAAATTACTGGTATATCTCTTGAAATGTTCATGATGGATTTACACTTTTTCAATATGTTAGTTGTACCTTCATCCCAGCAAAGGGGCTGTTTATTCACTTTAAATATAAATATGCAATTTATAAATAATGCAATAAGAAAAATGAGAACAGCACCTGACATCCAAACTATACTAGCTATATTGAAATAATAATTAAAGTCTTCAGCTATCCTTTGTTTTAAGGAGTTCTCTTCATTTGACTTTAACTGTAAGACTTTATCATTACTTCCCAAGTCCACTTTACCAACACTTTTTAAATCACTGGCACTTTTATATAAATTTGAATTCATCTGAACTTTATCATTGGTAAATTCTATTTTATTAAATTTACTTAAGGGAGTTTCAATACCTGCAGGTATAATAAGTCTTGTAATAAGCAAAAACCATATATAATATTGCCAAAGTGCATTGAGCCTGTTTTTAAATACTCCTTTTATTAGTATAATTACAATTGCAATTATACTTCCTGTAACAGATGATAATAGGATCATTTTAAATATAGAAGAAAGAGTCATGTACTTCACCCCCTTCTATTCTGTTTTTCATCTAATATCTTCCTTAATTCATCTATTTCTTCCTGTGATAGTTTCTCATTTTTCACAAAATTAGAGATTAGCAGATGAATTGAACCACCATAAACTTTTTTTATAAAGGATTTTGTCTCTGTTTTTCTGCATTCCTCCTGAGATACCTTAGGATAATACAAATAAAAAGGTTCATTTTTGTCTACTTTAACAGCCTCCTTTTTTACCAGTCTGCTAATAAGAGTGTGAATGGTTTTAGGGTTCCAGGAAGTATACTCTTTTAAAATTTCAATTATTTCACTAGAAGTAAGAGGTGATTTTCTCCATAATACTTTCATTATCTCCCATTCAGAATCGGATATTTTTGGCGTTTTTCTCAACATATTCTCCTCCTTTCATACTACAAGTGTAGTCTTTAATGTTATACTACACTTGTAGTCCACTTTTGTCAACTATATCATTAGAATTTTATTCCGGCAGGATCACTTAATTTCCATATATATTCCATCACAAAAACCCTATAAGGTTAAATTCCATATAGGGTTTAAATATTATTCTATTTCTAAAAGACTGGAGGCTGCTGCACTGATTTCTTCACTGTTTGCAGATATTTCTTCAGTAACAGAAGAAATATCATTTATAGAATTATTAACACTTTCCATTTTTGTATTTAAAATTTTTGATACCTTATATATTTCCTTTATAAGTTCAACCATTACAGTTTGATCGTTTTGTGTGGAGGAAGCTACATCTTTTGATTCATAGGATAATTTTTTCACTTCATCTGCAACTACAGAAAATCCCCTTCCCATTTCTCCGGATCTTGAGGCTTCAATGGCAGCATTTAAGGCCAAAAGATTTGTCTGATCTGCAATATCTACAAGTTGCTCTGAAGCTTTAGAAAATTTATCTAATTTATTCCTCATTTCCTCAATACTATTCTTAAGACCATTAGTTATTTTTAATACCTCTTCTATGTCATTAGATATGGAGAAAATAGCCTCTGCACTTTCTCCATTACCCTTTGTAACTTCCTTAACTGAAAGTATTATCTCTGAAACTCTCTTTCTCAATTCCTCAGCATCTTTAATTTTCTCTTCAGATAATTTATTTAATTCTTCCAAATCTTTCATTTCTTCATTTTTAATATTTAAAAGCTGTTGTTCATTATTAACTTCCTGTTTATTATAATCAATACAATTATAATAAACATTTAATTCATTGTGTATTGCCCTTGCCATATCTCTGCAAGTACCATAACCACAAGAAGAACAGTTTATATTTTTCTGTATTTCAGTGTTCTTATTTAAACGTTTAAATACTTCATTATATTGCCCCTCCGTTGGTTCCTCTATGTCGGATATAATTTGATTTTTATTATACACTCTTATAAAATCCTCCAGCTTCAGGATTTTATCGAATATACTAAAAAGATCATCTTTATTTCTTTTTATAAACAATTTATTATTTTTTTTAAGTTTAATTTTTTTCAAGTTGTCAAGCAAATTATCACAATCATCAATGGATAATTTGCTTTCGCCTGGCACTGCACTCCCAAAATTGCATCCATTGGAGCAATTTAAAATATCTACAATCAAAGGAACTGGTTTTCCTTCTTCAATACGTTCTCCATACTCATTTAAATAAGTATAAGCAAAACGTTCACCTTCAATTTGGCGAATCCATGCATTTTGAACTCTGGCCTGTATATTTTCTCTTAATCCTCCAGGTCTGCTAAATAAGAATCCAAGTTCACATTCCATATTATCAAAATCATATTCTTTATGGGAATTTATATCTATGTGCTTTTCATTTAAATATTCCAAAAGTTTTTTAAAAGTTACATTATAATTTACATATCCATAGGTATTTTCATGGTGAATTTCATCTGATTTTCCAATACAAGGTGATATGAAGGCAATATCATGATTAATATTCTTGTATTTTTTCATGTAAATAGCAGTACATATCATTGGGCTCTGAATTGGTGCTAAATAATCTATAATACCAGAATTATATTTTTCTATGTAATTAACTATAGGTGAACAGGGCTGAGCAACAATAGAAGACACTTTGTTTTCCTTTATGGCTTTTAAATATGCCCAAACGGTTATGTCCGCCCCAAGAGAAACATCATATATAAAATTCACACCTATAGATTTAAAATATCCAAACAATTTTTTATAATTCTCTATATTGATTCTAATTGAAGGTGCCGCTATTAAAGATATTTTTTTACCTGATGACAGGTCCCTAAAAAAATCTTCAGTATCATCATTAAAATCCCTTGCCAAATGGTCACACACTTTTATACACTCACCACAATGTATACATTTTTCTTCATTTATTTTTACTTTATTTTTTCCCTCTACTACATATGCGATATTAGCACCTATCACAGGGCAATTAACTATACATTTATTGCACCCAACACATTCCTCTTCCTTTAAATAAATTAATTTATCATACTCATACATCTTAACACTACCCCTACCCTCCACATCAAATTATAACTTATGTATAGCTTTACAACTAAAGTTTATCACACTTTTCACTAATTTAGCAAATTACCCAAAAGTACAGATTTAGTACCTATATCTTTATTTAATAATGGTTAAAACTCCGTTCAATATATTAATTTTTAATTATAGACTGCACTTTTATTACAGAGAACTTTTTACCATCTGCATCAAATCCTGGATTAGTCTGCAAACTCCCGTCTAGTATTCCAGTTACAGTAACAGGTACAGGGCTCATTTTATTCGAGCCATTGTTGCTTTTAATCTGTTCTTCAACTATATTCCATGCATTTAACTGGGATCCTGTACCATTAAATATCCATGTCTCCCCCTCTCCATCCTTATTATCTGTAGAGATATTCCCATCAAAATAATAGAAAATCCATTCACCATTTTCTTGAAAAGTTATTCCAAGGCCGGATAATGCCATCATTTTCATATATATCATAGCTGCAGTATCTTCTTTAAGTCCCACTGCAAAATCATCTTCTGTAGTAATATACCCTGTAAATGTCTGTAGCTGTGGCTTAGACGCATTTTCTGATTCTGATTTAGATTGTTGTGATTCTAACTCAGCTTTTAATATTGCTGCGGATTTCGATATTGATGCTGATGTACTGGAATTTGCTGAAACTTCTGATTGAGTTTCATCATCTACTTTATCCGAAGATTCAGTTTTAACTTGCTCAGCATTTTCTCCATTTTTTGATACAGTATCTTTAGATTTATTACTGGTATCTGAATTAGTAGTCTTAATAACATAAGATGATTTCAATGATTTACTCTTTATATTCCACATAATTCCTAATACGCATATACAGATAACTACAAATATACTTATAATAGTTGTTTTTTTAATTTTCATTAATATTTCCACTATAAAATTATAGCAGTCTTCACCTCTTTTCTATAATTCAATAATTATTTTTTAGACCTAGTAATTTGATCCTGCTTTAATTTATTAAAATTATCCACTACTATTATTTTGCTCTTCATCATTCCCATCCAGCAAGTATATATAAATTGTCCTTCTTTGTCAGGAGTAAATTCGATTATGTTGTCTCCTACAGCTAAATCTTTCTTAATCTTATATCCAGGAATCTGTATGGATTTATTACACTCATTAAGATTTTTCTCATCAACATGTAAATTCCATTTAACCGGTATACCTTTTATCACTCCAATAGGAGGAAAAGTATCACTACCTAATTCTGTTTTTACAATTTGACTTTTACCTTTAATCTTTGAAAATCCTTCACTGGATATAGTAACCTGATCTACTGAAGGTATAGATATACCGTATAATGATACTCCTCTTCCAACCATGACTATTCCAAGTACAAGTACTAATACAGCACTGACCTTTAATATAATTTTTGAAAAACTTTGACTTATAAGTGTATTTGCCACACCAAATATAAATACCAGAGGAACTGTACCAATGGAAAAAAAGAACATGGATGAGGCACCTAATATTGCACTTCTTGTTCCAAGTGCATATAATTGTACTATTTGAAGAGGTCCACAGGGCATTAATCCCGTAAATAATCCGACTATAATAGGATTGTAATCATTTTTATAAATTTTTCTGGCAAAAAAGGCTGGCATTCTAATATTTATTTTCCTTAAAAAAGGAAAAATCCCAAGTAAATTTATTGCCATAATAATCATGAATATTCCTCCTATAATTGGCACAATACCTCTAAGTGCACCTGTAAAACCAATTATGCTTCCCAGTCCACCTATGATGCCGCCAATAAGAGTATAGGATATGATTCTTCCAATATTGTAAAATAAGGAAGGTTTAAACTCCATATATGCTCTCTCATTTAACCTTTTAGTTTTAACTTGATTTTTACTGATGGTCTGGGATATTGTTATACCACCACACATGCCTATACAGTGAAAGGAAGCTAATACACCAAATACAAATATAATCACATTACTGGTATGATCACCTAATTTAGGTAGATATTCAAGCATGAATAGATTTTTAAATAATTTTAATATTTGTACATTAAAAATATTTTTTAGAATTACGATACATATAGCTATTACTACAAATATCAATAATATAATAAATTTATTTTTATTTTTCTTATTATGAAAACTATTATTATCACTATTTATATATTTCAATGTATTTTTCTTCAAATTCATCCCCCCTATATTTTACTTTTCCAAATTATTCATTTCACATCATTTACAAGAAAATAAAAACAAAATAAAATAACTATTAAATATTTAATGTACAAAAATTTAAATTTAATGTGTATTTATAGATTCTACAGTTATTACAGGAAAGTTTTTACCATCTGCATCAGAACTAGGATTTGTTTGAGTATTTCCCTTTAATACTCCCTTTACAGTAACAGGTACGGGACTCATTTTATCCGCACCATCATTACCTTTAATCTGTTCTTCAACTATATTCCATGCATCCAGCTGTGACCCTGTACCGTTAAATATCCACGTACCTCCTTCTCCACCTGTATTATCTGTAGAGATATTTCCGTCAAAATAATAAAAAAACCATTCACCATTTTCTTGAAAAGTTATTCCAAGGCCGGATAATGCCATCATTTTCATATGTATCATATGTGCACTATCCTCTTTAAGGCCAGCTGCAAAATCATCTTCTGTAGTAATGTATCCTGTAAATATCTGTACTTGTTCTTCTGAATCATTTAATGTATTTATTTTATTTTCAATAGCTTCCGAGACTGCTCCTGTCCCTCCTAAAATTTCTACTTTTGATGAGGAAGTTAAATTGGCCTTTAGATAATTTAATGCATTTACTGTTGCTGTAGAATTTTCTTCATCTACTAACACAAGAGGAGAATTATCTTTCCCTGCTAAGCCCGATGCTATAAGGGCATCTGCATAGCCATCTCCACTGGCACTTGCCACATAAACTTTATTAATTTTTATATCACTTTTAAATGAATCAAGTACTTTCAGATTTGTATCAAATCTATTATTTCCTCCATCTATTCTCTCCACTCCATTAACAGCCTTATATGTACTGTCATTTATAACAGAAGTTGTACCAACTACAGTGGAATCCGATTTATGAGAATTTACAAAATCTGTAACTGACTTCATGCTATTTAGATCATTGGTACCAAGCAATAATATTTTACCCTGTGAAGCTGCAATAGATGCTACAGTCAATGCATCTGAGAATCCTTCTCCTCCAACTAATATGACATCAGAAGCATCTTCTCCCTGTTTCACAAGTTCGTCAGCTACGGCTGCATTTGTAGTATATCTGTCATCTCCTCTTAATTCAGTGACATTATAAGATTTCTTCAATATATCCCTAATTTCCTTAGAAATTACTCCATCCCCTCCTATAATATATACATTTTTGGGTTTCAATGTAGAAAATGCAGATTGTGTATACGGATTCAAACTCTTTGAATTTGTTAGGAGAATAGGTGCATCTAACTTCTTAGCCAGCACAGAAGCACTTATTGCATCTGCATACCCTTCACCTGATACCAGTACCACATTATCTGTATTACTCCAATTTGACAGCGCACCTTTAGCCGCTGTACCATATCTATCCTGTCCACCTATTCTGGTTATCACATTTTCCTCTGCTTTAACTGTTAAATTTATAGAATTTCCTAAAACTGAAGCCGTTAAACCTGCCAAAAGTACTAAGGACACTAATTTTTTGCTTCTCATAATTTATTCCCCCTTAATTTTAAAATAAAAGAGGCCAAAACCTTCTTTTTATATTTAAAGAAAGGTTTCAGCCTCTAGCTTTCTAGTTAGCTACAAAATTATATAATTGTTATTGAATATGTTAATATAGTTTTCATAAATTGTCAATGAATAAAATATATAGATTACATATAGAAATTATTAACGTTTAATTAACTGAATATTAATGTTTTGTTAATGTTTCCCAATATCCTTAAACTATTTCAAATCGTTGACAGAAGCTTACCATCATGCTAGAATACAAGAAATTATATTTTGTTGACCAGAAATCTGGAGACCAATAGTCTATAGCTATAGATTGTTGGTCTTTAATTTTATCTTAAATTATAAGGATGTGGTAGGATGATTAAAAATGTCTCATTAAAAGTTTATGGCATGACTTGTACACTATGTTCCATTACAATAGAATGTGCTATTTCCAAAATTGAAGGCATAGATAAAATAAATGTAAGCTATGCTGCTGAAAAAGCAAAGTTCCAATATGATAGTGATAAGACAAGCTTACAATATATAAAGCAAAAAATAGAATTATTGGGTTTTTCTATAGAAGAGGAAAATGAAAAGACCAAATATAAAGGTCTTACAAAGCAGGAAATTGAGAAAAACAAGCTTAGAAATTTATTTATAATATCCGCTATTTTGAGTACCCCACTGATACTAGGCATGATGCTTGGTACTACAGGTTTCTGCCACAATACTTTTGACCCTAACTCAGCTAATAAATGGGGAAACATTATTGAAATTTTAAGATTAAAGTCTTCACAACTCCATAATTGGAAACTTCAGCTTACACTGGCAACTATAGTCCAATTCATAATAGGTTTTAGATTTTATAAGAGTTCCTTTTATGCATTAAAGGCCAAAGCCCTTACCATGGATTTATTGGTTGTTATAGGAACTACAGCTGCATATTTTTACAGCTTATACATTGCACTTTTTGAAACCATAACATATACGCTAGGAATGGTAAATTTATATTTTGAATCCTCTGTTACCATAATTGCCCTTGTACTTCTTGGAAGATATCTGGAATCCATTGCAAAAAGCAGAACAGTTACTTCAATAAAAGCCCTGAACAAGCTCCAGCCCAAAACAGCCAGAATACTAAAAAACAATATCGAACATACAGTTCCTATTGAAAAAGTATCCATAGATGACATTCTAATGGTAAAACCAGGTGAAAAAATACCTGTAGATGGCATTGTACTTACAGGTTACTCTTTTGTTGATGAATCAATGCTTACAGGAGAAATCATACCTGTTGAAAAGAAAAAAGATGATCTGGTAACAGGTGCTTCTATAAACAAAAATGGTACTTTTACTTTTAAGGCTACTAAAGTTGGTAATGATACTGTATTCTCAAACATAATAAAGTTAGTTGAGGAAGCCCAAGAAAGCAAGGCTCCTATTGAAAAAATTGCAGATAGGGTATCAGGATTATTTATACCTGCTGTGCTCACTATATCAGCCCTTACATTTGTTATATGGTATTTTGTAATTTTCAATCATCAGATAATTATTATAGACACTGCTATAATTCATGCTGTTTCAGTTTTAGTAGTATCTTGCCCATGTGCGCTGGGTCTTGCTACTCCTGCTGCATTAATGGTAGGAATAGGAAAAGGAGCAGAGAATGGAATATTAATTAAAAATGGTGAAAAGCTAGAACAATGCTGTAAAATAAATACTGTAGTATTCGATAAAACAGGAACTTTAACTACAGGAAAACTTCATATTACCGATATTATTTTATTTAATAAAAAACAAATTTCATCTTTAAATATTATCAAAGAAAAAGATTTGATTATTTTAGCTGCATCAGTTGAAAGACCTTCTGAACATCCTCTTGGAGAAGCTATATACAAATATGGAAAATATAATTATGAAGATGAGCTAAGTACTCTGAATTATTTTAAGTATTTTCCAGGTAAAGGTGTAACTGCACTTGTGGATAGCAAAAGGATTCTTATAGGAAATGAAATCTTTTTAACGGAAAATTCAGTGGACTTATTGGAACTTAAAGATACCTTGAATAAGCTCCAAAAACAGGGAAAGACATCTGTGCTAATGGCGGTTAACAATATTTTAGCTGGAGTTATTGCCATGCAAGATAAAATAAAAGACAATTCAACAGATGCCATTAAATCTCTTAACAAAAAAAATATAGAAGTTTACATGATCACAGGAGATAATAAAAATACGGCCCTATCGGTTGCAAATAAGCTTGGTATAAAAAATGTGATAGCAGATATACAGCCAGAAAAAAAAGCTCAGGAAATTTTGAAATTAAAAGGAAAAGGAAAAGTGGTAGCCATGGTGGGCGATGGTATAAACGATTCCCCTGCTCTTGCTACAGCAGATATAGGATTTGCCCTAGGGTCAGGTACTGACGCTGCTATTGAAAGTGGTGATATAGTACTTTTAAAAGAAGATTTAAAAGCCTTATCGAAGGCAATAGATCTTTCAAAGATAACTATGAGAAAAATAAAACAAAATTTATTTTGGGCTTTTATTTATAATATAATTGCCATACCAGTTGCAGTAACAGGACATTTAAATCCCGTAGTAGGTGCTTCAGCCATGTCATTTAGCTCCATATGTGTTTTATTAAATTCACTAAGTCTTAAAAAATTTAAATTTTAATTAAATTCTATCCCAAATACAAATCAAACACTTTCCAACAATTTATCAGATTACAAAAGTGTGTGATAATTTAATTTTAAATAAAAGATACTATACTTTTAACTTACTCCAATACTGGTGCTTTCTATTTCAAATTCTTCTTCAAAAGCTTTTTTCACAAAATAAATTGAAGTTAATATTACCACCACATCAGTTATTGGGTATGCAATAATGGCACCTTTCATGCCAAAAAGTTTTACAAGTAGTACGGCAAGAGGGATAAATACTATAATTTCTCTATATACAGATAGTAGAAGGCTTTTTTTCGCTTCTCCCGTTGCTTGATAATAATACATGGTAACATAGTATATTCCAAGTAAAGGGAGTATTGAAATACTTACTTTAAAAGCACTGACGGTTTCATAAAGTAGTGCCTTGTCTTTCAGGAAAAATCCTATTATTTCATAGGAAAAACACATAAAAATTGCCCAGAACACTGTAGAAAATACAATAACCACTTTAATAGAATCCTTTAAAATCTCTTTAACCCTATCATATTTCCCAGCTCCAAAGTTATATCCCACTATAGGCTGCATTCCAGAGCTTATACCTATAATTGCACTATATATAAACATAGATACTTTTTCAATTACTCCCACAATAATTATGGCAGAATCTCCACCAGTACCATAAAGCATATTATTTAGCACTCCAGTCACCAATGCATCTGAAATTTCCACTATAAAAGTGGAAAATCCAAAGACAATTATTTTATTTAAAATATCTATATCTAAATATTCTAAGATACATTGAGTGGAAAACTGAATATGAAGTGTCCTGCTTATATTAATAAATTTAAATAGAGCGAATATAAAAGATAAAATCTGTGCTATAACTGCCGCAATAGCACTCCCCTCTATTCCCATGTTCATGTTTGTAATAAATATATAACTATTTAAAATATTAAATAAAACTCCTATTAAATTAGTATATAACATAACTCTAGTTTGGTTAAATGAAATCATCAAATAAGAAATCAAAGCAGACAGTGCCTGAAAAACACTTCCAATCAACACTATAGATACATACTTATTTGCCAGTGGATAAGTATTACTGCTGGCACCAAGGGCATAAAGGATAGGACTTTTAAAAATAAACACTACTAAAGAGATTAGAATTAAAAAAGCCACAGTCAAAATGAAAGAATTTACTATTATTTTCTTTAACTGAAATATATCTTTTTTTCCTATTACCCTGGCGGCATAGGTTGAAGTTCCAACTGCTATTAAAAGACCAAGGGCAATAAAAAATCTCTGTATGGGAAACTCTACGGTAAGTGCACCTATGGCATCTGTACCTATATACCTTCCTGCAAATACTACGGCCACTATGTTATAAAGTTCACCTACAAGTAGGGAAAAAATCGTAGGAACAGCAAACTTAAAAAGTAATTTACTCACTTTATCATTCAAGAAGCTTTTATCATCTGCTCCCATAAAACCACCTCAATTTCTGAAATCCGAACTAATTCGGTCTTCTGGTTAAATTATAATATTTTAACCCGGTGAGTTTCATCAACTAAACTGCTGTCATAAACGTACTAATATGCTCTGTAGATAAAATATATTCTTTATGATAAAAGCAGAAAAAGCCAAGTTTTTTATCTGTTCATACCTGTTTTATTACCACAAGCACTGCACCATACCCTTGAATCTTAGCTTGTATGTTAAATACAGTACTCTTTTTAATGCTTTTAAAACTTATTTCAGGAAAAGAAGATTTATAAAGTATTTCCTTTTCCTCTTTACTCAATCTTCTGGGTTTGCCCATATCCACCCAGTAATTATAAGAAGATCCCACCTTTTCATTTATATTGTAGGTTATTATCCTCACCGCAGAAGGTATACCTATAATGTTTAATGAAAATTTCTTTTCAGTAATATCTCTGCTTCCTCTAAACTTGGAAAAATTTTCAGAAAGATAAATGTCTTCTATATTTTCATGATAGCTGTACAGTAAAATCTGATATTCTCTGTAACTTTTGGTAACTATAAATCCCTTATCTCTGTCAACTAAAATGTCTCCCATTTTATTCATTAAAAAATATGCATAATAGGAAGGCTTCTTTATGCCTTTATCATTGATTAGGCCTGGATATCCAAAGAATACTTCATTTGTAATATTTACTTGTTTATCAAGAACATCAAAGGCTCTTAAAATATCCATATTATTTTTTTTATTTATCATACTGTTAATTGTAAAAGGGAGCATATAGGCAGTATCGTAGATAAAATTTACACTATTCTCATAGAAAAATCTACTTTTAAAAATTTCAAAGTCATAGTTTTCAATTAAAAACTCTGTTATTTCTTTTACACAATTTTCATCCATTTCACATACAAATTGGAATTTAAAAGAAAAAAAATCTATGGTGTCAAGTTCACTGAAATAATTAAAAAAAGATCTCAATATTCTTTTGAATTCTTCCTGTTCAAAGGCTGCATTATCAAGTACTACAAGGGCTCCTATTCCTATATTATCCAAAAATTCAAACACATCCACCGCTCTGTTCCAGTTGTAAAAATCTGCTCCTTTAAATATTCCCATGTCCTCACTAAATACATTTAAAACCCTGGCATACCTGAATCCTATTTCATCCTGAAGTACCCGAAGCATACGTTTATTATCTTCGATTAGAAGATCAAAGGCATCTCCCACATTGATTATCTCTTTAAAATCCTTATAAAAACTTCCTTTATCCTGTGACATATTTAAATATAGTTTTGTTATTTTTTCTTCATAATTAAATCTATCATAGTCCTCAAGGTAATAATTTATAAATTGAAGGCTATTTGAAAGTTCTTGAAAAACTATATTTTTTTGTTTCTTAAAAGTTTCTTCATCTATCTTGAATTTTTTTCTATATTGAGAAGGGGTACATTTAAATCGGATTTTAAAATGCTTATTAAAATACCTTGTATGTGAAAATCCCACTTCCTCTGATATTTCAGATATATTCTTATCCGTATCCAAAAGAATTTTTAAAGCTTCATCAACTCTAGTCAAATTAAGTAAATCTGTAAAACTATATCCTGTGCTATCCTTAATTCCATGGGACAGATAATGGGTACTTAAAAATTCTTTTTTAGCTATATCCTGAAGTGTTATATTGTCATTATAATTGTTGAATATATATTTAGTAATTCTATGATACCTTTCAAGTAATTCTTCATTCTCTCTTAAATCCTCCATTTCATTTGTCAGATAATGAAAATTATTTATAAGATGATAAAGAATTTTTACCAATATATCTTTAACTATTTCATCATAATTATCCTGTTTCTGTATAATTTCACAAACTATCCTGGAAAGTAATATTCTAAGTTCGTCATATTCTTCTCCTTCCTGCGCATTATCATCAGTAATGTTAGTGTAGAAAAACATATTTTGAATATCAGTATAGTATTTCTCAAAAAAATTAGGATCTATGTGAAATATGAGCATTTCATTGTCTTTGTGGCTGCTGTAGATACTGTGGGCTTCATCTATATTTATTATTTCTATGTCTTTCTCTATTAGTTCATACCTATCTGAATCTATGGTTACATAAAATTTGCCTTTAAGTACATAGAGTATTTCTATAGAATTATGCCAATGTATAGGATATTCAATTACTCTGGCACAGGAAATTGAAACAGGTACTTCTTTTGGATAACTTACATACTCTCTCCTCATAAAAAACCTCCTTCCAATATTAATTAAGTGATTGGAGTGTTAGCTAATTCTAGCGTTAGGATAAAATAAGGGCATACACCTTTTTGGAATATACCCATTAGTCAAATATTTTATTTTCTTCTCTGACTTTTTCTAGAAGCTTTTATCTGTTTTCTTTTTTTCTTCTTTTTATCTGCAATTTTCTTTTGGATATAGATTTTACGCTGTGGTTTAGATTTAATATTTTGGTGAAAACAGGGCCAATACTCCAGATCCTTAATGGTATCCCTTATAAATTCATATCCTCTTCCTTTTAAATTTAAAATTCTTTCATTATCTTCAATATTAAAATTTTTTTCTACATCTTCTAAGGATATGTAGAAAGTCTCTATTAGATTATCACTGTAAGCTTCCTTGATTTCCTCATATAATTCATCTGGACATATTTCACAACAGTTACTTACAAGACTTCCCCAAACAACAGAAGGTTCCCTTTTCAATTTTCCCTTAAATAAACTTCTGTAATATTCAATTATTTCATTCTTTGATGTTACCCCTTCCACCCATAATACGGGGAATGTTTTAATAGCAGCAACTCTTATATATTCATTGATATTCTCATTTTCCAATAATTCTTTTACTGGCTGAACATCTCCTTTGCAAACAGATGCCAAAATTCTATGTAAATCTTCTGTGATCACATCACCAAATATCTCAAATACAATTTTATCTGGTAAACTGATTAAATCGATGATCACAGAAAAACTCTGTTCTTCATTAAACTGTGCCAATAAGTACGCTGCATATATATGCAAAAAATAATCGGGCTTTCCCAAAATTTCATTATAATTATTCTTTGCAGATTTTAATATTTCAATCAATTCAGGGATAAACTCTTCCTTTCTACTTATTATTTGCTTTATCTGTTTCTCTGGAAATTTGCCATTGGTATATTTAATTTGTTCTAACAATTCATTCATAAAAGCATACTCTCCCCCTCTACAACATTCACCTTTAAAATTGTCACTAAATACATCCCTCTTATATATATTGGGGAAACCTTTATTTATATTATATACTACTGATTATGCCTTGTCATAGATAAATAATAAAACAGTATAAAGATTACTGTCTTATGGATTATTTCCTGATTAAAATTTTAAAATAAAAGGCTGCTAAAAAATAAAACTTGTTTTTTAGCAGCCTCTATTTTCACTCTTTAAAGATTTGAATCTCCTTCATGCCAATCTATGGCGCACATTCCGCCTGTTTGAAGTGCCTTAAGTACACGAAGCGTTTCATCTACACTTCTTCCCACATTTAAATCATGTACCACGGAATATCTAATGGTTCCCTTGGGATCTATTATAAAAAGTCCTCTAAGGGAAACCCCTTCTTCTTCTATAAATACGCCATAATTTTTAGCTGTGGTATATATTTTATCAGAAGCTATAGGAAAATTAATTTTACCAAGTCCACCCTCAACAGGATTTTTTTGTATCCATGCCTGATGAGAATATTCACTATCACAGCTTACAGCCAAAACATCTGCATCAATTTTCTTGAAATCTTCATATCTTTTACTGAATCCTGTAATTTCAGTAGGACATATAAATGTAAAATCCAATGGATAGAAAAACATAACCAACCACTTATTTTCATAATCTTTAAGTTTAATTTCCCTGAAATTTTCTCAATCACCAGTAACTGCATTCAATTTAAAATCTGGTGCACTTTTACCCACTAGTCTTTCCATAATTAATACCTCCTCAATACTTATCAAATGATAATGACAATCATTATCTACAAATATATAATACTATTATTTTTAAATTTTGTCAAAACTAAAATAAAATATTTTTACACATTGTAAACCCATTCATATTATTCGTTGACAATTCGCTGTTCAATTATTATAATTATATTGTCACTATTTTTATAATTTAAAGTTAACAATTAGGTAATTGCGAAACTAACTGATAAAAATGAATTGATGATGACAAGAAAGT
>NZ_DAIQBT010000047.1:2037-16187 GCF_036781005.1 Clostridium sp. | reverse complement strand
CTTTGTCAACATATTTTTTAATTTGTCTTATTAAAAACTTTTATGTTGACTTTTTAACCTTTAGTTTCTCAACTTTCGGCACTTCTCTGTCACATTTTTCAGCGACATATGTTATTTTATCACAATTATTCTATGCATTATATTAGCAATATTAGCTTAGTCTAAATTAAACATATATATCTCCTAAATACTTATTTTTTCTTTAAATTATTTATATGGACACGCTTGATTAGGTTGTAATCAATTATTTAGCCTTCTTTAATCTTATAAAAGGTAATATGATCTCTCCACCTTCCATTAATATAAAGATAATCCTTATTTAAGCCTATCTCTTTAAACCCGCAAGCTTTTAATGCATTTTGAGATCTAAAATTATCTATAAGAGTAGACGCTTCTACCCTATGTAGGTTTATCTCATCAAAAGCATATTCTACTGCTAGGTTTAATGCTTCTTTCATATAACCTTTCCCCTCTTCGTTTCTATCTATAGAGTATCCAACAAAACAATTTCTAAATATGCCCATTACTATATTAGATAATTGTATTTTCCCTATAAACTTGTTATCCTTATATATACCAAAGTTAACTGAAGTACCGTTTAGAAACTGTTTGTAATTCTCCATTAAGATTCTCTTTTGAACAGATAGAGTATAAAAGTTATTCTCTCTTGTTGGTTCAAAAGGCTCTAAATGCTCTTTATTTTCTATATAATATTTCAATACTTCCTCTGCATTTTCAGGCGTCAATAGTTTAATTTCTATATGTTTTCCTCTTAGTGATATCTTCCTTATAATGTTATTGCTAAATATTTCTTTATCTATACCAAATAATATTTCATCTTTGTATATATTGTCTTTTATAATACTATTAGAAATAATTCCTTCTAATTCAAATCCTAAATCCGTAAAAGATGATAAATTTACATCTTCTTCGGCTAATACATTTACTTTAAACATATCCATATTCTTAAATAAAGTTATAAGAAACTTATTTAGAGAATTCTTTAGATACTGATAGCTTTCTTCTCCCTTTTTATAAAATCTTATTCTGAAGCAGCAATACTTATTTTCCTTTGATAAATCAATTATATATACCCTTCCTATGGTGATACCTGAATCATCTCTAACTATATATTCATTTACACTGCCTTGCGCTAATTGCATATTAACTACTTTTGAATCCAACATAGTATCCCTCCTATCATAAAATTAAGATAAAACTTCTTTTGTATTCCTATGTATAAAATATACAAATATTAAAGCCACTGTTATGACATTGTTTTTATTTTCCATAGCCTAAATCCAAATTTATTAATTTTTGTATATACCATGTAATATTATAACATATGCCCTATTGTTAATAAAAAATATATTGATATAATATTTTATTATGCTTATATTTATATTAAACTTATGATTGCAATAATCTTCATGTTTCATTACTAAAATATAATTGGTAAATACTTAATGATTGGGGGGATAATATTCAAATCAATAAGATTTGAATACATAAATGAAAAGAATAATAAAAAAAAGAACTATAATATTAATAACAATTTCATTAATTTTAGGATTTACCATATGCTATAAGTATTTTATTAAATCAAAAACAAAGTCCTTACCAGGGATGGCAAAAAGTATAGAAAATATGTCAAGAAAAGCTATTACTAGCGAAGCCATAGTAAATAAAATACATGAAAAAAAGGATTTAATAACTATGGAAGTAGATTTATCTGATAGGGTAGTATTAGATGATAGCTGGGGAAACTTTGATATATTTAAAAAAGTAACCTATATTGATTTTTGTGGAAAAGGAATTTATACTATAGACTTGTCAAAATTAAAAGGTGAAAATATAACCATTCAGCCTAATGTTAAAACTATATGTATAAGTGTTCCTAAACCAGAAATAAAATCAGTAAATATAGACGAAGAAAAAACTATCTATGAAACAGAAAAAGGTGCTCTTAGATTTGGGGAAATAAAACTTTCTCCCCCAGAAAATCAAATCATAACTAAAAAAGTTAAAGAAAGAATGAAAGAAAAATTGATGGAGCCAGATATGTTAAATAAAGCTCTAGCAAACACTGAAAAGTCTGTTAAAGATCTTATTGGTTCTGTAGTAGATAATAAAGGTTCTGATTATAATATAATAGTTTATTTTGAAAAATAACATTGAATGGCTGCGGCACTAATTTTTAGTGCCGCAGCCACTTTAATTTCCCACTCTTTTAAAAATACAGCATCTTAATATCATAATCTACCGTCCAAGGTATTTATACCTTGCTATCATACCAAGAATTTAAAAAAGCAGGACTATTTAATATCAACAGAACCATAAGAAGATAAGCCTTGCCTTTATCAAAGTTAAATCCTATTCCATAGAATAATGAGCTTATTCTTCACTAACTTTCCCGCAGAATAAACCTTGAACAAAGTCTATAAGTTTTATTCTTTTCATATAGACCTATCCCAAATTTCCGTACAAAGAAATCTATATAAGAGAAAAAATCTTTTCCTTCTTATTTGTTCTGTTATTCCCTAAAAGATACATTAAAGTTAGACATTTTATAGGAAATTATAAATAGTTAATTATAAAAAATATATATAAATACCATGATATAATAACAAAGTCATAAAAACCTTCTTTATGAATCATTTATTATATAAGTTAATTATATCATACATTAATTATCTATGGCTACATATTTAAAACATTAATTATTATTTAAAACTTTAAATATGTACAAAAAAAGACAGCAAATTCTTATGCTGCCTTTGTTAAATTTATCCTTGATCTAAACCTGCAACTACTTTATCATAATAGTCTATTGTACAAATTTCATTTTCAAAGTTAAGGCAATTTCTACAACTTTTATTTTCTGGTTCTCCTGTGGAAGATTGAAATCCATCGTATATTGGCATATAACCAGGACAATTTTCTCCTACAGCCATCATTTCATATGCATTTCCCATAATATTACCCTCCTAATTTCTATATATTCTTTCCTTAATTGGATCAAATAAATTCTTCACACACTTTCCTTTTTCAAAGTTCTTACAGTTCTCACAACTATCTGTTATATTACTTCCTACATCAGACACAAATACAGATGCTATAGGTTCATAACCCTCACAATTTTCAGCAACTACCATTTTAAGTTCCTCTAATCGCATATGTATCACCTTCTCCGTTAAGTTTTATATGTTACTGCTATATATTCTTTCCATGAAAACAAAAAATAATTCTTAAATTTAGTAATTAAATAAAAAAATTAGCATATCTCAAATATAATTTTGAAATATGCTAATTTAGGATATTAAATAATCTAATTTAATACAGACTCTGTTTCAGTACAATATCTTGTAGTTAAACATTTTCCTAGATTTCTAGGGCATCTCCTGCACATACAATTGTTGGCTTTACCATCACATTTTCTGCTTAAAAATTCAGGACAATATTTACAATTATCTCCTCCTACTGCCATTACTCTTCACCTCTGCAATATGTATCTATTTTAAAATAAGATTTTTTATCATGTCTTTTTGGGTTTGTTCTATTTTTTTATCTTTATATCTTATAGCATTTATAGGACATATATGAATACACCTCATACAAAACATACACTTGCCATGAAATATAGCTCCACTATTTTCAAAAGTGATATTTCCCTTAGGGCAGTTTCTTAAACACAATCCACACTTTGTACATTCTTCTGTAGATGTAAAATTTTTAGACATTTTAGGGAATAGTCTGCTATAACTCTTACCCATAAGCTTTCCCCCTGCTATCCTTAAATGGCTCAAATGTACTTTTGTGTCTTTATTATTTAAAAAATTTTCCACAACCTTATTAACCTGTTTATAGGCATTATCCTTAGCAATATCAAAAATATGCTGTTCCGTTTTTTTGCCAACTCCAAAATAATAGTTATTACTCATTTGCAGCATACTTTCAGCTACAACCTTATACCCTTTTTTTTCTAACTTCCCTTTTAAAATTGACACTGCTGAAGCAGTTTTAGCTGCTTGTGTTGAATATACAATAGCCTTCATATTATTTTTATTACTAGGTAGTTTTTCAATAAAATCATCAACTATTTTAGGTTCTAACTCGGCATACACAGAAGTTCCTAATATAATAAAGTCATAATTATCTATTTCAAATTCTTCTACATTCTCTATATTTACTAAATCAATTTCTATTCCATGTTTGTAAAAACTATCTTTAAATCTATCTCCTACCCATTTTGTATTTCCTGTACCACTGAAGTAATATAAGATTCCCTTCATAAAATCTCACCTTCTCCCAATATTATAATTATTTATGCAACCTATAAACCATAGAATTTAATTATATTATTTTTTATTATTATCACATATATAAGCTTTTTCTTCATCATACCCAATTTTCTTTAAAACTTTTCTTACTACATTTTTTCCTATTTCATCTTCCTTCATTTCACAAAGGGCATTTTTTAATTCCCTCCAATCAACCCATTCAACTTCATCGGATTTATTAATTTCTCCTTCTAAATAGTCTGCCATAAAAGTTAACATTATTAATTCCTTTGATGGCAGGTATTCACTTCCTAAATATTTTATATTTGACACCATAATTCCTGTTTCTTCTTTTACTTCTCTGTATACTGTTTCCTCCACAGTTTCACCATTTGTAACATAACCAGATACTAAAACCTTTGAATCTTTAAATATGTAACTTTGTTTAAGAAGTAAAATATTATTATCTTTTATTACAGCTACAACTACACAAGGTTTAGGGGTGTCAAAATACATTATATCATCTACAGGACAATAAGGTACTTCTCCTTCATCCCAACTATATTTCCCTATTAATTCATTACCGCATTTAGGACAATATTTAAACTTCATAGCAATTTGTTCTAAAAATAATTTAGAACTTTCACCTGCCTTTCGAAATTATTAATATAAGATTATTATAGGACAACTTATTTAATTATTCCAATACATTAAAGTCTAATACTAACTCTATCCTTTAGAGTAATAAAATCTTCCCCTACACTGCAGTCATATGCAAATATATTTACTCCATTTTTATATGCAAGTCTTAATGCATCTCCAAAAGCTTTATCCATGTCATCATTAGGTGTAAAATAACTTACATCTTCCATTTGGATTAAAAATAGGACTCCTGCTCCTTTTCCCTGATTTTTAACTTCTATCAATTCTAATAAATGCTTTCTTCCTCTTTCCGTTGGAGCATCAGGGAATCTAGTTTCTCCGTTCTCCTCAAGGGTTACTCCTTTTACTTCTAAATAATATTCTTCATCCGCTTCATTTCTTAATCTAAAATCAAATCTGCTATTTCCAAAAGTTTTCTCCCTTTCAACCATAGTATATTCCTTAAGTCCTTCTATTTTTCCATGAATTAAAGCCTCTTCCACAACTTTATTAGGTATCTGAGAATCTATATTTATAAATCTTTGCCTTTTATATGCTCCAATTAAATCATACTTTGTCTTTCTTAAAGGATTATTCTCTTCCCTTAAAACTACAGTAGCACCTGGTATTAATATTTCTTTACATCTACCAGTGTTAGGAACGTGTACTAATGTTTCATTACCATCTATAAGCACATATCCCTGAAATCTATTAGGCCTTCTAATAAATTTAGCCCTTATGATTTTTTTATTTATAAACATATTATTATCTCCATTTCTATTTAATGTTATACACAAAGTCTAATAATTTATCCACATTATGCACAAAAATATTCACATTTGTGAACAAATACTATATTACTGTTATATCATAAGTAAATATTTTTATGTATTATAATAAAACAAAAGGCTGTTGATAATTTTTGTTACCAACAGCCTAATAAATTACTATATTCTCATTTAATTTATTTTGAGATATTTCTATTCCTGCAATTCTAACCAAATTTTCATCAACCCTTACCAGTACATTATTGTTTACTATAATAAAACCTTAAATATAATTAAGAATATTACTCCAGGCACACCAAAAAAACCTGCTATCAGTGCCGTCGCCGCATTTATTCCTATGCTAAAGTTAAATAATGACCCTACCATATTTATCAAAAATAATAAAACTGCTCCCATTACACCGTTTATTATTAATTTTGTTAATATGGCTAAAGGCCACGCAAATATTTTTACCAATACTACTAATGCTAAAATTGCAATTATAAAATACCCTATATATTCCATATTATCACCCCTTCTCCCAAATCACTATAATTATAAATATTAGCCTTTCACTAAAATTATACAGCATCAAACCCTTCTAACATATATTTATATTGAATCTTAATTTTTTTATTCTTTGCCTCATTCAATAAATACATATATTTAGCTTTAGCTGCTTCCTCCATATATATAGCGTAGTCTACTAATCTTGGATCTTTAGCCATTTCAAAATAACATCTAGCTCTTTCTATTTCTTCCATAGACTCTATTATAGAAGTGATTATTTTCTTTTCTTCTTTTGTATAGCTCTTATCCTTTTTTAATTGAAGCCTAAATTTGTTATTCATAAAAAACCTCCTATCACATGTGTTATTGTAATCTTTGACATATAATAAGAGGTTTATTCATTGTGTTCATCAAACAAACTCCTTTCCTTTTTTAAATTAATTTACATAACGATAGGACTTTATTTGATGAGGACATAGATATAGGGATAAGGGATATTGATTATTCAGTTTTTGCCCACTTTAGTTCTTCTCCGTTTACATCATATTTTTTTCTTTTGGCTGTAATTTCTTCAATTTCTATAGAATATACATTAGTGCCCTTTAATCCTGCTTTAGCTGCTATGGGAAAGTAAGCCATCTTTGTCGGGACATATTTTTCACATATTAACCTTAGCCCTCTTACCTTTTCTTCTTCATCTTCTACTAATCTCACTTTTCCTACTACAATAGCAGATTCAAATTGGGTAGTAAAAACTTTACTACCAAGCATCCCTGCTTTTGATTCATCTTTCAGTATTTCATTTAATTCCTCGTTAGAGTAGATTTCTGGAATTTTTGTTTCTCCAACAAAAACTACGCTAACCTTAGGATTCTTCTCAAGTATCTCAACCTTTCTTCCATCCATAGCTGAATGAAAATATAATGTATTTCCATCTCTTGCAATAGAAAGAGGAATACTATAAGATTTATTATCATTATCTACCATTGAAAGTACTCCATATGTGGATTTATCTATGACTTCTAATCCAAATTTTCTGTTCATTTCTCTATCTTTTCTTCTCATACTTTTCACCTGCCTAAATGCTATTATTATTACATAGGTTCCACTCCATTCAAATTTCTGTTCAAACCTCTAATAAAAAACCATAGTTCCAAGACATTACTTATACCTTTTCCCTATGGTCTTCTACAATAACTTTATTTACATCCTAAAATGAATTTGCATAATGATAGGACTTTATTTGATGGAGACACACATATAAATTTTAATCTATATTTCTTTTCTACCCTCTAAAGCTTTAGATAATGTAACCTCATCAGCATACTCTAAGTCTCCCCCTACAGGTATTCCATGAGCAATTCTGGTTACTTTAGTTCCTAAGGGCTTTAGTATTTTAGATATATACATAGCCGTAGCTTCTCCCTCTACATTAGGATTAGTTGCAACTATAACTTCTTTTACATTTCCATTGATTCTGCTTACCAATTCTCTAAGCTTTATATCATCTGGTCCTCTTCCCGCCATAGGAGATATTGTTCCATGAAGTACATGGTAGGTTCCATTGTATTCTCTAACCTTTTCTATAGCTATTACGTCTTTAGGCTCTTCTACAACACATATAGTACTTTTATCCCTATTAGGATTACTGCATATAGCACATGGATCTTTATCTGTAAAATTACCACATACAGAGCAATATTTTATTGTTCCCCTTGCCCTTACAAGAGCTGATGCAAATTCATCTACTTCATCCTTTGGTAAATTCAAAACATATAAAGTTAATCTTTGAGCAGTCTTATTTCCTATTCCGGGAAGTTTCGCAAATTCCTCCATAAGTTTCTCAATGGCTACTGGATAAAACTCCAATTCCTTCACCTCATCTTAAATTAACCATTAAAACATTCCTGGTATATTTAATCCGCCAGTTAGTTTTTTCATCTCATTAGATGTTTCTTCTTCGGCTTTTTTTAATGCCTCATTGCAGGCAGATATAATCAAATCTTGAAGCATTTCAACATCATCTGGATCTACTGCTTCAGGTTGTATTTTTATATCAACAATTTCTTTTTTTCCGTTCGCTACAGCTTTAACTACCCCCCCGCCAACACTTGCTTCAAATTCCTTATCTTGTAACTGAGATTGCATTTCCTCCATTTGTTTCTGAAATTTCTGTGCTTGTTTCATTAAATTATTCATGTTTCCTCCACCGAAGTTGGGTAATCCGTTTTTTGCCATGTCCTATATTCCTCCTTTAATATCTTTTAGAATTTAAATACTTTGCCTAATTATAGTGTATCATACAACTATTTATTGTAACTTATGAATTATAAACTGTAAATTACTTTACATCTATTCTTCTAATATTTTTACCATGTCCTCTCCAAAGGTCTCTTTTAAAAGTTCTTCGGGATTTTCTTTATCCGTTTCTTCCTTTTCTATAATATATTTTATTCCTATCCTTTCTTTTAGTACCTCTGAAAATATTTCTTCTACTATTTTTCTATTTTCTTCTTTTTCAAGTCTTTGTTTATTAAAAGCATACTGTTGTTCATATTTTAATGTTAAAATTCCATCTTTACATTCTATAGGTTGAGCAGTCATTAAAGATGCATATATTACCATATGTCGTCTAGCTTTAAAAGTTTCTAATATATCTTTCCATGATTTCTTTACTATATCTATATTCAATTTTGAATCTGGATTAAATTTTTTAGCCGGCTGTATTACCGCATTATCATTAACTTTTTTTTCTTTAGACCTTCCTTGTGCTTTTGGTACTACAGTTTCACAAGCCACTTTTATTTCACCAGTTTTCATGGCTTCTTCAAGCTTATTTAATCTTGCAAGTATAACTTCTTTTGAAGTATCGTACTCTATCTTACACATCTTAATTATGGCTAACTCTAAATATATTCTACTTTGTTTAGTCCATTTAGATTGTTCCTCTGCATCTTGAAGTATTCTTATGTCTCTCATAATTTCTTCGATTCTTATCTTTCCGCTTTGCTCTTTTAAAAGATTTATATTTTCCTCTGACATATCCAATACTTCATCAGGATTTTGACTTACTTTAACCATAAGTAGATTTCTCATATGGTTTATCATATCCTTAATAAAATAATGTATATCTTTCCCACTGAGTACTATATCTTCTATTACCTTAATAGAATTCTCAACATCTTTATCTATTATACTATCTGTAAGCTTTAGTAAATTCTCATTAGTTACAAGCCCCAACATATTTATTACTTTATCATATTCAATTTTCCCATTACCCATGGATATAGCCTGATCCAACACACTTAAAGCATCCCTCATTGCGCCATCTGACATTCTAGCTATGAGATTCAGGCTTTTGTCATCTGCAAAAACTCCCTGTTCCTTTACAATAAGCCTAAGCCTTTCAAATATATCTTCACTTTTTATTCTTTTGAAATCAAAGCGCTGACATCTTGATAAAATAGTTATAGGAAGCTTCTGAGGATCAGTGGTAGCAAGAATAAAAATTACATTTGCTGGTGGTTCCTCTAGTGTCTTTAAAAACGCATTTACTGCTCCCGGCGATAACATATGCACTTCATCCATTATATAAACTTTATACCTTGCTTCTCTTGGTGGATAATTAACCTCTTCTACTATTTCTCTTATTTTATCTACTCCGTTATTAGAAGCAGCATCTAACTCTGTTACATCTATTAAAAGATTTGAGTTTATTTTTTTACACATTTCACATTCATTACAAGGCTCACCATCCTGCAAATTTAAACAATTCACAGCTTTTGCAAGTATTTTAGCTGTAGATGTTTTTCCAGTTCCTCTAGTACCGCAAAAAAGATATGCATGAGCTATTCTATTATTTATTATTTGGTTTTTTAATGTAATAGTTATATGTTGCTGACCTATTACATCTTTAAAGTTTTTAGGTCTCCATTCTCTATATAAAGCTGTATAGGACATACATTTCACCTCTTAGTAAAACTTTTAAATTGATTTTTAATCATATCTCATACTATTATACATTAAGTTTATGTTAAATTCTATTTTTACATATTACGTAGTATATTATTTTTTAAATAAAAAAAACGTACAATAAACTTTATTTATTGTACGATAGCTACTATATTAAACCGTGCACCTCGCCTTGGCAAATAACCTATGAGCGTCACCTATACAGTTAACTCAAACCAGGTTTATCCACGGCACACGAAAATTATCACTTACCGCTGCTTCCTTCCGGATCTGACGGAGTTCATGAGTTTCCGTTGCGTGGGACCCAGCTCTCAATGCCACTTATATAGGTCAGTCCCCACATGTTATAGCCTAATCGAGGAATTAAACCCTGCTATAGCGGATTGCAGGTACAGGGCACCGCTAACTCCCCGTCTAGCACGGCAAAGATTATATGGCGGAGAGAAGGAGATTCGAACTCCTGGTAGAGTTTCCCCTACACACGCTTTCCAGGCGTGCTCCTTCAACCGCTCGGACATCTCTCCACAGTCTACTCATGAATTAATCTATATTTATTTAATTAAGACAAAGATTATTATACTATCAAATTTATTAAAATTCAATAGCTTTTTATAAAAATTTAATCTTTTTTGAATTCTTTTTCTCCGTGGTAATGTTAGTATACTCATTTAATAACTTGTCCATGTACTGACTTACCTCTAAAATTTGTTTGCTTTTTTCTAAATTATCTATATCACAGGATACCTGGTTTAATAGCTCCCTTGTATATTCTATTTCCTTTTCTATATCCAATATATTATCATATCCTTCTATCTCTTTTTCCTGTAAAACAACTTCATCTATACCAACGCAGGATAATAAAAAACTTTTTTTCATTTAAAAATCCTCCTTTTTATATACGGTGGATATTTTAAATTTATAAGAAAACATATGGCAAAAACTAATTAATATCATTATATATGTTTTCTAATAAAAAATATCAAAATGATAACTCCTTCATAGTACAAGTATATCATTGTTGTAATTTTAAGTAAATAAAACATATTATACATACTTTGTCATATATTTACCATAAAATTGTTATTACTATTAGTTTTCTTACTTTTTCTACACCGCATATTCTTGTATTTTAGAATTATACATATTTATATGTAACAATTTGTTTAATAATTTCTATTTGTATACAAACCCTTCCTATTTAAAAATAAATTACACTGCATCCTAATCTATTATTTGAAACTTTAGTAAAAACGCTTCATGATTCATTATATTTTTTACTAGTCCTTCCCAAAGTAATTCATTATCATCTATAATAAGATTTGTTAAATCATTATTGTTATTAAAAAATAAATCTATCTTTCCAAATCTCCTTTTATTATAAAGACTTTTATATCTCATCTCTCTATGTAAATTAGCTGATTTATAATTTTCTAATAAAATATTACTCATATCACTGTACGCTTTTCCCAATAAGTTATTCTTTTCATTAAAGCTATATCGTTGAAATTTATACTCCTTTATTTTACCATCTTTTATATCCGTAGCTTCATAAGAAATTTCCTCATTACATACAAAACTTTTTATAAAAAATATGTCTCCTGTATAATCTTTAGGTACATATTGATTACTATAAATAATTTCTCTTAATCCGCTCCCTAAATTTCCCCATTCTCTCTTATCAAAACATTGATAAGTTATTTGAATATTACTTTCTTCACTTTCATTATATAATACTATAGTGTCATTTTTAGGAAATGATCCGTTTAAGCTTTCACATGAAGTATTTTTCAATTCCGCGTCCCTCCTAAGAATTTATATATAGACTTATTCTATTTACATATATTAATTTCCTTTATTTTCTTGTTAATGTTTTATTAACACTTTGAAAACAAAAAAATATTTATAATAAAAAAATACACCCATATCCAAGTGTATTTTTAAGTTGGCGGAGAGAGAGGGATTCGAACCCTCGGTAGAGTTTATCCCTACAATTGATTTCGAGTCAATCACCTTAGACCGCTCGGACATCTCTCCATATAAATATTATCTTTTTGATTTAAAAAAGTTTTCTAGTATTAAACTGCATTGATTATTATATAGCCATTTTATATAAATATTACTATTTAAATTTTTATTTTGCAATATATTAATTATAGAACCACAAGCTCCTAATCTAGGATCAAAGGTACCTATATATATCTTGCTTATTCTCGACTGAAGTATAGCCCCAGCACACATTGGACAAGGTTCTAATGTGACATAAAGTTCACAACCATTTAATCTCCAATTTTTTAGATAACTAGCAGCTCTTTTAATTGCAATTATTTCTGCATGAGCTGTGGGATCTTTTAAAGTTTCCGTAATATTATGTGCTGCCGCTATTATTTTTCCATTCTTTACTATCACTGCTCCTACAGGAACTTCATTCATAGCTTCTGCCTTTTTGGCTTCTTTTAAAGCCTCAATAATAAAATCTGCAGTCATACTATTCTTACCTCTAATAACTTCTTTTTTATTATTTCTAATTATTGCCCTTAAAATATGCCTGTGATGAACTATTTACATACAATTCAATATGGTTGTGCGTGGGTAACCGGTATCGCTATCCCTTTCAGAAGAGAGGTGATACATATGTACGAAATGTTTATAGTGGTTTTTTCTGCTCTATCATTTTTGGTAGCTTTGATAAATTTAATTATCGTGCTTATAGATAAAATAAAAAGGCAGCCCACCGCCGCAATGGTATGGCTACTTTTTTATAATCTTAGCTTTGCCAGCTGCCTAAACAACTAGAATTGTATACTGCAGGGTGCGTCAACACCATGTTTTTATTATGTTCATTTATTGATTTTATTATATCATATTTTTATTTTTTTTGTACGCTATTAAATAACATTTCACATAAAAACATTTCCTTTGTAAATAAATATAGTACAAAATCCCCTATCAAATATCTAGTCACATAATAAATATCGTAAAACAGATAAAAGCCTTGCAACCACTATAATTACAAAGCTTTTTGGTGCGCCCGAGAGGAATCGAACCCCCGGCACGCGGTTTAGGAAACCGCTGCTCTATCCTACTGAGCTACGAGCGCATGTATGTTTAATTTAATTCTACACTAGTGTCAACATAAATAGTTTATTACAATTCATATTTATTGTCAACAGGCTTACAATATCTTCTATTAGTTATACTAAATTATGTTAAATCTTTTAAAAGTTCAATGTTAAATGGAGATTTTTAACAGTTAATATGTTAGAATATATTTAGAAAACTTTTTATATTTGAGGTGATACCATGAAAGATATACATATTACAGAGACAGTATTGCGAGACGCAAATCAATCTTTAATAGCTACAAGACTATCCTTTGATGAATTTGCACCTATTCTTCATAAATTAGACGAAGCCCATTATTATTCTTTAGAGTGCTGGGGAGGGGCTACCTTTGATTCCTGCATAAGATACTTAAATGAAGATCCATGGGATAGACTTAAAAAAATTAAATCAGTAGTTAAAAAAACTCCTTTACAAATGCTTTTGAGAGGACAAAATATATTAGGTTATAAACACTATCCTGATGATGTGGTAAGAGAATTTATAAAAATGGCTGTTTATTACGGAATTGATATAATAAGAATATTCGACGCTTTAAATGATTTTAGAAATATTGAAGTTGCCATAGATGAAACAAAAAAACAAGGAGCACATGCCCAAGGAACTATTGTATATACTGTAAGCCCTATTCATAATGTAGAAAATTATATAAATTTGTCAAAAAAATTAGAAAATATGGGGGCAGACTCTATATGTATAAAGGACATGGCGGGCCTAATAATGCCGGATATAGCATATAGCTTAATAAAAAGTCTTAAGGAAACAGTGAAAATACCAATATATCTTCATTCCCATAGCACAAATGGACTAGCTGAAATGTCTTATTTAAAAGCTGCTGAAGCTGGTGTTGATGGAATAG
>NZ_DAIQBT010000047.1:0-1966 GCF_036781005.1 Clostridium sp. | reverse complement strand
ATTATGGCTTCAATACAAATTTAGATGGTAATAAATTAAAAGAAATAAATGATTTCTTTAAACCTATTAGGGAGGACTTTATTAAAAAAGGAATATTAAATGCTAAAGTATTATCTCCTCAGCCAGAAGCTCTTATATATCAAATTCCAGGGGGAATGCTTTCTAATATGATATCCCAACTTAAAGAACAAAATTCTTTAAATAAATTAGAAGAGGTTTTAAATGAAGTTCCTAAAGTAAGAGAAGACTTAGGCTACCCACCATTAGTTACTCCTATGAGCCAAATGGTAGGAACTCAAGCTACTATAAATATTCTTACCGGCGAAAGATATAAAATGATTCTAAAGGAAGTTAAAGCATATCTTAGGGGAGAATACGGAAAAGCTCCTGGTAAAATTAATGAAGATTTATTAAAAAAAGTTTTAGGAGAAGAAAAACCTATAACAACTAGATATGCAGATACCTTAGAACCAGCCTTTGAAAAGACTAAAGAAAAATTAAAAAATTTAACTATTCGTAATGAGGATGTATTAACCTATCTATTATTTCCAGAAATTGCAGAAGAATTCTTAAGGAAGAAAAAGAACCATCCTTCTGCTGATGAATTAAGAGAAAAAAGTAAAAGTAGTGTAATTTAAATAAAAAGCCCGTAAATATACGGGTTTTTACTTAATTCTTTTCCCTTTTATTACAGTTCTTGTGTTATTTAAATACTTTTTTACCTCATCAAACTGACGGCTGGCAACCCCTGCAAATAATACATCAATTACATTTAATTGAGCAATTCTTGAGGACATAGCTCCACTTCTTATACTTATTTCTGGAGCAGCAACAAATAGATTTATATCACAAATCTGACTTATTGAACTTTGACCGTACTTTGTTATACTTATAGTAGTTGCTTCAGCTTCCTTAGCAACCTTTATAGAATCATATATATCCTTTGTCTCTCCTGAGTAAGAAATTGCTATAGCTACATCTCCTTTTTTCATATTAGATGCTGAAGCTATTTGCATATGGGTATCTGCATGAGCAGTAACTACCTTATTTATTCTAGAAAACTTTTGGAATGCATCAAAGGCTATAACATAAGAAGCTCCCACTCCATAAAAATCCATTCTCTTAGCTGAAATTATGGCATCTACAGCTCTTTTTACTTCATTATAATCTAGTATTTCTAAGGTATCATCTATAGATTTTTTATTATTATAACTTATATTTTGTATTATACTTTCTAAAGGATCTCCAGGCTCTACGTCGGTATACTGTTCTTCCATATTTCCATCCTTATTTATGTGTGCCATATCTTTTGTAATACTTATCTTAAAATCTTTATATCCATTAAACCCCAGCAACTTGCATAATCTAACTACTGTGGCTTCACTAGAACCGCTCATTTGAGCTAATTCACCAATAGATAAATCAGAAATTTTCTCCGGATTCTCTAATATAAACTTTCCAATCTTTTTTTCAGAGCGACTTAATTCCTGTAATATCTCTTTTATCTTTATTAAACTGCCTGACATATACTTACCTTCCCATATCATCATATTTATATATATTATACCAATTTAAAACTAACTTTTACATATATTTATTATCTAAAATATTGTAAACAAATAATAAATTATGACTAGATGTCATATACTAGTGTTATGAATGGTAGTATAATTATGGTATATATTTTGGGAGGTGTAATTATGCTTAATGAACTAAAAAATGTATTTTTAGCTGGGGTAGGCTCTGCTGCTTACACTTATGAGAAAGCTACAAAACTTGTTGACGAAATGGTTCAAAAGGGTAAGATAACTGTAGATGAGGGTAAAGAATTATCTGAAGAATTAAAAAGGACTGTAAAGACTAAAACAAGTGATGAAAGTTCTAAACCAATTACTAAAGAAGATTTCAGAGAATTATTAAAAGAAATGGATTTTGCAAGTAAGGAAGATTTTGATTCCTTAAATAA
>NZ_DAIQBT010000046.1:0-17545 GCF_036781005.1 Clostridium sp. | reverse complement strand
CTTTAAGAAAGGAAAAGTATAATGAATTTTTACTATATGTTCATTATACAAGGTGTTAATATGCTTGAAAATATAAAAGATGTTTTAGAGATAATAGATAACTCTAAGGATAAACTTATTAATCGTTATATAAGTAAAGTTACTCAAAAGGTGCTTAATTATTGTAATTTAAAAGAATTACCTATAGAGCTTCAAGGTTTTGTAGAGGATAAAGTTATTTCCATAATGCAGTATAAGCTACAATCAACAAGCAGTGATAACAGTAGCAGGGAAGTTAAGTCAATTCAGAGGGGAGATACTAAAATTGAATTTGCTACCATGTCTGAGAAAGATGAAAAAACACTATTAAATTTTAGCAATTTAGACATGAAAGAATTAAATAGTTTTAGGAAGGTGGCTTGGTAGTATGGATGAAGCAGCACTCCTTGAATTAACTTACTTTGATAAAGCTACAATAAGCGGTCAAATACCATATACAAAACCTAATGGAGCTATAGCTTTTAAAAATGGGATAAAGGCAGAAAGTGTTAAATGTGCTATTTCTAAAAAAGAACCTCAAATACTAGGCGAAACTGAAACAGTAGCTAATATAAAATATACAGTTGTTATGTTTTGTAGACCAGACACAAATATTGCTGCAGGTGATGATGTTCAGGTAACATTTGAAAGTGGACTGAAAAAAAATTATATAGCTGGAGAGCCATTTCCTTATTCAAGTCATTTAGAGGTACCTTTAACAAGAAAGGATAGAAACTAAATGTTTGAAATTGATGGTTTAGATGAATGGATAGCTAAATTAGAAAGAATAAAAGTAGAGTTTCCAGAGGGAATTGAAACTGAAATATTAAAATTGGCAAATAAGTTACTAAGAAAAGTTAAACAAAGAACTCCAGTAGGTGATACAGGAGAGTTGAGAAGAAATTGGGAAATAGGTGATATGGTAAGGGGAGACAATGGCTGGTATATAGAAGTTTTCAATAATACTGAATATGCACCTCATGTGGAATTTGGACATAGAACAAGGCTAGGAGTAACTAGTAATCCTAAACACTATAAAGCAAAAGGAGTTATAGCTTATGTTCCTGGAGTGCATATGTTGAAAATAAGTGTAGAAGAATTAAATGCTCAATTGCCAGGTGAATTAAAGCGTTGGATTAATAGAGTGTTAGGAGAATAGTATATGATTAAGTATAACGATATAAGGGATGCATTTACCTTAAAATTAAGTGAGAAGTATCCTGGAATAAATATATATGATGAAAAGATACAGCAGGGTTTTGAATCACCTGCTTTTTTTGTGCAATTAATTCCTGGTAGTTCAACAAGAGAAAGCAAGAATGTTAAGTCTAGGTTCTTATTAGTTGATATTCAGTACTTTCCCAAGGAAGTAAATTCTACTGAAGAAGTGTTAAATATGACAGATGATTTGGAAGATATGTTTAAAAGTCATATTGCCATTAAAGATAGAAATATCAAATTAGACAATGCTCAATCTCAAATAATTAATGATGGAATTGGCACGATACTACACTTCCAGGTACCTATTAACTACTATGAACTAATTGAAAAAGATATTGAGAACTCTAATGTAATGAAAGATATCATCTTATAAAAGAAAGGAGTGTAGAGAATGTTAGGATTACCTAATGTAAATATAACTTTTAAAACCAAAGCTAGTACTGCTATGCAGAGAGGGCAAAGAGGAATTGTAGCTCTTATATTAAAGGAAACAGGTCCAGTAAATAATCCTATAAACATAAGTACTATACCAGATATTCCAACAGGATTTACTATAGAAAATAAAGAACAGATAGAGTTGGCGCTCCGAGGAGGAGTTAATCCGCCTAAAAAAGTAATAGTTTATGCGATACAACCAGAGGCTACTAATTATGATGAAGCTTTAAAATACTTAGAAGTAACTAGATTCAATTATTTAGCAATACCGTTCATAGAAAAAGAAGCAGCAAATATTATAGCCACTTGGGCAAAAGGACTTAGAGATACAAAAGATGTGAAAATTAAAGTTGTATTACCACACACTACAGCAGATCATGAAGGAGTTATTAATCTTGATACAGATAATATTATAGTTGGTGAAAAAACATATTCAGCAACTCAATACTGTTCTAGAATAGCAGGCATTTTGGCAGGATGTCCTCTTAACATGAGTGCTACTTATACGGTTCTTCCAGAAGTTGATGATGTACCTCATTTAACTAAAGAAGAATCAGATAAAGCAATAAACGAAGGCAAATTAATTTTAATTAATGATGGTGAAAAGTGTAAGATTGCAAGAGCTATAAACTCCTTAGTTACTACTACTAAGGATAAAGGTGAGGACTTTAGAAAAATATTAATAGTGGACAAGAATGATATGTGGCATGATGATGTAAAGCGTACAGTAAGCGATTATTATCTTGGCAAATATGCAAACACCTATGATAATAAAATATTGCTTATAACAGCTATACAGGCATATAATGACCAGTTAGCGCTTGAAGGATTACTAGATAATTCTTTAACTGAGTATAATAAAGTTTTTATAGACGTAGCAGCACAGAAAATTTATTTGGAATCTATTGGAGAAGATGTTGAGAACATGAAAGACCAGGATTTAAAAGAAGCTAATACAAAAGATAAAGTGTTTATAGCTTCTAATTTAAAATGGACAGATGCAATGGAAGACTTCAATATCAATGTAACTATTTAGGAGGTGTACTAGATGGCATATGATGCACAAAAAACTATATCTGGTACTCAAGGTGAGTGCTGGTTAGATGGAGACTACTTAGACAATGCAACAGGCTTGCAGGCTAAAGTTAAACTTATAAAAGAAGAAGTTAAAATGTGCAAAGTTATGGGTAAAAAATATAAGGTTGTAGGCTTTGAAGGTAGTGGAACTTTAAAATTAAATAAAACTAACTCTAGGATGCTTTTAAAACTAGCTAATAAATTAAAGGAAGGCAAGAGTGTAGTTTGCACTATTGTAAGTAAGCTAGATGATCCTGATGTGGTTGGTGCAGAGCGTGTAGCAATAAAAGATGCAACCTTTGATGAATTTGACTTAGTAAATTGGGAAGCTAAAAAGATACTTGAAGAAAGTATACCTTTTACATTCTCAGAGTATGAAATTTATGATTGGATACAGCCATAGAAGATTATGGCTGATTTTACTTTTAAGGAGGAATATTAATGGCTAATAATGTTATGGATTTATTATTAAAATCAGATACAAGTAAGGTCAAAATACCTACAAAAGAGGTTAAAATACAAAGCTTATCAGAGGCATTTGGAGAGGATGTTATATTTACAATCCAGGCAATAGGAATTGAAAAATATAATGAAATTCAAGAGGCTGGGGTAACTGTAGATGAAGATGCTATTAGCGATATAGATTATAATAAAATACAATTACTAACTGTTATAGAAGGGGTTAAAGAGCCAAGCTTAAAATCTAAAGAACTTATGGAACATTTTAAAGCACGCACTCCTATAGAATTGGTTCAAATAATGTTTTCAGGTAAACCAGGAGAAATTGCAACTTTGTATAACCATATAAACGAGTTGTGTGGTTTTGGTAAAAAGGCGGTTGAGGAAATAAAAAACTAATAAATTCTGATGGTGAAGTAAACACCATGTATTACCTTTTTAAAACTAAAAGGTTAAACAAACCATCAGAATACTGGAATTTGGAACCAGGTGACAAATTAGTATTAAGAGCTTTCGTTGAAAAAGAGATAGAGGAAAGAACTCGCAAGGAATTAATATTGGAGAGAGAAAAGGTGCCAATATTTAGCGTGGATGTAGTATAATGACACTAGGAGGTTGATGTTATGAAAAAAATATTTATAGTAATGCTTGGTGTTATTATAGCTATGTCTTTAGCAGCTTGTGAAAAGAAAACGGAAGTTGTAAAAAACAATGATAAGGTCAATCAGGAACAAGAAGTTAAAAAAGAAGAAAAAATAGATACTGAAACTAGTGTTAAACAAGAAGTTAAAAAAGAAGATATTAAATCTTTGTTTAAAATTGAAGAAGTTAAAAACAAAGGTGAGGAAGATATTAATTCTTTACTAGGACAACCAAAAGAAAAAGAAGAGACTAGTTGGCATCCTAAGAATTCTAGTGAGACCATAAAATGCTTTGCTAATATTTATGAAAAAAACAATTATGAAATAGAAGTACTATTTATAGATAAGGTTGCAGCTAGAATAACAATTACTCCTAAAGATAAAATTAGTTATCCGGAAGAAAACGAAAATATATTGAAAAGTTTAGGGATATCACCTGTTCAATGCGATTTTGAAAATAGTTTAAAAACAGAGTGGAGAAATAAATATGGGGTTTATAATTTTACCATAAATGCATTGGGTGAAAATGTAAGCTTTATTTATATAATATTAGATCAGAAATATGAGTAAAGACATCTTTTAAAGATGTCTTTTTTATTCCTATAAAAAGGAGGTGAGACATATAGCTGATGAAGAAAGACTTGGTGCTCGTATTGAGTTTAATACTAATAACTACATGGCTTCTATGCAACAAATTATAAGTCAGACAAATGATTTCAAACAATCTGTACAGCGTGCTAGAGAAACTATGGAACATGCAGCAAAAACTCGAGTAGAAGCTAAAATTAGAGTAGATAATACCCAAGCCATGCGAAGTACAATAGAAGTTAGAGACAACTTAAGAAGACTACATCAAAATAAACCTATAACAATTGCAGCAAGGGATATGACCAGACAGACATTTAGGAATATACTTAGCACTTTAGGGAATTTAACTGGAAGGCCTCATAGAGTTGTGTTAAAAGCAATAGATAAAACTAAGGAAGTAATATCTGGTATAAAAAATAGTATATTCAATCTTAAAAATTTAGCCGCAGGAATTGTTTTTGGAGCTACTGCTAAAGCTGGGTTTGATGCAACAATAGGGGCTGGTGCAAGGTTAGAACAAGAAGAAGTCGCTATGGAACATTTTATAGGATATCAAAACAAGGGTAAAAAAGGATTTGATGCTGAAAAAGCCACACAAGATTATATTGCACAGCTAAGACACAATGCCAATGTAACGCCATTTAGTACCAATGAGGTTATATCTGCGGGACGTAGGGCTGTTAATATAATGCAAGGCGATACAAAAGGTGGTATGGAACTTGTAAAGCTTGCTGAAAACATGGCAGCACTTAATCCAGGAAAAACTGTTATGGATGCAATGGAAGCTCTTGCGGATCTAAAGCAAGGTGAAGCTGAAAGAATGAAGGAATTCGGATTTACTTTTCATGCTGATGATTTCGTTAAAGATTCAGGAGCTGCAACGAAAACGAAAATGTCTAACCTTACTGATGATCAATTTAACACTGCTTATAATAGCATTGTAAAAAACAAATTAAATCCATATTATGCTGGTGGAGCTGACGCACTTTCTGAAACTATGTTAGGACAATGGTCAACAACGACAGGTTTGATGCAAAGTATGGGAGCAGATATTGGTAAAGCATTTCTTCCTCCAATAAATAAGGTTTTAGCACAAGTAAATAAAAGGTTTGAAAGCTTTTCTCAATCTAAGGCATTTGGAGCTATAAAAAAACAAGTAGAAAATTTTGCAAATTCTCAAGGTCAAAAACTTTTAAAATGGTTTGATGATTTAGAAAAACATCCTGAAAAGATAGAAAAAGGCTTTAATAATGTTAAAAATACCTTAAAAGGTATAGGAGATGTGTTAAAAACAGTAGGGAAATTAGCAGGTGAAGCATATAAACTAGTCAAACCTCTTTTAAATTTTGCAGGTAAAAATCCTAAAGCAGCACTAGGAATATTGGCAGGCTTAAAATTTGGCCCAGGAATTATGAAAACTATATTACATGTACCTAAAAATATAAGAAAACTAAAGCAGGAACTTTTAGAATTAAAAACAGCATTAGGTTTTCTAAAGGGAGCATCTAAGAATAATTTAAAGGGAATTGGTAGCGTATTTAAAAGTATAGGCAAATTTACAGGGAAAGGAATTGGGAAAGGTTTAAAAGGTACATTAAATGTTCTTAAAAGTATTGGCAAGTTTACAGGAAAGGGAATTACAAAAGGATTAAAAGGAACTTTAACTGTGCTTAAAACAATAGGTAAAGGTTTCGGCACTGTTTTTAAAGGAATAGGTAGAGGGGCTACTGTTGCTTTTAAGACTGTTTTAAAAATTATTAGTATAGCAGGAAAAGGAATAGGAAAGGGATTAATGTCTGTCCTTAAAATTTTTAGAACAGTTGGTATGGGAATAATTAAGACTGCAGGGAGAGTTTTTGCATTCTTAGCAGCTAATCCGATTGTGGCAATCATAGCAGTTATAATAGGAGCTTGTATATTACTTTATCAGGCGTGGAAACACAATTGGGGTGGCATTCAGGATAAAACAAGGGCAGTAATAGACTTTATCAAACCTAAAATAGAGAGTATCAAAGAAACTTTTGAAAATGTTAAACAAAAATGTAGTGAATTTGCTGAGGCAATTAAGAAAAAATGGAATGAACTAAGAGAATTCTTCCAGCATCCTATTAAAGGAACTATTGAGTTGGTTCAAAAAGGTGCTGGTTGGGTTAAAGGTAAGCTTGATGGAAGTCATGCCACAGGAATGTCAAATGTGCCTTACAATGGATATCTAGCAGAACTGCATGAAGGTGAAAGAGTTCTTACAGCTCAAGAAAATAGAAGCCTTAAAGAAGGTTTTGGAGGCATTACTATTGCAAAATTAGCTGATACTATAGTTGTAAGAGAAGAATCTGACATTGATAAAATAGTTGATGCTCTTGTAAGAAAACTAAAAAAGACTAGCTTTAATATGGCATAGTAGGAGGTGTACTTTATGGAATTTTGGCTTTTACAAAATAAAGACAAGCTACAACTCCCAGTGCCACCTTCAGAATTCGAGGTTAGTGTTGGAAATATGAATGAAACTATAGTAGTAGAGAACGTTGGCGAGGTTAATTTATTAGGTAAGTCAGGGCTTGCTACTATTTCTTTATCATCATTTTTTCCTGCTCAAGTATATGACTTTTGTCAGTATACAAATTTCCCCAAACCATACGAATGTGTTGCTTTAATAGAAAGGTTTAGGAAGTTAGGGCAAGTAAGAGTACTTATAACTGAAAGTAATGTAAATCAAATTTTTTATATAGAGGATTTTCAATATGGTGAGAGGGATGGTACTGGAGATGTTTATTTTACTTTAAACTTTAAAGAATATAGAAAAGTTGTGGCTAAGTCCGTTAACACATCAAAATCAAATAATGTAGCACAGAAACCAAGACCTGCAACTAAAAAGCCTTCTGCAGGTACAAGGTATACAGTAAAAAAAGGAGATTGCCTTTGGAATATAGCAAAGAAGTACTATGGTAATGGTATGAAATATAAAGATATAGCAAGTAGAAATAATATAAAAAATCCTAACCTAATTTATCCTGGGCAGGTGTTAACTTTATGATAGAGTCTTGGATAATGTATAAAAATCAAAATGGATACTGGAAAGAAAATGCTACAAATTTACTTAAAACAATAATTATAAGTGGCAGTAAAGATGAAGTTGCTCGTAAACTCGAGGCGACTTTTTTTTATAGCATTTTTGACCGAAATCATGAAAATGTTCAAATAGGAGTAGGCTCAAAGATATGGATTGTACTAGATGGAAAGGAGATATTTAGAGGCATTGTTTGGGAAAGAGAACTAAATTCCCATCAGGAATTGGTTATTATGGCTTATGATTATTTGATTTATCTCCTTAAAAGCTCTGTGACTTTTAATTTTAAGAATATACTAGCAGAGGATGCAGTAAAAAAAATTATAACTGAATTGGGCTTACAATGTGGAAATATGCCTGAAACAGGAATAAGAATTAATAGGCTTATACAGGATAAAACAGCATATGAGGCAATAATGGAAGTACTTACTCAGGTATCTAAGCAGAATGGGAAACAGTATATTCCAGTATGTGATGGTACTAAAGTTTCAATTATCGAAAAAGGAGCTACTGTAGTTGACTATGAATTGACATGTATAAATGCATTCCAAAAGGATAATGATGTCGGGAATGTTATTAATACAAGTTATAAAGATACCATGGAAAACATGGTTGGAAGGGTTAAAATTTATGATGATAAGGGTAATTATCTAAGCAAGGTAGAAAATTCTAGTCTTTTTGAATACTATGGAATAATTCAAAAGACATATCAAAAAGAAGAGGATAAAAACCCTACTCAGGTTGCAGGAAACATGTTGCATGGTGCTGATCAGGAATGTAGCATAGAGGCTTTAGGCAATTGGGAATGTAGAACAGGGTATGCTATAAAAACTAAGATATTTTATATAGATAGCTTACAAAATGGTCTATTGTATATAGATGGAGATACTCATATTTGGGAAATGGGAAGCAACAAATATACTATGACTTTAGACTTAAGTTATAAAAATGAAATGGATTCAAAGGAGGATTAGCATATGAAAGACCCATATGTTGAACTAATAAACATAATAAAAAAGAGAGGATCGGATAATAATCCTCCTGCTATTCAATTAGGCACAATGGTTACAAGTACTATAGTAAAAGTAGAAGATCTACAAATAGACGGCGATAATTTATTTGTAGATGAGTATTGGAAAGGCAAACTAAACTCAGGTGATATTGTTGCCCTACTAGCAATGGAAAATAGGCAAACATATATTATTTTGTCTAAGGTGGTGAGAATGTGAGTGTTCTACCTAATGATACTGAAATACTAGATAAGGCCATACAAGAGACAATACAAGAAGGTGAAGAATTACCATTATGTAAGGAATATGCATGGGATTTTGATAAAAACAAATTTATTTTAGAGAATGGTAAGTTTAAGGTAGTTGAAGGAAATGAAGCTCTTAAAGTATGGATATGGAAGGCATTAAAAACTGAAAGATATAGACACTTGGCCTATAGCTGGAATTATGGACATGAATTAGATTCACTCATAGGGAAAGGACTAAGCAATGCAGCATTAAAGCTAGAGGTTGAACGGTATATAAAAGAGGCTCTTTTAATTAATCCTTATTTAAAAGACATATATAATTTAAATATTACAATTGAAGGAGCTAAACTAGATATTGATTTCACAGTAGAAACTGTTTATGGGGAGGTGAATATATGTGTTTAATAGATATACAGAAGAATCTGATTTAGAAATATGTGAGAAAATGAAAAATGATATATTTGATGATATAGATAAGTCGGAGGGTTCTTTTATACATGATGCACTTTCCCCAACATCGCAACAGATATTCCAAAATAGAATGAAACTAAATGAAATTCTAAACTTAGTTTTTGTTCAAACAAGTTATGATGAATGGTTGGAACTGTTAGGAGAATCAAGAGGAATACCAAAAAATAAAGGAAAGAAAGCTAGTGGTAAGGTTACATTTATAGGTGCGAATACTGCTTATATTAAAAAAAACAGTTTAGTACAAACAAAGACAGGATTGCAATATATAACAATGGAAGATGGCGTTATAGTAAATGGAAAAGCTAGTATTGATATATTGGCCATAGATATAGGTACTAAGTATAATGTGCCTATAAACAATATAGTGGAAATACCTGTTACTATTCCAGGTGTAACAAGTGTAACAAATGAAGAAGAAATTCAGGGTGGTAGTAATGTTGAAACAAATGATGAATATAGAGAAAGGATATTACAAAGAGTTCAAAATCCACCTAGTAGCGGGAATAAAAGTGATTATGAAAGATGGGCTAAAGATATAGATGGAGTAAAGGGAGTTAAACCAATTCCACTCTGGGATGGTCCCGGTACCGTAAAGATAATTATTTATGGAGACAATGGAACCGCATTAGATAATAAGATAATTCAAAATGTAAAAACATATATAGATCCTACTGATGGGAAAGGTGAAGGTAAAGCTCCTATAGGAGCTACAGTTACAATTGTTACTGTGACAAACAAAGTTCTAAATATAACAATAACAGGCCTTGAAACAGATTCATTGGAAAGTACTAAGGTCATTATAGAAAATAATATAAAAAAATATCTACAAGAAATTAAACCAGGTGCAGCCGTAAAATTAAAGGAATGTGAAGCTATAATCACCAATACAGAAGGGGTTACTGACTTTAAAGGAATAAAATTAAATGGCAAAGTAGAGAATGTTATAACCTCAGATGAAGAAAAAATAATATTAGGGGAAATAATCTATGAATAGTTATGGATATATAAGAGAGTCTTTACCAGAATTTTTATTTGATGATGAAGTGTTTAATCAAATTATAGTTTCTATAAGTAATGCATTGAATAGGTTAGATATTGACACTGATGACTTACAAAGACAGTTATTCCCTCAGACATGTACATGGGCAATAGACATATGGGAGGATTTATGTGGAATAAATAATAAAGGCAAGACTATAGAGGTTAGACGAGCTAAAGTAATTGCTAAACTTGCACAAGTAAGCCCTATTACAATAACAAAAGTTGAAAATATAGTTAAAAACTTTGTTAAAGATAGCTATGTTGAAAATATACCAAAACAATATGTATTTAGAATAAATTTAAATGGAGAATTTAACTTTAATATGCAGCAATTAAAAGAAGTTATTGAAGATATTAAACCGGCTCATTTAGCCTATGTAATTAGGTATTTTTTAGAGTATATAGTGTGTTATACAATAAGCGTAACTGCAGATATAAATACTACTATATGCTTTCATAACAGTGCTTATAATATTCCAACGCATTTATTATTAAATGGGTTAGCTGACTTAAATGGAGAATATTACTTAAGTGGAGCTATTAGACCAGATGGAATAAAAAAGACTTTTTACTTTATAACTGAAAAAGCATTTTCTCACCTAGCAGTAAATAATACTATTAATGCTACTATAAATAGTTTTGTATCAGCATTAATTAGAAATAGTACAACTATAAAAGGCAGTGGTGAAATTTATAGATTTAAAGCTTTAAATGGTAAATATAAATTAAATGGTGAGATAGACTTAAGTAATAAAAATATTTTACTACAAAATATATAGGAGGACAGGATATGGCAGGAATTATAACAAGTATAACAACAAATAAGGCAAGGCAAAAGCTCGCTAAGGCACATTATTGTGGTTCGCCAGTACCAAAGTTAGTAATGGCCGGCTGGGGAACTGGTGGGGTCGATATAAATGGAGATGTAATTAAACCCAGTTCAGTTGCTACGCAGGTTGCTGGAGAGATAATAAAAAATAAGATTAAAACCTCAACACTTAGTCAAGATGGATTAAGTGTTATTTTTACTGCTGAATTAATGCCAGGAGAAACTGGAGTGCTTAATCAAAAGATAAGTGCTGTTGGCCTATATGACGAAGAGGGCGATTTAGTTCTTATTAAGAATTTTACTCCAAAACAAATGGATTCAGATAGTAAAATATCGATTGAATGTACTGAAGAATTTTAAGTAGAAGGGAGTGAGTTCTATGGAAAACTTTGATACCAGTAATGCTAAATTTAATGGTGAAGTAAGAAAGCTAGAGATTACTGATCCGTGTCATGCAGATACATTCAACGCTATATTTAATATACTTGTTAATAATGATGTGGCACTTAATAAGAAGATTGAAGAAGATATAAAAAGAGAACTTTCTAGTATACAGGCGGATACAACAGATTTAGTTTTTCAGTTAGCAATGCAAAACTTACTGAACACTTCTAACATGAAACATGTTTTTGTAGATAAAATAGAGAGTAACAATGATGTTAACTTACTTCAAGGTATGTATGGCGGTGGCAAGGTTTATATCTAAAAGGGTTATTTTCTAACAAAATTATAATTTTAAATAACCATGTATGCTAAAATTAATCAGTTAAAATATAATTGAAGGGTGACAATAAGTGGAACCATTAATTTTACAAAAGAAAACAGAAGTACTTCTTAATAAAGAGGTATATCCAGTGCTGCAGAAGTTTCCTAAATCAGAGAAATTTGCACTTTGTCAGGAAATTAAGCAGGCTTTTTATAGAGTTATTAGAAACGTTATGCTTGCTAATAATATAAAAAGAGATAGAATGCACTACTTTCATCAGGTAGATGCAGATCTAAAACTTTTACTAGTGCTATTTTCTATATCTAGAGAACAAAAGTATATAACAGAAAGAAAATGCTTACAGCTCCAAGAGAGAGTAAGTGAATTGGGAAGAATAACTGGAGGCTTAATGAAAGCAGCAGTTAAATAATTTAATATAGGGTTAATTCTGTATGGGCTTCCTATCGTGTTATCCGTGGGTACTCGTCCGCCCGCTATATCAATAACAACAATAGTAATAATACTAACAATAACGTTGGGTGGCGCCCCGCCCTGTAAGATTTTAGATCAATGCGACTACGGTTTCATTGACATGACCCTTAAGTTCAGTCGGACTTAAGTTTGAACTTCAGGGGAGAGTTAATCCTTCACTACGAGAAGTAGTGTAAACACATGAACAATGGCATAATGCCAAGTCTAATCTAAATAGAAAGGAATGCCATTATGTCGAATTATCCTTTATATGATAAAGTTTGTGACTACAATTTACTTAAACAAAGTTACAAGAAGGCACAAAAAGGTAAACGAAAGTACAATAAAGATTCAATTATATTTGACATGGCTCGTGAACGAAATCTTGTAAACCTTTGGCGTGAACTTAAAAATCAAACTTATAAACCTAGTAACTACATTAGATTTACAATTAATAAACCAAAAGAAAGGATTATAAATGCTCCATGTATTCGAGACAAAATAGTTCAACATAGTGTGCACATGGTATTAAAGGAAATCTATGGACCAGTATATGTAAAAAGTACATACGCATGTTTAGATGGGCGTGGTACACATAAGGCTGTTGATAAAGTACAGCACAATATGCGACTTCAGAAATGGCAGAACCAAGAAAACAAGATGCCTGATAATGGATGGATTATAAAAATTGATATTTCAAAATTTTTTTATTCTATTCCACATGATATTTTAAAGAAAATACTTGATCAAAAGATTAAGTATGACCCAAAGTTCCGCAATTTGGTTCACGTAATAATTGATAGCAGTCCTGAAGGCAAAAAAATAGGTATACCATTAGGTAATGTATCATCTCAAGATTTTGCAAATATAGATATGAATAAGGTTGACCAGTATGTAATGCGATACCTTGGTGAGAAACTATATGTACGCTACATGGATGATATTGTTATAGTTGTTCCTACTAGAAATGAAGCTGTAGAAACACTGCAGAAAATAAAATGGTTCGTTGAAGAAAAAATGAATTTGAAATTTAATCAAAAAACAAAAATTTTTCCGATTGATCAAGGAGTAAATGCGTTTGGATTTAAAATTTTTACAACTCACAAATTAGTTAGAAATAAGTCTAAGACTGCTATGAAGAAAAGAATAAAAGCAATGGATAGAAAAGTACAGAATGGAGAAATGTCTAAGGAAGAGGTCCAGCAAAGTGTAAATAGCTGGTTAGGACATGCTAGACATTCTAATAGCTATAATTTATCTAAAAAAATATTTTCTAAATACAATTATATAGAAATAGAAAATCCAAAGTTTAAATTTGGACAGAGAAGCACCCATTACTGAGTGCTTTTTATTTTACTAAAAAGGATGTGAAGTAAATGGCTGATGGAGATGTAATTAAATTAGGTACCTTTTATTTAAATGGCACAAAGCAGGCAAGACCTACTTATCCATGGCAAAACGGTTCTACGCCTTCTAGTGCACCTGGAGCGGGTAATATCCCTACCTATTCAAGTGGAAATATAGAAATAAAGGACACTGATAGCAATGATGCCTATAAAATCAACTGGATAGAGGTAAATGATGGAGGGGGAAAACTCCTAATAGCTGATAGAAACTTATTGGTTAGTGTTTCTTGGGATACTCTAAATTCTCAAGGACTTATAAGCGGGAAAAATATTATCATTGATGGCCAACAGTATAAATTAAGGCTACTTACTGGTGGTAGTAATTATAGAAATGGTAATTATGACGGAGGTACTCCTAATAACAATGAATGGGATAGGATAATATGTAATGAAGGGGGATTTAGTGACCTACCAACTCCTAACTCTAGTGACTTAGATACTAACACAAATGAAACAGATAGAGTGGGGACACATAATGGTAAATGGAATTGGTATTGCTGTTATAGCTGGGTGCAGGAAACATATTCTCCAAACGCTTCCTATCGTGTTATCCGTGGGTGCTCGTCCGCCCGCTATCTCAGTCACAGCGATATTAATTATGCTAACAATAACGTTGGGTGGCGCCCCGCCCTTGAAGTTCTGAATTCTGCCCCTCTGATCTCTGATAATAATAGGGATTTGGGTAATTATGCTTCAGCTTTGGTGAAGAACTATACTATATCTGATTCTGATGGGGATAAAATATCTATTGTTGAGAAATTAGATAATAGTGTGATTAAAAGATTAGACAATCAATCCTCAAGTGGTGATTATATACTAGATTTAAGTTCAAAATGGAGTAACTTAAGTTTAGGGAAACATAATGTAACAATTGAAGCAACCGATTTAAAAGGAGCAATAAGTACAAGAACTTGGACATTCACAAAAACAAACAGTGCTCCAGGAAAGCCCCAAATAATAAATTTGAAAAATAATATAAGGTTACCTGAAGATTTTAATATAGAATTTCAAATATCAAGTGATCCAGAGGGAGATGTACAAAAGATAAAAGCTCAGGTTGCAGATGATAGTAATTTTAATAGGAACATAAAAGAATTTTTATTTGAACAGGAATTAAGTAATAAGGATAGTGGTAAGAGTTTTAAAATTAAAATTTCAGGTATTGAAAAAAACACTACAAAATATGTTAGAGTGGGAAGCACAGATTTAGGAAGTAATACAACTTCGTGGTCAGAGTTTGTTGAAATTAAGATAGGTAATATTTTGGAAGTGCAAACACTTCCAAGTAAAACTCAATTTTATCCTTCAACAATAATATTAAAGGATAAAACAACAGTAGATAGTAAAGCAACTGCTGTTGTATATGCATGTAATAATGCATTGGATAAAACTCCAGCATGGGAAGATATAACTGTAGCATATAAAAGAAATGAAGCTTATGAATTTATAAATAAATTTAAAACAGCTGATACTTGGGCAGTTTCTGTTAGGTATGTAATAAATGCAAATGATGCAACAGGAGAAATATCTATAGAATCTATAGGAGTAGGGGTGAATTAATGTATGGCTAGAAAAGTTTTGAAAGATATACAGATAACACAAGAGCAACAATTAGAGGAGTTTGGAAGGATTATAACACAGGAGAAATTTAAAAATATGCAAAAGGATCAAATTATAAATAAGTTAGGCGAGGAATTGACTCAACTTAAGTTGCAACAATTACAAAAATAAATTGAAAGGTATAGGTGATAAATATGAGTTTTTGGCAAATGGCATATAATTTAGGATGGATAGATGTGGATAAAGAAAAGGCAGCTGAAAAGTTAAGAATTGCGGTAAAAACAGATATAAACCAATTTGGCGAAATTACACCAGAGGAATATAAAACCATTACTAATATAGATTTTGTAGCATAGTTGAGTCGCATTTGAAATATAAAGCGACTTAACTAAATAATTGAAAGGCAAAGTAAAGGACTAGAGATGGCCTTTTTATTTTGCCTTAATTTATAGAAATGGGGGTGCAGCATGGAGCAGAATATACAACAGGAAATTTTAGAAAGGATAGTAAGGATTGAAACTAAAATAGATGGATATAACAGTACAAGAGAAAGAGCTGACATGGCTTTTACTAAGGCTTGCCAAAACGAAAAAGATATAAGTGAAATAGAAGATAATTTAAAGTGGCTTTGGCGAACAATTGCTGGAGCTATTATTTTAGGGATTTTAAGTGTAGTTATTAAATTTCAATAGGAGGGATTTTTTATGAATATAAACATAATGGACTATATTATGGAACAGGCTTTAATACTTATACCAGTACTCTACGTGCTTGGGATAATGCTAAAACAAACAAGTAAAATTAAGGATTGGACTATACCATGGATCTTATTAATTGTGGGGATAGCTGGAGCTATAGCTTTATTAGGGGTTAATGCAAATGCGGTAATCCAGGGCATATTAGCTACTGGTGCGGCAGTATATGCTAATCAACTCGTCAAGCAGACTACACAGAAGAGGGAGGAATAGAGTAATGATTATAGGAATAGACATGGGGCATACATTAAGCGGAAATGACTATGGAGCAAGCGGAATAAAAGAGGAAAGTTTACTAACAAGAGAAGTAGGAAATAAAGTTATTCAAATGCTGCAGACTTTAGGGCACACAGTGGTGAATTGTACGACTGACGCAGCTTTTAATTTAAATGCATCGTTAGCATACAGAGTGGATAAAGCTAATAAGTACAATTTAGATTTATTTGTGTCTATACATTTTAATTGTTATAATAGCCAGGCACACGGATCTGAAGTGTGGACTTATGGTGGAAAAGAATTTGTAGAGGCTACTAGAGTATTAAAAAATTTAGCCGATTTAGGATATACAAACAGAGGAATTAAAGATGGTAGTAACTTATATGTACTTAGAAATACAAAAGCTAAAAGTATGCTTATAGAATGTTGCTTTATAGATAATAAAGAAGATGTAAATAGATATAATGCGGAACATATGGCAAGAGCAATAGTAGAAGGTATTGCAGGACAATCTATAGTAGTTAAACCAGTTCAAAAGGAGGAAAAGAAAGTGGATTTAATAGTATATGGGGAAGGTGCGGATAAAAGAGCAGCGGAGTATTTATCAGACTATTTAAAAACACCTATAATAGAAAAGAATAATTTAAATAAAGATATTATAGATGCATCAAGAAACATTTATATGGTAGGTGGTAAAGATAAACCTACACCTAATACGACATTAATATCCGGAACCAACAGATTTGATACCATGCAAGCTGTGTTAAATTATATTAAGAAGTAATTTTTTTAAGGTAGCTTAGGGAATATCCTTTGCTACCTCTTTTTTATTTTATAAGCAAAAATAAAAATTGTTATAAAAGACAAATTAAAAATGTATAATTAGCAGTGCAGAATAGACAAGAGCTGCCAATATTAAAAAGCATATGCATATTGTAGTTAGAAAAAACAATGCTTTTTACAACAAATTTAAAAATAAAAAATATAGATAAATAAATACCCAGAACATTGTCCAACACGATTTTTAGCTATATAAAATTTTACAAGGCAATTCTAAAAATAAAAAGGGATGCGAAACTATTGTTAGGGCAGCACTATATAAAAAATCAATGAAAGGTTGCAGATATTTTCATCCTTCTATAGTTGTACCAATATTTATAAAAATATATAGGCAAATAAAAAAATAGAAATAAAAATGCACTATCATTCTAAACAATATTTTTAATATAAAAGGAAAATTTAACTTATCGAAGAATATTTACATATACTGGTAGTGTATTCGAAAAACAATAATTAACAATTACCAGAGGTTGTAATAAAAGTGCT
>NZ_DAIQBT010000045.1:0-18236 GCF_036781005.1 Clostridium sp. | reverse complement strand
TTACATGCGGTTTTGTTCTCTCAAACTTTTCTTTTGACATTACTTCTTCCTCCTTGTTTGTTACACATTTTATTTAAGTAAACTCATCCTGGTGTGTTGTAAGAATTTTATAAAATTACTATATAAATTGGAGCCCATGACCAGGATTGAACTGGTGACCTCCACCTTACCAAGGTGACGCTCTGCCTACTGAGCTACATGGGCAATTTTAACTGGAGCGGAAGACGGGACTCGAACCCGCGACAGCCAACTTGGGAAGCTGGTGTTCTACCAACTGAACTACTCCCGCCTGAAACTTTTGTCTTTAACATTAATAAACGCTACATACCGATTATCAATTTTAATACAAGTATATTTTTTTGTCAATATGTATTTTCTATTTATTCAGGACAAACATGTGAAATTTATTTCCTTTTAATTTTAAATGTTTTCAAAATCAAATAAATATATTCAAAAATCAGCGTTTATTCTTTAAAATCCATTTATCTTATTTATTAATTAAGCATTTTTCTAATTTTCTTTTAACCCTTTGCAAAGCATTATCTATTGACTTGGCATGTCTATCCAAATCACAAGCAATTTCCTGATAAGACTTACCATCTAAATAAGACATAAGAACTTCCATTTCTAAATTAGACAGAACTTCACCTATTTCACTATGTATATGCTTTAATTCTTCCTTACTAATTATTAATTCTTCTGGATCTGCAACTTTAGATTCTGATAAAACATCCAGTAAGGTTCTGTCAGATTCTTCATCATATATAGGTTTATTTAAGGAAACATACGTATTTAATGGAATATGCTTTTGTCTGGTAGCAGTTTTTATGGCTGTTATTATTTGACGTGTGACACAAAGTTCAGCAAAAGCTTTAAAGGATGATAACTTATCTGTTTTAAAATCCCTTATCGCCTTATAAAGCCCTATCATACCTTCTTGATAAATATCCTCTTTATCTGCTCCAATTAAAAAATATGATTTCGCTTTAGACTTAACAAAATTTTCATATTTATTTATCATGTATTCTTGAGCCCTTACATTTCCTTCTTTTGCTTGAATAACTACTTCCTCATCTAATCTTTCTTCAAAGGAGGAAATTTTCTTATCACTATAACCCATATCCACCAAGATATCCCCTCCAAAACAAATATAAAGAACATAGCCTAATTATACATTAAAATTAATTTTATAGTCAATAGATTTTAACGACTTTTGCGAATTTTTTCAAGTTTTTCCAGCATATCCTTTGCTATTCTATCCTCCAAAGTATGTTTTTGTTTAGAGTATTTATTCTCTATTTTTCTTTTTATTCTGGATTCTATCTGCTTAACCTCATGATAAAATTCAATAGATGACATTCTTACAGCTCCCCTTTGAAATGTTATCTGCTGTTCTAAAGAATCTGAAGTTACAACAAATACTTCACTCCTGCGTCCTATTCTATTTACCGTTTTTTCTATAAAAGAATCTGCTGTCTCATTTTCCTTTGTAAATACAACCTGAACATTTTCACTGATTTTTTCCTTCTTTTCCAAGCTTCCTGCCACCATATGAGCATCAAATACTATAAAAATATTATATCCCTTATAAGCCGCATAATTACTTAAGGTTTCTATAAGTTGCTGTCTTGCAGCTTCAAAACTGTAATTTTTTATATCATTTAATTCAGGCCAACTATTTATTACATTATACCCATCTACAAAAATAGTTCTCAATTTCTACCACTTTTCATTTTTTGCTTTAATATTTCATACATTAACATACCAGCAGCCACAGAAGCATTTAAAGAGGATATATTTCCCATCATAGGTATTTTTACTAACCCATCACATTTTTCTTTTATAAGTCTTGATATTCCTCTTCCTTCACTTCCTATAATTAAGGCTATAGAACTGTTAAAATCAACATCAAAACAATAGTTTTCTCCTGTCATGTCGGCCCCATATATCCATATATTTTGTTTTTTCAGTTTTTCTATTATAGTATTTAAATTTGTAACTTTACATATTTTCATGTATTCCACTGCTCCAGCAGAGGATTTGTATACTGTAGGCGTTATACCAACATTTCTTCTTTTGGGTATTATAATTCCATGTACCCCAGATGCCTCTGCCGTTCTTATTATAGCTCCAAAATTATGAGGATCTTCTATTTCATCTAATATAATTATAAAAGGAGATTCTCCCTTATCTAAAGCATACTCTAGTATATCTTCCAATTCACAGTATTTATAGGGGGTTATTTGTGCAATTACCCCCTGATGTACTCCTGTTTGAGAAACTTTATCTAACTTTCTTCTATCCACTTTTTTTATAACTATATGTTTTTCCTTGGCAATTGCAAATATAGTGTTTATAGAACCTGACATGTTTCCATCTAGTACAAGAATTTGTTCTACAGTCACATTTCCAGACTTCAACGCCTCTAAAACCGCATTTCTTCCTTCAATTAAATCTTCCCTAAACTTAGGCTCGCTTTTTAGATTTTCTGTTTTATTTTTATATTTTAAGACATTATACTTATTTTTCATATCTCTACCTTTTACATTTTTAATTTAATAATTTTTTGTTCTAAAATTCACCCTTATCACTTAAAGCAACTATAAATTCAAATAGACAATTTAATCTATCAACTTCACCAGTTAAATATAAGAATCCTACTAAAGTTTCAAATCCTGTTGCAAATCTATATTCTTGTATATCTGCATTTTTAGGAACTGTTCCAGACTTAGCATTCCTTCCTCTTTTAAAAAAATAAAACTCTTCCTCTGATAATTGTTTTTCCAATTTCTTTATAATTTCACTTTGAGAATGAGCTTTTACAAATTTTATAGCTTTAACATGGAGATTGTGAACAGATATGTTTTTAAACTTATTTATTAAATAAGTCCTCACAAGCACATCATATACAGCATCTCCCACAAATGCAAGCGTAAGGGGATTCAATTGTCTAATATCTATCTTATCAAATCTCATTTTCAGTAAATTACTCTCCATTTGATTTCTCCTAATTTAAGTCATATAAATATAATTATATCCTCTTCCACCTTACTCCACCTGAAGTGTCTTCTAATATTATTCCCTTATCTTTTAAATCATCTCTTATTTCGTCTGCTAATGCCCAATTTTTATCCTGTCTGGCTTTTTGTCTTTTCTCTATTAAAAGTTCAACTTCTGTCTCTATACTTCCTCTTTCAGATTTCTGAAGTATTCCAAGAGGAGAACCCAATTCTCTTATTAAATCAAGACAATATTTAATTATTTCTACAGATGAATTTTCATCTATGTTAGTATTTACATCTCTTATTAAATCAAAAATTACCGATATAGCATCTGCAGTATTAAAGTCGTCATCCATCTTTTCTATATACCTTTTTCTATAACTATCTAGATGTTCTCTATATTTTATTTCACTATCCAATAGTGTATTATTTTTATCATTGCTTAAAAATTCCTCTAAATTTATAATTGAATTACAAATTCTGTCCAAGGCCGATTTAGTGGAATCTAAAAGTTCAATACTAAAATTTATAGGAGTTCTATAATGACCTGATAACATAAATAATCTTACAACATCCGGTTCATAATTTTCTAAAATTTCTCTTGTGGTAAAGAAATTATTTAAAGACTTAGACATTTTCTGATTATTTATATTTACAAAAGCAGAATGCATCCAATACCTAGCAAATACTTTACCTGTTCTTCCTTCACTTTGAGCTATTTCATTTTCGTGATGTGGAAACTTTAGATCAGAACCCCCTGCATGTATGTCTATAGTCTCACCTAATATATTATAAGCCATACAAGAACACTCTATATGCCACCCCGGCCTTCCCATTCCCCAAGGACTTTTCCATGAAGGTTCTCCCTCTTTTGCACTCTTCCAAACTGCAAAATCCATAGGATTTTTTTTTCTTTCATCTATGTCTATCCTCGCTCCTAATTGAAGTTGTTCAATATTTTGTCCCGAAAGTTTACCATAATCGTTAAACTTTTTAGCATCAAAATACACATCTCCCTCCACTGGATAAGCATATCCTTTATCTATTAAATCCTGTATAAATTCAATTATCTTGGATATATAAAGTGTAGCTCTTGGATTTACTGTAGCTCTTTTTATATTTAAAGCATCCGCATCTTTATAATATTCATCTATAAATTTATCCCCAAGCTGCTGCACAGTTATGTTTTCATCATTTGACTTCTTTATCATCTTATCATCTATATCAGTAAAGTTTTGTACAAAATTCACTTTATAACCTTTATATTCAAAATATCGTCTTACAGTATCAAACACAACAAAAGTTCTAGCATTACCTATATGAAAAAAATTGTATACTGTTGGACCACATACATACATTTTTACTTCTCCTAGAATCAAAGGAACAAATTCTTCTTTTTTTCTAGTCATTGTATTAAAAATTCTCACTAGCCTTTATACCTCCCTTAATCTTATCCTTATACCGTCTACTAATATCATATAATTAATATTACAAAATGTTTAATTTAAATTCCTTAAATATTTTATCACATTATTTGAAGTTATTTAAGCCCCCTTCATATACTATCCATTATTCTTTAAATATAAACAAAACCTGCAGCCCATATCAAACATGTAAAGCTGCAAGGTTCTTTAATTTATATATATTTATGTATTTCACATATATTTTTCGCCACAATTAAATCCTCTGCTGTAGTTATCTTTATATTATCATAACTTCCTTCATACAAATAAACCTTGTTTCCAAAATACTCTACTACCATAGTATCGTCAGTAACTTGAACTTTTTTATTTAAAAGTCTCTTATAACAATCATATATTAAGTCATAGTTAAAACACTGAGGAGTTTGAACTATGAACAATTCTTTTCTTTCTAAAGTTTTAAAACTAAATCCATCTTTGCCTTTAATTTTTATGGTATCTTTAGGCATAACTCCACAAGCACAGGCACCATACATATTAGAATATCTTATCCCATCTTTAATTATTTTATTTGTAACAAATGGTCTTGCTCCGTCATGAATCAAAACTACATCACAATTTTCTAATACCTTTAGTCCATTAAACACCGAATTCTGCCTTTCTTCTCCTCCACTAACTATTTTAACTACTTTGTTAAAGTTGTATTTTTCAATTATCTCCTGTCTGCAATATTCAATTTCATCTTCAGCACATACTACTACAATTTTATCTATTAAAGAACTTTTTGAAAATTCATTGATGGAATAATACAACACTGGTTTTCCTTGAATATTAATAAATTGTTTATTAACTGGGAGTTTCATTCTTTTTCCCTTGCCTGCCGCTACAATAACTGCATAATTATTTCTCATAAGATTGCAACTCCTCTTTTTGTTTTGCAAATATCATTCTTCCCGCTGCTGTTTGTAGTACAGAAGTTACAACTACATCTTTTGTTTCTCCTATGGACTTTTTTCCTCCTTCTATAACTATCATAGTACCATCATCTAAATAAGCTATACCCTGTCCTGATTCTTTTCCATCTTTAATTATCTGAACATTCATTTCTTCACCAGGAAGTACTACAGGTTTTACCGCATTGGCAAGTTCATTTATATTAAGTACCGGTACCCCCTGAAACTCTGCAACTTTATTTAAATTATAATCATTAGTTACTACTTTTCCATTCAGCACCTGTGAAAGCTTTAAAAGCTTGCTGTCCACTTCAACAATATTGGGAAAGTCTTTTTCATATATTTGCACATCAATATTTAATTCTTTTTGTATTTTATTCAATATATCAAGCCCTCTTCTCCCTCTAGTCCTCTTTAATCCATCTGAAGAATCTGCTATATGTCTCAATTCTGCTAACACAAAATCCGGAATTATCAACGGTCCTTCTACAAATCCAGTTTGACATATATCAAATATCCTGCCATCTATTATTACAGAGGTATCCAAAACTTTAGGGTATACCTTCTGTTCAAATTCATCTTTAGTTTTCTTGTCTTTATTAATTCCCTGAACCCTCCTATAGCTGATATTAGATAGCAAGGACATAAGTTCTTCTCTCTTCCTTATAGCTATATTAGCCCCCAAGGCAGCCATAAGTATGGCTATTATAACCGCCAGCACAGCACCTACAACAGGCACCTTTGCCAATAAATTAAGAAATACTGATGATATAAGAAGCCCTATCAATGCCCCTAATACTCCCAATAATATTTCTGTTGCAGGAAGTTTTTGGACATTTTTTTCAATATAATCCATAGTTTTCATGATTGCTGAATTAATCCAAGGTGATATCAAAAATAATATAATTCCAAAAAATAAAGTTAATAAAATTAAAAATAAAATCTTTTTTACAGGATTATCGCTTACATAAAATATTTGGGTAAAATACTGAGAATTTATAATAGCATCTCCCACCAAATACCCTAATATTAAGCCTATTATTGTAAAAAGCCCTCTAAGTATCTTTTTTAACAATAAATACACCTCCTTATATGTTAATTACATTTTTTTCATTTTATTTACTTAATATATTATATTAAGTAAATACTTTTTTCAATAAAACTAGTTTTATTTAATAAATTATTTACTTAAATAATTTATTTAATCAATATATCTGTATAAAAATGCTAAAAATAACTTTTAACCAAATATTTTATGTACAATTCCCCCTATTAATAATATGACTATTAGTTTATTATATAAATAAAGTAAATTTTATAGATTTATAAATACATTTTTTGAAAACTATTATTTATATAAGTTATATAGTATATTTCTAACTTAAAAATATATTTATTGTTAGTAAAATATGGTATCATAGAAGTTAAGAATAACTTTATCTTACTAACAAAGGTTTCTGACACTACATTTAAATATTGTAGATAATATGCTAAATCTATATAAGGAGTTGAACTGGATGAAAGATATAATATTTGACGATTTTCAAAATGCCGTAAGTGAATCATTGTTAAGACATAAGAGTATTTTAGATATAATTACTAAATTCCAAGAGTCAAATGCCCGGATAAACAGAGCTATTGCAAAATCTGTTACCAATTGCGGATGCATAGAAGTTTGTGCCAAAAAACAACGCATGTCTGAAGACAACACTTTAAATATTGAATTTTTAAAAAATTGTTTAAATACACACACAAAAGGCTCTTTGTGTGATAACTGTAGAGATGTAATACAAAATGAAATAGGAAACAATCTATTTTATCTTACTTCCTTATGCAATATACTTGATTTAAACCTATACGATATACTTTTAAAAGAATATGATAAAATAAATACTTTAGGAAAATATTCTTTTAGATAGTTTGGGCACAAAATAATATTTAATATTATTTTGTGCTAAAATTTATTATCTATCATAATCTGTTCTCTAAGTCGCCTCAACCCATTCTTTATTGCTCTAGCTCTAGCCTCACCTATTCCCTCAACTCTATCAAGGTCTTCATAAGAGGCCTCCATAATTCCTTTGAGTTCCTTAAAATTTTTAACCAGATTATCTATTACAGTAGCTGGTATCCTAGGAATTTTGCTTAACATTCTATATCCTCTTGGTGATATAAGTGTATCAACCAATGGTACTCCTGCATATCCCATAGCCCTAGAAATAAAATCAAGATTTAAAACATCATCAGAACTTATTTCTTGAATCTGTTTATATATTTCATCATAATCCATATCAGTTTGACAATAGTCTCTTATCATAAATATTCCATCTCTCTCTACACTTTTAATAAGTTCATTTAATTGCATAGAGATAAGCCTTCCTTCATTTCCTAATTCACATATGTATATTTCAATTTCAGATACTATTCTCATTACCATTTCAGTTCTTTGAATAGCTGTCATTACATCAAACAATGTAACTATATCTTGAAATTCAAGAATATTAAGATTATTAACAACTCTATCCAATACAGCAACATATTTTTCTAGGGTCTGAAGTGCCTGATTGGCCCTTCCAAGCATAACACTACTATCCCTTAAAACATATTTGATATGTCCTCTATATACTGTTATAACATTTCTCCTTTGAGAAATTGCAATAACTATAACTCCTGTTTGTTTGGCTACCCTATCTGCGGTTCTATGTCTTGTTCCCGTTTCAAAGGTAGGAACAGTAGAATCTGGAATAAGTTGAGTATTTGCATATAATATCTTTTTTAAATCACTGCTAAGTATAATAGCTCCATCCATTTTTGCAAGTTCATATATATAAGAAGGACTATATTCTGAATTAATGGCAAAGCCACCATCTACTACTTTTAATATTTGTTCACTATCTCCAAGTACTATAAGTCCGCCAGTTTTAGCTCTTAATATATTTTCCAGCCCTTCTCTAAGCTGAGTTCCCGGAGCTAAAAGCTTTAATATACTTTTAAGCTCCTTTTCCTTTTCTAATCTCAAAATTATCACCCTAATCAAAAACTTTATTTAAGGATTCCTTCAAAGAAGATACACCTATAATATTTATTTTTTTGTTATTTATTTTCTCTTTATTTCTATTTGGTATCAATATATTTCTAAATCCCATTTTTTCTGCTTCGCTTACAATCCTATCGCAAAAAGACACTGGTCTGATTTCGCCCGTAAGACCTATTTCTCCCACTGCCAAAAGATTATCTAAACTCATTTCTTTAGATTTAGAACTGGATATAAGAGCCAATGCTAATCCTAAATCTCCAAATGTACCCTCTAATTTGAGTCCTCCTACTACATTAGCATAAACATCACAATTATAAAATGGAATTTTAATCTTTTTTTCTAGTACTGCTAAAATTAAATTTAATCTGGAGATATCTACTCCAACTGCTGTTCTTCTTGGAATAACTGCCCTAGTCTCACTAACCAAAGCCTGTATTTCAACTAATATAGGCCTTCTTCCTTCCATTATTCCAATAACTATGGAACCTTCTTTTTGAAAATCCCTATCTCCCAAAAATGCTGTAGAAGGGTTAGATATTTGCCTGAGCCCGTATTCCACCATTTCAAATACACCAATTTCACTGGTGGTACCAAAACGGTTTTTTACTGTTCTAAGTATCCTGAATTCCTCTGTCCTTTCTCCTTCAAAAGACAGTACCGTATCAACTATATGTTCTAATACTCTAGGTCCTGCTAGTTCCCCCTGTTTTGTAACATGTGCCACTATAAAAAAAGATATATTATTTGACTTTCCCATACGCATAATATGATTGGAGGTTTCTCTGACTTGAGATACACTTCCTGGAGCCGAACTTATATATTCTTTAAACAAAGTTTGTATAGAATCTATAACTACAAAGATAGGTTTATTTTTTTCTATATACCTTTCTATTTTATCTAAATTAGTCTCAGAAACCACATAAAGATTATTAGATAAAGATTTAAGTCTATCTCCCCTCATTTTTATTTGCTCTTCCGATTCTTCTCCAGAAACATATAACACCTTTTCATACCTATCTGCAATATTACTAGCTGCCTGTAAAAGTAATGTGGATTTACCAATGCCTGGAGCTCCTGATATAAGTGTAATAGAACCTCTTACAATACCTCCCCCAAGAACTCTATTTAATTCCATTATACCTGTATCCAATCTTTCATGCTCACCAGATTTTATATCATTTATACTTTTTGGCATGTTTTTAAATTCTAAATCTGAAAAATATGCCTCCTTAGTTGGTTTAATTTCTTCTATCATGCTATTCCAATTATTACAACTAGGACATTTTCCTAACCACTTTGGAGATTGATATCCACATTGTTGACATATAAAGATAGTTTTCTTCTTTACCATGTAATCATCTCCTCCTATATAAGATATAATTATACAATATAATCATCTGTTGTGGTGAAAAATTATATGATTTTTTTAAAACTATTTAAAATCCCATAAAAATAAACTCCACTCTATATATAAAGAGCGGAGTTTATTTTACTTATTTCTAGTCAACTTTATTGAAAGACAGCTCTTCTCCTTCAACAACTACTTCCACCTTATCCCCCCTTTTAACATTACCCTTTAACATTTCTTCTGAAAGTTTGTCTTCTACAGTTTTAGTTATAGCTCTTCTAAGAGGTCTTGCTCCATAGGTTATATCAAATCCTTCTTTTGCCAATAACTCCTGTGCTTTCTGGTCAAAATTAATGTCTATCTCCTTTTCTTTAAGTCTCATAGAAACATCGTTTAACATAAGCTTAACTATTTGTTTCAAATCTTCTTCCTGTAATTGGTGGAATACTATGATATCATCAATTCTATTTAAAAATTCAGGTCTAAAAGAAACTTTTAACTCCTCCATTATATTATCTTTCATCTTATAATATTCATCTTGTTTTTCACCATCACCTGTAAATGTAAATCCCATAGATTTTTGCTTCCTAATAGTAGATGCCCCTACATTGGATGTCATTATAATTATAGTATTCTTAAAATTTATAGTCTTTCCTTTTCCATCTGTTAATCTTCCATCTTCAAGTATTTGCAGCAGTATATTAAACACCTCAGGATGTGCTTTTTCTATTTCATCAAATAAGACTACTGAATAAGGATTTCTTCTTACTTTTTCTGTAAGTTGTCCTCCTTCATCATATCCTACATATCCTGGTGGCGATCCTATAAGCTTAGATACCGTGTGTTTTTCCATGTACTCAGACATATCAATTCTCACAAGATTATTTTCATCACCAAACATGGCCTCTGCCAGAGCTTTAGATAGTTCAGTCTTTCCAACTCCTGTAGGTCCTAAGAATATAAACGATCCTATAGGTCTTTTAGGGTCTTTAAGTCCAACTCTAGCTCTTCTCACTGCTCTTGCTATAGATTTAACTGCTTCATCCTGTCCTATCACTCTTTTATGAAGAATATCTTCTAATTTTAATAATCTCTGCAGTTCTTTTTCAGTTAATTTCTCTACAGGTATATTAGTCCACTGAGATACTACCGATGCAATCTTTTCTTCTCCTACTAATAATGTAGAAACCTCTTTCTTAGTTTTCCAGTTAGTCTTTAATCCTTCTAATTTATCCTTCAATTCTTTTTCTATATCTCTTAATTTAGCAGCTTTTTCGAAATCCTGTAATCTAATAGAATCCTCTTTTTCCTTGGTTGCTTTTTCTAATTCCACTTCCAAATTTTTCAAATCAGGTGGTGCAATTAAATTTTGTATTCTCACTTTGGCTGCCGCTTCATCAATAAGGTCAATAGCTTTATCTGGTAAATATCTATCCGTAATATATCTGTCAGATAAATTTACTGCAGCATCAATGGCCTCATCTGTTATCTTCACTCTGTGGTGAGCTTCATATTTATCTCTTAACCCTTTCAATATCAAAACTGCTTCTTCTTTTGTAGGTTCTCCTACCAATATAGGCTGGAATCTTCTTTCAAGCGCTGCATCTTTTTCTATATATTTTCTATACTCGTCTATAGTAGTTGCCCCTATACATTGTATTTCTCCTCTTGCTAAAGCTGGTTTCAATATATTGGAGGCATCTATAGCTCCTTCTGCGGCTCCCGCTCCTATTATAGTATGAATTTCGTCTATAAATAATATTACATTCCCCGATTTTCTTATTTCTTCCATGACTTTTTTGAGTCTTTCTTCAAACTCTCCTCTATATTTAGAACCTGCTATCATTGAAGAAAGATCCAAAGTCACTACTCTCTTTCCTTTTAAAAGCTCTGGTATATTAGCTGCCACTATTTTCTCTGCCAATCCTTCTGCTATAGCCGTCTTACCTACTCCTGGATCTCCTATAAGACATGGATTATTTTTAGTCCTTCTACTTAATATCTCCAGAACTCTCTGAGTTTCTTTCTCTCTCCCTATAACCGGATCTAATTTTCCTTCCTTAGCCATATCAGTTAAATCCCTACCAAATTGATCCAATGTTGGAGTTGGCTCTCCATTTTCTTTCTTAGAATTATTTGAACTAACTGACTGCTCTCCTGAAAGAGAATCTATAAGCTGTTTTCTTAATTTATTGAAATCAGCACCTAAATTATTCAAAATAGTAAATGCAACTCCTTCTGCCTCCCTGATCAACGCAAGTAGGATATGCTCTGGACTAATATAATTATGATTTAAATTTCTAGCTTCAAATAAACTCAATTCTAAAAGTCTTTTTGTCCTTGGAGTAAGAGGTATTTCCTTATTATATAAATCAATTTCTCCCCTGCCTTCATATTCTTCTATAAAACTTCTTACTGTTTCTATAGTAATATTCATACTATTTAAAAGTTTCTTGGCTATTCCATCTTCTTTTAACACCCCTAAAAGTATATGCTCTGTGCCCACATAACCATGTTGAAGCGTTTGCGCCTCTTCTTGGGCATAAATTAACACCTTTTGTGCTCTTTCTGTAAATCTTCCAAACATCATAATGTATTTCACGCTCCTTTTAAGCTGTATTCACAGCTAATTTTTCTCTAATAAATTTGGCTCTGTTAAAATCTCTGTCCTTATTTGATAAACTCTCCCCATACATCCTCTGTATTGCAGCCGGCTGAGCTTCCACCAATAGTTTATTTAATGTTACTCCATTTACATCCTTAATTATTCCCATCTCTACTCCTAATCTTACATCTGATAAAAGCTTCAGACATTCACTTGAATTTAAAAGCATAGCAGATTTCAATACCCCAAGTGCTCTATAAATTTTATCTTCTAGTTCATATTTATACTTCTTCATAAGATTTTCCCGAGAAATTACTTCTTGATTTATTATTTGAATGACTAAAGCTTTTAAATTACTCAATATCTCCTCTTCACTGCGTCCTAAAGTCACCTGATTAGAAATTTGGTATATATTTCCTATAGCTTTTGACCCTTCACCATATAATCCTCTAATGGTCATGCCCACTTGAGCTAATGCATTTAATAAGCCATTTATTTGATTATTTAAAGAAAGTGATGGTAAATGCAGCATAACAGAAGCTCTAAGTCCTGTTCCAACGTTAGTAGGACATGCTGTCAAGTATCCCAGTTTTTCATCAAAAGCATATTCTAAATTTTCTTCTAACAAGTCATCTACTTTTTCACTTACATTATATACTTCCTCTAAATTTAGCCCTGCTGTTATACATTGAATTCTCACATGATCTTCTTCATTTATCATAATACTTATAGTTTCTTTATCGTCTAATATAAAAGCTGCCTTGGAGGAATTGTCTATTAAATTTTTACTTATAAGATGTTTTTCTAAGTAAATATTCTTCTCATTATCATCCTTTTCCCATAAATAATTACTTTTAAATTTTTCTTCTGTACTTGAAGATGTATAAAAAGCATTTTCTACATCTTTAATCACTTTTTTGCTTTCTTCTACATTCAATTTATGTGAAAAGGGGATCTTAGCTAAATTTCTGGCTAGCCTTATTCTACTGCTTATTGCTAAACCATAATTATGACTTTCATAAGTAGTCATCCAATTATCCACAATTATCCCTCCTTTTTGCCATCTTTATTTAAGTGAATTTGTTTTTCTATTTCTTTTATTCTATCTCTTATAGTAGCAGCTTTTTCATATTCTTCTAAGGATACTGCTTTTTGGAGATCTCCTTTTAATTTTAAGAGATTTTTTTTCTCTATAATATTTCTGCCAGTTTTCTTAGGAACTTTGCCTGTATGATCTAAATTTGCTTGAACCCTTTTAATAATTGGTTCTAAAATATTAGCAAAATTTTTATAACACTCACTACATCCCACAAGTCCCTTCTTTTTGAACTCACTATAAGATGTATTGCAATTTTTACAACGTATATCAAAAGTCTTGTATTGCTCATTATTTCCACTACTCATATAATCCATGATACCACTTAAAATATTCTGGAATCCAAATGAAGAAACAAAATCTATTGAAGGTACAAAACTTAACTCTCCTTTTTCCTTTGCACATTTTTCACACAAATTTATCTCTTGTTTATGTCCATTTATTACTTTTGTTACATGAACTGTAGCATCATTTTTTTTACATATATCACAAAGCATATTATCACTCCTACACATGTAAATATAATATTATAGTAATTATTATATCACATTATTATCTATTAATAACAAATTTAGGTGTGTTAAATATAACAATCATCAAGGTCTTTAACACATCTGCCCTTAATTTATTCTTATTGTCCATTATAGTGTTTAATGTTCTGTCATTTATAACTGCCTTTAATATTATAGCTTCTCTCTCTGTTATAATTTCTTCTTCAAATAAACCCTCTATAATCTGTACTCCAGCATTATAAGTTATATTATCTCCTATCTTTTCCATTATAATATCCAACAAATTCTTATTACAGTTAAGTTCCACTTTCTTTATAATTATATACCCTCCCCCTCCTCGTTTACTCTCTATATAGTATCCTTTATCTGTAGTAAATCTAGTAGTTAATACATAATTTATCTGTGAGGGAGCACAACTAAAATAATTGGCTAATTCATTTCTTCCAATCTGAAGCTCATCATTATTGTTATCGTTATTAAACATATCTTTTATAAATTCTTCTATTATATCCGATAATCTTGCCAACTCATCACCTTCTTGACTTTGACTTTCTTTGACTTTCTTAAATAATATTATTAATTAGCTATTAAATCAATATTGAAATATACTTAAATTCAGTATTTTTCAACGATGTACTGAATTTAAATATACTTTTCTCTATTTTTCTAAGATATACTATAAACTTTATATTGTATTTACACTTTTTACTTTTCCTAAATGCGATGTATCTCCATATAACAAAATATTATAACATCCATTCTCTATTTCTACTTCACTTAGACTTGCTTGATGAATATAAGAACCTTGCCACAATTCATCCAAAGGTCTATTTTCAAAATACCCCATCAAAATTCTTAATACTACAGTATGAGTTACAATTAAAATACTCTTCCCTTCATATTTACTAATAATTTCTTTTATCAGAGATATAGCTCTAACTTTTACCTGTAAAAAACTCTCTCCTGTAATGGGAACGTACGCTTTAGGGCTTGTCCAAAAATTATTAAGCTGTTCTGGATTTTTTTCTCTAGCTTCTTCTTTAGTCAATCCTCCCCATTCTCCTATATCTATTTCCATAAGTCTGTCATCTTTTATTATGGGTATATTTCTCTGTGCCGCTACTATCCTGGAAGTTTTTACTGCTCTTTCTAATGGACTTGAATATATTATATCAAAATTTATATTCTCCATTCTGTTTTTTAATAAATTAGCCTGTTCAATGCCTTTTTTAGTTAAAGGTGAATCTCTCATACCACCCTGCATTTTTCTCTCTATATTCCATATAGTTTCCCCATGTCTTACTAAATATAATTTAACCATACTAATTATCTCCTTTTCAACTTAAGAACTTATATATTAGAACTTATATATTAAAATTTTATATACACTCTTATAATTTTTTATTATATCATATAATTCATGAAAAAATTATACTTCAATCTATATTTTTGAATGCTCTTATATAATGTTTATCTTTAGTGCAAACCTCTGTGGAGCTAATTACAAAATTTTTATTCTCCAACATATTACATATGATTTTCACATCTTCATCATCATTTTTATCCATAATTATTGTTAAATCATCATCTCTATTCACTATTGACATATAATCTTGTATACTACTATAATCTTGCAAAGCAATCCTACCAATTATATTCATCTTATATTTTGACATAAAATCTCTCCTCAAATTAACTGCATTATATTAACCAATAAAATTATTATTTAGTTTAACAAATAAAAATATTCATATTATTAAATTTAAAAAGGACTATTACACCAATCCCTTTAGTGCAATAGCCCTTTTCTCCAAGCCTTAATTAATCATCCTTAACTTTTACATTCTTCCTGGATTCTATTATTTTATTAGCCTGAACAGGAGGAACCTCTTCATATCTCTCAAATCTTATGGTAAAATCTCCTCTGGCCTGAGTCATAGATCTTAAATCCGTAGCATATCTAAATATTTCCGATTGAGGCACTTCTGCTATTATTATTTGATTTTCTCCAGAAGAATTCATTCCAAGAACCCTTCCTCTTTTTTTATTTATATCTCCTATTATATCTCCCATATAGTATTCAGGAACAGATACCTCTAAATGCATAACTGGCTCTAATAACACAGGTTCAGCCTCTAGAAGTCCTTTCTTATATGCAATGGATGCAGCTGTCTTAAATGCCATCTCTGAAGAATCTACAGGATGGAAAGAACCATCATGAAGAGTAGCTTTCAATCTTATCACAGGATATCCAGCTAGAACTCCCTGACCTATGCATTCTTTAAGCCCCTTCTCAACAGCTGGTATATACTGCCTTGGTACCACACCTCCAACTATTTTATCCACAAATTCCAAATCATCTTCTCCGTCTGCCCTAGGTTCAAATTTAATTTTTACATCCCCGTATTGTCCATGTCCTCCTGACTGTTTTTTATGCTTACCTTGCACATCAGAAACCTTTTTTATAGTTTCTCTATAAGGTATTTTAGGATCTTGTAAAATAACATCCACGCCAAATTTAGATTTTAATTTACAAGATATTATATCTGTATGTGTCTCTCCCATTCCAAAGATTATTACTTCTGCATTTTCCATATCTCTAGTTACTTTAAAAGTAGGATCTTCTTCCAATAATTTATTTAGCCCACTTAATATCTTATCTTCATCATTTTTTGATTTAGGTAAAACCGCTTTTGCTATTACCTCTTGTGGAAATTTTATATTCTGAAATACAATTGGATGTGAAGCTTCACATAAAGTATCCCCTGTACTTGTAAATTGTAATTTAGCAACTGCACCCAAATCACCCGCTATTATTTCAGATGCAGCAGTCTGTTGTTTACCTTTTAAAAAGTACATAGATCCTATTTTTTCATTTTTATCTTTTTTAACATTGTACACTGTCATATCAGATTTCAACTTTCCTGTCATAACTCTAAATAAAGATAATTTTCCTACAAAAGGATCTGCTATAGTTTTAAAAACAAATGCTGAGAAAGGCTCTTCCTCATCCATTTTAATTGTAATTTCAGAATTATCTTTTAAATTCTCAGCAGTAACAGATTCCACATCCGCTGGAGATGGAAAACATTGAACCACATTTTCCATCAAAGTTTCTACTCCTATTACATTAGCAGCAGAACCACACATTACAGGAACCACTTCTCCTCTAGTACAGCCATTTACAAGTCCCGTATAAATATCTTCATCACTTAAGGTACCTTCATTAAAATATTTATCTAAAAGTGCTTCATCCGTTTCTGCCACAGCTTCCACAATCATATTCTTACATTCATCAATTTTTTCTACAATCTCCTCTGGAATATCGATATCCTTAATAGTCTTACTTTTATCATCAAATATTCTAGCCTTCCTTGAAATAACGTTTACAACACCCTTAAAATTGTTCTCTCTGCCTATAGGATAATGTATGGGCACCACAGATAAACCAAATTTTTCTTTTAAATTATTTAATACTTTGTCAAAATCTGAATTTTCCCTGTCTAATTTATTTATATAAAACGCCCTTGGAAGTCTTTCCTTATTTACATAATTCCAAGACTTTTCAGTTCCCACTTGGATTCCTGACACACCTGATACAACAATCATAGCCAAATCAACTGCTCTTAATCCTTGAAAAGTTTCTCCTATAAAATCAAAATATCCTGGTATATCAACTAGATTTATTTTTACATCCTTACATTTACATGAAGCTATAGAGGTTGATACAGATATCTGTCTTTTCTTTTCTTCGGGATCATAATCACTAGTTGTATTTCCGTCTTCAATTTTTCCTAATCTGTCTATAGTTTTCGTATGGTAAAGTATCGCTTCTGTCAATGTGGTCTTCCCGGAACCACTATGTCCAATAATTCCTATGTTTCTTAAATTTTTTGTTAAATATGTTTTCATAGGCAATTCCTCCTTGTACTTTACATTTAATTTATATATTTTACTTCATTAATTATACTTTATTTATATAATATTCTACTCAATAATTAAAAATCCCTTTTAAAAATTAAATAATTTTTATTATACTTCTATTTTAAACATATATTACATTTTATTCAATGATAAAATGTATTCAAAACTTCCATATAATAGTAGAACTTATCTAGGAGCGTAGCAGTGCTTATCCCCCACTTCAAAAAATACTGCACTATTTTAATTAAAAAAATAAAAAACGAGCAACAAATTGTTACCCGTTTTTGGTGGAGATAAAGAGATTCGAACTCTTGACCCCCTGCGTGCAAGGCAGGTGC
>NZ_DAIQBT010000044.1:0-18489 GCF_036781005.1 Clostridium sp. | reverse complement strand
GAACTTAAAACACAGTTAAATTATAGAATACATAAATTAATACCAACTATTGTATTAATTGGAATTTTATATAAATTTACTGTACGTAGGTCAGATTTGCACATAGATATACTTGAATTGGTATATTAGTTTAAGTATAATTATATCTGAAATGACAATAATTATTTTTAAAAGAGTATAATCCCGTCAGGAGGAAAAAATGAATAGAAAAAAGACTAGAGAAGTAACTATGAAATTATTATTTCAAATGGCCATAAATAAAGAAAAAGCTGATACTGTTATATCAAATTTAAAAGAAAATATTAAAATGGATCAGAAAAGTCACGAAGAAAACATCTCACAGATTTATGGAGAAAATGTGGGAGATTTAAAAAATATAGATATAGAGTATGTAATAAGGGTATTAAAAGGAATAGAAGAAAAAGAAGAAATGTTAAATACAGAGATTGAGAAGTATTTAAGAAACTGGAAATTAAACAGATTATCTAAAGTGGATTCTGCAATTCTAAAAATTTGTACCTATGAATTTTTATACGAAAATGATATACCTGAGAAAGTTTCTATAAATGAAGCTATAGAATTAGCTAAAAAATATTCATCTGAAAAATCTGCCTCATTTATAAATGGAGTACTTGGAAATATGATAAAAGATGAAAAAATAAAAAAGCAGTAATGTATAAGAGGTAGGGTTATGTATATTAAAACGTTAACAGTATCTGATATTAACCGTTACATAAAAAAAACTCTGGATAATGATTTTATACTTGGAAATTGTTCCGTGAAAGGAGAAGTTTCTAATTTTAAGCTTCACAGCAGTGGACATATGTATTTTTCCTTAAAGGACAAATTTGCTAAGATAAATTGTATTATGTTTAAAAGTTCAGTGGAAAAATTAAATTTTATGCCGGCAGATGGGATGAAGGTTATAATTGAAGGAAGAATATCCCTTTATGAAAAGGAAGGAGTATATCAGCTCTACTGCAGTAAAATGAAGCCGGAAGGAATGGGAGAATTATATCTGGCCTTTGAAAAACTAAAAATGGAACTTGAGAAGAAAGGGTTATTTGATATTTCACACAAGAAGAAAATACCTCTTTATGCTAAAAAAATAGGAATAATTACATCCCCTACAGGAGCAGCAGTTAAAGACATAATAAATGTAGTTAGGAGAAGAAACAGAAAAGTAGAACTTTTAATCTATCCTTCACTGGTACAGGGAACAAGTGCCAGTGTCAGTATTATAAAAGGTATTGAAACTTTCAATTCTATGGAAGATGTAGAACTTATAATTATAGCAAGAGGAGGAGGTTCTATAGAAGAACTTTGGTGCTTCAATGATGAAAAATTGGCAGAGGCTGTGTACAGTTCTAAAAAGCCTATAATAACGGGAGTTGGACATGAAATTGACTATACTATAGTGGATTTTGTGTCTGATATGAGGGCACCTACTCCCTCGGCTGCTGCAGAAATCGGAATTTTCAGTATGGAAGAATATATACAGAAGATATTAAATTATAAAAATAAGCTTTATAATGGTGTTAAAAATGTAGTAAGTGATAAAAAGAATAGAATGCTTATCGTGAAAAAAAGTCTGGAGATGAATAATCCTTTAACTTATATAGCAAATGAATATGAAAATATAGATAAAATCAAAGAATCCCTGGATTTCAAAATAAAGGTATCTATCAACGAGAGAAAGGAAAAACTGGGGAAGATAAATGCACTTCTTTCTGCCCATAATCCATTGAATATTTTAAATAAAGGGTATTGTATAATAGAAGATGATAGGGGAGATGTTATATCTTCCATAGAGGAGTTAAGCAAAAAACATAAAGTCTGTATTATAATGAAAGATGGAACTTCCAAAGTGAATCTTGTTCATTATAAAAAGTGAGGTGATTGTGGTTTTATGCCTAGGAAAACAGAAACTTATGAAAGTATAATGTTAAAACTTGAAAATATAGTAGCATCTATGGATAGTAGTGAGTTATCTTTGGAAAATAGTTTGAAACGCTATGAAGAAGGGGTAAAACTTTGCAATAAGTTATTTAAGATTTTAAATGAAGCTGAAGAAAAGATAAAAGTTCTTACTGAAGAGGGAGAAAAGGATTTTAATATTGAATCTTAAAATTATGGAATGGAGAAATACACTATGGAAATTAAAAGAGTATTTGGAACCATTAAGGAAGAACTGGATATATATTTAAGAGAATATATGAAGGACAGAGGGACTTATAACAGAAAAATATATGATTCCATGGAATATAGCCTAGATGCAGGAGGCAAGAGAATAAGACCTATATTGTTTCTTCTAACTTACAGAATGTATAATAAAGATTATAGTAAAGTTATAGATATTGCAGCAGCTATAGAAATGATACATACCTATTCTTTGATTCATGATGATTTGCCTGCCATGGACAATGATGATTTAAGAAGGGGAAAACCCACAAATCACAAAATATTTGGGGAAGCTATTGCAATACTTGGGGGAGATGCTCTCTTAAATGAAGCTATGAATATTATGTTTAAGCACTGCATAGGAAAAGGAGAAAATATCATAAGAGCCTGTAGCATTATTTCTGAAAGTGCAGGGGCAGAAGGAATGATAGGAGGACAGACAGTAGATATTTTAAGTGAAAATGTGAAAATACCTGTAGATAAGCTTTATTATATGCATAGTAAAAAGACAGGAGAGCTGATAAAAGCTTCAGTAGTTTCTGCTGCAGTATATGTATCTGCGGGAGAAAAGGAAATAGACAAATTAAAATGTTATGGTGAAAAGTTAGGATTGGCATTTCAAATAAAGGATGATATATTGGACGTATCGGGTGATGATGTCATTTTAGGAAAAAAGACAAGAAGTGACTTGAATAATAATAAAACTACCTTTGTAACTGTTTATGGATTAGATAGATGCAGTGAAATGTGCAGTGAAATTACAAGAGAGTGTATGGAAATTTTAGATAAAATAGAAGGGGATACCTCTTGTTTAAAAGAATTAACTCTGCTTTTATTAAATAGAAAAAAATAATACATAAAAATAATACATTATGAAATAGCAGTGTATTTTAGTTCTATTATTACGGTGTAAAAGAGGATAGATAAAATGTTTAATTTATTAGATAATTATAAAGATGTAAATGACATAAAAAAGATGTCTTTAGAGGAAAAAGAACAGCTGGCGTCAGAAATCAGAGAATTTTTAATTGAAAATGTCTCTAAAACAGGAGGACACCTGGCTTCAAATTTGGGAGTTGTAGAACTTACATTGAGTTTATTTAATATTTTTGACTTGAATCATGATAAGCTCATATGGGATGTAGGTCACCAAGCTTATGTACATAAGCTTCTTACAGGCAGAAAGGATAAATTTCATACCTTAAGACAATTTGGAGGGATAAGTGGCTTTCCCAAGAGATGTGAAAGTGTATATGATTTCTTTGAAACTGGACACAGCAGTACTTCCATATCCGCAGCATTAGGTATGGCCAGAGCCAGAGATTTAAAGGGAGAAAAACATAATGTGGTGGCAGTTATAGGAGATGGGGCATTAACCGGTGGAATGGCACTGGAGGCATTAAATGATGCAGGCTACAGAAAAACAAAACTTATAATAATATTAAATGACAATCAAATGTCTATAGGAAAGAATGTAGGGGGAGTATCCAGATATTTAAATAAATTGAGAGTAGACCCTAAATATAATAAATTTAAAGAAGAGGTAGAGAATACATTGAAAAAAATACCTAATATAGGTAAAGGTATGGCTAAATATCTTGAAAGGCTGAAAAATGGAATAAAGAAAATGGTAGTATCGGGAATGTTTTTTGAAGATATAGGAATAAAGTATTTAGGGCCTATAGATGGACATAATATAAAGGATCTTACTGAAGTTATGACTGCTGCAAAAAAGGTAAATGCTCCGGTTATCATTCATGTAATAACTAAAAAAGGAAAAGGATATGAATTTGCAGAGAAAAATCCAGGTAAATTTCATGGAATAGGGCCTTTTGATTTTAATAATGGGGAAATAGCAGTTACATCCACAAGTACGTATTCCAAGGCTTTTGGAGATGAAATGGTGAATCTTGCAAGAAAAGACAAAAAAATAGTGGTTATAACTGCTGCAATGAAAGATGGCACTGGACTTGGAAATTTTGCAAAAGAGTTTCCAGAAAGATTTTTTGATGTGGGAATTGCTGAACAACATGCTGTGACTTTAGCAGGAGGAATGGCAGTAGAGGGATTAAAACCTGTATTTGCAGTTTACTCTACTTTTCTTCAGAGAAGTTATGATCAGCTTCTCCATGATATATGTATTCAAAAATTGCCGGTGGTTTTTGCTGTGGACAGGGCAGGAATTGTGGGAGATGATGGAGAAACTCATCAGGGTATATTTGATTTGTCCTATTTAACTGAAATGCCTAATATGACTGTAATGTCACCTAAATGTATATCTGAACTCACTTATATGTTAAAATGGTCATTAAATCAAAATTGCCCCATAGCTGTAAGATATCCCAGAGGAGGAGATAATATAAGTCTTGCACCTCTTGAAAGTTTTCAATTTGGCAGGTGGGAATATATTTTAGACCAAGGAAAAATTGCACTGGTAGCTCAGGGAAGAATGGTGGAACATGCAGTGCTGGCAGCAGAAAAGCTGAAACAAAAGGGAATTTTAGTAAGAGTTATAAGTGCCTGTTTTATCAAGCCTTTAGATAAGGAAATGCTGCAGGAACTGGTAGAAGAAGATGTGACTATTATAACTATTGAGGATAATATAATAAGAGGCGGCCTTGGATCCTACATATTGGAGTATGTAAATACGCTGCATAAAAAAGCAGATGTAATAAATTTAGGATTTAAAGATGAGTTTGTAACACATGGAAAACCAGATATTTTATATAAATTATATGAACTCGATGTAGAAAGTATTGTAGATGAAGTACTTAAAATAGTGAAATTAAGTGGTATATTTTAAAAGGAACAAAGGAGGTTGTGATGTCAGAACTAAAGGAAAGAATAGATGTACTTTTAGTAGATAAAGGTATTTTTCCTTCAAGAGAGAGGGCAAGGGCCAGCATTATGGCAGGAGAAATATTTGTAGATGGCCAGAGAGTAGATAAATGTGGACAAAATGTAAAAAAAAGTTCCAATATAGAGTTTAGAGGAGAAAAACTTCCTTTTGTAAGCCGTGGAGGTTTAAAATTAGAAAAGGCCTTAAAAAAGTTCAATATAACTTTAGGGAATAAGGTATGCCTTGATATAGGGGCATCTACAGGGGGATTCACAGACTGTATGCTCCAAAATGGTGCTAAAAAAGTATTTTCCATAGATGTAGGATACGGACAGTTTGCGTGGAAGCTCAGAACAGATAAGAGAGTTGTATGTATGGAAAGAACTAATATAAGGTATGTAACTTTTGAACATATAGGGGAATATTGTGATTTTGCCAGTATAGATGTTTCTTTTATATCCCTTAAAAAAGTTCTACCTGCAGTTATAAATTTGTTAAATGAAAATGGCAGTATAGTAGCTCTTATAAAACCCCAGTTTGAAGCAGGGAGAGAAAAGGTGGGGAAAAAAGGAGTAGTTAGAGAACAATCTACCCATATAGAAGTCATTAAGACAATTGTAACTTTTTTAAAAGAAAATAATTTGAAAATAATTTCTCTTGATTATTCACCTATAAAGGGACCCGAAGGAAATATAGAATATTTAGTATATTTTACCAAGAAAAAAGAAATAAATGAATTGTTTGAAGAAGAGGATATAAATACTATAGTAAGATCATCACATGGGGAACTGAATGGAGAGGAACTATGAAGAATATAGGAATTAACGTTAATACAACAAAAGATCCAAACAAAAAAATGCTGAATTTTATAATAGAAAGTATAAGAAATATAGATGAAAGTGTAAATATAAAGACATATGAAAATTGTAGTGGGCTTGATGAAAATGAAAGCAACAGATTGGATGTAGTTATAGTACTTGGAGGAGACGGAACCATATTAAATACTTCTAGAAATGTGCTTAAGTCAAAGACACCTATACTTGGAATTAATATAGGTCATTTGGGTTTTTTGGCACAAGTAGAAATAAATAGTGTGGAAGCTGCATTAGAGAAACTTTTCAAAGGGGAATATACAATTGAAAAAAGGGATATGATTCAGTGCACCTATAGTGAGGGGGATAAAATAAAAAGATATGATGGATTAAATGATGTGGTATTATATAGGGGAATTAAGTCAAGAATACAAAGATATGATGTATACATAAATGATGCTTTCTATAATAGTTTTAGTGGAGATGGTATTATTATTTGTACTTCTACAGGGTCTACGGCATATAATTTATCTGCAGGAGGTCCTATAATACATCCATCTTTGGATGTATTATGCCTGACACCTATGTATTCCCAATTTTTCGCATCTAGAAGTATCATATTGGACAGCAGATCTCGTATAAGTATATCAATAGAAAAGAATTATGAGGATTCATTTTTATCTATTGATGGCCAAAAATGGATAGCAGTGGGTGGCTCTCAGACTATAAAAATAAACAAATCCAAAAATAAGAGAAGGCTTATTAAATTCGATGATGCCTATTTTAATACACTAAGAGAGAAAATTATTTTTAATGCAAAAGGATGTGAAGGTGGGATATTATGAAGGTGAGTAGACATGCTAAAATACTGGAGATTATCAATTCAAATAATATTGAAACCCAGGAGGAATTGGCAGAAAAACTTAAAAATAGTGGCATGAATGTAACTCAGGCTACTGTATCTAGAGATATAAAAGAATTAAAACTCATAAAAGTATTGTCAGATAATGGAAGATATAAGTATGCAACCATATCTCGTACAGAAAGTTTTTTATCTAACAAGCTTGTAAATATATTTTCCCAAACGGTAGTAAGTGTTGAAAATATAGATAATTTTGTAGTTATAAAGACCATTTCTGGTTCTGCTTCTGCAGCAGCGGAAGCTATAGATTCACTGGGCTTTATAGGCATAGCAGGGACTATAGCCGGGGATAATACCATATTTGTAATGGCCAGAGACAGAGAAAAAGCCCATGGTATAACTCAAAAGATGAAAAAAATGATTTCACAGTAGGAGGCATATACTATGCTGCTTCAATTAAATATAAAAAATTTTGCCCTTATAGAAAAATTAATTATATCTTTTGAATCAGGCTTTAATATATTCTCTGGAGAAACCGGAGCAGGTAAATCAATCCTTATTGATGCCATAAATTATGTTATGGGAAGTAAATTCAATAAAGATTTAATAAGAACAGGTAAAGATAAAACTTTTGTGGAAGCTGTTTTCACCATAGAAAATCCTAAGACTTTTGAAATATTGAATGAAGAAAAAATTTTGGGAGAAGAAGATATGGTTATAATAAGCAGAGAATCCTTTCAATCGGGAAGAACTATTGCAAAAGTAAATGGGAAATCGGTCTTAATATCTAATCTAAGAAAAATAAGTAGTACATTATTGGATATTCACGGACAACATGACAGTCAGAATTTACTGTCAGAAGAAAATCATATAACCTATCTGGATTATTATGGGGAAAGTGTTCTTTATGAACCATTGAAGGATTATAGAAAAGAATATGAAAATTTGAATGATGTTAAAAGAAAAATATGTGAAGTATCGGGAAAAGAAGGGGATAGGGAAAAAATCATAGATTTTCTCAAATTTCAGATAGATGAAATAGATTCTGCAAATTTAGTTCAGGGAGAAGAGGAAAAATTAAATGAAAAGTTCAAAATTTTCTCAAATCAAGAAAAGATAAATTCTGTTATTAATAACTGTTACGTGAAACTATACAGTGGAGAACAGGGTCAAATTTCTGTATATGATAATTTGGGAATAATTATAAAACAATTGAATTCTATAAAAAATATCATGCCTGAAATTGATAATATATGTAACTCATTTGAAAGCATATATTATGATGTAGAAGGAAACATAGAGGATTTAAGAAGTATTAAAGATAATTTTTACTATGATGTAAATGAATCGGAATACATAAATAATAGAATAAACCAGATTAATAACCTGAAAAATAAATATGGAAGTAATATAAATAACATATTAAACTATAGAGATAAAATAAAAGCTGAATATGAAGAAATGAAAAATATGTTTGAGGTTATAGAAAAATTAAATTTGGAAAAAATAAAATTAGAAGAGGCACTTAAATTAAAAGGAAGAGAAATTCACGAAATGAGAAGTAAGTTGGCAGAGGATTTGGAAAAAAACATTAAGAGTGAATTGGATTTTGTAGGACTTGAAAAAAGTAAATTTAAAATACAAGTTAAACTTAAAGATAAATTTACTTCAAAAGGAATGGATGATGTAAAGTTTTATATAGCTGCCAATCCGGGAGAGCCGTTAAAACCTCTGGAAAAGGTCGTATCTGGAGGAGAATTGTCAAGAATAATGTTGGCATTAAAAACAGTTTTCATAGACAAGGATCTCATTCCATCGGTTATATTTGATGAAATAGATACGGGTATAAGCGGCAGAATAGCACAGCGTGTGGCAGAAAAAATGTATAAAATATCCAGAAAACATCAGGTGTTTTGTGTAACCCATCTACCTCAAATTGCATGTATGTCGGATGTTCACTATTGGGTTTCAAAACAGGTAATACGGAATATGACCTATACTAAAGTTAAAAAAATGGATAAAAAGGAAAAAGAATACGAAATAGCCAGAATGATAGGAGGCAGTGAAGTTACAAAAATTACTTTGGAACATGCAAGAGAACTTATTGATATGGCTGATTTAAAAAAAGATAAAATTAAATAGTATTGATTTTATAAGTTATCTCTAAGGTATATAAAATAATGAATTATTTTTATGATTACTTCAAGAGGTGACTTTTAACTTTTTGTATAAAATTTATATTTTAAAACAATACATTAACTCTAAATGAAACTATATGATAGCATAATAACATATTTAAAAGGGCAACTTAAAGCTAGAGAAAGCAGTATAAGACAGGAGGCAAAACCATGGCAAAAAAATTTAGAAATGTTCTGTATTGGATGTTAATTCCTATCCTGTTTGTAATATCAGTTGCCTATTATAAAGAAAGTATATATAAGAATATTCATTGGTTTCAAAATAATAAAATAAAATCTACATTTAATGCAGTGGCAACTAGTGATGTTACTGTATATTTAGGTGGCCAGCCTATCGGGGTAAAGTTGAATACTAAGGGAGTTCTGGTAGTGGCTTTTTGTGATGTGAAAACTTCAAAGGGCAAAGTTGCAAGTCCAGCTGCATCAGCTGGAATACAAATAGGGGATAATATAATTAAAATAAATGATACTTTAGTAAAAAACTCTGAACAGACTCAAGCTGAAATAAATAAGACAAAAGGTAAAGAAGTTAAAATATTGATAGAAAGAGACGGAAGTAGCATAGAAAAGGTAGTAAAAGCTGTTAGTGGCATAGAAGATAATGGTTACAAGATAGGGTTGTGGATAAGGGATTCCACTGCTGGAATAGGAACTTTAACCTTTTACGATGAAAAGAGTGGCATGTTTGCCGCATTAGGTCATCCCATAATAGATATAGATACAGGTACAAAATTAAATATAAATTCAGGAGAAATAGTGGAATCTTCTATTGTATCTGTGAAAAAGGGTGCCAAGGGAAATCCAGGGGAGTTAAAAGGAATATTTGTCAATGAAGAAACCAAGCTTGGAAATATAGAAAAGAATACAGAATGTGGCGTATTTGGGAAGGGAAACAATAAACTTAAAAAAGGAAGCAATTTTATTAAAATAGGTCTTAGAAATGAAATTGAAGAGGGACCCGCCCAAATTTTGACTACTGTAAATGGAGATACTCCTGAGCTTTATGATATACAAATAGAAAAATTGCTATCCCAGGATTTACCGGGACCTAAAAGTATGGTTATAAAAGTTACAGATAACAGATTGTTAAATAAAACAGGAGGAATAGTTCAAGGTATGAGTGGAAGTCCCATAATTCAAAATAATAAATTAGTGGGAGCGGTAACTCATGTGCTTATAAATAAACCTGACGTAGGATATGGAATTTATATAGATTGGATGTTAAAGGATACAAATATAGAGAATATGGTAAAATAATATTAAATATGGTAAAATAATATTGTAGAAGATAGCATTTTAAATGTTATCTTTTACATTTATGCCAATAACATAAATATATAAAAAATTTTTTATATAAAAAAGAAGGAAATAAAATTCCCATGTCGAATTTATTATTTTGTTAACATATGGGAATTAGATTAAAAAAAGGGGAGTGGCAAATATGGAAGAATCAAAGATAAATGTGGTTATTGCAGATGACAATAAAGAATTTTGTAGTATTCTAAATGATTATCTTTTGAATCAAAGAGATATAATAGTTACAGGAATTGCAAAAGATGGGATAGAAGCTCTTAAGCTAATTGAAGAAAAAAAGCCGGATTTAGTAGTACTGGATATAATAATGCCTCATCTTGACGGATTGGGAGTATTAGAAGAATTAAATAATATGAATATAGATCCAATGCCCCGCATAATAGTTCTTTCTGCAGTGGGACAGGACAAGATAACCCAAAGAGCTATAACACTTGGAGCAGATTATTATGTAGTAAAACCTTTTGATATGGATGTATTTACTCAAAGAATTAGACAGATGTTTAACAGTGTTATAAGTAGTGGAGAAGAAGTAAAGAAAACTGTACCTTTTATAGATGAAGGGGAAGTGAAATTACAAAGGGATAATCCTACGGATTTGGAACAGGAGATAACAAATATAATACACGAAATAGGAGTACCTGCCCATATAAAAGGATATATGTATTTAAGAGAGGCAATAACCATGGTAGTAAATAACATGGAATTGTTATCTGCAGTTACAAAAGAGTTGTATCCATCCATAGCTAAAAAATATAATACTACTGCCAGCAGAGTTGAAAGAGCGATAAGACATGCTATTGAAGTGGCTTGGTCAAGAGGACAGGTGGAAACTATAAATAAACTATTCGGATATACTATACATAATGATAAGGGCAAGCCAACAAATAGTGAGTTTATAGCTATGGTTGCTGATAAGTTAAGATTGAAAAATAGAGTAAGTTAGATTATTTGATATGATTTGCTTGTTTTACTGATATAAATAGAATATTTTTTAAATGTCAGGCAATTCAAAGGTCTGGATGGAGGTTGTATATAAGAATAAAAAATGATTTTCTCCATCTGAACCTTAGAAGAAGTTGTTGCAGGAATATAAAATGTTTTTAGCTATGTATTTAGATAAGGATCTAATAAGTATTTAATTGACAAGAATAATGTTGAAGTATAAAATTGATTACAATGAATAGGTTTAAATAGATAGCTTAAGATATGGAGTTTAAAAGAGGATAACTTAATAATCCAATAAAAGTAGAGGTGTTTGACTATGGGTTTTTTTGAGAAAACCATAAGTAAGGAAAAAATATTTAGTGGAAAAATCATTGATTTAAATGTTCATACAGTTGAATTGCCAAATGGAAAAACCAGTAAGAGAGAAATAATAAATCATGCAGGCGGAGTTGCGATAATTGCCTACAAGGATAGTGAAACTTTATTTATGGTGGAACAGTTTAGAAAACCTATAGAGGGAACTTTACTTGAAATACCTGCAGGTAAAATTGAAAAAAATGAAGATGTACTTCAATGTGCAAATAGAGAATTGGAAGAGGAAATAGGCTATAAAGCTAAAGAACTTAAATATTTAGGAAGAATAGTTACAAGTCCTGGGTTTTGTGATGAATATATATTTATTTATAAAGCAGAAGAATTGTATAAAGGAAGAGATGACTTGGGAGATGAAGATGAATTTATAAATGTAAAAGAGATCAAAGTAAGTAGAATCAAGGAAATGATAAGAGAAGGGAAAATAATAGATGCTAAAACTATTTGTGCCCTTATGATGATATAATGTATTTTTAATAGGCAGTAAAAAGTCATATAACTCTTTTGTAAATCATAAATTAATTAAAAGAACATGATTAACAAAAGGGGGATGAAGTTATGTTGGAAAATAAGGCATTAAATTTAATAAATAGGCATATTAAAAATAATTTTTGGTTGTACATTATAACCCTAATATGTTTTTTTACTGGAATAGTTATTGGAATATATAGTGTAAGATATATGGGTGGATTTGAAAAAAGTGACCTTTTAAGTTATCTAAAGAATTTTACCAAGGTAGTAGATTCGGGAAATGTAAATTATAAATCCATATTTTTAGAAACTTTAAAAAATAATGTTCCTTTAATTTTGATGGTATGGTTTTTAGGACTTACAATGATAGGAATACCTGTGATACTTATAATAGATATAATTAAGGGATTTACCATAGGTTTTACCATGAGTTTTGTAATAGGTAGCATGGGCATTAAAGGAATATGGTTTTCACTTCTTGGAGTATTGCCTCAAAATATAATATATATACCATGTATATTATTTTCTTCCGTACTGGCTATGGAATTTTCACTTATGCTTTTTAAAGATAGAGCAAGAGTTCCATGGAAATCCCACATGCTAGTTAGGTTTACATCTTATTCTATGTCTTTTTTGATGATATGTATTACTATGTTTATAGGCTTTTTTATGGAATCCTATCTGACTCCTAATATGATTAAATTTATAGTATTAAGTTCCATGAGGATATTATCATGATTTTAGATGAACAAAAATCAGATTTTATTATAGAAGTATTGAAATGTTTTTTTATATTAGTATTTTTTGGAATGTTTTTGCCTAAAGTTATAGATTTAATAATATATAATTTTGTGGTTAAGTTTCATTCCTATGATAATAGTATTTTTGTATATAATATATTTAGTAAAAATATAGATATAATATATAATTATATTACTGTCTTTAATGAATTTATAAAATTCTAACTCCTGAAGAGTAGGTGATAATTTTGGAAAGTTTCTTGTTGGGCTATGCAGAACAACTAGAAAAAAAACATATGAGTAAAAATACACTAGATGCATATATTGGAGATATAAATAGGTTTTATAATTTTATAAAAAAGAGAGAGGGAAACTTGCAAGAAGTGGAAGTAGTATCTGTAATGGCATATGTGCAGTATCTTCAAAAGGAAGGAAAGGCGGTTTCATCTATAGTTAGAAATATAGTTTCTCTTAGAAATTTTTATAAATATCTAATGGTTAAAGGTATAATAAATGAAAATCCTCTTTTGTATTATGAAATCCCTAAAGTAAAGCATAATATTCCTAAAGTTTTAACTGTAGAGGAAGTAGACAAGCTTCTTGATTCGCCAGATCCCACCACCTACAAGGGCATAAGGGATAAAGCTATGCTTGAAATAATGTATGCTGCAGGTATGAAGGTGATGGAGCTTCTAACTTTAACTATATATGATATAGATTTAAAATTTTCTTATATAAGATGTAAAAGTCTTAAAAATAAAGAGAGATTGGTACCTATAGGTTCTGTAGCAGTAGAATATCTGAAAAATTATTTGGATATAAGACCACAACTTAATATACATAGTTTAGATACTTTGTTTTTAAACTTAAGAGGATCACCTATGAGCCGTCAGGGATTCTGGAAAATTGTAAAATACTATGCAAAGGAATCCAAAATAAACAAGGATATAAATGCCTTTACTTTAAGGCATTCTTTTGCGGTACATTTGCTTCAAAATGGTGCAGATATTAAATCTGTACAGGAACTTCTAGGACATAAAGATTTATCTGCTACCCAGATATATTCTGCAGTATTAAAGAAGAATAAAATTGCAGAAGTATATAAAAAAACTCATCCAAGGGCATAATTAACCTATGTTTCAAGTAAGTTTTATTAAAGAAAGGATGAGTTTATATGGAGAGAGTAATTTTAATAGTATTTGATAGTGTAGGCGTAGGAGAATTACCGGATGCAGAAGAATATGGAGATGCAGGAAGTAATACTTTGGGGAATATATCAAAAGCTTTGGGGGGACTTGAAATTCCTGGTTTGTATAAATTGGGCATTGGAAATATACAGGGAGTTGAAAATTTAAAGAGATGTGAAAAACCTATAGGTAATTTTGGGAAATGTGCTGAATTGTCTAAGGGAAAAGATACTGTAACAGGACATTGGGAAATAGCAGGTATTGTTCTTGAAACTCCTTTAAAGACTTATCCTGAAGGATTTCCTGAGGATATAATAGAAGAATTTCAAGGTAAAATTGGTAGAAAAGTTCTTGGCAATAAAGTGGCATCAGGTACGGAAATAATAAATGAACTGGGAAAAGAGCATGTAAATACAGGATATCCTATAGTGTATACTTCGGCAGATAGTGTATTTCAGGTGGCTGCCCATGAAGAAGTTATTCCACTTAAGGAATTATATAAAATGTGCAGTATAGCCAGAAAAATGCTTTTAGCAGACAGGACTGTAGGAAGGGTAATTGCTAGGCCTTTTATTAATGAAAATGGAAAATATGTAAGAACTTCAAATAGAAAAGATTTTGCACTGGATCCTCCTAAAAAAACTATGCTGGACTATATAAAAGAATCGGGGCTAAATGTAATGGCAGTAGGTAAAATAGAAGATATATACAATAAGAGAGGAATAACAGAGGCAGTTCACATAAAAAATAATATGGATGGCATAGATAAAACACTGGAGTACATGAAAAAGAATAAACCGGGACTTATATTTACAAATTTAGTTGATTTTGATATGTTGTATGGTCATAGAAATGATGTAGAGGGTTATGCTGGGGCCATCATAGAAGCGGATAAAAGGATTTCTGAAATAATTTCTTATATGAATGAAGGGGATGTACTTATAATAACTGCAGATCACGGTTGTGATCCAACTACAAAAAGTACGGATCATTCCAGGGAATACATACCTGTTTTGGCGTATGGAAAAAATTTAAAGTCAGGGGTAGATATAGGTATAAGGAAAAGTTATTCTGATATAGGTAAAACTGTACTGGAACTTTTAAATGTAAAAAATGATCTTTATGGAAGTAGTTTTAAAGAGCTAATAATGAAATAACTAAAAAATTTGAAAAACTTTCAGTATTTGTTGATAATTCCTTAAAAATATATGGTAAAAGTATATACAGCCAGGGAGAAATTTAGTATGGATATGAAATATATAATTTATAAGAAAAAATCAGGTAAAGATTTGACTCAAAGAGAAATAGATGAAGTGGTGCAGGGATATGTAAAAGGAGAAATACCTGATTATCAAATGGCTGCTTTTCTTATGGCAGTTTGTTTTAAGGGAATGACAGAAGAAGAAACTGCAAATTTAACCCTGTCTCTTGTTAACTCTGGAGATAAAATGGATTTATCTGATATTAAAGGTATAAAGGTAGATAAACATTCCTCTGGAGGGGTGGGAGATAAAATCAGTCTTGTTGTGGTACCTTTAGTGGCTGCACTAGGTATACCCGTGGTTAAAATGAGCGGCAGAGGACTTGGTCATACTGGAGGTACTATAGATAAACTGGAAGCAATAGAAGGATTTAATACTAATTTAAACAAAGATGATTTTATAAATAATGTGAATAGATATAAAATGGCTGTGGTAGGTCAGTCTTCAAACTTGACTCCTGCAGATAAGAAGATTTATGCATTAAGAGATGTTACCTCCACTGTGGAGAGTATTCCTTTAATTGCAAGTTCTATTATGAGTAAAAAAATAGCTTCAGGAGCAGATTCAATAGTGCTAGATGTAAAAGTAGGGTCAGGAGCATTTATGAAATCTTTAGATGAAGCTAGGGAATTGGCAAGAACCATGGTGTCTATAGGCAAATCTCTTAATAGAAAAACTATAGCTTTAATTACAGATATGAATCAGCCTTTAGGTTATGAAGTTGGAAATGCAAATGAAGTTAAAGAAGCAATAGAGGTATTAAAAGGTGAAGGGTCAGAGGATGAAGTTTTAGTTGCACTTACCATAGCTTCCTATATGGCAGTATTGGGAGGAGCATTTCAAGATGTAAATACCGCATATAAGGCTCTAAATGAAGTTATCAGATCAGGCAGGGCAATAGAAAAATTTAAGGAATTGGTAAAGGTACAAGGGGGAAATCCCCGGATAATTGATAATCCCAGGCTGCTTCCCCAGGCACAAAGGCATATAGATATAAAAGCTCATAAAAGTGGATATGTATATAAGATTCAGGCTGAATTTATAGGAAGGGCTGCCATGTTGCTTGGTGCCGGAAGGAAGACAAAAGAAGATGTAATTGATTTATCTGCCGGAATTACAATGGTTAAAAAAGTGGGAGATAAGGTATCTGCCGGGGATATTCTCTGTATTTTACATAGTAATAGGAATAACTCTATGGAAGCTGAAAAAATAGCTTTAAATGCTTTTTCCATAGATGTTACAAAACCTCCTCAAATTCAATATATTTATGATGTAATAGAGTAAAGTTAAGAGTGAAAGCACTAACATTATGGGAGTAATGATAGTGCTTTATTTTTGATAAATAAGTATTAAGGATTTTTTAAGGTCGTAATTGTATATTTATAAAGTATGAGCAACCTTGTTTAATTCTTCTGACATGGAAGATATTTCTTGTATACTGGCGGTAATCTCTTGTGCAGCAGCAGCTTGTTCTTGACTTGAAATTAGTGAATTTTGGCTTTTTTCACAGGTTTCATTTACTTTTCCTTTGATTGAATCAGTCAATTCTTTAATTTTTGGAACTGTACCCTTAGACTGTTCAGATAGTTTTCTTATTTCTTGTGCAACAACGCCAAACCCTTTTCCATATTCTCCGGCTCTTGCTGCTTCAATAGAAGCATTTAATCCCAGCATATTAGTTTGGGTACCAATCTTGCTGATAAAAGAGGAGACGGTGTTAATATCTTCTGACAGCTTTATTATATCATTAATATCTTCATTGAGTTTTTTTTCATTGGCATATATATTGGATGAAGATTCTGCTAGCTGGGATATTACAGAAGTTATTCCTGAAAGATTGTTTTCAAGGGTCGCGGACATGTCCCTTAGATTAATGGCAATTACCTTGGGAATTATTATACCTAAGGTAGCTACCACTTCTTGTGAATTTTCTTCATCAAATAAAGGATAGCATGTTGTAAGAGTAGGCACTCCATGTGCTGAACTGTCTCGTTCCAATGAAATTTGTTTTTTTGTTTTTATAGCTTTGACGGCAGTATTATCCTCCTTTAACCTGTATCCTATCTGGAGATGAGGTATGTCAAATTTTTTTGAAGGTTGCCTGTAAGCGATTTTATCCAAATCTGTAATGTAAAGAAAGGCACCCTCTGGATACATTTCTGCTAAAATGGGTGCAAAATCAGTAAATGATTTTGCTACAGGATGTAATTTTGGAAATACAATGGAAAATGCTCCTACAGGCTGATTTTCTTCATTAACTAAAGGTTGAGCCAGTGTTGTTAGTCTCATTCCATAAAGAGAGCGTGGAACATTTTGTATTATTGTCCTATTTTCTTTTATTGCCTTGGCTGCTATGCTATTAGCATTTAATTTTTCTCCAACATGAAATGTATCTAAATCAAAATCTTTTGATGCCTTTCTCCAGATGAATGTATTTCCTTCTATAATTAAATATAAGACTCCTCCTGATATCACGTCAATATGCAATTCGGCTATAGCTTTCAAACAATCTATTTCATTTATGGAAATCATTATGACAACTCCTTTCTTTAAATCAATATAGATTAAATATAGGGGGTTAATGATTAAGCTTATAACTTGATGAAATATTTAGAAAGTTCATAATAGTATTTGTATTTTACCATTTTAATTTTCATATTTCAATACTGTTTTATAATTACTATTGTTTAAATATTGTATTGTTACTAAAAATATATAGAATAATTGGATATTTTAATATATATTTGATAATGTAACGAGGAATTGCAGTGTGATGCAATGTGAATTAATGTATTTTCCATGAAAAATATATTAAATAGTAAATATTTTAATTCTAGGTGTAAAATAACTTTAAAAGGAGGAGACTAATTGTTGCGGAATATGTGTCAGAGTCTATAGGGAACTTGTCTAGAGGTGTAGGCCTGCCTATTTTTTATTTTGAAGGAGATGGGAATATAAAAATAGCGGCTTTTTGACAAATTAAATAGGTTTTTATAGAAAACTGTAAATTTTAGCAGCGGTGCTTCGATAATGTATGTTGTGTTATTTATAACCGTAATAGCGATATTTTTTATACTCACCTACATGAATATAAAAAAGAGTAGACAGTTAGTTGAACTAGACAAAAAATTTAAATTGCAGAGAATATATTTTGAGGAGTTATTTAAAAATTCTCAAGACGGAATTGTCATACTTGATAATAAAGATAAAATTATAAATGTTAATGAATCTTTTGAAAAAATCTTTCAATATAATACTAATTTTCTTTAGTAAACATAGAAACTATCCAATTCCAACCTGTAATGG
>NZ_DAIQBT010000043.1:0-19095 GCF_036781005.1 Clostridium sp. | reverse complement strand
ATTTGAGAGCTTTTATAAATATATTTAAGGCTATATTTAAAACTAATTAGTATGACTATAGTTTTATATATTTATCCACATCACTTGATAACACTTGGTCTAACACATTTGTTTTACTATAAAGTATAATAAATATTGATATGTATATATCCCTAGTGTGTTAAATAATACTGGCACTATTCATAGATAACTCAACGGCTTTTAAGCTATTTCTCTTGTTAATTTCACCTTAGAATTTTTAATTAAACTTCCCTTATATTTTACAATATTTATACATATATTTCTTTTTCATTACATAATAGGATATTTTTATAGAATACTCAAATGAAAAGTGGTGAAAAAATGGATCATAAAAAAGTAAAAGATCAGATAAACTTGTTAAACAAGACAGGTAAAATAAAAAGCGAAAGAGACTTCGATCACATCCCCATAGATGAAATCAAGCCCAAGTATGGTATATGTGTAAAAGACCTAATATGCTATCGCTGTTATAAGGACAACGACAACACATGTAGATATTGTAGACATGCTGAAATGCTTAATTAGAAAAGGAGCATTAATATTTTGCTCCTTTATCTTGCATATATAAAACTTTCGACTAAAATAAGGCTGGAGTTTTATTTTGTTTAAAATAGTGTTTAAACTTATACACTAACCTTTGCTTTACTTTGGTCTTTTTTAACCAATCCCATTATACCTGGTATTATTAAAAGTATACCTGAAAGAATATAAAAATATGATACACATATTATTCCTCCAATTGCAGCAATAGTCATAAATAGTCCACCTAATTTTCCTTTATTTCTAACAACTACTGCTCCAACAATACCTAATACTGATAATAATATAGCTCCTATACCTAGACTAGTAATTGTATTAGCTCCATCTGCACTAAATGCAGAAGCTACTCCTCCAATTGTCATTGCCATTATTCCTGCTATGATTCCAAAAATGCCACCAATAAGTCCTAAAACAAATTCCGCTGTTCTTTTATCATCCAATATATTTCCCCTCCCCTTATTTATTTATATATTGTAATTATATTGTAACAATATAGTAACAGTTTGTCCATATTTAGGCATAAAAGTAAGCCTGCCAGAAAAAATCTCTGGCAGGCTTAAAACTATTACTATTTGGAGTGTAAATTTAGAAGAATTAAGCTTATGTTAGGTTATAACGAATTAATTAGGAATGTTGTCCTCATAAATATATAATATATTATTTTACAATATATGTAAATAGATTTTATTGTTTTAAATGTAGTAAATTGGGTATAATAATAATGCTTCTATAAATGTTTTATTATCTCACTCATTATGTGTTATTAATTAGTAAAAGCTCTGGTGCTGCCAGGGCTTTTTAGTAATTATTCCATTAATTCTTATTACCAAACTTTATTAATAATCAATTCCCAAAAGTATTATACTAACATAATATAAATATTGAAATGATAAATATAAGGAGAAAATAAATATTGGAAAATTATTATTGTCTTTCTGATTACTATGATGACTACTATAATTATTTTAGACAACGTATTAGTCCTGAAGTAATACAATCATATGTTGGTCAAATTGCACTTGTCAATATTAGGGGGCGTGGCACAGTCACAGCGCATATAAATCGTTACAATCGGCGTACAGACATAGTATGTTTAACCGTATTTACACATTCTGGTAACCAACCTGTTCGTGTTCGTCGTCGTGACATATTACGTATTACTCCAATTCACGTACCTCCACCACAAGGAGGAAGACCACCTCAGGGAGGAAGACCGCCTCAAGGCGGAGGACGATATTTAGATGAAAATTTCGAGTAGTTATTTCAGCTCATTTTTTTACTTGAACATCTAATTTATTAAACATGAAAACTAAAAACCTAGTTGGAAGATCCTACTAGGTTTTTAGTATCATACTTTATTTTAAGTCTTCTTCATAGGCTTTAATCATTTTCTTAACCATGTTTCCACCTATAGAGCCAGCTTCTCTGGCAGTTAAATCTCCATTGTAGCCATCTTTTAAATTTACTCCAACCTCTCGGGCTGACTCCATCTTAAACCTATTCAAGGCTTCTCTGGCTTCTGGGACTACTAACTTATTGTTACGTGTCATGATAAACACCTCTCTAAATAGTAATCTTTGATGCTACATTTAAAGTTTGTGCAGTTCTATAAAAAATACTCTAGTTAACCGGATGAACTTTTGGAAAATAAATATAACTTATATTATAATAAAATTAGAGCTTATCCGTAAATAATTTTGCTTCTCATAAAATTGAGAAATTTTCCACATTATCATAAAATTTATCAGTTATTTTCAATGATTATCTATTTTTTGTAACACTTCTTTTTTTAGGTAAGGTTATATAATAAAAAATCCTTACTGGGGTAAAAAAATAGTTATACCAGGTGAAGGAAGTAACTTAGAAAAGGAAGAGATAAAAATATTTACAGATAAAGAAATCTGTCTATTAAAAAAGCTTTAAGGACAAGCCACTTAAAATGTTTAATATTAACAGCGTTAACTACAGGTCTAAGACAAGGAGAGCTCCTAGCACTTACATGGAATGATGTTGATTTAGACAAAATGGAAATAAAATTATAAAAAGAGTAAAAGTTATGAATTCTGATAATACAAAAGAAAATAAGATATTAGTTCAGCCACCTAAAACTAAAAGCAGTAACAGAATTGTTCCTATTCCATCTGACCTAATTCCAGTTTTAAAAGAACACAGTGTTAAGCAAAAGCTAGAAAAATTTAAAGCTGGTGAATCATATGAAAATAATAACCTTATTAACAACAGAAAATAGTTAAATACTATTTATCGCTATACATATCAATATCTATCTACAACTAATGTGTTAAACGCAAAAATAAGACTGCCCTGAAACCCTTCAAAACACTCTTATACAGTCATTGGTAGTCCCTAGGAGAATCGAACTCCTGATTTCACCGTGAGAGGGTGACGTCTTAACCACTTGACCAAGGGACCTCATATTCACTTTTCAACCAACATTTATTATTATATATTTCCAAGCTTATTTAGTCAATACTTTTTTTACAATCACTTAAATACAATAAAAATATTTTTATATAGTTGCAAATCACTTGCAACTATGTATATAATATATATTGATTAAATCGTATTATGCATATTATTACCATATATTATAAAACAATTCTTAATTTTAGGAGGAAGTTTATTCGTGCTTACTATAGAAAATTTAAATTTTTCCTACACTGGAAAACCTCCTTATTTAATAGATTCTGTGAGTCTACACATTGATTATGGGAGTTATGTTTCAATAATAGGTGAAAATGGAAGTTCCAAAACCACTTTAATCAAATTAATACTTGGGATTTTATCTCCATTAAAAGGACATATTCATTTATCTACTAAAAAAATAGGCTATGTTCCTCAACTAATGGAAAATTTTAATTCTCAATTTCCAATTACAGTATTAGAAATGCTTAAATGCCACATGAGAGTTCTAAAAATAAAAGATAGAAAACTCATAGATTCCTGTCTTAATTACGTTGGCATGAAAGATTTTAAAAACAATCTTATAGGAAATTTATCTGGCGGACAACGCCAAAAGATATTCATAGCAAGGGCCATAATGGGGCCCCCTGAACTTTTGATACTTGACGAACCTTCTACAGGTATAGATATGACAAGTCAAAAAGAACTATATACTATAATAAAACATTTAAATACCAGTTTATCTATAACAGTAATATCTGTAGAACATAATTTAGAAGCTGCGCTTAAAAACTCTACTCACATATGTGTTATGAAGAATGGCACTGCCACCATATACACCATTAAAGAATATAAAAAACTACTAAACTTAAAATAAATTAATTTGTTGTTTGGGAGGTAATCATGTTACAATACGCTTTTATGCAAAATGCAATTATTGCAGGTATATTTATATCGATATTATGTCCTGCAGTAGGTACCTTTCTGGTCTTAAAAAGATATTCCATGATGGGAGATACCTTATCCCATTCATCCTTTGCTGGAGTTGCAATCGGAATAGTATTTGGATACAATCCTATATTTACAGCCTTCATATTTACCTCTATTGCAGGACTTGTAATAGAATTTTTAAGAGATTATTATAAAAAATATGCAGAATTGATACTTGTGATTATACTTACCCTGTCAGTAGGTATTGCAATTGTACTTATAAGTACTGGAAAAGCCAGCGGAAATGTAAATTCCTATTTATTCGGCAGTATACTTACGGTATCTAAAAATGAACTCTATACCGTATTCATACTTAGTATAATTTCTGTAATAACTCTATCAATACTCTACAACCAATTACTTTACATAACTTTCGATGAGAATGGTGCTAAAGTATGTAAGATAAAGGTAAAACTTATAAACTATCTATTTATACTTTTAGTAGGTGCTACAATTTCTGTATCCTTGAGAATACTTGGCATTCTGGTAATATCATCTATGATAGCAATGCCTGTGGCTGCATCTCTACAGCTGCATAAAGGTTTTAAACTTACCCTTATATTCTCTATACTATTTGGATTTTTAGATATAATGGGAGGATTATTGTTATCTTATTATATAAACAGTGCTCCCGGTGGTACTATTGCCCTAGTTTCCGTACTCACTCTTTTAGTGATCCTGGGCTATAAAAAATTGTGGAATAAATAGCACAAGACTATACTTATATATCATACATTTTATATTTCATTCATACAAATTGCTACCACTACCTTTATCTTTTTATTTGTCTCATGTAATCATCTATATTCTTATACATACTTGACCAAGAACGTCTACAGAACATTACCGCTACATCACTTCTTCTTGATCTTTCCTTTATTATTTCCGCCATATTATGACCTACATAATCTGTAAGTACCAGTACTAAATCTGTATTTTCTGGAATTTTAACCTTTCTATCACCTTTTTTTCTTCCTGTAACATGCCCTATCTTATTAAAACCATTCTCTCTTAACTTGTCAGTTATAGTTCCAAGCTTATCTCCTCCGATAACTAGAATACTCATAGTCTTCCTCCTCTTTCATTTTTATCATTAATCGATATTGATATTCATTTTCAATTATAGCCTATCTTTAAAATTTTGTAAATATATAAAATAAAAAAAGTAGAGTACAGTTTTATTACTCTACTTTTTAAAAATATTCTTATAACTCCACATAACTGCTTCATTTATTTTCTAATATCTATAAGTTTACTGCCATCTACTTTGGCTTCCTGAAAAGTCCCCATATTCTCCATGGTATATAGAGCAGCTTCTATTATTTCAAAAGCCATAGGACATCCTGAGCCCTCCCCTAATCTCATGTTCAAGTTTAACATGGGTTTCAGTCCCAATTCTTTCATTACATAATTAGCTGCTGGTTCTGCTGAAAGGTGAGAAGGAAATAAAAAATCTATTATATTTTCATTTAATTTTACAGCACAAAGTGCTGCTACAGAAGATATAAAACCATCTATTACAATAGGAACTCTATTTTTAGCAGCTCCTAAAAAGCAGCCACATATTCCGGCTATATCAAATCCCCCTACTTTTGTTATAACATCAATAACATCTGCTGAATCGGGATTGTTTATTTTAAGTGCATTTTCAACTGCAGCTTTTTTAGCCTTAAATTTATCTTCTGTAATTCCAGAGCCCTTTCCCACAGTTTCATCTACTGGCAGCTTTAATATAGCACTTAAGACCGCAGAACTTGTAGCCGTATTACATACTCCCATTTCACCTGTTCCAAATAAGTCGTATCCTTTTTTTACAAGTCCATCTATTATTTCTATTCCTGTTTCAATAGCCTTTATACACTGTGTCCTAGTCATAGCAGCTTCCTTTACTATATTTTTAGTGCCATAAGCCACCTTTTTATTTATAATTCCATCATTTTGAAAATCATAATCAGTTCCTATATCCACTATAGTTCTATGACATTTGAAAAAATCTCCTAATATACACACTCCTGTTATACCTTTAACAAAATTTTCAGTAATGCTTACCGTCAATCCCTTTGGACAATTACTTATACCCTCTTCCCATATTCCATTATCTGAACACATTATAACTATATTTTTTTTATGTATTTTATTATATATTTTTCCTGTAATTCCAGCCATTTTTACAACTATCTCTTCTAATTCTCCAAGACTTCCTATAGGCTTTGCCAGATTATCTAATCTTTTTTTTGCATTCTCCATAGCTTTTTCATTTCTTTTTTCTATTTTATTTAAAGTATTTTCAATTAAGCTCATTATGTTCCTCCTCATATTTTAAAATCCATTAACCCTTATATTAAAAATTGTCCTTATTTGTTATAAAACATTTCAATTACAATAGGTGCCTTTCCCTTTTTATAAAAAAAATAAAAGTCATCTGTACTTATAAAATTCATAATATTTTTTCTATATTCTATTTTAGAAATACTATTTCTCATATTAGAGCTAAATTCTACAAAATCATCATATTTTTTAATATAACTTATCAATTTATCTGCAATAAATACTGAAGTTATAGGAGATACCCCCCTTATATTTACTGCTATAGACATATTTTCAGTACTTCTATTACAGGGTAAAATACAGTTTCCTTCTTTGAAATCCACAGCATCCACATATATCTTACAAAATTCCCTGCAATGCTGTCTTATAGTTGAATTAACCTTATTATCATCTGTTGCAATTACTACAATATGCTTATCTAATATATATCGTATATTGTACTCTTCTTTAATGAAACTAACATTTAAATACTTTTTAATATTATCAAAACTATCTATAAACTTTTTGGACAATACGCAGACTTGGCATCCTTTCATGATAAAAGCCTTAGATTTTATATAGGCTGCAGTTCCTCCACCTATTATGATCACCTTTATTTTTGAAGATAGAAGCGAAATATGTAAAGGGAGATTATTTTTTTCAATGTTTTTTTTCAAATCTGGACTTCTCCTTTTATAAAATAATTTTTGCTTTAAAATATGGTTTTAAAAATAAGTCAAAATTAATATTATGCATATTACTGCAAAAAAAACCATTAGATTTATTTCAGAAAAATACATAAGTTTTATACTTTCTTTTATATGGTTAAAATTTAACTCCACAGAATTATCGCCTATAGTAGGTTTATGTATCAACTCTCCAAAATATTTGTTGGTACCTCCAAGCTGTATTCTCATAGCTCCTGCTGCTGCCCCTTCTGGATAGGCACAATTGGGGCTTTTATGATTTTTTCTATCTCTCATCATTATCTTAAAAGCATAAAAAATATTGCCTTTCACGACAGAAGCGGATATACATATAAAAATTCCTGTGATTCTAGCTGGGATAAAATTAAATATATCATCCACTTTTGCCGGAAAAAATCCTATATACCTGTATTTTTTATTCATATATCCAAGCATTGAATCCATGGTATTTATACCTTTATAAAGAATTGCAAAAGGAACACCAAAAACTGCATAAATAAGTGGGGCTATAACTCCATCTGAAGTATTTTCCGCCACTGTCTCTACACTTGCCCTTATTATTTCCTTATTGTTCAAACCCACTGTATCTCTTCCAACTATGTTTGAGAGTTTAGCCCTTGCATCTATAATATTTCCTTTTTTTAAAGCATGATAAACTTTTTTAGCTTCCACTGCCATACACCTAGCAGAGATAGTTGTCCAAATAAGAAATATATTTACTATCTGATATAAAATTATGTTCTTTCTCAAAATCACAAGCAGTATAAAGGGTATTAAAAAACTAACCATACCTACTATTAAAACTATTATACCACCCCATAATTTCAGATTTTTTTCATTTTTATAAAGCCTTCTTCCCTTTACTTCTAAATATAATATTAGCTTTCCTATGTATATTACAGGATGAGGAAATTTATAGGGATCTCCAATTATCCAATCTACGAAAATTGCTGCAAAAATATTTATAAGATTAATAATTAAAAATAAGGCAAACAAATTCAATCCTCCTTAAGCTGTCCTATACTTTAAAATTATTAATCCTCATGTAATCCATAAAAAACATACCATGGTGCTATAGCCACAGCTGTACCTTTTGCCTGTTCTCTGAGTAAAAACTCTCTTACTTCATCTTTATGCAAAGCAATTACCTGTATGTCCTCTGCTTCTTCCAGCTGCTGTGTGGGATTTTTATTTTCTTCTAAATCCTCATCTATTTCCATCTTTATTACCCTAACTCTGTCTGTTACAAGGGCAGGATTAGCATAGAGCTCAGGTCCTATGGATTTTATCTTTCCAATATAACCTGTTTCCTCCTTAAGCTCTCTTGCGGCACTTTCAAATAGACTTTCATTTTCTACCAGCCCTGCTGGAAATCCAATTACGTATTTATCCACTGCAGGTCTGTATTGCTTTATAAATATATATCTATTAGATGGTACCAGTTTGCTTATTATTATAACTGTACTTGTGGTATTAGTTCTCTCTATGTTTTCCCACTTTAAAAGTTCATTTTCTTTTCCCAGATAAGTTACCTCTTCCATTCTAACCCATTTACCTTCATATAATACTTTTTTCGATACTCTTTTCATTATACATATCCTCCTAATTTTTTAATTTCTTCTCCAATTACCATAAAACCCTTTTTTATATTTTCCTTACTAACCCTTGAAAACCCAAGTCTTAAAGTATCCTGCCCCTTATCATCTACATAAAATACATCTCCCGGGGTGAATATAACTTTTCTTCTATAACACTTGGCTAAGAGTTTTCGTGAATTTATGTTTTTTAATTTTATAAATATATGCATTCCCCCTTCTCCTAGTACTTCTTTATTTTCTATATATTGTTTTGCACATTTTAATGCAAATTCATATTTTTCTTTATACACCTTTCTTGCCTTTTTTATATATTTATCAAAATTACCACAATTTAGATAATCATAAAAAATGGCCTGATCAAGGGAAGAAGTATGAATATTTCTGCTTCTTTTTATACTTTCTAAATAATCTATAAGTAGCCTGTCTCCCAATATCCATCCTATTCTTATGCCGGGAAATAATATCTTTGAAAAGCTTCCAATGTATATTACACTATTACCTGAGCCACTAAAAGCAGCCATAGGGGATACATGTGCTCCAAAATATCGAAGTTCTTCGTTAAAACCATCTTCAATTATAGGTACATCATAATTTTTAAGTATATTATATATAGAAACCCTTTTCTCCGGGGACATTACAATACCTGTAGGATTATGATACGAAGGAATAAAATAAGAAATTTTAAATTTATTTTCTTTCAATTCCTTTTCCAGTATATTTAAGTCAACCCCATCTCTCTCCATATCTACTCCTGTTATATTAAGTTCATGAAGCTTCATAATCTTAATTGCAGTATTATGAGTGGGATTTTCACATATTATACCATCTCCTTTTTTAGTAATACAGGATAACACCAGATCAAATCCTTCTGTAAAGCCATTGGTTATAAGTATGTCTTTTTCCTGTACATTTACCCCTTTATTCTCCATATATCTCAATAGATATTCAATAAGAGGTTTATATCCTTTTGCATAACCATAATTTAAAATTTTATCTCCTTCTATTGCCATTCTGTTTAAAAATGCCTTTTTAAATTCATCTACATTAAATAAATTTTCATCAGGAGCTATACTCTTAAAAGATATCATTTCTTTTTGCCATTTAATTTCATGTTTAATTATATCTAATTTTTCTGAAAGTTTTCCATAATTACTTATCCTATTCTCCCAGACCACCTGCCATTTCTCCTGAAAATCTATCTTCACATTTGAAACAAAGGTTCCCTTTCCTTTTTTTATATATACAAAACCCTCATCTTGTAAAAATTCATAGGCACACATTATAGTATTTCTGCTTACATTAAACATAGATGCCATTTCCCTAGTGGAAGGAAGTTTCTCATCCTTTCTGAGCAGCCCTTTTAATATCATATCTTTAATATAATCTTTTAACTGTATATATACAACCCTATCTTTATCTATTTTAATATTAGAGAACATAACAAATTTCACCTCAAATATATTTTTACACAATTGAGTAAATAAATAAAGAATACTACTCTTTATTTAGAAGGTATTATTCTTTATTTTATAAAGTGATTTTAGTTTAAATTATTTATTTTAAGAAATTTATTTAAGTTATTCCATATGAAATTTGCTTAAAATGCAGGAATTATACTTCCTTTATAATTTTCATTTATAAATTTTCTGATCTGTTCATCATTTACGGCCTTTGCCAATGCTTTTATATAAGGTTTATCCTTATCTTCTTTCCTAACTACAATTATATTAGCATAAGGTGAATCTTTTGATTCTATAGCAATAGCATCTTTAGTTGGATTTAAATTAGCTTCTAAGGCATAATTTGTATTTATAACTGCCGCATCCACATCTGCCAGTATTTTTGGAAGCTGCGGTGCATCAACTTCTTGTATATTAAAGTTTTTCTTATTTTCAGTTATATCTAGTTTTGATATGGTATCTCAATCTTTTACCTTTATAAGTCCTTCATTAGCCAACAATTTTAAAGCCCTAGTGGTTCAAGATATACTTTGGCAACATAAACTAAATCTGCATTATTCTTTTTATTGAAATTTTCCAAATATGGTATGTGCTGAAAAAAGTTTGCACCTATTTCTCCTGACTGAAGTGCCTTATTTGGAGTTACATAATCTGCCAACTCAACTATTTGAAGATCATACCCTGCTTTTTTAAGTATAGGTTTAACTTTTTCAAGTATCTCCTTATGAGGTTGTGGAGATTCTCCTATCTTTATAATAATTTTATCCTCGCCTTTACTTGTACTTCCTTCACTTTTTTGTGTTCCACCTCCAACTAATGCAAGAACAAATATTAATGATAAAATAACTGTTAATACCTTTTTGATTGTCATTCCTCCCTTATAATATTAAATTTAAAATAATAAAGCTCGAGGATAACCTCGAGCAAAAATCTCAAACTATCCTCTATCTTTCAGCTTCCGCTGTAGGAATTAGCACCAATGTATCAAAAAACAATACTGGTTGCCGGGTTTCACAGGGCCAGTCCCTCCGCCACTCTTGATAAAGCTTATATTAAATTTATAATTTACAGGATAAATTATAGCACACAATAAAATAATGTCAATACTATTTTTCAAACCACTACAATATACAAATACCACCAACGTGGTTCTTTAATATTTAAGTAAAAATGTATAATATTATATTAAAAGGCTTGTTGCCTAAAAATGAATTTTTGGAGGAATCATAATATGAAAGTAGGAATTATAATGGGGGGAATATCTTCTGAAAGAGAGGTTTCCCTGAATTCAGGAAAATCCATAGTAGACTATATGGATAAAAATAAATATGAAATAGTACCTATCATTATAGATAAAAAAAGTGATGTATTTGAAAAAGTAAAAAATATAGATTTTGCTTTTATTGCCCTGCATGGTAAATTTGGTGAGGATGGCATAATACAGTCTGTATTAGAAACCATGGATATACCCTATTCAGGCTGCAGTCCTTTAACCAGCGGCATTTGCATGGATAAGGATATAAGCAAGAAACTTATGTGCTCTGCCAATATAAATACAGCAAAATGGATATGTATAAAATCCATAGAAGATATTGACTATAACTCTTTAGAAAATATTGGATACCCTGTAGTTGTAAAACCAAATTCCGGTGGTTCAAGTGTAGCAACTAATATAATAAAAAAGAGTGAAGATATAGAGGAAGCTGCTCGTCTTGCTTTTAACTACGATAAAGAAGTCATGATTGAAAAATATATAGAAGGAGATGAGATCACCTGCTGCATATTAGATGGGACTGCCCTTCCCATACTTGCCATAAAACCTAATAAAGGTTCTTTCTTTGACTACACTTCAAAATATGCAGATGGCGGTTCTGAGGAAATAGTAGTAGAATTTGAAGAACCCCTTCAAAATAAAATTAAAGAAATATCCTTAAAGTGCTGGGATCTGTTTAAATGCAAAGGGTATGTACGAGTAGATATGCTACTTAAAGATAAGGTTCCCTATGTACTTGAACTGAATACTCTGCCAGGTCTTACAAAAAATAGCCTTTTCCCTAAAAGTGCTAATGGAATCAATATGTCCTTTACAGAATTATTAGATAAAATAATCCTGTGTTCTATACAAAAATAATTTTTTATCCAGGGAATATACTACTATTTTCCCCTGGATTACCACTTTAATATACATCCCGTTCTGTATTCAAATTCTGATTTCACAGAATCTAACTCTTCTGCATTTACATCCTGTAATTTTAATTCCAAGCTTAAATTTACATTGTTAAAAGAAGGATTTTTCTTTAGTTTTATATTTTTTCTTTTACATACATCTACAGCTATATTTATTATTTCATTTTGATTTGCACTACTTGATATACCAACATCCCACCCTGTTAAATTGGATAAATCCTGAATGTGCATTCTATATTTTTCTCCAATTACAGGACTTATAAAAGAAAGTTCTATATATTTTTTATCATTATAGGATTTTATACTTTTTTTATAAGGCTTAAATTCCTCTTTATCAAAAAACTCTCCAATCAAACTCAAGGCTTTGTTTTGCTCCATAGACTCACATTTGTCTGGAGCCTTTATATAGATATGTCCTATTTTATCCTTTACCTTATCCTCTGTAGATTGTATCAATAAATAAAGTCCTGTGGTATTTTCAAATTCTTTGATTTTATCCTCTTCTATGCTGTATTTAGAATTTGTTATAACTATAGCTTGTTTTTGCTCTAACCTGTAAGATATTTTTTTTATGGATACTTCCTTTAAAATGCTATTTATAAATTCAGAAGCTGCATTTATATTTATAGTATCACTTATTTCCACTTTCCATCCTACTTCCCTTTCAAATTGTTCTATTTTACTATTTATACTTTTGTGCACTGTAGAGGGAAAATCAAAATTTAAAATAACTTTTTTTTCATCGTATATAAAACTGGATTTTTTAGGATTAAAATATTTGAAATATTTATTAGTAAGTTCTTTTAGTTCATTTGGCTTAAGTTCTTTGTTTTTTAAACTTTCCTGAACCTTTCCCTCACTTTTACATTTAAACAAAAACAATCTTCTATTATCATTTTCAAAATAAGGGGAATTTATTATGATTTTTTGAAAATTCCCAACATCATATTTTCCCTTTTTATCTCCGCTCCATATATAAAACATCTCTTCCAGAGTAAATAATCTCTCTCCATAATTAAGTAATATAAATTCCCAAAATCTCTTTAAGTTGCTTTCATCTAATTCTTCTTTACAATTCATAACTTTATCCAAGAACTTTTTCCATTGTTTTCGAGGTTTATTTATATTAATATCATAAACTTCACTGCATTTAGGTGCATACACTTTTCCTTTTACTTCTGCTGAAAGCTGCACACAAAAATTTTCTATTACAGCTTCATTTCCATGTACTATAAATATATTTCTGGGACTTAAAAAATTTATAAGTGATTTTATTTCACTCTTATCACTGTGAGCTGAAAGTCCTATATTTTTCACCTTGCAATTCACAGGAATGGTTTTATCGTTTATGTGCAATTTTTTATCCTTTTCTTCCTTTAAAAGATCCAAAAGTTTTCTTCCTGGAGATTCTTCATCCTGATATCCTGTCATAACTATATAGCCATTTTCCATAGGAGCTATTTTCTCCGCATAATACTGGCTATATCCTCCTGTAAGCATGCCTGAACTTGAAACTATAACTAAAGATTCTTCTTGTTTTAATATTTTCTCTCTTGATTTATTATCTACAGGAATTATGTTGTCATCATAAAAAGGTTCAATACCCCTTAATATCTTTTTCCCTAAGGAATTTCTAAGGTATAGCGGATTTAACTTGTAAGTTCTGTTTATATCACGTATCATTCCATCCACATAAACCTTAATATCCTTTAATATATTTTTATTCAGTGCCTTTTTTATAGTAAGCAATACCTCCTGGGATCTTCCAAGGGCAAAAGCCGGAATTAACATTTTTCCCTTTTTTTGCCTGCATTCATTTATAATGTCTATAAGACGTTCTTCTTCCACTTCTCTATTTGAATGCAATCTATCTCCATAAGTAGCTTCAAATATTGCCACATCCGGCCTGAGCCTTGGAACCTTCAAGCCCTCCACAGTTTTTTGTGAAAATACTGAAAAATCTCCAGAATAAAATAATGAACCCTCTGGAGTAGTTATATAGACACAGGCTGCTCCTGCTATATGTCCAGCAGTGTAAAATGTAAGCTTTACATCTTCAAAAATAGGAAGTTCCACCATATAATTTATAGTAAATATATTATTTAACATATTCTTCACATCTGCTTCTGCATACAAGGGAATTTCCCCTTCCCTGTTATTCATGATTTTCAAACTATCATAGAGAAGTACCCTCATAAGATCCTTTGTCATTTTAGTAGTATATATTCTAGCTAGTGGATATTCTTTACTTATTATGGGCAAAGACCCTATGTGATCCATATGAGAATGACTTATAATTATAGCCTCTATGCCTCCCTGTTCCTGAATTGATTTAAAATCTGGAAGGGCATCTTTAGATGAGCTCTGTCTTATACCACAATCCATTAATATATTTCTATTATATATTCTAACAAGTATACAGCTTCCTCCTACTTCTCTAGCTCCTCCTAAAAATGAAATGTTCATATTATACATCATCCTCTCTTCCAGTAAATATAACTATATTTAAAATATGTTTCATCTGTTCATAATTAACATGAAGGTGTTTTATATAATATTTTAACATATATGTTTATATTGTTCAAAAAGAACAGTTAAAATCACACTGTGAAAAGCAGATGCAAATTTCAAGTATCTATATATTTTCAGCAATATAATAAATAAGTCTTTCAGTATCTTTCCATCCTAAACATGGATCCGTAATGGATTTTCCATATATACCTTCATCTACATGTTGATTTCCCTCCACAAGGTAACTTTCAATCATGAATCCCTTTATCATATTTTTAAGAGAAGTATCATATTTTCTACTCATAAGTACCTCTCTTGCAATTCTAGGCTGCTCTTTATAACGTTTCATAGAATTAGCATGGTTGGTATCTATAATAATAGAAGGATTTAGTAATTGTTTTTCCTCATATCTTCTAGATAGAATAACTAGATTTTCATAATGATAATTTGGAATATTTCTTCCATAGGAATCTACAGCTCCCCTTAAGACAGCATGAGCCATTGGATTTCCACTAGTTTCAATTTCCCATCCATTATATATAAAAGTATGATGTAATTGTGCCGCTTTAATAGAATTCAACATAACTGTCAAATCTCCACTGGTAGGATTTTTCATCCCTACAGGCATATCAATGCCACTTACGGTAAATCTATGTTGTTGATCCTCCACAGAGCGTGCGCCTATGGCATGATAACTTAATAAATCTCCAAGATATGTATAATTTTCAGGATATAACATTTCATCTGCCGCAGGCATATAGTATTCACTTAAAGCCCTTATATGCATCTTTCTGATAGCTTTTATCCCTGCAATCAAATCCGGTTTTTTATTTAAATCTGGCTGATGTGCCATTCCCTTGTATCCTTCTCCTGTAGTTCTTGGCTTGTTTGTATAAATTCTAGGTACAATAATTATAACGTCCTTTACTTTTTCCTGTACCTTGGCAAGCTTTCCTATATATTCACAAACAGAATCTTCATTATCTGCAGAACAAGGCCCTATTATAAGAAGAAATTTGCTACTTTCATTTAAAAAGATTTTTTTTATTTCTTCATCTCTATTTCTTTTAATCTCCTTCATATGCTTTGATAAAGGCATTTCCTCTATTATTTCCTCTGCCGTAGGCATTTTTTTAATAAATTTCATACTCATACTCCTATTTCCCTTTCCTAAAATATCCTAATTAGATTTTCGATTTCTATTTTAAAGTATAAACCTTTATACATATGAGTCAACAAAAATATTATTTGTGCAAAGCTTCAGCAGCATCTTTTATATTGTTTTTTCCCAATATGGCAGACACAACAGAAATACCTTCAATCCCCGTAGATAATACTTCCTTGAAATTATTCTCATTAATTCCTCCAATTGCAACTGCAGGTATATTTATATTATCATATATTTTCTTTAACCCCTGTATACCTATTGGAAGTTCTATGTCTTTTTTAGTTCCAGTAAAAAATATTGTTCCTATTCCAACATAATCTGCACTATTTTTTTCTGCTTCCACAGCTTCTTCTATATTACCTACAGATATTCCTATTATTTTATTTTTGCCCAGTATATTTCTAGCTGCAATTAAGGGCATATCACTTTGTCCAAAATGTACCCCTTCTGCATCTACAGCTTGTGCTATATCCAATCTGTCATTTATTATTAAAGGAATATTATAGCTTTCAGTTATTTTTTTTACTTCTACTGCCTGCTTGTAAAATTCTCGTGTAGAAGCATCTTTTTCTCTTAACTGAACCAGAGTAACCCCCCCTAAAATTGCCTGTTCTACAGCCTCGTGGAGAGGTCTTCCTTTTAAAATATTTCTATCTGTTACCAAATATAAACTATAATCTAATTCCATATTATTTTACCCTCCTTCTTTAATTTTTCTTCACTTAACTCATATATGCAATCTATAAGCTTTACCCTAAAGCTTCCTGGAGCCTTAGCGTCCTTATAAGCTTCTTCCCCTGCTATGTTCATAGAAAGTATTGCCCCTGCAGTAGCTAAGAATTTGTTTTCAAAAGATCCGCAGGCAGCAGCACAAAGTGCTCCAAGCATACATCCTGCTCCTGTTATTTTAGTTAACATCTCTGTTCCATTTTCAATTATTGCACTGTTTTTTCCCTGTACTATAAAATCCTTTTTTCCAGTAGCTGCAACTACACAATTATACTTTTCAGATAAAATGTTACAACATTCCAATGCCCCTTCTCCATCTTCTAAAGAATCTACTCCTTTCACATTTGAAGCTTCTCCTGCCAAAAATTTAATTTCTCCTATATTCCCTTTTATTAAATCAACTCTTCCAACTTTGAATAATTTGTCTATAAACCGTATTTTGTTAGGTATGGCAGCACAAGCTACAGGATCCAATACTACTGGAACATTGTGAATTTTTGCAGACACAGCTGCTAAAATTGCAGAAGATTCCTGTTCCCTAGTAAAGGTTCCTATATTTATATACAAAGCAGATGCTATTTTTACAAAATCAAAAACTTCACCATAGGCTTCGCACATGGCAGGTGAAGCCCCATAAGAAAGTAAAATATTAGCACAATCATTTATAGTTACATAATTAGTAATACAGTGCACAAGAGGTCCCTTTTTTCTAACTTCCTCCAATACTTTTGAAGCATCATTTAATCTTAAATCATTCATTTTATATTATCCTCCCAATATACTAGTGTACAAGGTACTATATGCCCTTGTCATATCTATTTATACATTCATTACATATATTTAATAATAGCTTTACACACAATATTTAAAAATCAATACCAGCTTTTTTGTAAATTTCAACAAAATGTCCTACCGGACCAACTCCTCTACCTAAATCAAATGAATTCTCTATGGCTTTAGTTATATACTCTTTTGAAAGAATTACAGATTCATAAATACTGCATCCTTTGGCAAGATGAGATGCTACAGCAGAAGATAAAGTGCATCCTGTACCATGAGTATTTTTAGTATTTATTCTTATTCCCTTTAAGTTTGATATACTGTGGTGAAAAAGTAAGATATCATCTGCATCATTAGACCTATGTCCTCCTTTTACAAGCACACTTTTTGCTCCTAATTGCTTTATTTTAAAGGCTGCCCTTTCCATATCCTCCCTGCTTTCTATCTTAAATCCAGCGAGTACTTCTGCCTCTGGAATATTTGGAGTCACAATATCTGAAATTTTAACTATATCCTTTATAGCTTCTGTAGCTTCCTGCTTTAAAAGAAAATATCCACTCTTGGATACCATTACAGGATCCAAAACTATATTTTTAGCCTTATATTCCACAAGAAGTCTTTGTATTACAGCTATAGTACTGCTGTTTGAAAGCATACCAATTTTTACTGCATCCACTTCTATGTCATCAAATACAGCCCTTATCTGAGCCTCTACTATTTCCGTGCTCACATCCATAACATCTTGTACTCCTGTAGTGTTCTGTGCTGTAACCGCAGTAATTACACTCATACCATATACTCCAAGGGCACTCATAGTTTTTAAATCCGCCTGTATACCAGCTCCTCCTGAACTGTCAGATCCTGCAATTGTTAATACTTTTTTCATCTAAAACAACTCCATTTATAATTTGATTTACTGTATGAAATACCTATTTTCATATAGTTCCTAAAAAACAACTTAATTTAAGTTGAAGCAATCTCTTGATTTCTAAGGTATCCAGATAAAAACAAAAGGTATATGCAGAAAACATACACCTAAAAAGCCTATAAGACTATACAATATTGTTTCCTACGCCAGACTTACCTGGATCAGGTTCAAAGGGTTAGAAATATTTCTTCTCAGCTTTTACAAGCACCCCTACAAAACTATTATATTTTACTTTTATTTTACTATAATAATCAAAATTTTCAAGTAATAATTTTCTCTTTCATTCTTTAAATAAATACTTGTTATAAGAATTTTTTTAATAACAATTCCCAAAGAAAATTTTAATATATGTTGACATAAAATGCTTATCATGATATATTATATTAGTAACTTTGAGAGTTACTTAGTTAATTACTTGCCGAAGTGGTGGAATTGGCAGACGCAACGGACTCAAAATCCGTCGCTGGCAACAGCATGCGGGTTCAAGTCCCGCCTTCGGCACCAAATATAATATAGGGGTATAGCTCAACTGGTAGAGTAGCGGTCTCCAAAACCGTTGGTTGTGGGTTCGATTCCTACTGCCCCTGCCAAAGAAAAGTCAGTAGAATCAACGGTTCTACTGACTTTTAATTTTAATTTACTTATAACTATATTCTTTAAAAATGCTTTTTGGTCACAATTTGGTCACGGATATAACTCATATTTCGGTTCCATGTTTATACAACACAACAATTAACTTTGTTATTAA
>NZ_DAIQBT010000042.1:0-22752 GCF_036781005.1 Clostridium sp. | reverse complement strand
TTGAGAGCTTTTATAAATATATTTAAGGCTATATTTAAAACTAATTAGTATGAATAATGAGGATAATGTATTAATCCAAATATCACTGCTTGTAAAACTATTATAATACGTTATACGAAAAATGGGAATTACTTTCTATAAATCAATCTCGATTGATATTTGGCTGTAACTTACAAACTGGCAAGTATTTATTTGGTATGGCAATTCCACTCTTAACAAAACATTTCCGATATACCGCCATACAATTTCAAAACCTAAATTTCCAAAAATGATAAACTACAATACAATTTATTTGTTCCAATATACAAACGCTTTTTCTCCAGCATTTTTCCCTAACATTTCAACTTTATATTTTCCATCTTGTGTGGCATTTATTTTTTCTTTATAACGCAATATATATATTTACATACAAATGTTTTTTCAATTTTAATTGAAACTATTCTGTTTTGTTTATTGGTATACAGATAATTAGCTCAATTTAAGGTATATTCTCCAAAATACAAACATAAATTTTATTATAATAATACTCTAATGTCAGGTGTGATATAAATTGAAAAAAATTTTATTAATTTTAATACCGGTTATATTTCTTATAGGACTTAGTTATAAATTAAACAATGAGGTATTTAATCCCAAAAAACCAAACAATTTTTATTACACAAACCTGCTTGCTAAAAATTTAACCTTATCTTATCCATCAAAATGTACTATGGAAGAAAATAACTTTCACGATGAAATAAATTTAGATAAAGATAATATTACAGACATAAAAAATATGCTGTCTTACCTTAAAAAAAAGAATTTTATTACAAAACCCCAAAATCTGCCAGAAAAATCAGCTTACAGAATTACCTTCACTTTTAATGAAGAAAAGTTATTAATAGACATATATAATGAAAAGTATGCTTGCATTTATCCCTGGGACGGAAAATATCCCATGGACTATATAGACATAAGTAACATTCCCGCCTCTTTAAATTTATATTATTTAGGCAAATATCTTTTTAAACAATATTAGCATTATTCTCCTTTATAAACCTCATATAATTGTATCACAGATATAACTATCTACATATATTATTATTGTACAAATTTATGAAAGGTGAATTACTAATGTTCATTTGTCCTTATTGTGCAGATAATTTCTATAGAACTCCCAAATTCAGGGCTGTATCCCATATAAGATTTTTAAATGCCAGTCCAAATTCCCCTGCAATAGACGTATATTTAAACGATAGACTTATATTTAGAAATTTGTTATACAAATATTTTTCAGACTATATAACTATACCTTCTGGAACATATCATATAAAAGTATTTCCTTCCGGCAATACTGTAAATCCACTTATAGATAAAAGTTTATTCATACCTCCAGAAAAAATATTTACTCTGGCGGCTATAAATGAATATCCAAATATAGAATTACTATCCATAGAAGATGTGCGCCGTCCTAAAATTCCAGGTAAAGCATTTATAAGATTTGGTCACCTTTCCCCTGAAGCGCCTACTTTAAATATAGTTCTTCCTAACGGTAACACACTTTTTTCAAATGTATCTTACAAAGAGATAACACCGTATATACCTGTTGATCCTGGAACCTATACCATAGATGTCATAACCTCAAGTTCCGGTGAAAGAATTCTATACGTTCCTAATATAAGATTACGAGGAGACAGATTTTATACCATATATGCTGTGGGAAATTTATCTAAGCCACCCGAACTTCAGGTATTAATTCCTCTGGATGGTAACAGTTATATTGGATTTTAGCAAAAGAAAACTTTACAATGAACATTGTAAATAAGTTTTTACTATAGTAAAATTATAAAGAGATTATTGATAATAACTTTATATGACAAAAATACTCAAGGTGAAAAAATGAATAAAACAAAAAAATTAGTTTTTTTAAGTTTTTTGACAGGTATGGCCTTAGTACTATATATAGTAGAGGCCCAGATTCCAGTATTATTTATGTTTCCAGGAATAAAATTAGGACTTTCAAATACAGTTTCTCTGGCCGCCTTAATACTTTTAGGTTGGAGAGAAGCTTTAATAGTGATGATTTTAAGAACTCTTCTAGGGTCAATGTTTAACGGTACCATGGCGGCATTTATGTTCAGTATAACCGGTGGGATTTTGAGCAATCTAGTTATGATTATATTATATAGATATTTTAAAAGTTCCATGAGCCTCTGGACTATAAGCATATGCGGCGCCATATTTCACAACATAGGTCAATTGTTGGTTGCATCTATTATAGTTCAAGACTTCAAAATATATATATATTTGCCCGTACTTTTAATATCTGCTGTAATAACAGGATATTTTATAGGTTGGTGTACCAAATTTCTAACAGATAATTTAAGCAAAATTCCTATGTTTAAAAGTTTCCTTAATTCCTGAACAATAAAAACATGCTGCAGTTTTTCAGGCAGCATGTTTTGTTATCCAGATTATGAATTTGCTGCAGCTTCTTCCTTGCTTTGCTGCTTTAAATCTATAGCACTTGTAATTTCTTTAATAGCTCCCGTAGGACACTTGGCAAGACAAGTAGCCTCAGTGCATTTTTCTATACATATATAATGATCCACTACTGCTAAATTATTTTCAATCTTTATAGCATCATGGGAACAATTTTTCATACATAGTCCACATCCAAGGCACCCTACCTTACAAGATTTACGCACAGCAGCACCTTTGTCTTTAGAACTACATTTAACTTGAACTTTTGAACCTAAAGGTCTTAGCTGAATTACATTCTTTGGACAAACCATTGTACAAGAACCACATCCTGTACATTTGAATGTATCAACTACTGGCAATCCTTTAGGACCTATAGTTAATGCATCAAAAGGACAATGCTTTACACAAGTTCCAAAACCTAAACATCCATATTCACAGGCTTTAGGTCCTCCCTGAAGTAAATTTGCCGCAATACAATCCTTTATACCCTTATAGTCATATTTTTTTACTATATTTGACAAGTCTCCCGAACACCTTACATAGGCAACTTTTGCTTCAACATCTCCAGCAGATTTACCTGTTAATTCTGCCACGGCCTTTGTAACTTCTTCTTTTCCAGGTACACAAAGATTAGGAGCAACACTTTCGTCAAGCACAACTGCCTCCGCATATGCCCTACATCCTGCATATCCACATCCTCCACATTGTCCCTTGGGAAGTACATCTTCTACAAGCTCTATAAGTGGATTTACCTCTACTGCAAATTTTTTATCTACATAACCCAAAATAAGTCCAAAGAAAAGTCCTATAATAGTCATTACTATTAAAACCATAATTGCTGTCTGCATTTCACCAGCCCCTTTCTACAGCGAAATCATACCTGAAAAACCCATGAAGGACAAAGCCAGCATTCCTGCTAAAATAAAAGCTACTCCAAGGCCTTCTAAAGGTTTAGGTACATCCGCTAATCTTAATTTTTCTCTAAGACTTGCCATTAAAACTATAGCTAGGGCAAACCCAAGACCAGAACCTATACTGTTAACTACACTTTCTATAAACCCATAGTTAGATTCAGCATTTATAAGTGGTACACCAAGTACAACGCAGTTTGTAGCTATTAAGAGAAGATATATTCCCCACATATTATAAAGTGCAGGTGCCTGTTTTTTTATAATAATTTCTAAAAGCTGTACAAAGCTTGCAATTAAAAGTACAAAAACTACAGTTTTTAAAAATACTAGATTAAAAGGTACAAGCACAAAATTGTAAACTACCCAAGCAAGCATGGAACTTAAAGTAATAACTGAAGTAACAGCCATACCCATACCTAATGAAGCATCTAAATTCTTAGAAACTCCAAAGAATATACAAAGTCCCAAAAACCTTGTTAAAACAAAGTTATTTACAATTACTGCACTTATAAACAAAGTTAAATAGGCAGACATTATGCTTCACCTCCGCTTAATTTTTCTAGTTTTTTCATTTTAATTTTCTCCACATGTTGGTTATAAACTTTTACCACAGATACCAGATACCCAATTAATATGAACGCCCCTGGTGGAAGTATCATAATCAATGCCGGATTATATGAAGCCCACATTATGTGTATGCCAAATATGGTTCCCGCACCAAATAATTCACGTATTATACTTATCAAAAGCAAAGCTAAAGTAAATCCACATCCCATGCCCAATCCATCAAAAAAAGATGGTATTACAGGATTTTTAGAAGCAAAAGTCTCTGCACGGGCAAGTATTATAGCAAATACAACTACAAGTGACAAATATATTCCCAATTGACTGTATAATACAGGTGCATAAGCTTCTAATACAAGTTCCACCACAGTAACTATAGTTGCTATACAGGTTATATATACAGGTACACGAACCTTAGGATTTACAAATTTTTTAATTATGGAAACTACCGTATTATTGGAAGTTATAACAAACAATACACAAAGTCCCATAGTTAGACCATTTACAGCAGAACTGGTTGTTGCAAGTGCCGGACATAAACTAAGTGCAAGAACAAATATAGGGTTTTCTGAAATCAGTCCCTTTTTAAATATATCCCATAACCCTTTCATAATTATTTACCTCCCGTAAACATAGTAACTTTTTCAACTGCTTCTTTTACCCCTTTAGTTACAGCCCTAGAAGTAATTGTAGCACCTGTCATAGCTTGAATATTTTTATGATTTGACTTGTCCTTTACAACTACAAGATCATCAACTGTTTTACCTTTAAATTGTGAGGTAAAAGAGTCCTGTGATGCATTAGCTCCAAGTCCTGGTGTTTCATTATGAGACAATATGCTAAACCCTATTACTTTTCCATCTGGAGTAACAGCCACCAGCATAGTTATAGCTCCACCATATCCCTTACTTTCCGCAGGCACTACATAGGCAATTGTTTTATTTTCCTGTCTTGCTGCATACCAATCTGTCTTGCCATTTACAGATTTAAAATCATCTGCATTTTTAACCAAAGTTTGCATAGTTTCATTTTTTAATTCAATTTGTTTTTGTGCTGCTACCGGAGCAGTTATATAATAGACTAAAGCAATTATAACTCCAGCTATAAAGCATGTAATTGTTAAATTTTTAGTAATCTTAAATATACTGCTATTATTTTTCATGAGCCTACCTCCTTGTCCCAAATTTAACTGGGATTGTTAAATTCTTAGTAATTTTAACCTTGCTAGTTTAAATTATCATACATTTAAGAAATCATTTCTTGGTTCCAAATTTAACTGGCTGCGTAAAACGATCTATCAAAGGAGTAACCGCATTCATTAATAATATTGAATAGCAGACACCTTCGGGATATCCCCCTTTTAACCTGATGAGAGAGGTAAGAGCCCCTGCGCCTATAGCAAAAATAATCTGCCCTTTAACCGTCATAGGTATGGTAACCATATCCGTAGCCATAAAAAAAGCACCAAAAACCAATCCACCTGCCATCATGTGGAAAATAGGATCTCCTGTGAAAAATCCTGAAGTTCCGCCAAAAGCCCAGGTAAGTATACCTACAGTTCCAATCATTACTACAGGAACCTGCCAATTAATATAACGTTTATATATAAGATAAAGTCCACCTAAAACAAGCAATATTGTAGAAGTTTCTCCTATACTTCCATTACGGGTACCTATAAATAATGCCTTATAAAGTGCTCCTGTCCCTCCAAATGTATCAACTAGTTTTGAATACCCTTCAAGTTTTAAAATTCCGAGTGGAGTAGCACTAGTTACTGTATCTACACTAGTAGTAATCTTTGTCCATGTAGTCATAGCCACAGGCCATGAAAGCATTAAAGCAGCTCTTCCTATGTGAGCTGGATTAAATATATTATATCCAAGACCACCCATGGAATGTTTAGCTATTGCTATAGCTATGAAAGCACCTATAGCAACCATATAAGCAGGAATTCCCGGTGGGAGACACATAGCAAGTAAAAGTCCCGTTAAAAAAGCACTTCCGTCTTTAATAGTTACAGGTTTTTTTCTTATTTTTTGAACTACATATTCTGTAACCACAGCAGCTAAAATACCTACTACCATAGTTTTCAGTGCAGGAATTCCAAAATTATATATAGCAAAAATTGCTGCTGGAGCCAATGCTAAATTAACGTTCCACATTATTTTAGAAATAGATTCATCACAACGAATATGTGGTGATGTTGAAACCGTAAAAATATCTTTTTTTGTTTGTGTTTCTGCCATTTTACAATCACCCCTTATATTATTTTGCAACTTTTTCTTTATTTTTTTCTGCCTCAGCCTTATCTCTAGCTGCCTGAGCTGCATTTTCAAACTTTAAATATTTAACATATTGTACGATATTTCTCTTAGCAGGACACACATATACACAACTGCCGCATTCCACACAATCCAATAGGTTAAAATCTTCTTTCGCCTCTCTATATAGATTGTTTTGGCCAAGAATACTCAGCATACTTGGATTTAAACTCATAGGACAGGCCTTTAAACATCTGCCGCATCTAATACATGCAGTTTCTGTTCCTGTGTTTACATCACTTTTAGATAATGAAAGTATACCGGATACACCCTTTAATATAGGTACCTCTAAATTGGATTGTGCAAATCCCATCATAGGTCCCCCCATAACTATCTTAACAGGTTCCTCTTTAAATCCACCACAAAGATCAATGGCATATTTAAAAGTAGTTCCTATCCTAAGTAGTAGATTCTTAGGTTCTTTTAAGGCCCCTCCACTTAAAGTTGTAACTCTTTGTATAAGTGGAATGCCTCTTTCCACTGCATCGCTCACTGCAATACATGTACCCACATTCTGAACAACTGCACCTACATCCATAGGAAGTCTTCCTGATGGAACTTCTCTTCCTGTAAGTACCTTTATAAGCATCTTTTCAGCCCCTTGAGGATATTTAGTAGGAAGAGAAACAACTTGTACACCTGTACCCTGAAAAGCCTTCTCCATGATCTCAATAGCATCTTTCTTATTGTCTTCAATGCCTACAAAGCCTTGTTCTGCCTTTAAAATTTTCATAATAATTTTAACACCTGATACTATCCTATCTGTGTATTCCAGCATAGACCTATAATCAGATGTTAAATAAGGTTCACATTCAGCTCCATTTAAAATAAAAAATTCCACTTTTTTGTCCGTCGGGGGTGAAAGTTTCACATGTGACGGGAAAGTAGCTCCTCCCATCCCTACAATACCAGCATCTCTTATTATGTCTATCATGTCCTTATCGCTTAAATCCTGCCAGTTTCTAGAGATTGGCATTCCCTCTACCCATTCATCCTTGCCATCACTTTCAATAACTATAGTGAGACATTTTCCAAATCCGGGGTGTGGATATTCAGCAATATCTACAACCTTTCCAGAAATAGAAGAATGTACATTAGCCGATACAAAAGCATCACTTTTAGCAATAAGCTGTCCCTTTTTAACCTCATCACCTTTTTTCACTATAGGGGATGTAGGAGCACCTATATGCTGCCTAACTGGAATGAATACCTTATCAGGTATAGGTGCTACTTCTATAGGCTTATTGGCGGTGTACTTCTTGTTATCATTTGGATGTATTCCGCCTAAAAAACTTTTTAACACTCTTAACACCTCTTTCAACAAATAATTTTAAAATTTAATCTATAAAAATATTAAATCATTATAAATTAAATTAACATATAAAATAATTTCCATATTAAAGTATAAATATTAACACCTACACTTTAATATAAAATTATAATCCTTTTGATAAAATTCAACATAACAAGTTAAATTAGAATGACTGACCCTCTAATTTAACAAAAATTATATTTAAATTTAAAAAGACCCTCTAATTTTAATTACAACACCTTTTTAATTACAGGCTTAGAATCATCATTTTTAGCTGTTGCCCTGTCAAATATCTTTATATATACAAGTGATATAATGAAAAATACTAGTCCACCTGCTACCTTAAAGACCATCTCATAAAATCCTACAAAATCAAATATCCATGTTCCAACCAAAACTCCTAAAAAGATTGATATAATAGGCATTATATATACTATAAAGGCTGCTTTTATCACATTCTGTTCTCTTATTTCAAAAATAACATGTTCTCCTGCTTTTGCCCCAATAGGATTTTTAGCGTCCACTACTGTAGCATTATCGCCTGGACAAGCACCACAATTCTTACAATCTCCATGCCTGCTTGCCTTAACTTTAGCAAATCCCTCTGTTGTTTCAATTACGATGCCTTCCGATTCCTTTTTCATTGATTACATCCCCTTGCTTATTTGTTCACCTTTTCTAAATATATGACATTAATCCTTTATTTCTATAATTATATCATAAATTTTCATACTGTATCACAATTTTTTCATATCTGTACTAATTAGTTTTTAGTGTTGCCATTTTAAAACATTCTGAACTTTTCACTATATATTATACATCATTTTTTTTAATTTCATATAGAAATGCGAGGATTTTATTTTTTAAATCCAAAAATTTTTTAGTGTTTTTTTAAATGATTTTTAATATATATCTAAATTTATAGTCAATTTACTAATTTCTCAATATTTTTCAATAACAGTTTAAATTAGTCTTTACTTAAATAATATAAATATATTATTATAATAGCATATAATATATTTAGAAATGTTATAATATATTATGGTAAAATATTACATTTTATGCTTTTTTAATGCCTAAACTTTATTTCTACGGGGAGGTTGAAATTATGTTAAAAATGGTTACTAAAAAAGAAACAGGTTCTACTACAAATTCATTTAAATCAGATTCAAATTCACTTCAATCTGATCTAAGTTTGCTTAAAATAGAAGATATTATTGATATTGATCTACTTCAAAAGTTTCAGGATAACTTTGCTGAAAGTATGGATATTGCCAGTGTAACTGTAGATATGGATGGAAACCCTGTAACTAAACCAAGTTCCTATACCGATTTTTGCTTAAAACTAACTCAATCTACTGATATTGGTACCAGACGCTGTGCTGAATCCCATAAAAGAGGAGGATTAGAAGCAACAAGAACTGGTAAACCCTATGTCTATACCTGTCATGCTGGATTAATAGATTTTGCAGCTCCCATATTAGTTGCGGGGAAACAAATTGGAACAATTTTAGGAGGTCAAATTTTGACTTCTTCTCCAGAAGAATCAATCTACAAAAAAAATGCAAAAGAAATAGGTATTGATGAAAACAAATATTTAGAAGCTGTACGCAGAGTAAAAATTACTAATAAAAAGAATATAACAGCAGCGGCAGAGGTATTATATATTATTATAAATGCGCTTTCAAAAATAGGATATGAAGAACTTCAATTAAAAAAGACCTCTCAAGTTCTTTCAGATAATTTAACCCAAATTTCATCTATAATGGAAGAGTTGTCCGCATCTTCAGTTAATGTTTCAGACAATCAGCACTCTCTAAACAAAGAAATTATTAATATAAAAGACATATCCATAGAAATCAATTCCATATTGGATTCCATAAAAAGCATAGCTGATGAAACTAAAATGCTTGGACTAAATGCTGCTATAGAAGCTGCCAGAGCAGGAGATATGGGTAGAGGTTTTGGTGTAGTTGCTACAGAAATAAGAAAATTATCTGAAAATTCCAAAAACACAGCTATGAAAATATCTGACCTTACTAAAAAAATTGAAGAATCTGTAGACAAAACTGTAGAAACCTCTAATTCTACCTTAGAGACCACAGAACAACAGACATCCGCTATTGAAGAAACTACTGCAAATTTACAGGATGTCATATCTATTTCAGATAAATTAAATAATTTAGCAGCCTCCAATATGGATAGATTTAAAAAGTATTGAGGTGAAATAAACATGAATAACTCTGAAAAAGCATTTTTAAAAAATGTCTGTAAATACTGTATAGATAATTATACTATCTCAAACAACGGTCCTTTAATAGCTTCTCTTATTGATCAATTATGTCTCCATGTAAATATGGATGTACCTGCAGTTCAAGGCATATTGCATCTCCGCATAAACGACAATTGCAGCAGAAGTTTTGCCCATTGTTTCAATGTGTATAACGGAAGTATTATAGATGCTTCAATATATCAATATGCACTTATATACAGGTCTATAGAAAACCTTTTCCCTATCTATGTAGTACAAAACACACCCGATTATATAGACTACAGAATTGATGCTAAAATGAATAGAAAACACAGATTTAAATTTAATAAGAAATTACTACAAAATATACTTGAGGATATAAAAAACTTCAATTCACCCGAAATAAAAAGATTTAACTTAAATGAAGATTCAAAAAAGAAAAATTTATTTTATCTTTAATTTAAAACTGCATATAGTTATTCAAAAATTAATTGGGACTTCAGGGGAAGAATTCACACTGCCCCTGAGACCCAAAATTCCATGCATAAAAAATCTTCTTATTTTTATATCCCTAGAAGCTATTAATGCAGTACTGTATATTTTTTTATCATTTTCATATACACAAATCATCCCTATTCTATCACCTTTTTTTACATTATAACCTATTTTCTGGGGTTTTATAATTTTAGTAGTATATTTGGAAACATTTTTTATAGGTAATACAATATCCTCTTCACATTGTAATTTAAGAGCACTATTTTTAATCTTTACTTCCGCTGCAATATCTCCTTTTGAAAATAACTTTACAAACTTATAATTTTTATTTACATACTCATATATTTTTTCTGTTTCTTCCCATCTTTCCGGGGAATTCAAAACCACTATTATAATATCATTTTTTTCAACGGCGGCAGAAGTAACCAGACACTTTCCCGCCTTTCCAGTATACCCTGTTTTCACTCCATTTGCCTGTGGAATCTTCCAAAGTATTTTATTAATATTATGGTAACTTCTACTAAATTTATTTTTTTCTCCATCTACATCTTTAGAACCTACAATCTCATTAAATAGAGGTTCTTTTTTAGCTTCTGAAGTAACTAGAGCGAGATCATACGCTGTAGAATAATGCCTTTCACTATCTAATCCATGAGGAGTTTGAAACTGAGTATTTATCACTCCTAACTCACCTGCATATTCATTCATAAGCTTTGCAAATTCTTCTACACTTCCGCTAATACCTTCTGCAATAGCTATAGCAGCATCATTTCCCGATCTCAACATAAGTCCAAATAAAAGTTCTTTTAATAATATATTTTCCCCTTTTTTATAGCCTACTGTAGACCCCCTTACAGAAGCAGCTTTAGGGGATATCTCTATCTTTTTATTTAAATCCCCATACTTCATGGCCACAATAGCTGTCATTATCTTAGTTGTACTTGCCATTGGAACCAATTCATAAGCGTTTTTTTCATATAATACTACTTTTGAATTACTATCTATAGCCACGGCACATCTGGCATTTACATTAGGTACTTTAAAAGCGTCATGTTTTCCTTCTGCAAATACATTATAACAATATATGTTATTGAGCATAATAAAAAATATCATTATATATACATAGATTTTTTTTAATCCCATATTTTTCATAAATTATTTCTCCCCTTATTGTTTATTAGTACTAAATATTTTTACCTTAAAAAAATATATTACTATTAAAATTATTACTAAATAAGTATATAATTTTTTATCTAGTTAAAAATTACTAAAGACAATACTATTAAATGGAGGAAATTATGGGCTTATTCTTTTTTTTATTTATCACATTAATTATTATTTTATTTATTCCCTTTCCTGTAAAAATAAAAGTAAAATATTCGAAAAAAAATTTCACCTTTAAAATTTATAATTTAAATATTTCAAATAAAATTAAATCAATGAATACTCCAAATTGTCCTGAAACAGAAAATAAATTATTCCATGTTATAAAAACCTTAAAAAACAATTTAAATTTTATTAAAGAAATAAAATTTAAACTTAACCTTAAAATAAATATGAAAATTACCTATGGTCTTGAAGATGCAGCTCATACAGCTTTAGCTTACGGTTTTATACATTCAATAAATACATTAGCTTTAAACATTTTATCCAAAATATTTATCATAAAGCAAAAACAAATATACATAAATCCTGACTTTAACAATTTACATTTAAAAATACAGATAAATAGTATAATTTACATAAGTTTAGCTAAAATTATATATACAGGTATACTTTTAATAAAATATAGAAGAAAACTAAAGAAGCTAAATCCTCTCCATACATAAATATATTCAATATAGTTCACTTAATTAAAAGTTCAAAGGAGGAATTAAAGTGGATAATCATCCTATAGAAAACTTATTAAAAAGCACTATGGAAAACTTGAAAGATATGATAGATGTGAATACCATAGTGGGAGATGCAGTAGAATCAAAAGATGGCTCTTTTATAATACCTATTTCAAAAGTATCTTTAGGTTTTGTATCTGGAGGAAGCGAGTTCAATTCCAACAGTGAAGAAAAATCCAATTCAGAATATCCTTTCGGAGGAGGTTCTGGAGCTGGGGTTACTGTAAAGCCTGTGGCTTTTTTAGTTACCAAAGGCGACTCCATAAGACTTCTATCCTTAGATCAAAATAATACCTATGATAAAATAGTAGATTCCATTCCTCAGATAATGGATTTGTTTAAAGGAATGGGAAATTCAAAATGCAAGAACACAGAAAATACACCTAGAAAAAATGAAATGAAAGATACAAAAAATCGGGAAGAATCTGACAAAGAAAAAACCTCTTCTTAATTTAAAATTTATATCATATATACCAACAGTGCTAATTCCCTTATTTTCAATAAACTATGGGGGAATTAGCTAAAATTTTAGAATTTTAATGAATTCTTTTAAGGTTCCTTTGATTTATAGATTGATTTATAATTGTGAGTTAACTCATCTATTTCAGGAATTTCTTCTATACTGTTCAATCCAAAATATTTCAAAAACTCTTCTGTGGTAACATAAAGTATAGGCCTTCCTGGAACACCTAATCTCCCACTTTCTTCTATAAGTTTTTTTTCCATTAAAGTCATTAATGCTCTATCACTTTTTACTCCTCTTATTTCATCTATATCTATTCTGGTTACAGGCTGCATATAGGCAACAATGGCCAAGGTTTCAAGAGCAGCTCTTGATAGAGATTGTCTTAAATTATTTTTTAGCAATTTTTCTACATAACTGCTATTTTCAGATTTAGTAACCAAACTGTACTTATCCTTATTATTTAATACTTTTATGCCTCTAGAACAATTTTTATATTCAAAAGACATCTTATTTATCAAGTCTCTGGTATATTCTAAATTGCATTCTATTATTGCTGCAATTTGTTTTAAGGTTAGTGGTTCTCCAGATACAAACAACAGAGATTCTATTATAGAAAAATAATTATCTCTGGATATACTGTGACCCTTACCAATTTCGCATATATTTTCACTAAGATTCTCCCCCATACTCAATTACCCTTTCTATGTAAATTTCACCAAAATTTTTATATTGCATTATAGATATGTTCCTAAGCTTCACTAGTTCTAAAAGTGCAACAAAGGTTATAATTCTCTCTATTTTAAAAGAACAATTTTCTATAACTCTCGAAAATCCAATCTTTCTTTTATTTTCTAAAACTTCTATTATATATTCCATTTTATCTTCTAATTTAAATTTGTCTACAGTTATGTTTTCATTAACTGTATTTTCTCTGTTTAATTTACTCTTATATAAATTAATAAGCTTATAATATACTTCATGCAATTTTCCTATATCTATGCCCTTTAAGATTTCTTCCATATCTTCAGATTTATTTTTTACTTCAATTATCTCTGGCATTTTTCCGTACATCCTGCCTATATTTAATGCTCTTTCCTTAAAAAATTCCGCTGCTGCTTTAAATCTTTTATACTGAAGTAATTTATCTACCAATTGTTTTCTTGGATCTTTTTCCCTATCCTTATTATCTTCCTCTAACTTAGGTTTAGGCAAAAGCATTCTAGATTTTATTTCTATAAGTGAGGCCGCTATAACTATAAATTCCGAAGTAATCTCAAGATCCATTTCCTTCATGCTATTTATGTATTTGATATACTGCTCTGTGATATCGTGAATTTTTATGTCATATATATTCATCTTATTTTTTTTTATAAGATGAAGTAATAAATCAAAAGGTCCTTGAAAATTTTCTATTTTTATATTTAAAGGCATTTATACTATTCTCCTATATTTTTTAATAAATATTCTTTTCTCCATTTTAATACCGTATTCAATTCCAGCTTCATTATATTATTTAAAATCCTTTTTATAGATTTACCTTCTCTTATTCCGAGGGCAATTATATCAGTGCCATTTAAACTTAATTTATAAGTACTTATGTTATCTATATAATTATAAATTTTATATTTTAGCTCATAATACCAACTCAAAAATACCAATTCGTAATCGTTCATGCCCTTTAATAACTGATATAATTCATAGTTATCCAAAGTATTTTTCATAAAATTAATTACCTTGTGCAAATTTTGTGAAAAATATTTTACTGTATTTTTTAATTTTCTATTTAAAATCGAGTTTTCTATTAATATGTTAACATAAACTTCATCTTTTAGAGAATAAGCTAGCCTCAATATTCTTATATCTACATTTTTATAAATGGAAATTAGTTCTTTTTCATAATCAGAATATTTAACTTTTAATGCTTGTCCATCAATATTAAATATTCCCAAAATACTGCATAAATTAATATTTTTTATCCAATTTATCTCAGAACATAGAGAATATATTTCTTTTACTATCCTATCATTACTTATTGTATTAAATATATTTTCAGTAATACACTTTTCTATTTCCAATTTATCTTCCAAATAAAATCCATATCTTACACTATACTTTACAGCCCTGAATATTCTGGTAGGATCTTCTCTATAACTATTAAAATGTATTTTTCTTAGAACTTTATTTTTTATATCATCTATACCACCATAAATATCTAATATATTATTTTCTACTATATCATATGCCAGTGAATTTATAGTAAAATCCCTTCTATACAGATCATCATATATATTTGAAGATTCCACTTCAGGAAGTTCTCCATATTTTCTATAATGTTCCTTTCTACACCTTATCAGATCTATATGAATTCCATTTTGAAAAGTTACAGCAGCAGTTTGAAAATTTTTATAATACTTATAGTATTTTACTCCTTTTAATTCTACTATGATGCTGCCCGGATCACAATTTAAACATATATCAATATCTTTTACCTTATTTTTAAGTATTGCATCCCTGACAGCTCCACCAACTATATAAGCTTTTATATTTCTCCTTACACATAAATCTCTTACTGCATTTATAACATATATTTCATCTTTAGTAAATGATTTAAAAATGTTCATAATGACTCCTCTCAAAAATATTATGAAATAACTGGGAGGGAAATTCAAATAGTCTTTTAAGATACATCTAAATTTGAATTTCCTATTTGTATTATTATACTATACAATAAATATATGTATATTATACTCCCCCATTTACAATGTTTTTAAGATTATCTTTAAAATTTCCTAATATACCCGGTTTCTTTACATCCCTGTCACTATGTAAATCAACCTTTCCTCTTAACTCCCCATCTATATATACATCGCAACTTCCAACTTTTTCACCTTTTTTATACTGTCTTTTATTTTTATTTATAACGCATTTACAGGTAACTTTATTCTCCTTTCCCTTTTCGACTGCTACCTTCAAATCTGAGGATGCTTTTGCCATAAAAAATTTGTCTCCTGCTTTATTTAAATTAACTTTTTCTATATCATTATCTTTCTTTACAACATCAATAGAAGTATATTTTGAAAATCCATAATTCATAAGCATACTTGCTTCTTTATTTCTCTCCTTATAAGTAGGGGAACCCATAATCACAGCTAACATTCTAGCGCCATCTCTAACTGAAGTAGCCGATATACAGTACTTGGCTGAATTTGTAAACCCTGTCTTTAACCCGTCACATCCTTTAAAAAATCTTACCAACTTATTATGATTTACCAGTTCTATGGGACTCTTTCTGCCCTCTGATATAGTCTCCATATAAGTTCCTGTATATTTTAATATATTGGAATGTTTTAATAGTTCCCTGGACATTAACGCTATATCATAGGCTGTAGTATAGTGACCTTCCTGACTCAATCCCGTACAGTTCTTAAATTGTGTATTAATCATTCCAAGTTCTTTTGCCCTTTTGTTCATAAGCTGTACAAAAGCCTCTTCCGTGCCTCCTAAATACTCTGCCATAGCAACTGCAGCATCATTTCCAGAAGCTATTCCTATACCTTTTATCAAATCCTCCACAGTTCTCACTTCTCCTGTATCAAGCAGCATAGAACTTCCACCCATCTTCTTTGCATTCTCACTGACAGTAATCTTATCTGCCAAAGATATTTTTCCTGAATCCAAAGCTTCCATTGTCAAAAGCATATCCATTATCTTTGTAACAGAGGCGGGTTCTAACTTTTCATTGGCATTTTTTTCAAATATGACTTTACCACTTGTAGGTTCCATAAGTAATGCAGATTTCGCATTTATACTCAAATCTGACTTTATGGATTTAATTTCCTGTTTATCCTCCTCAGTTAAAGCTTTTGCCTTAACTACTGTACTTCCAAGTCCTATTATTAAAAACATTATTAAGAGCATACTAAGTAAGATAGAACTAATCTGTTTTTTTCTCATTTTATTTTTCTCCTCCCTTCAAATGTATTTTTTCCCGAAATTAATAATATTATCACATAAGCATATAAAAAAATACAACAATATCTAAACGATACTGTTGTATTGAAAATTTTAAATCTTAATAATAGGACGGCTTGCAGATAATCTCATGGATTCTGGTACTGAATACACTACTTGCATGAGAAGGTGTAACTATCAATGCCGTATCAGCTCCACGAGCAGAACCTCCTATAGAAATAACCGGCTCCCCATAAGGTATAAATCCCGCATCCAAGGCCATTATTGCAATTTCTACACAAACTTTAGTTCCCTGACCAAAAGTTCTCAAGGTTTGGGCAATTATTTCAACAGCATTAACTCCACCAAAAACCTTGCTGATTCCTCTTTCTGCCCCACTTAATACATGAGTAGTGGTCAATACCTTTATTCCATTGTTTTCTAAATAGCTTCGAATATCTGCTGGAAATTCCATTTTTCCCTCTTCTGGATAGCCATTTGCATGTGTTACAACCACTACCTGTAAATCTTTGACCCCTTTCATTAATTTAGCAGTTTCTCCTTTAGAAGAAGCTACCACAATATATTTTATATTTCTTTCCCTGGCAGTTCTTAATGCCAATTCTACAGTGTCTTTACTATTTTCTTTTCCTTTTTTGCTAAAATACACAATTCATACCTCTTTTCTTAATTTAAATTATTAAGTAACTTTAAAGTTAAGATGAAGTTTGCTTACAGGAATACTCCCCTCCACCTGAACCTTATCCTTTAGGAAAAGGACTTATCCTTACACATAGCATTGCTTATACCCCTTTTCAAAAAGATAGAAGTATTAACAATGGTAGCCTTCAGATAAAAATATTATATAAATAATTCTGGTTTTTTTCTAGAGGCAAACTCAATTTCCAATTCATATTTATGTCTTAAATAATTTTCATCATCATAATATTTCGCACCATGAGGACATTTCTTAATACAGGCACCACATTTAATACAAATTCCATTTAGTTTAGATACCTCTTCAAAATCAATAGATCCCATAGGACAAACATTTACACAAATTTTACAATCAGTACAATTATCATTAGTTTTTGGAGTAACCTTCCTAATATCCACAGGAATTCCCTCTTTGTTTTTAGGTTTATAGTACTTTCTATAAGGTTTGTTTCCTTTTACATTTAAATATTCAATTTCATTTCCAGCTGCAAGCTTATCATATACGCCGCGGGCAAAATTCTTTGCTATAGTCATATCTTCATCATCTGGCCTGTCCTTTGCAAGAATTTTAGAAAATGAATGTTCTCCTATGAAAGCTGCCGCCCCAATAACTTTAAAGTCATTTGATTCAAGTATATCTTTTAATTCTACGAGAGCATCATCATAATTTCGATTGCCATAAACTACTATGGAAACAGCCAATGCTCCATTCCCCTTAACAGAATTTAAATATTTTAATAATACATTGGGAACTCTTCCTGCATAAACAGGAGTTCCTACAACCACAATATCCTGTTGTGAAAAAGATACGGCTTCCTCTCTAACCTTTGGCAGTGTAAAATCTATATTATTTATATTCATTACCTTGCCGCAAATATTTTTTGAAATCTCCTTCGCTATCCCACACACCACTTTTTCAGTAGTACCTGTAGCACTAAAATACAGTGTATTAATTTTTTTATCCATAAAATATCAGCTCCTTTTATTTAAGTAAAAATATCTATTTTAGTACTTTTTCAATAAACACCTGTACAAGTCCTGGTTCGAACTGTATATAGACATTTTTCTGTAATTCTCTTATGGCCTGTTGTTTTGATAAAACACTGCCATAGCTCCTCATACTGGTCATAGCATCATAAGCATCTGCTATGGTTATTATTCTAGATTGAAAAGGTATTTCCTTCTGTTTTAAAGATTTAGGATATCCACCTCCATTCCATTTTTCATGATGTGCCAATACATACTTAGATATCTGCCACATATAATTTACAGAACTCAATATCTTAAATCCTATTTCAGGATGCTCTTTAATTTTATTCCATTCATTCTCTGTAAGTTTTTCTTTTTTGTTAAGTATACTTTCTTCTACCTCTATCTTCCCTATATCATGCAGCAGACCTGCTGTTTTAAGTTCTTTGATCTCATCTTCCGACATCCCCAAAACCTCACCCATAGCCATGCACAGCCTGGCAACCCGTATTGAATGCATCCATTCCCTTTCATTTTTTTTATAGAGAGCAGCAACAATAACATTTATGGTATTTGATCTTACACTAAGATGTTCATACGCTTTATTTTTATACATGCTGTCTTCAGCTTCTTTTAAAATTTTTTGAATCTCTTCCCTTTTATGATTTTTAATTGAATATCCAAATGTAATATCTATATCCATATAATCCATTTTTTCTCTCAATAATATAGATTTAATATCTTTAATAATCCCCTTTACTCTATTCTCATTTGTATTAGATAATACTATTACAAATTCGTCTCCTCCAATTCTAGCTACTATATGTTCTTCCCCACACCCTTTTTTTATTATTTCAGCTGCTTTTTTAAGTAGCCTATCTCCTTCTAAGTATCCAAAGGAATCATTAACAAATTTTAATCCATTTATATCACCCATAATAACAGCCAGTGGAAACTGTCCTCGTATATCTAGCCGAGTTAACTCCTGTTTAATAAATTTTCTATTATATAATCCTGTAAGTTGATCATGGAAAACCAAATAATTATAATCACATCTTCCAATCCTAGAAATGTTATCATTTTTATCTATAGTTAAAATTTTATTTTGCTTTTTACATATAAATTTTTTGTTAACGTTTACAGTTCTATTTCTACTACAAATGGTGAAAATATTTTCCGTCAGGGTTATAAATGATCTGTTAAAATACATATCCTCATAGCTTAATCTTAACAATTCTTTGTTTCTTATCTGAGCCATATTATTAAATATAAATAATATTGTTATAAGTAAAATAATATACACACTCATCACCCTCTTTAATAGGTTAATTGAAACATACACCTATTGTATTTTAACAAATTATATTATTAATTATATACCAAAACTGCTAAATATTCTACATATTTTTATATTAATGTCTGTATAAATGGGTACTAATTTAACCATTTTACAAATAATTTATGATAATATATTAAATATATCATAATCACAAGGAGGTTTTTATGAAACTTATTAATTATACTAAAAAACTTTTAATAGGTCTACATTCCAGCCTGAAGAGATTTCCACTTACCATACTATTTTCCGCTTCTGTTGCTCTGGTACTTATAATAATATCAGAAACTACTTCTCCAAATAAATACTTATTATACAGACTATCTCTAATTCTTGCATTAGGAATTCCAGTTTCACTTTGTATAAAACTTTTTCTAGAGAAAAAAGAACTGGGAAAAAAAACTATAGCTTTTATAGGAAGCCATATCTTAGGAATCACATTTTTAATTTTGTATTATTTCTTGTTTTTAAAGAATATACAATTAAATTCCATTATCAGATACTCCGCCGTTACTCTTTCTCTATATATGGCGTTTCTTTTTATCCCTTATCTTGTGAAAAAAGAAAATTTTGAAATGTATGTAATAACTATTTTTACATCATTTTTCGTCACAGTAATCTATTCCATAATATTGTACCTGGGGCTTTCAGCTATTTTATTTACCATAGATAAATTGCTTGAAATAAATGTTTTAACTAAAATTTACTATTACACATGGCTGATTGTAATATTTTTATTCTCAATGTGCTATTTTCTTTCTGGAATACCGCCCAAAGACAAAGAACTATCCATAAAATCTTATCCCAAACTACTGAAGATATTACTCTTATATATTATAATGCCTCTTTTGACAGTCTATACAATAATACTTTATATATATTTTGTAAAAATACTGGCGACAAGTAACTGGCCTATAGGTATGGTTTCACATTTAGTTGCATGGTATTCAATTATTGTAACTATGGTATTCTTTTTTATCACTCCAATTAAGGAGGAAAACTTCTGGCAAAATGAATTTTTAAAATTTTCCCCAAAAATTATATTGCCTCTTATCATAATGATGTTTATATCCATAAGTATAAGAATAACCGCTTATGGTGTAACAGAAAATAGATATTTTATAGTTATTTTAGGCATATGGTTATTTTTTATAATGATATATCTATCATTCACTAAAAAAACAAAAAATATAATACTTCCTATTACTATCTCTATAGTTTCACTTATTTCTGTATTTGGACCTCTAAGCTGTTATTCAATCTCAAAATTAAGCCAAAATAACAGATTTGAAAGTATTCTTATAAAAAACAATATGCTGAGAGACAACCAAATACGAACTTCAAATAGTATCTCCCAAGAAGATAAATTCCAAATAAATGGCATACTTGATTATTTCAATAGAAACCATAGTCTTAAAGAAATTAACTATCTGCCACAAGATTTTAAACTAGCTGACACAAAGGATGTATTAGGATTTGATTTTATAAGTCCCAATAACAAATCTAATAAGGAATATTTCAATTTCACAAGGGATGAATCAGAACAAGCTATAAATATAGAAAATTATGACTATTTATTTCACATTACCAATGTTAAAGACGAAAATGCTCCTTCAAATTCCAGCTTTACAGCTTCATACAATTATAATACCTCTATTATAAAAATTAATCATGAAGGAGATGAACTGTACACTAAAAATTTAAATACTTTTATAAATACCCTTACAGAAAAGCACTCTATAATACCAAAAGAAAATTCTCTGCCACAGGAGGAACTGACACTGTCTGATGAAAATGCTAATGTAAAAGTAAAACTCATATTTTCACACATATACGGAAACGTAGATATGGAAAATAAAATTTTTAATATTACAGGAATTGATTTTTATGTACTTGTTAAAATAAAATAGCTTCCAAAAAGACTCCCTCTGCTTATCTAAAAGTCTAGGGAGTCTTAATAAATAATTTCAAAAACCCTATGAATAAAATTAAAAAATATATTATTCTACATTTCTTTTAAAATTATTTCATCCATAGGCAATCTTGGCCTTAGAGATGAATTTTGATCTGGATACCCAATTGGAAGAAGTGCCACTATATCATATCTGTCTTCAAGATTTAATATTTTTTTTACCCTTTCGCGGTCTACAATACCTACCCAGCAACTTCCAAGACCTAAATCAACTGCTTTTAATACCATATGTTCAACAGCAATACCTGCATTTTCCCACAAATAAGCCTTGGCAGTTTCCTTATTTAGTGTATTATTTTCTTTATATTTGCTCATTTTTTCTCTGTCCTCATCATTATCTTCAAAATCTCCTGAATTTATTAATTCCCGAAATCTTTTAGCTGCAGTAAGAAACACTTCTGTATCAGTACAACATACTATTACAACAGGAGCTTTAACAACAAAAGGTAATGTACACTTTTCCATCTCCCTCTTTATTTCTTCACTTTTTATTATTACATATCGTGTAGATTGAAGATTTGAAGCAGACGGTGCCATTCTACCAGCTTCTAATATTTCTTTTATATAAGAGTTCTCCACAGCATCAGGTTTAAATTTTCTTATACTCCTCCTTAATTTTATTACATGATCAAAATTCATAAAATCATCTTGTATAATGAACATGTAGTAAAAATTCATTATACTTTTCCTTTCTTAAAGATTTTTACTATAATTATCATAAGACACTGTGGATTAGTTTTATCACCTTGGACTATTTTAATTGAGGGTCTAACACTGTCTTATGCTTATCTGTAGGTGGCCCATACTTAAGGCTGGGAGAACTGTTTCAATGAGATATGCCACTTCTTTATTAAGTATACTTTCATCCACAGCTATTTTCCCTATATCATGAAACAGTCCTAAAGTTTTGAGTTCTTCAATTTGAACTTCTAATAATCCTAGAGCCTTACCCATATTTTCACATAATTCAGAAACTTTATGGGCGTGTTGTTCCTCCCTCATATTCCTCCCATAAAGAGCTTCGATAATAGAAGCTAGGGTTTTCTTCCTCATAGTGGGACCTTCAAAGAGTTTTTGCTTATACTAATTTTCTTTAAAAGTCATATAAAAATAGTATAATATTACTAATGGA
>NZ_DAIQBT010000041.1:0-23821 GCF_036781005.1 Clostridium sp. | reverse complement strand
TTTTAAATTTATTGTAATTTTTATATTACTGTTTTGTTAAGTTGACGACATTGGGCGTGCACCTCCAAACTTATTGAGGAATTTAAATTGATTGCTATTATAATGATAGTATTTGAATTACTAATTTTAGTATACATGTTGCTTGAACTACTTCATGTGGAAACGGTAGTAAATCCGGAAAAAAATACAGCCAAAATGTTGAAATGTTATGGCTGTGAAGAGGGGGGTGAAATGCATATGTCTCTTAATACAAGGTTAGGAAACAGAGAAAAATTCAAAATATAGTAAAACCAGTGGCGTACAGTCCTTGAGTATAGATGTTACACTTGGAGGCCCCCTTTATATGGAAAATACACGTTATTTATGTAGAATTGTGGAGTATATACAAATCAATTATAGTAGTAATGTGAAAATTTGTGTAATTAATGATATAATATAGTGAAAAATACCGGCAAGTAGTATGATAACTGTATATTGAATATATTATGAATGCTAAATTTTCTAAGGAGAATGATATGGGAAATATTATTGAAGTCATAGAGAAGGAAACGTCAGGAAAAAGTTTTAAATCACATAAATATTGTCATGATACAACAGATAGGGCTGGTATCGATTATGATGATAATCAAGAAGTAATCTGGAAGGAATATGGGGAAACAGAAAAATTTAAAAATCCGAAAAGTTTAGAATTAGATGCTAAAAAGAGGGTATCAGCTCCGTCTATTTTTTCTTTTTTTCTAGATGGGTCTAGACATACATATAAGGTTGATGATATTTCTTATAATAAAAATGTATATCCTGTAATTGCAGGACAAGTTGGAGTAGGGTGCTGTGAAAGAAGAGAAAAGCTGCTAAAACCAGCATTACTTTTTGAAAGAAAACTTGTAATTGCATTACCTAATAAGGCTTTTAGTGGAGATGAATGGCATGAAAAAGATAAAGCCAATAATTTATTGATTCAAATTAATAAGATTCCAAGAATAAAAAATCAACTACATTTGGATTTTAATGATTTGTTGATTTATTCCACAGATAAAGATGAAAGTTATGATAAAAAAGGAATCGCTAAAATCCAAGATTATATGGTTGAACTTGAAAAACAAATTGTAGCAGATTTAGTTGCACAAGGAAGATTAGATGAGGATAATTATTTGATTAAGGACGGATCATTAGAGTATCCGAAAGTTTCTAAAAATAGGGTTAGGAACAATGGAGGTTTAAATTTAAGTGATGCAAAGATAGCTAATAATTATCGCTATGTCGTTGGTGTTTCTAAATCATTTAATCCTACAAAATGTTATGTTGAAGGAGGGGGTTCTAATTCAGATATTATTGCAAAATTAAAAGTTTTTGAACGCACCCCAGCATTTAGATATACATCAACGAGAGCTGATGTGGATTTTTGTATTTGGTATTTAAGAATTAGGGATGCTAGGTATACAGGTAGCATTTTTGATGGAATCTTAAAAATAGAAAAGTTAATTATTACTGATAAAGAAAAAAGTTATGGAATAGATACGGATGAAATTGATAATATTTCAGCTCATATATTAAATGAGAGAAATCCGGTTTGTTATGGAAAAGATGCAAGATGGGCTAATCATTTATATCCAATATATTTAACAGAATCTTTTATAAAGAGTAAGTATATTAGCAATGATATGTTTATGCAATTATTTTAAATAGGAAGTTAAATAAAGAAATATAGGGGAATGTATATTATGAACTTGATAGGTAGAGTAATAGCAACAGAAAAAGTGCCAACAACAATTGATAATTTTTGTTTTTGGACAAATGTTAACTTAATATTAAATCCTTTTGATGTAGTTAAGGTTGAGCATATAGGTGAAAGTAAAACATATGCAGTAATACAAGAAATTTCTCATATTACTGATTCAGCTAGTTTTTTATCAAATTTTATTTCAAGTGATTTTGGTAATGTGGAAACCGAGGAAAATACATTGAGAATAGGAATGAATTATGTAAAAACAAATGTTTTAGGAAACGACAAAAATATTTTTATTCCAGTTCAAAGTGGAGCAAAAGTATTTCTTGCTACAAAGGAGGAAGTGAGTGAAGCATTAGGATTGAAAAATATTAAAAATCCATTAGTCTGTGGATATCTTGAAATGTATAAAAACTCAGGAGAAAATCAAAAAATAACATTGCCAGTTAACGTTGACTCAAAGTTTTTAATTGGACCAGAGGGAGCACATTTAAATATATCTGGTATTTCGGGATTAGCAGCTAAAACTTCTTATGCAATGTTTTTATTAAAGGCAATTCAAGATAAATATTTAGCACAGGAAATTGAAAATGAAGAGTGTGAAGAAGATAATGATAGTGTAGCTTTTGTAGTATTTAATGTAAAAGGCATGGATTTGTTAGCAATTGATGAACCTAATGACTTTAATGGAGATAAAGAAAAAGAAGAGGCTGTTAAACAAATTTATAGTATGTTAGGGCTATCAGGACAACCTTTTAAGCAAGTTAAATATTTTTATCCATTTTCAACAAATAATAAATCGAATTCATATGTTAAAAAAAGTTTATATGAAATGCAAAGAGATGTAGGAAAAGCGTTCCAGTATAAATTTGAATATGAAAAAGATAAAGATAATATTGATTTAATGTTTTCAAATATAGATGATTCAACACAAACTATGTCTGGAATTATCAATCAAATAATAGATGGGCAGAATGGATTTAATGATATTACTACTTGGGGAAAATTTATTGAAAAACTCGAAAGACAATGTGAAGCAGGAAATGGCGGAAAATTAAATAAAAATGAAATTAGTGTTATGAGCTGGAGAAAGTTTACAAGATTAGTTAAAAAGTCGATTCATAAAAATCCGTTATTTAATGATGTTATAGAAGAAAATGGAGAAGTAAGAATCGCAAATAAAATTTCCGAAATTCAGTCAAATGATGTTTATGTAATAGATATTGCACGATTAGATTCTGATATGCAAGCATTTGTATTTGGTAATACAATACGAGAATTATATGATTTCCAATTAAAAGAGAAAGATTATTCAGCAAGAAAAAGACCGCCATCAAGGATAGTAGTATTTATTGATGAATTAAATAAATTTGCATCCACTGATACACCAAAAGATTCACCTATTTTGAGGCAAATCCTTGATATAGCTGAAAGAGGTCGTTCTCTAGGGGTTATTTTATTTGCAGCTGAGCAGTTCAAAAGTGCTATCCATAATAGGGTTTCAGGAAATTGTTCAACATTTGCTTATGGAAGGACTAATGCTATAGAATTATCAAAGGGGGATTACAAATATATTCCGTCTGTTTATAAAAATATGATGACAAGACTTAAACAAGGAGAATATATTATTCAAAATCCAATTTTTAGTTCATTATTAAATATTAAATTTCCAGAACCAATATATAAGCAATTTAAATAGGCTTATGAAAATTTAGTTAATAAGATGGAGGAATACTGATGAGTAATATAAAAATTGGAAAAAATGCAATAGAAAATTTAACAATTGGAATGTATAAGGATTCTAAGATAATGTATAGAGAATATATTCAAAATGCAGCGGATCAGATTGATTTGGCTATATATAATAATTATTTTGAAGAAAAACTATATATTGATATACAAATTGATATATTAGAGAGAAAAATAATAATTACGGACAATGCAACAGGAGTACCAAAAGATAAGATCGCTGTAACTTTAGCAGATGTAGCAGATTCAGAAAAAGATGAAGGTAATACGAAAGGATTTAGAGGGATTGGGCGTTTAGGGGGATTAGCATACTGTAATAAATTGAGATTTGTCACTAGCTATAAAGGTGAAAAAGAAAAGACTATTATGACTTGGGATGCTAAACAATTAATAATGATTATCAACGATAAAACAGTAAAAGATGATGCCAGTACTGTATTAGAAAGGATTATTTCATGTGAGTATGAACCATGTGAAGAAGAACAGCACTTTTTTAGAGTTGAATTATTAGGGATTAGAGAAGAAAATAGTGAACTTTTGAATGTTGAAAAGGTAAGAGAATATATTGCAGAAAATGCACCAGTGCCATATAGCAGTAAGTTAATATATAAGAATAAAATATATGAGTATATGGAAAGTAAATCATTACCTAAAAATGAATATAAAATTTATGTTAATGATCAAGATATAAATAAACTTTATACAGTTAGGTTATATGATTCAGTACAATCAGGTAACAAGATAACTAAAAAGAAATATGATGAAATATATGATATTAGAATAGAAGAGTTTAAGAATGAGCATGGAGAATTGTTGGCCTGGATGTGGTATGGAATAAGTTCTTTTATAAAAAGAATACCTTGGAAATTTAATCCAATGGCTGGAATCAGATTAAGACAATCTAATATACAAATAGGCGATGGCAATACACTCGTTCCATTATTTAAAGAAGATAGGGGAAATTATTATTTTATTGGCGAGGTACATGCTGTACATCAAGACTTGGTGCCAAATGCTCGAAGAGATTATTTTAATGAGAATAAAACAAGAAATCAATTAGAAGCACGTTTGAAACTATATTTTGATGAAAATTTAAAAAGATTATATAAGGATGCAAATGATGCTAAAAATTCATATAAGAGAAATATTGAGTTGTTAGAAAAACAAAAAAATTATGAAAAGAAAAAAGGTATATTTGTCAATGACAAAGAAAAAGAAAAAATGGAACAGGATATTGAAGAAGCTAGATTGAAAGATATAAAAGCGCAAAAGTGTATTGACAAGTTAGAAAAGAAATCGGAAAATAACAGTGTTCTGGAAATAGTATTAGAACATGTTAAAAAAAATTATGAGGGAGAATTAAAGGAGAAGGGATTACATAAAAAAAATAGTATAAAGGGTTCTTCAGAAAACAAAGAAAGTAAAGAAAGTAAAGAAAGTAAAGAGGATAAAGAGAATAAAGAGAATAAACCTAAAAAAAGGAAAAGGATATACTTGACAGATCAATTATCCAATTTAAATAGTAAAGAAAGAAAATTAGTTTCTAAAATTTATGGTGTAATAAATCAAAATTTGCCGTCAGAGGAAGGAAATGCTTTGATTAATAAAATACAAGAAGAGTTAAAAAGATGAGTGCTAGAAAAATACTATTGATTGAGCCTAATTATAAAAATAAGTACCCGCCAATGGGACTTATGAAGATAGCTACTTACCACAAAATGTTAGGTGATCATGTAACATTTTACAAGGGAGAATTTAAAGATTTTATTTTAAATGAGATATATAATGAACTATTAGAAAAATTGTCAAGCAATGACAGTGAGGTTACTTGGAGTGATTATAGAGAGGTAATTATTGAGTACATAAAAAGAGGATATACTGCTAATTACGAGAAGTTAATAGCATTAAGTTCCAATGTATTAGTTGAAGAAAATTTAAAGTATTATAGAAATTATTATTTAAAAAAGTTATATATTACAAATCCTAAATGGGATAGGATTTGTATAACAACATTATTTACATTTTATTGGAGTAAAACAATTAATACCATAAATATGTTTAAGGTGCTTTGTAAAAATGTTAATGAGGTAAAAGTTGGTGGAATAGCAGCTTCACTGGTTCCAGATGAAATAGAGAAAGAAACAGGAATAAAACCACACATAGGACTATTAGATAAGAGTGGAGAGTATGATCCTAATAATATTATTATTGACCACTTACCATTAGATTATTCTATTCTAAATGAAATTAATTATACCTATCCTGAAAATGAAGGATATTATGCATATATGACAAGAGGCTGTGTTAATAAATGTTCATTTTGTGCAGTTCCTAAAATAGAACCTAATTTTAATTGTTTTATAGGGATTAAAGAACAAATTGAATATATTAATAAGAGATATGGACCTAAGAAAAATCTATTATTATTAGATAATAATGTATTAGCATCTAATAGATTTGATGATATTATTGACGAGATAAAAGCATGTGGCTTTTATAAAGGAGCTATGTTTAAAGAGCCTAATAAGTATGAAATTGCATATAATGGACTAATTAATGGATATAACGACAGTGGATATATTAATAATATAGTTAATCTATATAAGGATATTTATAAAAAATGTGATGATAAGCAACAAAAAGAAATTTATACATTATTGTATGATAAAAAATTGTTAACTAGAAACACTGCAACTAAAGAGCAGATACTTGATGTTGATAAGTATTTTAGACCTTTATTTAAAAAAATTCACAATCCGCGTCCAAAAGTACGTCATGTTGATTTTAATCAAGGGATAGATGCTAGATTGATCAATGAGCATAATATCAGAAGGTTAGCTGAAATACCAATATATCCATTGAGGATAGCTTTTGATTCTTGGAAATTAAGGGATGTTTATAAAAAAGCTATACGATTGGCTGCAAAAAATGGAATTAAAAATATGTCAAATTATTTATTATATAATTTTGAAGAACCACCTGTAGAATTATATTATAGAATGAGATTAAATATTGAGTTATGTGATGAACTTGGAGTAAGTATTTATTCTTTCCCAATGAAATATCATCCTATTCAGGACCCAAAATACTTCAAAAATAGAACATACATAGGAAAATATTGGAGCAGAAAGTTTATACGTTCTATTCAGGCTATTTTAAATTCAACAAAAGGAAAGGTTGGTAGGGGAAAATCTTTTTTTGAAGAAGCTTTCGGAAAAGATGAAGAAGAATTTGAAAAATTATTATATATGCCAGAAGCAATGATTATATATCGTTTTTTTTATAAGGAAAATGGAATAACTGAAAATTGGTGGAATGATTTCAGTTCACTTCCTGATAAGAAACTAGAAAGATTAAAAGATATTGTCAAAATGAATGATTTTTCAAATATTAATGATTTAACTAAAGATAAACAGATTTTAAAGGTTTTAGATTATTACACTATTAGTAGAGATGATACTGAAAAAGTAATGAAGTCAAAATTAGAATAATTAAAATTAAAATAAATTATTTAAACAGTATCAAAGACTTTAAGTTTTATAATAATAAAATAATATATTAAAATTAATGATTTTCAAAGTTTAATAGAGTGTTCCAATATGAAATAATCATTGAATACTTTAACTTTAAATTTTCATAAAAAATTTAAAGAGCTATGGCCGCTAAACTAGGAATTGCTCCTGCATATCTCAGTGATATCGAAAAAACAAAATGTTTAACTTAACTGGAAGTGGTAAAAACACAATAGCTCCAGATCTTCAGGAGTATATTATGTCATCTGAGATAATCCGAGCGGCACTGAGAAAAGCAAGAAAAGTGGCAACGGATAAAGATTGGGAGGAATTTCTCAAAAAACTTGATGATAAGGAGGATAGTAGACAGTAAATGGCGGAAGGTGGGAACTGTCTACTTTATTTGAGTTTAGTCCTCCGTGTAAAATAGTTTAGCATATATTAAACATTAAGTTACAGTTCCCTTTCAATCTTATTTATATTTAGTTTTAGTATTTTCTTTTTCCTGCAGCTTTTCCACATAAGCTAGTCCCATATTTAGAGCTTTAGCTATGGCAAGCTTTGATTCATCACTTAAAATTTCTCCATTAAGCATAAGTTTCGGCTGGGATAAAATAAGCTCTATAGCCTGCTTTACATCTGTAATATCAGGATAAGTGGGAGGGCTCTTGGTTAAAGAGCGGCTCTCTGTATTAGTTTTAGTATTTTTACTGCAGGCAGCGGGCTGAATTAATTTACTGTTATATATTTTGTCGGTTTCATCAAAAAAATCAGGTGGTACACTGCATATTTCTGCAATTTTTGCAAGTAAGGCAGCCTCCGGATAAATTCTGCCGTTTTCAATATTTCCGATATATCCCCTGGAAAGATGTAAGTCTTCTGCAAGCATCTGCTGGGTATATTTTTTTTGAATTGCTTTTGATTTATATTGTCTGGCTTTTCTAATTAACAGCCCAATTTCTTTTCTTGATAAAACCACTTCAAAAATCCCCCTTTTCAGTATTTATACCGTAATTATATGTCAGGAACTAAATGACAATAAAGAAAAAACACCTTTTTGTATAATATATTTTAAGAAATTCAATTTAATGTATATGATTCATTTAAAGGTATAATAAGTATAGAGTTTCTATAGGAAAATTAAGTAAATGGGAGTATTCTTTAGCTTCATATTCCTAAACAGGTTTAAATGATAGTATAGGTTTTTTTACATACAAAAATTATTATGTTATATTAAAAATTACCATATTACAAAATTATATAAAAAATTTAAAAGGTGGTGAGAGGTATATATGCAGAATATGTAAATAGGAAAATTGTGATTTGGGAAAGCTTTACTCACAGGGAAACAATCAAGCAAATTAAAGGAAGAGTGTATAATCCGGAGAATAAAACATGGATAATTCCTTTTCTGGAAGAAAATATAACCATTTTAAAAATGCTTGGCTGCACTTTCTGTAAAGAACTACTAGAGAAAGAGAAAGAATTTTTAGTTACCAGTGGGGGAAAAGATAAAACACCACTGCCTATAGAACCCATGCCTATAAAAGTAAAACCATACTCACATCAAATTGAAGCCTTTAATAAAGCCTGCAGTAAAATGAAACTTTTTAAAGTAGGTGAAACACATGGGTAGAGGATATGCACTACTTATGGAGATGGGATGCGGAAAAAGCATAACTGCCGTGGCCATTACAGGAAGGGCATACCTTAATGGACTAATTAAAAAACTTCTTGTTATTGCCCCAAAGTCCATAGTTATTGTATGGGAAGAGGAGTTTTTAAAATTTGCAGATTTTAGGTATTCTCTCACAGTTTTAAAGGGCAGCAGTGAAAAGAAAAAAGGGCAGTTAAAGGGAATGAAAAACCGTGGGCTGCAGGTGGCAGTTATAAATTATGACAGCACATCCCTTATAGAAAAGGATTTAATGCAGTGGAAACCTGACTTTATAGTAGCAGACGAAAGTACAAGAATAAAAAACCCTAACGCAAAGACAAGTAAGTCAATTCATAAAATATCGAAGACCTGTAAGTATAGAATGATTCTGACAGGCTCACTTATAACTCAAAATCTACTAGATTTATACAGTCAATACAAAATGCTGGACCAGAGTATATTTGGAACTTCCTTCTACGCTTTTAAAAATTACTATGCAGTCTTAGGAGACTATAACCAGCCAGTAGGATATCGAAACCTTCCAGAACTTATAGAAAAAACCCATTCCATAGCCTATAGAATTACAAAAGAAGAAGCCCTTGACCTTCCCGAAACAATAGATGAAACACACGGCATAGTGTTAGAGGGTAAGGCACAAAAACTTTATAAACAGTTTGCAAAAGACTCTTACATGGAGCTTTCAAAGGGAGATGTAACAGCTGCAAATATTCTTACGAAGCTTTTAAGGCTCCAGCAGATAACAGGGGGATTTATAAAGGCAGATGAAGAAACCCAGAGGTACGAGCAAATATCCAGGGCAAAAATAGAAGCCTTAGCGGATATTGTTGAAACTGCCATCCAAGCAGGAGAAAAACTTGTAATTATGGCAAGGTTCATTCCGGAGATTAAAGAAATCTGTAAACTCATAGAAAAAAAGAAGATTAAATACTCAATGATCTGCGGCGAAGTAAAAGACAGGGCAGGGGAAATAGAAAAATTCCAAAACTATGAGGAATATAAGGTTTTTGTAGGGCAGCTCCAAACAACTTCTATGGGCATAACACTGACTGCCGCAAGCACCTGTGTATTTTACAGCCTTTCCTATAACTATGCAGACTATATACAGGCCAAAGCACGTATCCATAGAATCGGTCAAACTAAGCCCTGTCTTTATATTCACCTTGTGGCCAGAGGTACTGTAGATGAAACCGTTATTGAGGCACTTGGAAGAAAGGAAGATATAGCAAAGTCAATTGTGGATAACTGGAAAAAGGTTATCAAGTAGTGGAGGGGAGTTATGTGGAAAATGAAATGTTTGAACTCGCAGACAGGCTGAAAGAACTAAGAGAAATTAAAAAAACCCGGGAAGAAGAACTTAAAACAGTTAACGGAGAAATTCAGGATGTGGAAATAAAACTGTCTGACATGATGGTTGATACTGAAACGCAGAGCTTTAACAGAAGCGGCACATTATTTTATTTAAATGCTAAAACTTATGCATCGGCAGTGGCCGGACAAAAGCAAGAATTATTTGAAGCACTTAAAACTAATGGGTTTGGTTCATTGGTTACAGAGACAGTTAACACAAATAGTTTGTCAGCTTTTGTAAGGGAGCAGATGTCAGAAAATGATGAAATGTTGCCTGCCTGGCTTGAAGGCAGAGTAAATGTCTTTGAAAAGACAATAGTAGGAGTTAGAAAAGCGAAGTAACCTCTGATGGGTTATGGATAACAATGAAAATTATTAAAAATTCACATAGATTCAATAATACAAAGAATATGAATGATACAAAGAGTATGAGGGTATAAACAAGTAAAATTTAAGGGGGAAAGGAATGAAAAATAAGGAATTAATGGGGCAGGAAAGAGGGTATTTAGCAGCAGCTGAATTCAATGCCCATAATGGACTTATAGAGGAACTGGACGGATTAACCTCAACCTTTGATAAAATAAAAATTCCTGCAGGGGGAGGACTCACCTTTGAAGTACCGGGAGATAATGGAGAGTCCGAGGCAGCAAAAGAAATAGAAGGAGTTATACTCTACCACCACGCACTGAATAGTTATTATAAAGATAAATACACCGGGGGAAGTAACCCGCCGGACTGCGGCAGCCTTGATGGAAAAGCAGGGGAAGGAACTCCTGGCGGCAGATGTATAAATTGTCCCTATAACCAGTTTGGTACGGGAGAAAATGGCAGTGGAAAGGCATGCAAAAATAAAAGGAGAATATTTATTTTAAGGGAAGGAGAAGTATTTCCAATACTTCTCACCCTTCCCACAGGCTCACTTAAAGGGTTTACGGCATTTATAAGAAGACTTGTGACTAAAGGGAAGAGATGCCATACGTTAGTTGCAAAAATTAGCCTTAAAAAAGCTGTAAGCAGCAGGGGAATTCAGTTCTCACAGGCAGTGTTCAGGGTTCTAAGAGATCTAAATGGGGAGGAAATTCAAGCTGTAATGCCACTGGTTAACCACGTGAGGGAAATGTCTAAAAATATTGCACTGGATATAGATGCTGAAAATTGTGATAATTATGCAGCCTATAAAGAAGAAGGTGAAAATTTAAAGGCTGGAGAAACTGAAAATGAAACAGAAACGGAAACAGAGCCTTTTTAAAGCAGTAGATAAAATTTCACACAGGGTAGGGACTTTTGTCCTATCCTGTGATTTATGCATATATATGTTCAGACATTTCACTGGAGGTGGTGAAACTGAATAACCTGGATTCGAAAATAAACTGGGCCGATTTTTATAAAAAGTATGTAAAAAGGCTCAAAAAGGCAGGAGTAAGCAAAATGCAGGGTCTATGTCCTTTCCATAACGACCATAAGGCTTCCTTCTGGTTTAATACTGTAAATGGGTGTTTTAAATGTGAGGCCTGCGGGGAATCTGGAAATGGTCAGACCTTTCTTGAAAAGATAGAAAATATAGATAGTAAAGAAGCCTATAAAAGACTTTTAAAAATTGCAGGAGAATACAGAGAACCTGAAAAGAAAGAAAAATTTACATTGAAATACTATTCGGAAATGAAAAAGCTGCCCCTAGAATTTTTATCTGAGCTCCAAATTAAAAATACCAGAAACGGTATAGTAATACCTTATTTTGATATGGAAGGGGCTGTACTCTGCAAAAGAAACAGGTATGGAAAAAGAATGTTCAGCTGGGCAAGGGGTTCTAAAATTAACCTTTATGGACTGTGGAAAATAAAAGACTTTGGGGCTTTTAATTATATAGTTTTAGTTGAAGGTGAAAGTGATGCACATACTCTGTGGCTTTATAATATCCCTGCCCTTGGAGTTCCGGGAGCCAGTACCTTCAGGCAGGAATGGGCAGAGCATTTGAAGGATTTTAATGTGTATATCTATAAGGAACCGGATCAGGGAGGAAAAACTTTTTTAAGGAAGATCTGTGGGGAACTTTTTAAAGCAGCCTTTAAAAATGAAGTGTTTGAAATTACTATCCCAAACTTCAAAGACCCCAGTGAACTCCACATAAATGCACAAGATGAATTTCAAAACAGGTGGAATGCTGTAATAGAAAGTGCAGTAAAGGTTGACATAGAAAAAGCTGCAGTAAAACCTGATGAGGTAATTAAAGGGGCACCCGTATCTTTAAGAATTCCACAGGGGTTTAAGCTCACAGAAGATGGAATATTTATACTTGACCAAAAGAGGGGCATAGATGTAAGGTTCTGCAGTACCCCTGTAATTATCTCAAAGAGGCTTGTAAGTATTGAAACCAACGAAGAAAAGTTAGAAATAGCTTTTCTGAAGGATAAGAAGTGGCACAGGCAGATAGTACAGAGGTCAACACTTTTCCAGAATAGAACCATAATACAACTTTCGGATATAGGCATAAATGTAACCTCTGAAAACTCAAAATTTCTTGTAAGGTTTTTAGGTGCACTTCTTGATGAAAATATGGATTTGATCCAGATATCAAAATCGGTGACTCAAATGGGATGGCACAGCCGTAAGTTTCTCCCTTACCTGGCAGGAGATATTGTAGTTGATGTGGACCCAAACAGCAGCAGGTGGGTCAATGCCTACCATAAATCGGGTGAATATGAGGATTGGACTAAGCATATAGGAAAATGCAGAGACAATTATATTTTTAGATTTATACTTTCGGCAAGTTTTGCAGCTCCCCTCCTTAAAGTCATGAACCACAGAATATTTATGCTTCACAACTGGGGGAATACCCGCTTTGGTAAAACGGCAGCACTAAAGGCGGCATTATCGGTCTGGGGAGAGCCGGAAGGATTGATGGGCAATTTTAATGCCACAAGGGTAGGACTTGAGAAGATGGCAAGTTTCTTCAATGACCTGCCACTTGGAATAGATGAAAAACAGGTTGTTGGAAACAGGCAGGACTTTATTGAGTCCCTTGTATATATGCTCTCCCTTGGAAAATCTAAGGTGCGGGGAACAAAAAGCGGTGGACTTCAAAAGAGTTCATCATGGCGGAGTATTATACTGACGACAGGTGAAGAACCAATTATAGCATCTAACAGCCAGAGTGGCATAAATACAAGAGTAATAGAAATATACGGTGCACCTTTTGAAAATGAAAATTCGGCCGGAAAAATGCATAAGGTAACAGCAGAAAACTATGGATTTGCAGGTGAAAAGTTTTTAGGGGATTTAATGAATAGAGGTAAATTTTCAACGGATATTAGAGAGTTATATGATACCTTTTGTAGAGAATATGAAGCTGAAATAAAAGTAGGTACCCATATGGCAAATACTTCATTAGTTTCTGCAGCTGATGTTTTGGTATCTGAGATAATATTTGGATGCCCAAGAGAAAAAGCAGTAGAAGAAGCTAAAAATATGGGATATAAAATACTAATGGAGCTTGAAGGGCAGCAGGAAGATGTCAATGATAAAGCCTATGAATTTATCAGGGAATGGGCAATATCAAATAGAAACCAGTTTGAAAATGATGCGAAGCAGAGGTACGGATATATAGAAAGCAGGACTTTTTATATTTTACCTTCTATACTGGAAGAAGCTTTAGGTAAAAAGAATTATTCCTATAGAAAAACTATAAGGGCACTGGGGGAGAGAGGCCTTGTTGGAAGCTCATATTACAATGGAAAACTCCAGTACTCTGTTGTCAAAAGGTTTGGAGGTGGGATATCCAGGTTCATAGAAATAAAATTTAAGGAACTTGAGGAGAGCCAGCCGTTTTGATTTAGGTGTAACAGGAGTAACATTAGGAGTAACAAAAAAATACCAAAAAAGTTAGTAATATAAACCTGTGTTACTCCTGTTACTACTGTTACTCCTAATATATATATATATTATATAGGGGAGTTACCAAAGAAATAATAAGAGTAATTAAACTCTATATATAGGGTATGTTTTTTTACCTTAGGAGTAACAAAAAATATAAGGGTCAAAAGCTTGTAAAATCAAGGCTTCCGGGGTGTTACTCCTGTTACTACTAAGTTTTTTATTATGTGGTGGTGATGGATTTGAAAGAGAAAAATGAACTTGAAATAATAAAAAGCAGGCTGCAAAAAGCATACTCAATGACCATAAAAGAGCAGAAAAAGTGGTCAAAGAAAATTAAAGAACTTGAGGTACTCTCGGTAAAACTTGAGAAAAGTACCGGTAAACATTTCTTAGATGAAGAAGGAGTAAAACTTTTAATATCGGCAAATAAAGAGATTTCAAGGGAACTTTCAGAAGAGAGGTGGGGAGACGGCATCGGAAAGTATTTTGAGGAAAACCCGGAGGTTAATGAACTTTTAGATAAAGCCTGCAGTGATATCGACTATGCCTTCAGGAAAGGAGCTTTACTGTTTTAAAGTTAAAACTTGAAAAGTACAAAGAAGCTTTCAAATTTGTTGAAAAAACTTATGGAGACACTAAAACTCTCGGAATTAGAGAACTTACACCGGATGAAAGTAAAAAAGCAGATAAAGATTTAGAGCAGATAGGGTGGCTTTAAAATATATGGGAGATGCTCCGGCAAAAGAAAAAAATATAACAAATAAAATATTAAAGTATCTAAAGTCCCTGGACAACTGCTTCTGTTTTAAAGAGCATGGGGGAAGATACGGAACATCAGGAATACCAGACATAATATGCTGCTTTAATGGCAGGTTCATTGCCTTTGAGGTAAAAACCGAAAAAGGCAGACTTACAAAGTTGCAGGAAATCACAATACAAAGAATCAAAGAGGCAAAGGGCAAAGCTTTCAAAGTTACAAGTTTAGAAGAGGTTAAAAATATACTTGAAAATTTGGAGGTATAAGCTTATGACCAAACAGGAACTGTCCCAGCTTTATCATTTAAACAGAGAAATTGAGGGAATGCAGAGCAGGCTGCAGGAGCTTGAAACTCTGGCAGTATCATGTACAGGTAATATAACAGGAATGCCCAAAATTCCTGGCATATCTGATAAAGTTGGAAAATATACAGCTGAAATAGCAGACCTTAGGAGTCTTTTAGATATCAGTCTTAAAAAGTGTTTCCATGAACTTAATAGATTGAACAGGTATATAAATAGTGTTGAAGACAGCCGGATGAGGTTAATTTTAAGTCTTAGATATATAAATGGACTCAGCTGGAAGCAGGTGGCTTTTAGTATAGGTGAATATGATGAACAATATCCACGGAGAAAACACAATAAATTTCTTAAACAAAGTAAAAATGACTAAGATGACGAACTTAATGTGATATGATATAGAATATGGAAGAATAAACCCCTTAGAGAAATCTAAGGGGTTTTTTAAATAAGCAAGAATATTGAAGAACGAGGGAGTAAAAGCAATCTAAATGCTTTAAAACGAAGATAAAAAGCGAGAAAAATTAGTAAAAAAATTAAAGTTGACGAAAATGACGAATGAAATGTGATAAAGTATAAAGTGTGGAAGTATACGTAAAACCTCTCTGGAAATCCCGGGAGGTTTTTTTATGCCCTAAAATAACAAGCTTTGAGACATCCGGGTATCCGGGGCTTTTTTCATTGGAGGAAGAAATGGGAATTATACAATCAAAGGATAGAGAATCTGTGAAAGTAAAGATGTTGGTAAGGAGCATATAGAAATTGGAGAACTTACAGGCCTTAGTGTGTTTATAAGAATAGAAGATGCCAAAATGGATACTTGCGTGGTACTACTGGAAATACCAGTAGGTTTTATATGCCCTAAAATAATAAGCTTCGGAATATCCGGGGTTTTTTTCATTGGAGGAAGAAATGGGAATTATACAATCAAAGGATAGAGAATCTGTGAAAGTAAAGATGTTGGTAAGGAGCATATAGAAATTGGAGAACTTACAGGCCTTAGTGTGTTTATAAGAATAGAAGATGCCAAAATGGATACTTGCGTGGTACTACTGGAAATACCAGTAGGTTTTATATGCCCTAAAATAATAAGCTTCGGAATATCCGTGGCTTTTTTGATTGGAGGAGGGAAATGAGAATTATACAATCCAAGGATAGAGAGCCTATAAGAATAAAAATATCAGCTGAAGCTGCAAGGGATCATAGGGAATTATTCGGAGCAATGAAGAGAAAAGAAATCCAGATGGAACTTAAGTATTATATAACAAAATTTCTCCAGGCAAAAAAAGTACCTGATGAAATTATTAACTATGATAACGAGAAAGCTATATTTCTTTTAAAAATTGATGACAGTAACTATGAGGTTGTAGGTTTTGGGAGGGTCAGTGAATGGTGTTCATAAATAAGGAGTCTGAGAAATATGTTAAATCAAGAAGAATTAAATAAGCTTTGTCATGGTCTTGAAAAGGTTCATAGAAGAGATGGCATTAGAAAACTAATGATTAAAGGTTACAGCATGGATGAAGCTTCTGAGTACTACAACATCTGGAGAAAATACTATGTCACCACTCTTTTCAATATCACTTAGACGGTGTACTTAACTTGGGGGAATAAATATGGCTGTGCATGAATGTGAAAAATACGTGTGGAGCAATAGAATAAGTTAAGATGATTTTGTGCTGTAAGTAAAATAATTCGTATCATACATTTAAGTGAAAAGAATAATTTAAATTACGCAGAATAATCGAAATATAGAGTATAATATATATAAGAATTTGCATTATTTAGTTAGGGGTGTGAAGTAAATTGGGTGCTGAAAAAGTAAAAATAGATTTGAACTTGTCTAATGATTTAATACCACTTATAGAAGATCTGGGACTTTCAAAATCTTTAAATGATAATATAACTATATCAATAGCAATTGCATTATTTACAAGTAAGTCTGTATCATTAGCTCGTGCAGCTGAGATAGCAGAAATGAACCTTGTAGATTTTATGGATTTACTTAAAAATAAAAATATACCTTGGAATGAATATACAGAAGATGAATTTCGTCTTGATCAAATTGCACTAAGAGATTTAAAAGACAAATTAGGAGCTAACAAAAATGACTAAAGTTGTATGTAATTCAAGCCCAATCATAGGGCTAAGTATTATTAAAAAGTTAGATTTGCTATGGGAGATTTTTGATGAGGTTTATATTACAGAAGAGGTTTATAAAGAAATAACAATAGCTGATAAAATTAAGAAAATGGGTGCAAGTGAACTAATAGAAGCTATTAAAAACAATCATATTAAGGTGTATAGTGTAAAAAATAAGATGTTAGTGAAACAGTTGTATGGAAGACTCCACCGAGGAGAACTTGAGGTTGTGGTTGCGGCAAAAGAATTGAAAATAAAAAGGGTAATAATAGATGATAGGTCAGCTAGACATTTTGCAGAGACAGCTTTGTTAAGAACAATCGGATTGATGGGAATTCTATTATTATCAAAAGAGTATAAAAAAATTGAAAGTGTAAAAAAGCATCTAGATGTATTAATAGAAAACGGATTTAGAATATCCGTAAAATTGTATAATGAAATTTTAAGATCAGCAGGAGAATTGGACTGAGAATCATTTTAAAAGCAAATAGAAAAACTCTTGATAAAGTTTCAAGGGTTTTTTATGTATTTTAAAAAAAGGAGAAAAAGAAATGTGTCCAAGAAAACCACCAAAGCCTTGTAGTTATCCAAACTGTCCTGAACTAACCTATGGAAGGTACTGTGAAAAACACAGGAAACAAGTGGATAGAGAATACAACAGGGCAAACAGACCCTTCAAACATCTATACAACACAAGTAGGTGGAAGAAGCTGAGGAAACAGTTCTTACATGAGCATCCGCTTTGTGCAGAGTGTAAAGCTAAAGGTGTAATTAAAGCTGCAACTGTTGTGGATCATATCAAAGCCCATGAAGGTAATGAAAAATTGTTCTGGGATAAGAATAACTGGCAGCCTTTATGTAAGTCCTGCCATGATAGAAAGACTGCTAAGGAGGATGGCAGGTGAGGAAAGAAAGGAAAGGTTCATTCTTATGACTTTAAATAAAAATATTATCCACAGACTGTTTGGAATATCTGTGGATAAGTTGTGGATAACCTGTGGATGATTTGTCATGCAGTAAGAGAGGGGTAAACCATGAATACCCATAGGGGGAGGGGGTATATTCCTCTAAGCCTTACGGCAGAAGGCCGGGTGGCCCCCTTTACGTGGGAAAACGCATAATTCCATAGGCGGGGGTGTAAATTTTGAGGAATTGTTTTAAACTGCGGGGTGAAAAATATGCTGGATAAAGGACAGAAATATGAAATTTTAAAGCTTAGAAAGAAAGGTTATGGATATAAAAGCATCTCAGGTATTTTAAAAATAAAAAGAGATACTGTAAGAAATGTATGTAAGGCTTATAACCTTACAGGATATGGCCAGCCAATTGAAGGTGGCATTGAAGACCTTATAAATATACCCAAGAACTGTCTTCACTGCGGAAAAGAAATAAATTCAGAAGATCGCAGAGGCAGAAAATCAAAGTTCTGCTCGGATGAATGCAGGAGGACATGGTGGAGCCAGAATAGTGATAAGAAAAATAAAAAGGCGTGGTATACTTTTATATGCAAAAACTGCGGCATAGAATTTAAAGCTTACGGTAATAAAAACAGGAAGTTTTGTTCTGTTAGATGTTCAAGTGAATATAGATTTGGCGGCACCACTCAAAGTGAGTAAGGTGTTTTTTTAATGGTAAAAATGAGAGGTGAGTGCAGTGAAGAGGATAGAAAAGTTAAAAATAGTAGACATCGATGAATTAATACCCTATGTCAATAATGCAAGAACCCACAGTAAAGAGCAGATAATAAAAATCCGAAGCAGCCTGCGTGAATTTGGCTTTGTAAACCCAGTTTTAATTGATAAAGATAAAAATATTATATCCGGCCACGGCAGAATTTCGGCAGCAAAAGAAGAGGGAATAAAAGAAATTCCGTGTGTTCTGGTTGAACATTTAACTGAAGCACAGAAGAAGGCATACATCCTGGCCGATAACAAACTGGCACTGGATGCGGGATGGGACAATGAGATCCTGGCATTAGAAATTGGAGCTTTAAAGGATTTAGATTTTGATATTTCTCTCACAGGTTTTAATGCCGCAGAGATAGATGATTTATTTTCTAAGGTTCATGATAAGGAAATCAAAGAAGATGACTTTGATGTAGACAGTGAATTAAATGAACCTGCCATATCAAAACAAGGAGATGTGTGGCTTCTTGGAAAACATAGGTTAGTCTGTAATGACAGCACTAAAGCTGAAACTTATGAGATTTTGATGGAAGGAAAGAAAGCAAATCTAGTTGTAACTGATCCCCCTTACGGAGTAGCATATAATGGAAGTCAAGGCACAATTAAAAATGATAATTTGAAGGATGAGGAATTTTATAAGTTTTTATTTAATGCATTTACAAATATGAGCAATTGGATGGCAGATGATGCTTCAATATATGTATTTCATGCTGATACTAAAGGACTTATTTTTAGAAGAGCATTTGATGATGCAGGTTTCTATTTATCAGGAGTATGTCAATGGGTAAAACAATCCTTAGTTTTGGGAAGATCACCATATCAGTGGAAAAATGAACCTTGTCTTTTTGGATGGAAGAAAAAGGGTAAACACAACTGGTATGCAGGGAGGAAGGAAACCACTGTATGGGAATTCGATAAACCATCTAAAAGTAAACTTCATAGCACAATGAAGCCAATAGCTTTAATGTCTTATCCAATTAAAAACTCTAGTCTTTCAAATTGTATAGTGCTTGAGCCTTTTGCGGGAAGTGGGTCTACACTTATTGCTTGTGAACAAACAGAAAGGATTTGTTATGCTATAGAACTTGAAGAAAAATACTGTGATGTTATTGCAAAAAGGTATATAGAAAGTGCTGGAGAAGAAGGGGTTTTCTTAATTAGAAATGGAGAGAAAATATCTTATAAAAATGTATTAAATATTAAATAAAAACCTTGCTATTACTGTGTTTTAGAGTGATATATAGCATAATAAAAAAACACAGGGAGGTAATAAAAAATGGAAGCATTATTTGGAAGAAAAGTTTTAAATTTAAAGGAGCTTAAGGAGCTTACAAAAGAGGCTAAAAAGAATGGAATAAAAGAAACTTCTTATGAGGTCACAAAGGAAATTAAATTAACTAATGAGCAATTTAAACAATTTACAAAAGACTTTTGCAAAGATCAGGCTTGGATATTAGAAGAAGATGGCGGTTGCAACGAAAAGGGTGAGTTAAGATGCATAAGGGTAAAAAATACAAAGGCGGAAAAATGCATCTTGGTAGATTCAGAAGGATATACATACCCAAGGTATACAGCTATAGAAAAATAAAGCCCCACGGGGCTTTATTAGCTTATAAAAACAATTACTGTTAGTATTAAAATGTAAATTGCTGAGGTACTTAGAAGCACATCTATTCTTGTAAAGCTTGATTTTTTCATTGCTATCACCACCTTGATAGTTATATTAGACTTTATTTAAAGAAAATAAAGATTTATAAATAATTTGATAAAATCTACCATATATAGCTTGCTATATACCTCTTTCAGAGGTAATATACACACTGCCTGAAGATGATAAACACACTTTGAAAGGGGTAGAAAACGTTGAAAAGCCAAAAGTATGGAGTGGAAATTGAATTTACTGGACTGACAAGGTATATGGCAGCTAAGAAAGCTGCAGAGTTTTTTAAAACAAAACCAGAATATATTGGCGGCAGATATGACGGGTATCACATTAAAGATGGAGAAGGCAGAGTTTGGAACATAGTTTCAGACGGAAGCATTGACCCGCAGAAAAAAGAAAAGGGAGAAATTGTACCGGCAAATGATACCTACAAAGTTGAGCTAGTAAGCCCAGTACTTAACTACAATGATATTGAATCCCTTCAGGAGCTGGTAAGAAAACTTAGAAAAGCAGGAATGGTTGTGAACAAAAGCTGCGGAATCCACATACATATTGATGGGGCAAACCACACGCCTTTAAGTCTTAAGAACCTTGTAAATTTAATTGCAAGCAAAGAGGAACTGCTTTATAAATCCCTTGAGATAGACCCTGAAAGGCTCAGATACTGTAAAAAGGTAAACGAGAAACTTTTAGGCACTATAAACAAAAAGAAACCAAAGACTTTGGAGGAACTGGCAGATATCTGGTACCAAGACTATGGCAGCGAATCAAGAGAGAGGCATTATCACAGAAGCAGGTACCACGGACTTAACCTCCACAGTATTTTTGATAAGGGCACAGTGGAATTTAGACTCTTTAACAGCACCACCCATGCCGGTAAAATTAAAGCATACATCCAATTTTGCCTTGCAGTAAGTCATCAGGCTATAAGGCAAAAGTCAGCAAGCAGCAAAAGAACCACAACTGACAATGAAAAATACACCTTCAGGTGCTGGATGCTAAGACTGGGACTTATAGGGAAAGAGTTTGAGACCTGTAGGCACCATTTTCTAGCAAATCTTGAAGGAAACCCGGCTTGGAGGCATACAGCTTAAAACTTATTTTGGGAGAGGAGTACATGGCAATGAAAAACAAGATATATGCAGCTTATGGTTCTAACATGAACCTTAAGCAGATGAAACGCAGGTGTCCAAAGGCAAAAGTTATAGGCACAGGAGAAGTTAAAAATTATAGAATCACTTTCAGGGGAACTAACAGCGGAGTTGCAAATATTGAGGAAAGCTCTGGAGGGGCAGTACCTATTGTTTTATGGGAAATAACTAAAGAGTGTGAAAAGGCACTGGATATTTACGAGGGACATCCAAAGATGTATGTTAAAAAGGATATTAAAGTTGTTACAAAAGATGGTACAGTTATGGCAATGGCTTATGTTATGGCTAAAGAATATGAAAAGCTTCCGGCAGAACCTGTAAGATACTACGTTGATGTTATTAGACAAGGATATATGGATAATAAAATACCCACAGATGTTTTAATGGAAGCAGTTGATAAAAATATTAAGGAACTAAAATTTTAAGGGCTTACTAAAGTAGGCTCTTTTATTATAGAAAAAATAAGGATTGGAGGTGAAACCTATGGCACAGAGGGGAAGAAAACCAAAGCCTACTGCACTAAAAGTATTGGAAGGAAATCCGGGGAAAAGACCTTTAAATGTAAATGAACCAAAGCCTGAAAAGAAAGCACCTAAGTGTCCCACATGGCTTGAACCGGAGGCTAAAAAGGAATGGAGAAGGATGAGCAGGTCACTTGAAGCTATAGGCATTCTAACAAAGGTTGATGCGGCATCCTTTGCTGGATACTGCCAGGCCTATGCAAGGTGGAAGGAAGCAGAAGAATTTTTAACAAAGCACGGCACTATTTTTAAAACTCCATCCGGGTATATCCAGCAGGTGCCCCAGGTTTCCATTGCCCAAACCTACCTTAAGATTATGAAAGATTTTTGCTCTGAGTTTGGACTTACACCTGCTTCAAGGACAAGGATAAATGTTGGGGAAAAAACCGGAGATACAGATGACCCCATGGAAGATATTCTAAGGATGGTCTAATTTATGTTTGACGAGAAAAAAGCTGAAAGGGCAGTTAAATTTATTAATAACCTTAAGCATACAAAAGGTGTGTGGCATGGAGTTCCCTTTGAGCTTTTACCCTGGCAGGATAAAATAATCAGAGATATATTTGGAACAGTTAAAGACAACGGGTTTAGACAATATAATACAGCATATGTAGAAATACCTAAAAAAAATGGGAAAAGTGAAACCGCTGCAGCTGTAGCCTTGTATCTTACCTGTGCAGATAATGAATGGGGGGCAGAGGTTTATGGCTGCGCTGCAGATAGGCAGCAGGCATCCATTGTATTTGATGTTGCTGTGGAAATGGTAGAACAGTGTCCTGCTCTTAAGAAAAGAATAAAACCGATAATATCACAGAAGAGGCTTGTTTATATGCCGACAGGAAGTTATTATCAGGTCTTATCCTCAGAAGCTTTTAGTAAACACGGACTTAACGTACATGGAGTTATCTTCGATGAACTGCATGCGCAGCCTAACAGAGAATTATATGATGTTATGACAAAGGGCAGTGGAGATGCTAGAATGCAGCCATTGTTCTTTTTAATTACAACTGCTGGAACGGATAGAAATTCTATATGTTATGAGGTACATCAAAAGGCAGAAGATATTTTAAAAGGTAAGAAAATTGACAAAACCTTTTACCCGGTTATTTATGGAATTAAAGATGAAGACAACTGGAGCTTAGAGGAAAATTGGTATAAGGCCAATCCTTCACTTGGATACACCATACCTATTGAAAAAGTCAGGGATGCCTTTGGAAGTGCAAAAGAAAATCCAGCAGAAGAAAATATATTCCGCCAGCTGAGATTGAACCAGTGGGTGAAGCAATCAGTACGTTGGATGCCTATGGATGTTTGGAATAAATGTTCATTCCCTGTTAACCCTGAAAAACTGAAAGGAAGAGAGTGTTATGGAGGACTTGATCTATCAAGTTCTATAGATATTACAGCTTTTGTTTTAGTATTTCCACCAATGGATACAGATGATAAGTACTATGTGGTCCCATACTTTTGGATACCAGAAGATAATTTAAATCTAAGGGTTAGAAGAGACCATGTACCCTATGATATTTGGAAAAAACAAGGTTTTCTAAAAACTACAGAGGGTAATGTTATTCACTATGGGTTTATAGAAAACTTCATAGATGAACTTGGAACTAAATTTAATATAAAAGAAATAGCTTTTGACCGTTGGGGAGCCGTGCAGACAATGTCGTCAACTTAAGAGATAAAGAAAAAAGTCAAAAATATTTAAAAAAACA
>NZ_DAIQBT010000040.1:0-24590 GCF_036781005.1 Clostridium sp. | reverse complement strand
AGAACCTAACTATAATTCAACTCTTTTTTTGTCTGAATTCCTGGGTCCATTATACACAAATACAATTTAATTTCTGAATCTAAACTCCAAAAACACAATTTACTTTAACCCTGCTGGATTTTCTGGTAGGGGATTTTTTATAGATTATATAGTTAACGAATTTTGACATCAAAGTTGGAGAAAATATGTTATAATTACATAAAAATATCTTTAAAAAATATTTTCAGAACGGGCAAATAGAGTTGGAGGTATAAGGTTATGAATATGAATTTTAAGGGGCTAGTGAATTTACATACGCTGCCAGTGACATTGCCTCTTCTGCCATTATATGAGGCAGTGCTAAATTCAATACAAAGCATTGAAGATATAATTATAAAAGATAATGGAATCGGATTCACAGATGATAATTATAATTCTTTTAATACTTATGCAAGTGAACACAAGCTTGAAAAAGGATGTAAGGGAGTAGGGAGAATGCTTTGGTTAAAAGCATTTTGTGATGTTGAGGTCGAAAGCATTTATGATGAAAAAGGGAAACGAAAACAAAGAAAGTTTCTTTTTGATACCAACAACGAAGTATATAATTTGAGTATTAAAGAGGTTGAAGATGAAAGTATAAGAGAAACTAAGGTTAGGCTAAATACATTAAGACATGAATATAAATCTAATTGTCCTAAAAGATTAGATACTATTGCTAGAAATATTTTAAATCATTGTTTCACATATTACGTTTTAGGGAAAGCTCCTAAAATTTTAGTTAGTGATGATCGGGATACAATTGATGTAGATAAAATCTATAGGGAAAATATTAGTGGGAATATAGATATTGTTACAGCTAATGCTAATGGTATAGATTTAAAAATTATTCATTCTAAAAATTATATGGTATCAGGAGATAGACATGAAATAAATTTGTGTGCACATAATAGAGCAGTACAGCAAATTTATTTGACAAAGTTATTTACTAATTTGAATACTAGGTTACAAGATGAAAAAGGAGAATTTATATACAGCGGGTATGTACTCTCAACTGCCTTGGATAGTCATGTTAATCGAGAACGTACTAAATTTAACCTTCCAGAACAAAAAAACATGGTAGAAAAGGTGGGTTCTGCTGAAATCTTTAATGTAGTAAAGAAAAAAGTCTCCGAGTTTTTAGAAGAAGATATAAATGGAAGTAATCGAAAGAAAGAAGCATTTATTAAAGACTATGTGTTTAATAAAAATCCTAAATATAGATTGTTGTTAAAAAATTGTTCTGATTTATTAAGTGACATACCATGGACTACTGACGAAGATAAACTGGAAATGGAACTTTTTAAGCAAGAACAAAAATATAAACTTGAATTGAAAAAAGAAGGTAAAAGATTAGAAGAAGAGGCAAAAAAAGATATAGTTGACTATCAAAAATACATGGAAAAACGAACAGCTTATGCTGAGAAATTATCTGATGTGGGTAAAGGTAATTTGGCTGAATATGTTATGCATAGAAAAGCTGTATTAGACATTTTAGCATCTAATTTGAAATTTAAAGATTTTGAACAGAAAAGGTATGCCTATGAAAAGAATATACACCAGTTAATTTTTCCTATGACCAAAACATCGGATGACATAGATTACTTACAACATAATTTATGGATAATTGATGAAAAATTAGCATACCATCATCATTTGGCATCACAGATACAAAACTAAAAAGCATGAGTGAAATTGAATCCAAGAGTGGAAATGAGCCAGACATCATTATATTTGATTCCCCATTTGCTTTTACAGACGAGAATACGCAACCATATAGGAATATAACTATAATTGAATTTAAAAGACCTGGAAGAGAAAACTATACGGATGAAGAGAATCCAATTGGACAAGTTAAGGAATATATGGATGATATTATAGAAGGGAAAATTAAAAGTAAAGATGGAGAATTCTTAAGTGATACCGAAAACATTAGATTTTTTTGCTATATTTTATGCGACATTGACAACAAGATGCGAAGATATGCAAAACTTGAAGATTTGAAGAAAACTCCAGATAGCATGGGATATTATAAATATATAGATTCATATAAAGCATATATGGAAATTATCCCTTATGGCAAACTAATCCAAGATTCACAAAAAAGAAATAAAATACTATTTGATAAGTTGTTTAATCAGTTGTAAAATATACCATTATGTCAAATCAAGGATTTAGAAAGCCCCAGGTTAAACCCAGGGCTTTTACAATTAGAACATAAATGAGTGACTTTAAAGTATTCTTATAGTATTAACCATTATACCCAACTTTAAACATTTTATATTTATTTTGAAAATTCAGTTTGCTGTTTAATTATTTTTCTATATTTAGTATAATATTGGTATGGATGGTTATATATTAATTCGTAAGTGTAATAAAATGTATCTCAGTTTTTTATTTTACGAGCTTTAGGTATTATGAGGGAAAATTGTTAACCATATCCTTGATAAATATTGATTACAAATGTAATCTTAAATTCAAGAACTACATTAGGGGGGAGAATGATGCTAAATAACATCAAAAAATTTAGTCTTAAAAAGAAGATATTTTTTATATTTATTACTGTTTTAGGGTTATTTTTAATATTTGCTTTTAATTTTCCACTAGGCAAATATGCAGATTCTAAGGTGAATGGAAATAGTGGAATAGCTAGAGTACCTAATGTTATGGATTATAAAAGAGGAAAGCTTAAAGAACTTCCTAAATATGATGAAAACTCAAAAAAACAGTGGCAGGTCGATTTAAGAAGCTATGATCTATCAGAACTTAATGTTAAAAATAACTTAAAGAGTTTAATGTATGCAGATTTTGATAGTAAAACAAAATGGCCTTCTGATATTCCAAAAGAATTTGATAGACAAGCCATTATGGAATATGGAAAAAACCCAGGATTGAATTTAAGAAAACTTCATGAAAAGGGCATTACAGGAAAAGGCGTGAGCATGGCTATTATTGATCAAACTCTTTTAACCGATCACGAAGAATATAAAGATAGATTAAAATTTTATGAAGAGATTCATAATAATGAAGAGAGTGGCGCATCTATGCATGGGGCAGCTGTTAGCTCTATTGCAGTAGGAAAAACTGTAGGTGTTGCACCAGAGGCAGATTTATATTACATTGCAGAAACTCATGGAAAATTTACTTTAAGTAATATGGTAACTGGTTTTTCTTTTGATTTTAAGTATTTAGCAAAATCTATAGATAGAATTATAGAAATAAATAAAACTCTACCTAAAGAAAAAAAGATAAGGGTCATTTCTATGTCTATAGGATGGAGCAAAGATCAAAAAGGATTTAATGAGATAGATTCAGCAGTAAAAAGGGCTAAAGACGAAGGAATATTAGTGGTTTCTACAAGCTTCGATGAATATTATGGAGTTAGTTTTTGGGGACTTGGAAGAGAGAGTATGAAAAATCCAGATGATTTTAAAAATTATGAACCAGGAATATTTTGGAGAGATGCATTTTTTGAAAATGAAAAATTTCATAATGAAAGATTTAATATAGAAAAGAACTTTATGGTACCAATGGACAGCAGGTGTACTGCATCACCTACAGGAAAATCAGATTATGTATTTTATAGAGAAGGTGGACTTAGCTGGACTGTTCCTTATATAGCAGCTTTATATACTTTATGCTGCCAGGTAAATCCTAATATAAGTCCAGATGAATTTCTAAAAGCAGTATTAAATACAGGAGATGTAGTGAAAATAGAGAAAGAAGGAAAAAAATATAATTTAGGCAAAATAGTAAATACACAAAAGCTTATAGAAAAAGTATCTTCTCAGGAATTAAAAAATCTTAATTAATTCTCAATTAGAACAGAAGCCTTATGTCGCAAGCTTTATGACTTATGATATAAATTAAAAAATATAGTAAAGAGGAAAATTCAATATTCCTCTTTTTCTTTTTCAGACAACCATTTATATAATAACTGATTTATTAAATTACTTAAACTTTGATTTTCTCCATCTCTAACAAGTTCTATTCTAACAGCCTTTTTCAAATCAGGCTCTAAATATATAGTAGTTTTTTCGTTCATAAATAACACCTCATCCCACATTATAAAACGAAATAATAAAACCCCAGCTTTATTTTAGCCAGGGTTTTTCTGTTCATCTTTATCAATTTTATAATTAAGGGCATCCAGTAAGTTGAAAACAAGTTGTTTATTTTTCGCACACAATTCATTATATTTATCCAGAAGTTGTTTTTCTTTTATCGTTAATGGTACAGCATCAGTACTATTTATATCTAAGAGCCAATTGGCAGATACATTATACGCTTCACATGTGGCCTTTATAAACTCTGCACTAGGCATAGATATACCATTTTCTATGTAACTTAAAGTTGTTCTGGAAAATGGTGGACTAAGTCGTGCAATAAATTCTTCTTGAGTTAACTCAAGCCCCATACGCAAATCATAGATTTTATCTCCAAAAGACTTTTTTAATCCCATGTAAATTCTCCCATCCAAACATATATCAGGGATATTCTACCATAAAATGAGTATATATCTACGAAATGTCGCCATGTAGACTGTAAATAAAAATAGACGTCTGTATAACGATATAAAAACATAAAGTTAATTTCCCGATTTTCTATAAGAACAGTTTTCACGTTTGCAATATTTACATTTATTTTTCAAGGAAGAAAAAGGGCAATAGAATTCTTCATCATAAAAATATAGAAATAATATTATGGGGCATATCAAAAAAATATGACACACCTTCCTTATAAAGATAATTTTTATAATATTGATTTTATAAACAGAATTGTTTTCCAGCTTACTTAATGTACCTTGAGTTATACCAAGCTTTTTAGCCATTTGACGTTGCGTAAGTCCTAATTTTTTTCGCATATTTTTAAACAAAAATACCACCTCAACGTTACATTTTACGACAATATTCATCTGTTTTATACAAGCAAATAATGGAATGTCTAATTTTGCAATGCGATATTCCGCCCAGGAATATTTTTGTGGTATCATTATAGGCAATAAAAGGTGCATCGTTTAAATATCAAGGATAGGGGGTTTTTAGATGGTAAATAAAGTCTTAAAAAAAGAATCATGTGGATATATTAGTAATTTTATGGTATTATTATAATAGTTGATTAGAACGGATGTTTTGAAATTTACAAAGGGGGAACCGTGGGTGATAAATGAAAAAGTATTGTATGCAGAAAAATCAAAAGATGAGAATGAAATTTTAAGAGAGGAGAATGTAAAGCTTAAATCAATAATTAGAGAGTTGAAACTCTTTATTTTAGATACGAATATAACGGAATCTTAATGCACGTCTAAAAATCAGACAACCAAAACCCAAAAATGAATAAAATAAACGGACATGACAAAAGCCTGTAATACGTTGATATTACAGGCTTTATTCTGGCAGGGGCAGTAGGAATCGAACCCACAACCAACGGTTTTGGAGAACGTAAATATATTTTTAATCCTATATAACAATAAATAATTATATATTATAAAGTATTGAAAATACAGGGCCTATTAAAGTTAATTTATAGTGACATATAATTGTATCCACTGTGATGTAGTACTTTTTGTGACCATTTTGTGACCAAATTTATATTAATTTTTATAATGAACAAATTCTCTTGGATAACTTTTATGTTCAATTACTCCATATTCTAGCATTAATTCGTCAGTAAGATATTTAAATCCTTTGCAATGCAAATCTCCTATACCTTGGCTTATTAATTCATAAGTTTGGGATTTATAGAAATAGTCCATACTTTCATCTAATTTTTTGCCAGTTTTTTTTGAGAATTCTAGAATTATATTTTTATATAGAGATTGCAATAATGTTTTATTAGCTTCCATATTTTATACTTCCTTACTTTTTTCATATTTTAGATATTTATTAATAATTTCCTGGTTAACAATACATATTTGTTGATTAGGTTTGTAGTACTTTAATCTTTTTAAGGCTTCATCTTTTCTAATTAAATTGGCTTGATATAATTCTATTGTATTGTAAACTCTGTCATCAGCTATACCACCTATAATTATGTCATATTCTAAATAAATATTATTTCCTGCTCTACACTGAAGTATAAAGTCTAGCCATTCTATATTGTAGCTTAAAAATTTTTTGACTTTATAAAGTTTATTAACTTTATTTATTTCTAAGTTATATGTATTTAGATATCCACTCTTTCCTCTTTTTATAAACTTATTTGTCCAGTTAATTGCCTGAGATTTTAATTGTGTTACATAGAATCCGTTTCCGAAGTCTAATGCATCCCTGGAGAAAGATACGTGGGGATTATCTACGATGCAATAAGAACCATGATATACTATCAACTCAATGCTCCCCTTTCTCTTAACACCTCTATTAAATCTTCTACTATATATTTTTTGCTTTGAGAGTGTAATGGTTCATAACATGGAATAATATAGTTATCTAAAGTATCTGTATCTGTGATTATTTTATATACTTCTTTCGCACTTATTCCTAATTTTTCTGCTAAACTTTCAATGCAAAATATAGTAAACTCCAATTTTTTTTCATCCATAGATTCACCCTCTAAGTAATTTTATATACTATCTATATTATAAAATTATAATCTTTGTTAATCAATTTTTAATTTGTATATTTATTTAGTAACTAAATCTATATAATTAAATTAATACTATATTAAAGAATTCTAAATGTGGTTATTGAGATATAAAAAGTATATATATTACAAAGACTATATAATTAGTAGCATTAATGATTCTATATTTTTTGATGTTACTTTTCCTTAATTATTTTTGTATAATTTAAAGTATCAAGTATTATATTGTCTATTTTTTCCCTTATAACTTTTATTTCCTTAAGTATCTTAGCTGACTTCAATTCTCTTTGGAGTATTTCTCTAACTATATTATGTTGAATTGTTAATTTCGGCAAAGGTATTCGAATATTTAATATATCTGAGATATTTATTCTTGGATGCTCTTTCCCGCTCATTAACAATTTACTTTGCTTTAAATATTCTGAAGAAAGAAATACATATCTAATATAATTAACAGAAGTGTTTAATTTATTTATTATAGAAAATGGTATAAATTCTGTTGTTCCTATAATATTTAAATGTTTTGGATTAATAATAGTATAACCTAAGTATGGCCTTAACTTATTTGTTAAAAAATCAGCATTTCCAAACTCTATCTTATCAGAACCTACTTCTGTAACGACGTTACTAAGATTCTCAATTTTGCCATTTAAGGATTGTATATGTTCAAATTCAACCAATATTCTAGTGTCTGTCATAAGACCTTTTTTTATCACAGTAGCATTGTACTTTCTTATTAATCGCTTCATTGGAATTATAGGATATTTATTTTTATCTTCACTTTGGAATAAACATCCTTTTCTGAGCATCCAAAAACTCATATATTCTGCACCAATTCTCATATATCTCTGATTAGCTATATTACTTAGCATAGGTTTTATCTTTATATGAAAGTTTTCATCTAAAGATGGTTTTTTAATGTCGTATTTTAAAAATACAGATTCTATTATATTTTGCAGAGACTCATACTCCAGTTTCTTTTTTTTAATCTCATCCTCAAATATGTTTATTTTTCTAATTAATTCTATTGATACTTTTTGAGGTAAAATAGGGAATTTAAACCTCATGAAATCCTCCACCTGAATTCTAGGATGACTTTGACTTTTTCCTGTTCGAATGAAGATTGCTTTTTTTCTAAATTCTCTATGTAATAAGTAGTATTTCAATAATTTGCTAGGAATTGTAGTATTATCTACTTTCAATGGGAAAAATTCTGTAGAACCAATTACCGATATTTTTGAATTAGGAATATCCTCCATTAAAAACACATACCCTATGTGACTATTTAGTCTAGAGAATACTATGTCGGCTCCATCCAATATTATTTTATCAGATCCAATTTCACTAACAATATTTTTATCTAAGTCATTTAAAAATCCTATACCTGGTTCTATGTTAGCTAGATCTATTAATTGATATTCCTCAGTTAGATCACCTTTCTTTACATTTTTTATCTTTGCAATTTTTACAAATTGCTTTAATTCAATTTGACGATAATTAAAGTTAAATATTTTTCCGTTAAGGTTTTTCCAGTAATTTGTATATCTAGCTCCTAATCGTAAAAATATACTTTTACTAATATCTGATAAATTGACATTGGTAATCATTCCCACACCACACTTTGCTTAAAGTAATCTAGTATCTTTTCTGGTTTTTCATTTATAATAACATAATTAGAATCATCTATGCATACTGAGCTAAATAACTCATTTGGTCGATCTTCTATCTTTTTAGTTCCTCTCTTGTAGCCTATTTCTTCTGCATGAGACATAAATATGGAATAGTTATACTTATTACTCATCTTGCTAAATATCCACCAATCGGCATCTACCATTTTAATATCATCCTCGTACTTATCTTTAAGCTGGGATATTGTAAGACTTTCATCTTCTGTTTCAAAAATAGATAATAAATATTTCTTTAAAATTTCCACAAAATTATCATGAAGACTAGAAGTTTCTTTTTTCTTTTTTAATTTATCGAGTTGATTTTTTATTTTGATAAATTCTTTATTATACCAATCCCAGTTATCATTCCAATCTTCAACTTCCTTCTCAGTTTTTTTCTGGGCGAATAAAAGGCTTGTTTTCGTCATAGTATATGGTGCAAATGCAAGATAAGGTAATGAAACAACAGCTTTTACCCAGAAATATTTAAATATAAATAATCGTATTTCTTTATTACTTGATAAATCAAATACTGACTCTGGTAGTACAACGCCTAATCTACCTTTAGGTCTTAATAATTGATACCAACGTTCTATAAATAAGTTTTCAGTATCTATAATTTTTTTATTTTCTTTTTTTAGAGATTTTTGTATTTTCTCGCCTTGTATATACAGCTTTGGAAATTGTTTAGCTGTTTCTCTATCCACAGTTATACTGAATGGTGGATTAGAAACTACGATGTCAAATTGTTCGTTTACATATTTAGGATATACATTGCTTGCTTTTTTTACATTTAATAACTTGCCATTGGGATAGTCTGCAAAATCTATCAATCCATCATTCGGTAGTATATTAGCAGATCCATCACCATGCCCTACCATATTGACCTTTGTTGCCATAGCTAAATCAGGATATATTTCTATTCCATATATAATCTTTAGCCCAAGCATTTTGCTTATGTTTTGGAAAGTTAACACTTAAAAAATCATCTATATCATCAGCTATCTGAATTTTTTCTCTTTTATCCATATCTGATAATATAGATCTTGTAATTTCCTTCATACATTGTATTTGGTATGTACCTGATCCACATGAGGGATCTATTATATATGGCAATCTTGGTCTGCCTTCTTTTCCGTTTATTAAATCAATTGCTAAATTTTCTACGTCAATTGCCTTGACTATAAAATCTACAATATTATGGTGAGTAAGATATTGACCTTTTGTCTGCTTTAATTCTGATCTTACTATTTTTTGAAAAAAATCTCCTAATACATCATATTTATTAGAAGTAAATGATATTTCCTGTAATGCTTCTACAACATATTTAACTTTATTTGCATTAAAAACTATGTCTGGAGTTTTTTTAAGTTTCTCGTCGTTGAATCCTATTAAATACTTTAGTGCACAATCTGAATAAGTTGAATTTTCTTCATCCCATTCCCCTCTATACATCTTATTAATTCTGTGATAAACTTCCTCTGGTAGCTCACTTTTATCACCATTATAGAATATTTGAAATCTATAAGCTTTACCAGCTCTAGTTGTTTTTTCGTCATATATTTTAGTAAGAAAAAGTCCTATTAGATTATAAAATAATTCATTTTGATGTTGTCCGCCACCCCATAAAACATTTGTTAAATCTTCTGCTATTCTATCTAGTTCATATTTTCTTACACTGGCTCTTAGCATATGAGCTTGATATTTGCTACCACTAATGAATTGAGGCGGTTTGTCAATTATACCATAGTTTTGAGGAATAACACGCAAATTAGGTCTTCCGGATTCCTCCCAGTCGTCCCAAGTTTTATATAAGCTGTAGTCTATTGTTACAAACTTCTCATTAAGTTCACCATCTTCATAAAATCTTGTATAATAAATTAAATATTTTACATAACCTTTTGATTTGTCTTCATTAGCAGCTCTTTCAAAAAGTTGTGTTTTTATAGAGTCTTCATAGTATTTATCATAATCTTGTTCAGACTTTAGTTCAAAAATTGCATATGGTGTTTTATCCTGTCTGTAAACTATGATATCAATTTTACTTGAAGTCTTTTTATAAGGATGCCCAATGATTCTATTAAATTCAAAATCTATTATCTCCTTTTTATTTTTGTATCCATATTTTTTAACTAGATCGTAAAATAATGCTGCCCTTATCTTTTCTTCTTCGTCAGCTAAATTATCAGTAAAATTTTGAGCTATGTAAGTAATTTCATTATCTTTTATTTGAAAAAGTTTATTTTTTATGCCATCTTCTAATAATTTAACTAATTCGGATGGACAGTTATCTAATTGTATATTTTTCATTTTGAACCCCCATTATGGTTATATATGTTATAAATTCAATTATTCATAATATATTATTACAGTATAGTTATTATAACATATTGTATATAAGGACTATAATAAAGCTTAATATTACGTGAATGATTATAGTAAAGGTTGTTATATTCTACTTCATTTGACCCAAACTTTTATTGATTACTAATCTTGTAAATCCCAAGAAGACTTTCCTAAAGGAGCAAGAATTTCATCCATCTCATCATAACTAAGTGTTTTTTTATTTGTATAATCTAAACATAATAATTTCACACTTTGACTTGGAGTATTTCTTGCATATGTTATCCCATAATAAGTAACTCCATCAATAACCCAAGGTTTTCCTACATGTAGATTGGCAATCATGCTAGTATCATTTTGAAAAATATTACTTATTACATACTGTTTAACTTCCTCTGATGTAGATGTATTACTACTAGTTGTCTGTGCAACTTGAACAGTTTGATTATTTTGTTGTTCTTTTTCTAAGGTATCAATATTTTCTTTCAATTTTTGGGCTTCTATATTATTAGAATCAATTTTAAGTATACTGTTTATGTATTCAGTGGCTTCATTATATTTGCTATTTTTAATAGCATTATTAGCTAAGTCTATATTTTTTGATATAAGGCTCTTTTTACATTCCTGAATTTTCTTTTGGGCATTACTATATGACTTATCATATTCCTTAGCTATTTTTTGGAATTGTTGTATTGCTCCTTCATAATCCTTATTATTTATCAAATTCAATCCACTATCATAAATACTTTTAACTGTTTTTAAATTTTCAGCTAATTTCATACTTCTCTTGATATTAGGATCATTTTTATAATCTAAGGATTGTTCAAATATAGCTATTGCTTTATCATATTCACCAGAATTCATATATTTATTTGCTTGAGTTATTAGATTATTATATGATCGGTTTTTATTATATTTATTTATTCCAAATCCAAATACTATTAATGCCAAGAGTATTAATGATGGTATGGCGATTTTTTTAAATTTATATTTATTCATTCAGACTTTCCCCTTTATTTCTAATTTTAATTTAATCACCCTGTACTTTAATCAGGGCGATTATTATTAATTTTAGTAAATTTTATTTATTAATTTTCGTCTTTGACATTATATAAAAACTACCTGCTCCATTAGGTTTAAGAACATACTGGTATTTATCAAGATTATTTACATCAGTGGTAAATGTATAATCATAGCTATTAGTTTCTGCATTATAACTTCTTGATCCTATATTTATGCCATTATAAAAAATATCATTACCACCAGTCATGGAATAAGAGTCTATTGCAGTAACATAGTAGTTACCATTATTTTCATAGGCATTTGTAATTATTTCTATAGGGCCTCTATCAAAGTCACCAGGAGTCCATGTGAATTTCTGTTCTCCTTCCAGCCATCTAGGATCATTCTTAAGACTGGAATAATCCCCATCTCTAGGGAGGACAATATCAGGATTTATTTTTTTTCTTGCAATTGATTCTATGCCATCCAAATCTGTATATGAATTAATACCTTCATAAGTAATATTTTCTGCTTTATAATAAAATGACTGGATTATCCAATCTCTATTTATATTTTCACCAGATGTAAATTCTGGAATTGTGGATTGAGAAAAAGCATCTGAAAAATAATTTTCAATAGAATTTATTGTTGACTTATCTAAATTTTTACCTATGTTACTATTTTCAATATTAGGATTTGTTATAGAATTTATTATAGAATTTGGTATGACACTAGTTCCGCCAACTGCATTAATGTCAGTTTTATCTCTATCTACAACATTATTTATATATTCTATTGCCTTAGCTGTATCAGGTGAATTTTCACTGTCAATTAATACAAGAGGTGCTGAGTATTTCCCAGCTAACACCGATGCCACCAATGCATCTGCATAGCCATTTCCTGATGCATTTGCAAAATACAATTTATCATTTTTTAAATCTGATTTATATGCATCTAAGATTCTTAAATTAGTATCAAATCTACTAGAACCTCCATCTATTCTACCGGATGCTTGAAGTTCTGTATATGTATCATTGTTTATTACATTTTTTGTCCCAATAACTGTAACATTTGGTTTATTTGATTTTATGAAATCAGCTGCTGGTCTAATAGACTCAATGCTATTAGCAGATAAGAGTAAAATTTCACCTTTTACAGCTGCTATAGGAGCTGCAGATAAAGCATCAGAAAATCCTTCGCCACTTACAATTATTACATTATCAGCTTTTATTCCATTATTTTTGACTAACTCATTTGCTACAGCTGCATTTGTTTCATATCTATTTTTGCCACTTAATTCTACTAAGTTATAAGATTTTTTTAGTTCATCACGTATAGATTGCGGTACAGAAGCCTCTCCCCCTATAACATATATATTTTTGGGATTTAATGTATTTAATGCAGATTTAGTATCTATACTGAGATTAGAAGTACTAGTTAAAAGTATAGGTGCATCTAATGTCTTTGCAAGTACTGACGCACTTACAGCATCTGCATAACCTTCACCGCTTACAAGTACTACATTATCACTGTTTGTCCAATTATTTGTGGCAACTTGTGATGATGTAGCATATCTACTTTCTGCACCTAGTCTCGTTACTTTTCCTGCATCTGCTTTAGCTGATGTTAATGTTAAAGTTGTGGTCAATACCAAAGATGTAAGAGTAGAACTTACAAATACTTTCTTTATTTTTTTATTCAAGTTAATCTCCCCCTTAAAACAATTATTATTATATATATTTCTACAATTATATTGTTTTTCCTTCATATATATATATTGTACCAATTTTAAAATGTATTTTTATGGTCTATGCTTGACTAAATAACAATTGTCTTTCATAAAAAATTCAAATATATATTATATCTATGAATAACAATAAATATATATTTGAAAGGAAGTTGATTATTATGTCAGCAAATGTAGAAACTATGTTTTATGTAAGAGAAACCCCTTGGCATGGGCTAGGAACAAAAGTAGGGGAAGCTCTATCTTCCCAGAAAGCCTTGGAATTGTCAGGACTTAATTGGAATGTAATTCAAAAACCTATCTATACCAGTGACAATATTCTTATATCCAATTATAAGGCTAATATTAGAGAAAGTGATGACAAAGTTTTAGGTGTTGTAACTGACAGATATAAAATAGTTCAAAATAAAGAAGCTTTTTCTTTTACAGACAGCTTAATTGGCGAAGGCTGTAAATATGAAACGGCAGGAAGTCTACAAAATGGTAGGAAGGTATGGCTTCTTGCCAAACTGCCGGATAAGTATAAAATTCTTGATGATGAGGTAACCCCTTACATGGTATTTTCAAACAGTCATGATGGCACCGGTGCTATTAAAGTTGCCATGACTCCTATTAGAGTTGTATGTAATAATACTTTGAACCTAGCTCTTTCCAATGCCAAGAGAATATGGTCAACTATTCACACAGGGAATATTAGCAGTAAACTCAATGAAGCTATGAAAACATTACTTCTTGCGGAAAGTTACATGGAAAATCTTGATTATGAAGCTCACTATCTAAGCAGAAAAACTATAAGTGATGAAAAAGTATTGGAATTTATAGAATTACTTTTGCCTTTACCTGACAATGCAAGTAAAACTCAAGAAAAAAATATAAATCTATTAAGGGATGATATGAAATTAAGGTATTTTGATGCTCCTGATCTGATAGACTTACCTAAGACATCTTGGAGATTTATAAATGCTGCATCTGATTTTGCAACGCATATTGATCCTTTACGTAAAACTAAGAATTATAAAGAAAATTTGTTTTCTAAGACTATTGATGGTAATCCTCTTATAGACAAAGCCTATGCACTTGCAGAAAGTATTGTATAAATATCAGTACTTTCTATTTTTATCTAGTAAATTCTTTTATTATTTGTATAGGAAAAGGGGTTTTTGTTATGACCAAACTACTTATAGGTACTAAAAACATTCCAAGAGAGGATTGGTTAAATTTTAGAAATAAAGGTATTGGCGGCAGTGATGTTGCAGCTTTATGTGGTATAAATAAATATAAGTCATCAGTTGAACTTTGGATGGAGAAAACAGGACAAATTAAGCCTAAAGAAAGTGGCGAAGCTGCTTACTGGGGTACAAAGATGGAACCTATAATACGTGAGGAATTTACTATTAGAACTAATCTTAAAGTAAATATCGTAAATTCCATATTAAAACATGAGAAATATAATTTTATGCTTGCTAACATAGATGGCATTGTCTATGATACTAAGTTTGGTAACTGTATATTTGAGGCAAAAACAGCTTCGGCTTTTAAGCAAAGTCAGTGGGAGAAAAGCATACCAGAAGAATATATGCTTCAAATCCAGCACTATATGGCAATAACAAATTTTAAGGCCGCTTATATTGCTGTTTTAATTGGAGGTAATCAGTTCATATATAAACTTATAAGAAAAGATGAAGAATTAATTGATATGATAATAAAAATCGAAAATGATTTCTGGAATCATGTGCGTGCAAATACCCCACCTAAAATTGATGGTTCTGAAGCTTCTACAGAACTTTTAAACAGACTTTATCCAAGCTGCATGGAAAATAGTAAAGTTATACTTCCTGATGAAGCTTTAAATATTTTAAATCAATACAACCTTTATAAAGAAAAGGAAAAGGAAGTTTCTGAAATGAAGAATGAGGCGGCAAATAAATTAAAGTCTATGATTGGAGATAATGAAACCGCTGTAGTTAAAAACTGGATTATTACATGGAAAACTATATATTCTGAAAAGTTTGATTCAAAAAAATTAAAGAAAGAAGAACCTGAACTTTACAAGAAATATACTGTTAAATCCAGTTTCAGGAGGCTTAATATAAAATAAATATTATGAAAAAATAATGCTAATCATGAGAAATGAAATTTTATGATTAGCATTTCTATTTATTTAAAAATGTGAAATGGAGGTGTTATATCAAATGTCAGATCTTAAATATAAATTGGCTAAAAAGATAAATACAATGGAAGCCGATAATTCTATAAACAATACTGAATCTATTAAAAAGGACACTAATAATGTAATTACGCTCAACAGTACTGAAAATAATAAAGGTATTTCTATTGTACCTGATTTTGCTATAACTCTTAATGATGCCAAGAATAGAGTAGAGCTGCTTCAAAGTTTTGTTAAAGAAATGATGATTATAAATATAGATTATGGTTTTATACCCAACTGTTCTAAACCCTCGTTATTTAAATCTGGTGCTGAAAAACTTTGTGATATCTTTGGCTTTTCTAAAAAAATTGAAATTCTGAACAGGGTTGAAGATTGGGAGAAAGCCTTATTTCATTATGAAATAAAAACCATATTAATTAATAAGAAAACAGGTCTAATTGAAGCAGAAGGAATAGGCAGCTGTAATAACAGGGAAAGAAAATATAAAAATCAAGACGGTTACAGTATTGTAAATAATATATTAAAGATGGCTAAAAAAAGAGCTTTTATAGATGCGGTTTTATCTGCCACCCGTTCAAGTGGCCTATTTACTCAAGATATGGAAGACAATTTATTACCATTAAATAATGTTAATGATGATAGAAATATTACTAAAATACAAAATAATAATACCAATGACTCAGCTGAAACAAAATATCCTCAAAATAAAAAATATCATTATGAGCTTATTTCAATTATAAAAGATAACAATATACTAACCAGTGAAATAAAAGAACTTATTAAAAAGAGATACAAAGTATCTCAAATTAAACAGCTTTCATCACCACAAATATGTGATTTTATAAAATATTTAAATATTTATAATATGATTTAGGCAGAAAGTGGTTTCCTACCTAAATTCAAATAAAAATTAAATTAGAGGTGTACTATATGAAAAAATTGAATTCCAGTGTGACTATAAACATAGATATTGTAAATACAGAGCTAATGCTAGAAATTAATGTAGCTTGTACAGAACTTTCACTGTCTTTAGAACAATTTATTACTTATGCCATTAATAAACTACTTTATGATATAAAATTTGTCCATAATCCAAAATTTGTTAATGATGATATCTAATAAATAATGAGTTTTTATGCATCATCCATATGAGAGAGCATAACTTTTAATACATCTAAGGCCATTTGTTTTTGCTTTATATTTCTGCCCTGTAATAATTGTTTAATTTGGTCTATAAAATTATTATTTTCCATATTTACCGAATCCTTTAAGAGATAGTCAACTGTTACACCCAATCTTTTTGTAATTCTGATCAATGTATCAAGTGTGACACTTTTTTCTCCTCTTTCTATCTGTCCCACATAAGAACTACTTACATCAACATCCTCTGCAAGTTTTTCCTGAGTTAATCTTAATTTTAATCTTTCTTCTCTTATTCTCTTTCCTAAAGCAATATAATTCATTCATCTACCTCCACTTATAATTTAGTGGTAGTAGATGATATATTTAATATACTATATGTATTATTTATATTGACTAATAGTTGTATTTTGTTATAATATTTTACAAGATGGTTAATTATTCATTAAAATTTTACAAATTTAAGGAGTTGTTATTATGTCTAAAATGAAATTATGTAAAACATGTCAAAAAGAGATTGCTACATCAGCAAAAATCTGTCCTCACTGTGGAACGAAAAATAAAAGATCGAAATTAAAAACTTTTGCTATAGGTGCAATTATATTTATAATTTTTATAGCTGTTATGAGTGCTTTAGATTCTTCAGATACTTCAAAAACTAATTTAGTTGATGTAGTGAAAACAGGTTATCTTGGAAACTATAAATCGGTTTCGGTAGGACAAGTATTAGAAAAAAGTTTCACTGAATGCACATGGGATTCATTTGAATCTAAAGGCAAAAATATAGTTGAAGTTGATCTAAAAGATACAAGTACTGGAAAAACCAGGACAGCTAAGATTCAATTTGCTGTTGAAAAAGATAATACTTTTAATGTTGCATTCTTTAAAACTGATGCTAATACTTCTGTAAACTCCTATGCTTCCGATGCTTATTCAGCGAAAATGTTTTTAGATACACTTTATGATGAATATGGAAAGCATTTTAATGAATCTGTGGTTGGTGACTTTGACACAAGTAATGATAGTTTAAAAGGAAGCCCTAGTAGTAAATATAAAAAATAAGTATTATTTCTTATATATAGATAATAGCTAAAAATTAAGTTTCAATTTAATACATAAGGAGGATACATAAATGATTATATTGGTATATATAATTGTGGCATATTGTTGTCTTACATCTTTACAGAATAAATTAGGTATCTTTTACTTTGGTACATTTAATAATTATTTCTTTAGTAAATTAGTTATTGCTCTATTTTTAGGGTGGATCGTTATTCCTATATGGATCATATCAAGGCTAATGGGTAAGTTAAGATAATAAGTTAGATAGAACTAAATGAAAGTTATTTTACATAAATGCTATGACAGGGGATTTATACAATGCTTTCTTTTTGAAGATAATAAATGGAGGAATTAAAATGAAAAAAAGTACCGTATTACTTTATTCGGTCATTGCTATTGCTGTATTATTGCTTATTACTGTTTCTATATTTTTTGGACAGAAAAGATATTATTAAAAAAAGCTGTAGAGAATACTAGATTTATTACTATGATAAAAAATCTAGAAATTGACGAATTAAATATTAAAATGGGTTACTTAGCAAAAACTACTTAAAAAAATACAGTATGGAAGCAATCAAAAATTAAAGACGACAAATATTTTGTCACTTGTACAGGAGATTATCATGGTATAAATGTAAAAATGGAATTTTATATACATGAAAATAATAAATTAGATAAATTATATCTTGAAGGACATGATAACTTTTATATTCGTAAAGAAGGGCAAATAGTACAAGCAAATTATGATTTTTATATTATAGGTTCTGAATATATGAATATAAAAGGAATACAGATACCATCAAAAATTAAAGCGACTAGAAATATTCTTATGGTACTTTCTAATAATTTATCTTCTATATCTCAATATGAGATAAATCGTGATGTATTTATGAAATCGCTTGATGATGTACAATTTTTAGAGTTTTCAGATATGTGTAGTGTTTATTTATCTTTAGATGATATAATGGAGCAATATTATAAGGAAAATCCCAATATACCCGAAAATGAAAGAGCTAGATTATTTAATAGCAATACGGAAAGTACATCTGTGGATATATATGAAAATGATCCAGAATTAAATGAATATGATTAAATAAGTGGTAGGATTTTCCTATCACTTATTTTTATATAGTTTGGATATTGGATTAAATCAAAATTTTCTGTGAATCCATATAGGTAATTGCGATGCATTCGCAATAGCTATCAAATATATAATATATAATTATAATTTAATGATAATTACTATGCAATAAGTATTATGACAGTATATTTTAAGCCTATAAAGGTTTTGTGACATATCAGCAAGTGGTAGAATTTCAATTTATAAGACATTGAATACTGGTAAAAGTAAGGTTTTAAAAATATTATATATCAAGTGATTCAGGGGCTAAGGGAGAGAAATCAAGTTTTTCTTTTTTATTTGTCATGACAAATTGAGTTGTCACAATGCTATATAAGAAAAATGAACTCTATTTGTATAAGTAGCTATAATTGCATTTAATAGAAATATATTATTTATTTTTTACAATATTAACATATAGATAAATACTTAATATTAAGTAAAGGCGTAGCCTTTACTTTTTTTAGGGGGAAGGGACAAGAGAATCGGAAAATCTTATAGATTTTCCGATTTGTCCCTTCCCCCTAAGACCCCCATCCCTCATTTAATTAATAGTTTTGTATATAGGATACATTTATTTATAAAATGATAGCAAAAAATGTTGAAAAAAGTAGTATTTTACATTACTATTTAAGTAATGTTTTAGAAAAGGATGTGTTATTTTTATGAATGATAAAAATTCAAAAGAAGATAAAAAAAATTTACTTCAATTTACTAACAAACATAGAATAATAGATTATACTAAGGATGAATTTCTTAAAGAGTACGATATAGAAGAAAGCTTTTTTAGACAGCATATAACACAAATTATGGAATACTATAAATTAGATAAGAATTGCCTTAAATTAGACAATGAGGAAACTGCTAATTATAATATAAAATATGAAATAGCTCCATTATTAGCATTGCAATTAAAACAAAAGATGACCCATGGTTTAAATCCTATATATGATAAGAGGAGAAATAAAAGTATATTTAGTGTAGATGCTCTTCTTGAATATAATAATAGTTTAATTAAGAATATATGTTGTTTACCCAATTATTTAAAATATTACATGCAAGATCATTATGTTTACAAATTAAATTCAGAAGTAAGTAATTATATCCCACTTTTATTGAAAAAATTAATTTTAGCTTTTGATATTATGGCACATGAAAATTATATAAGTAATGGAGATATTATTATCAATTTAGTAAAGTATTTAGATACTTGGATATATTCATATCTACTAACTTTTTTAAATAATAGTAATAATAGGGAAAAAATTGAACATACAGAATCAGTACTAAAAGAAAAATTTGGACAAGATCATTATTTAACTACAGAAAAGAATTATAGCCTTGATTATCTTATATCTGAAACTTTCAAAAAATTTCTTCGTGAAGATATAGATTCTTTAAATCCTGAAATTGAAATAGATTTTAAAAAATCTATTTTGAATACTACTAAAAATATTTCAACTGAAGATATTCAATCTATACGTGATGATTATAAGGAACAATTAAATTTAAGCTTTTATGAATATATTCTAAATAGCACATTTTCCAATCATGAAGATTTAATAAAATCCAATATTCATGAATATTCATCAAGATTGGATTACTTGTCAGATAATAAAGATAGTATAATAATTATATTTAGAAAATATATTAAGTCATTACTAGAAAAAAATATAAATATTGCTGATGTGGAAAAAAATATCAGATCACTACTTGATATCCCTTGGGAATTACAGTTAGTTGATCTTAGTAAATATATAAATAATTCTATTGATCCTAATGATGTTCATATAATTAATAATATTGCTTTACAAATTTATGAAGAAGCACTTAAAATTCATACTAACTTTAAAAAATTTCAAGAAAAAATTCATAATTTAGAAATTTTAGATTCAATACAAAGTGCTCTAAATAATGCATTAGGACAAATATTATTTAGCCTATTCAGTTTGAATAATTAAACAGATTTGTTAATCTTGTGTATCAAATAAATCATATGAAGACTATCTTTAACTTAAGTGCCATAAGATAGTCTTTTAATTTCTTTATCTTAAAATCATATCTAATTCACATTCTATCCATTAAATAACAGTATATTATGTAAATCTAAACAATAAAATCAATTTTATGTATTTATTTTTATAAAAAGTTTAGGATATGCCAATTCTGGATTACAAATATATTTCATTTTTAACAAAAATTATTTAGAAATATAAGATCTAATTTATTTTTATATATTAGATAATTTACAAATTACATTTCTATGATTATATAATGATACATATAAAAAATTAAATACCATATTTTAATGTAAAGAATAGGACTACTTAATTAAGATGAAATAGTTAAATTAAATAATTTCATAATCTGATACAGTATTATTTTAGATTAATTATTGAGGAGGTAATTTATGAACCAAGAAATAAAAGTTAGATTATGTAAAAGGCCTTACAATCCACTTGATGATGATATGGTAGAAATAATTGAGCCAGACTCAAAGTATGTTACTGATGGGATCGGACAAAATTTTAAATACTGGACATTCAGAAGCCCAATATTTATTTCGGCACAAACGGGCATGGGAAAAAATACTTTTGTTGAAAATGTTCTTATAGAAGACGCCTTGCAAAATAATTATAGAATTTTGATTATAAGTAATAGAGTTGCATCTAATCGTCAGCAAAAACAACGGATAGCTAAGTTAATAGGTCGTGAGCAGTATTTAGAGTATTATACTCTTGAAGGATTAGATGAAACTCAAATATGTGAAAGTGTTCAAATAATAACATACCAAAAATTAGGAAGTACACTTAGTACTTTTTCTCCCAATAAGTATTCTATAGTGGTCTTCGATGAATGCCATTTTTTTATAAGCGATGCTTTATTTAATAATAAAACTAGTGAAATATTAAGAAAAAGTATAAATGCTTTCCAAAACTCAGTAAGAATATACATGACATCTACACCAGATGAAATTTTTTCTTTAATTTTAGAGGAAGAAAAAAAACTTATGTATACTTCTGAATATGCCCTATATAAAAGGCTTAAGCCTTATCCGTATTTTAAACAAATTTTATATTATAATTTTAAGCGTGATTACAATTATATTTCTACAAGATACTTCAATTCAGAGGAAGAGATACTGGAGTTAATAAACAAGGATTGTTCAGAGTACAAATCAATACTTTTTATAAATTCTAAAATTAGAGGAAAAAGGCTACTAGAGAGAGTTGGTTCTAACAATGCTGTTTTTATTACTGCTGAATCTAAGGATTCCCAAGATACCGATGGAAAAATTTATACTCAAATTGTAAATGAAGAAAAATTTGATTGCAAAGTATTAATCTGTACAAGTGTTTTGGATAATGGAATTAATTTAAAAGATCCTCTTTTAAAAAATATTATTATTTTTTCATATGACAAAACTGAATTTTTGCAAATGCTGGGCAGAAAGAGAATAACAGATAATGAAAAAATTAATCTTTATCTGTATAAAGGAAAAGTAGAAGAGATAAATGCAAAATTATCAATAATAAAAAAACAATGCGGATTTATAAATGGATTTAATTCTAATCCTGTATCATTTTTAAATAAAAATTTCACTAACAATGATATCTATAAAGGATTATTTTATTTTAATAAATACCAAAAACTTTGTCTGAATGAATTGGCAGAAAAAAAACTATATAATAATAAATCCTTTCTTGAAAGGATTATAGATAGCTTAAATGGAGGAGATAAGGAAGCCTTTATTTTAGAACAGCTTTCTTGGATAGGGCTAAAGGAAACATATAATCCTAGTTTATATATTAATTATGTAGATCCGGATAAAAATAAAGCTGATTTTATAAATTTTTTAGATAAATACTGTGGCATTCCATTATCAGGTGATGAACTTGATTCTTTTGAGAAAGAGTTTAAGACTTTAACTACTGCTGCTTATGGGATGCAAGAAGGAGATCGTCAGGATAGACCCAATTACAAAGCAACTAAAATGAGAAAAATTTTTAAGAATTATAACTTAAATTATAATATAAAAATTAAAGATAAAGTATCTACATTGGTGAAGGATGTTAAATAATTAGCTTCTAAATTTGATAAAGTAATTTAAATTATTTATATATTATAAAAATGAGGAGGTAGTTTATAAATGGAACTATCATTATATACTGTGAAAGAAGTTTCAAATATTTTAAAATGTTCTCCAGCAAAGGTATATGAATTAGTTAGACAAGATAAAATCAAACCAGTTACAAGAGTTGGAAAGAAGATATTAATACCCGTAATATCTTTGAAGAGTTTTATTTTAGGAAAATCGGTTGAAGAACTATTAAAACTTAAATCCATTGATTAAAATATTTTAAATTATTTAAGTATGTTTATTATTAAACATGCTTAAATAATAATTTTTATGTAGTACGGAGGTTTTAAAATGGAAGGCTCAATTAAGAATAGGAAATTAAAAAATGGTAAAACAGTGTATGATATTATAGTTGATTTGCCAAGAAAATCAGATGGCTCAAGGAATCAACTAAGGAAAAGAGGTTTCAAGAGTAAAAAAGAAGCTCAATTATATATTGCAGATGTAATTATGAAATCATCAAATGGGCATAATTTTTCGGGGGATAAAATTTTACTGAAAGATTATTTAAAAAGATGGCTTAAAACCGAAGGCTCTTCACTTTCTTCTTCTACACAAAAGCGTTATAGTGAATTTTGTGTTCATATAAGTAATCATCTTGGAGAAATTCCTATCAGTAAACTTACAGGCTTACAAATAAAAGAATTTTATAAAAATCTTGAAAAACCTCAAGTATATTCAAATTTTAAAAGGGGGCTTAGTAGATCGACTATACTAAAAGTGCATAGGATGCTACATAAAGCCCTTACTGATGCTGTACGTGATGGAACTATAGATAGAACTGTTATGTCCAATATAAAATATGGAAGTGTAGAAAAAACAGAAACAAAGGTATGGGATAATTCAACTTTTTATTCTTTTCTAGATAAAATAAAAGAGGAATTAATATATTTACCTGTACTTGTAGCATTTGAAACTGGGTTAAGACAATCGGAAATCACAGGTCTTAAATGGGAGGATATAGACATAAATAAAAAACTACTTACGGTAAAACGCAACTATGGATATGATGCTTTAAAGAAGAGTTTAAGTGATAAAAAGACTAAAACTAAAAGTTCTCTGAGAGTAATTAATTTATTTGATAACACAATTGAAAATTTAAAGAAACAAAAACAGCAGCAACGTCTTAATAAATTATTGTATGGCAAAGCATACATAGAAAGTGGATATATTTGTACTACATCAAATGGGAATCCTATTAATCCACTTTATATAAGTAAAAGGTTTGCTCAATTAGTAAAAAAGCATAATTTTAAGAAAATAAGATTCCATGACCTTAGACATTCTCATGCTACTATGTTATTGAAAGAAAATGTTCATCCTAAAATTGTAAGTCAACGTCTAGGGCATAGTTCAATAGCAATTACACTTGATACTTATACTCATGTTTCAACTGATATAGAAAAAAGTGCTTTATTGTCTGCTAATGAAAAAATATCCCAATATATTGAAGAAAAAGAATCAAATTAAGTGATTCTTTTTCTATTTGAGAATTTATTCTTATATCTCATATTTCGGAACCAAGTAAATCCAGAAATGTAGTTAAGATTTGCCACGTGAATGGGAACACTAATTATAGTAATATAGAAGAATAATACTAT
>NZ_DAIQBT010000039.1:0-25118 GCF_036781005.1 Clostridium sp. | reverse complement strand
CACCCATTCAATTATAGTATTATTCTTCTATATTACTATAATTAGTGTTCCCATTTACGTGGCAAATCTTAACTACATTTCTGGATTTATTTGGTGCCGAAATATGAGTTAAAAAAATTACAATATATTGATATTTATAGTTTAATTAATTAATCTCCATAATTAGGTACCGAAATATGAGATATTATTTTTTCACAAATGGTAATTAAAAATTTATCTATAATGGGTTTTTAACATACCAATTTCTGTTTATACTCAGTCTAACATAGATTTGTGTTATTTATTTATTTCTAAAATAAATCTTAAAAGCATCTTGTATACTTATATTTTCTTTATCCGCCTTTTCCTTAAGCAATTCATAAATCTCAATATCTCCATTTTTGAATACTATATCAATTTTTCTTTCCTGTTCACCTGCGATATGTAGATACCCCTCTGGGTGTGCATAATAACAGTTTTCACACATATCTTTATCCTTAATCACCCAATTTTCACAATGTTCACAAGCCCAAGATTTCGCCCTATTTCCACTTGGACACAGCAACATAAAATTCTGCAGATTATTTTCATCTTGCTCCCCTAATATCTCATAAGGTATGCGATGATCTACTTGAAGCTGATTTTCTGGATATTCTTCTCCATATAAAAAGCAAATACTCCCATACTGCTCTATTAATTGCTGCTTTAGTCTGTTTGAAAGTTGTGTCCTTCCTGCTGTTTTACTAAGTAAGTTTTGTTTCTTATACTCCTCCCAATCACCAAAACGATACGCTCCTATGCTTTTTCCACTTCGATCTTTAATCTTAAATGTTTCAAGTGGTATTCCCAATTCGCGAACATCTCTTGCGGCTCTAGGTGCATGTTCATACCCTGCATCTTTCAAATCTTCAGTACTACAAAATCCTTTTTCTATTATAGTATCTATTACACACCTAGCACGTTTGTTTGTTACTGAATTAAGTTTCGCCATAAAATCATCTGGTATCTTTTCCATATTATATTTCATCCCCCATATCATATTAATTCAATTGTTTTATTAATTTTATACAGTTTGTCTATTTAGTAAAAAACTATTATTCTTGCGAATAATAGAAAATTTTAACTATATATAAATTTCTTATCACCTTGAATACCTATTACAAAACGAAATATCAATAAAGACTTTTTAATTCATTTACATTGTTTTATTATACTTCATATATCAAACTTATCTTTATATAATTAATTTTAGTTGTTCAGCTCTATTTTCATAAACACATTTTAAATTTTTACTTAAATATAGTGACTCATAAGTAATTTCTTTTTTACCTAATAATGTTGACTGGGCGGATTTACCTGAATTTATAAATATATGAGTAAGTTCTAAATAATCTGGTAAATCTTTGCCATGTTTTTTTTCTCCCGTCATGCCATCATAACTTATTATAAAATCAACATTTTTGTCATTTAATAATTTAAGTGCATTAACTAATTCTTCATAATCAACCCCTTGATAATATCTATTGTCAGATGTATTGCTTGTTCCTTGATATGGTGGATCCATATAAACCAGATCTCCTGGTTGAGCTTTAAGTAACATTTCCCTATAATCCAGGTTATAGAATTCAGTCCTATTATTGAGTAAATTTGATATTTGTATAGCATTGTTTCTAATTAACTCTGGTCTGGTTCCATTTCTTCTCTTATCACAAGATTGATTCATTTGGCCATTATTATTGTATCTTACCGCCCCTTTTACTACTCTCGCTAACATAAACAACATTAATGCTGGTTCACTTTCTTGATTAAATTTCTCACGCATTTTGTAAAAATAATCTATATTATTAGTTCCTTCTACAAATTGTCCATTCCATATTTCTTCGTATTGTCTATATAATACCTCTGGTTGCTTTACGCATAATTCTAACATTTCAACAAGTGGTTTGTTTATATCATTTAAAATAAATTTTCCAACCTTATTTTGCTTGGCAGCTAAAATACTAACAGCAGCAGTTCCGCAAAAAGGTTCAATTAATCTGTTTATTCTTTTAGGAAAATAACTTGAAATTTCAGAAGCAATATTACGTTTGCTTCCTTGATACTGTACAAGATGGGGTGTTGCCATAATAATCTCCTTCCTTGCTCCAATAATATTATATCAGACATGTCTTTATTTGTATAAAATTTCCATAAATTTATTCTTTAAATTCTATTTCATCAATCAACCAATATTTCTTATTTTTACTATTTACTTCTTTGTGTAATTGTATTTCTGCAATAATCATTTTTTCTAAATCTGCTTCAAATTCATTAATTAAATATATATTATTTCTAGCTAACCTCCAATTTTTATATAACCAAGCAACTATTAGAGATTTAAAACTATTGCTTAATTTTATAGATACATTAAATTCCGTTCCTATCGCTTCTGCCCTTTCTATAAAATAGCTACTTATTTTGTTAATGTTTTTAGCATCAATTTGATTTTTTATTTTATCACATGAAATATCCATCATTTTTCATTCTCCTTCTAAGTATTAATAGTATTATTAATCACTCTGTTTATTTTAAAAGTCAAGTAAAAACAAGAATGCCTCAACATTGATTTATAAACTGAGCTACATTACATTTATTTGCTTTACCTCTACTAATACTACTTCTATAAAAAATAGATAAAATTTTAACATATGTAATATAACTCCACAGTTATATTATATTGTTTCTCATTCCAGCTCTTATTAAACATATAGTATTCATTAAATATATTATATACTATTTATTATTCATATATCAATTTTAACACGCTCTATTATAAATCCTTTTTATCCAATACCTTCTATGCAAAACTTATACAAATGCGCGTATTTATTAATACGCAAAATAGCTTTACCCCCCCTGAACAAAAAATACCCCGAAACTGTAGTCTATGCAAACATAAAGCACACAAAAAAAATAGGGCAAAATGCCCTAAGCCTTTGATACCAAGCTATTTCCGCTCTATCCTTACAACACACTCAACAGGGTAGGTGTTACTTCATTGATGAAAAAAATAAAGTATAGAATAGCCATTTCAGCCACTCCATACTCTATTCTATAATATATCTATATAAATATCTTCTAATTTTCTTCATCAATTATTCCTATAAACGGGGTATTCCACATTATTTCAACATCAAGCTTTGATTCCTTCTTTTTATTAAAGGTTTCATGGATAACTATTTTATCAATAATCATCGTTATATCTGAGTTTGTTAATTCTTTTCTTTCAATAATTTCCTTTAATACATCAATTGCCTTTGTGATTCTAGCTTTTTCAGTTTTTCTTATATGATTAATGTTTATAGCTTCTTCAAGTATATTCTCAAGCTTTATTAAATCCTGATTAGCTTCATCTGTCATTTCTTTGAAAATTTCTTCTGATATAAGTCCCTTTGCAAGTTGCTTTGAATAGTTTTTTATTTCAGCCTTCTTCATTTCAACTTCCCTTTTAAGCCTGTCTACTCTCTTTTCATTAGCATTATTCTTATGTTTCTTTTCTATTTTATTATCAATATTATCAAGCCGTATAAGTCCCTGAGTATATAATCTTTCAATTTCATTAAAAACTATTTCATCAACATCATCAATTTTTATAGTATGCCTTGTACAATAATTGCTTCCATATCGGTTGTATGTACCGCAAATATAAAAAGTTTCTTTACCCCTACTTTTCGTTGTTGAATTTGTTATTACAAGATTTTTACCGCATTTCCCACATTTTAATATACCTGTATATTTTCCTATAGGCTTTTGTTTTGCTTTTACACCATTAGTTACACGTTTTTGAAAAATCATTTGAACTGCTTCAAAAGTTTCTTTACTAATTATTATTGGAAGCATATTTTTATGTACATATTGCTCTTCAATAGGAACTTCAATTATTTTCTTATCCCTAATTTTATTTCTCCTTGTCTTGCCCCTTCTTACCGTTCCTATATATGCATCATTTTTTAGAACTCTACTTACCATTCCTCCTGTCCATACTTCCTTTAAAGTCCATTCTTTTTTCCATCCATATCCGTATAATTCCTGTTTTCTAATAGCTGGTGTTGTTACTTTATGACCATTCAAATATTTAGCAATTTTAGTACACCCATTACCTTCAATAAATAATCTAAATATTATCTTTACTGTTTCTGCTGATTCTTCATCAATTATACATTTAACTTTATTGTTCGGATCTTTTTTATAACCAAAGTTTGTAATATGAACTTCCCCGGCTTTAGCTTTTACTCTTAAGGCTTCCTTAGTTTTTCTACTTAGATCCCTTATATACATTTCATTATACCATGTCTCAATTCCTCTTAAATTTTCATCTTGATATCCACTTTTAAGCATAAGTTTTACATTCTTTTCTTCAAGATGTTCAATATATAAAAGCGTCTTAGCATTATGCCTTCCTATTCTTGAAAGGTCTTTTGCAAGTAGTATGTCAACTTTACCTTCATCTATTAGTTCATTTAATTCATTAAGTCCAGGTCTATCATAGGTATAACCACTAACATTATTATCTTCTATAATATCATCAATCATAAGTCCGCTTTCTTCTGCAAAAACCCTTATTACATTTCTTTGACTTTCTATGCTATCTCTGCTGCCATCTTCATCCCTTGAAATTCTAATATATCCATAAACGCCCATAATTAATTCCTCCAATATTTTTTATATTCTAAACCCCAATGACTTAACTTGATTGGTAGTGTGATGATAAATCTACGTTCCCCACTAATCAAGCAATTTAGCACTTTTGAGGTGATTTTCTATTATAATTTCAAAGGCTTTTTCCCATGTAATTTTATTTGAATATGTATGTTTAATTGAATTAATCCTTGAGTTCTGTTTTCCTTTAATTATTATTGAGTTTATATTTTCCATATAATATATTTCCCCTTTCCCCATTTTTAATAAAAACAAAAAAGCCTACCGAACTTCAGTAAGCTTTTCAAATCAATATGTATGCATAATTAAACTTTATATTTTTAACACTATACAATATGTAGATATTTTTTTAATGTGCCGGCATATCCAGTGGATACACATATTCACTGGTAAAATCATATTGTATTTTCATAGTATTTGTTGGTGTCTTTGTCACTGCTTCTGGAAGCAGTGTATGGGCAGCTGCCGGTACAACATACTGCTGCTTTAACTGGCCATAGCTGCTGTCAGTATAGGTAAATATAGTAGATGTATCACTGTCCCAGGAAACACTGTTATAGTTGGTAGAGGTAAAGTTTGAGATTCCGTACACTGTTAAATTCTCATTTAACTGAAGGCAGGCACCGTATTGTATTATCACCCACAATTTATTATTTGCTATTTTAGTTAAAGTAATTGAGCCAATACTCCCTGTATATATTTCAACTTTACTGGCAAACGTGCCGTCTTTATTATATTTTGCTATACAGCTTTTATATTTGGAACTTGACCCTGAAGTATCCATGCATCCATTGTAAGTTATATACACATAGGCAGCATTTACTGCTATATCAAAATACTCCACATCATAGACAAGGTCATCAGGTACTGCTGCACTTTTTGGGTAAGATGAAATTACGGCAAAATCCTTATCAAGCTTTTTAAAAGAACCATCACTTATAAGAATCCAGAAGTTTGTACCGTCATAAGCTATAGCTTTAACCTGAGCTGGCAGGGTTATATTATCACCTCTAGTACCGGTAACTTTATCGTATACTACTAAAGTTGTGGTATTTTTACTTAGGGCATAGAGGTTTGTTTCATCGGTACACAGGTTATAGCCAGGCAAATAATTTCCACTGCTGCCTGCAGCTAATTCAATTTTAGGATACAAACTATTAATCTTAGGACTCTGGGCAGTGCTCCCGGTACTAGATCCACCAGTCCAATATATACTCTTAAAGCTTCCGTTAGCTGCACTGGTTGGAAAATCCATGACGTAATGCCGTATACCTGATGCATCCGTATTAGTTCTTGTAGTCTCACCTGTATTTACAGTTCCCCTGAGTTCATCACTGCCGCTGTAGGTATACCAGCCATCTGCATAACCTATAATGCTTCCCCAGGTAAAATAGTCATAAGGATCTTCTGCAATATCTCCTGTAGTTAAAACCATTACCCTGAATGGATAAGTTGTGTATATATCAGTCAATATATTTTCCTGCATATTATCCAGGATGGGATAATAAAATCCGTCAAGGTAAGCCATATTTCCAAATACAGCAGATATCCTATTTTCACTTTTAGCTTCATAGGTCTGCTTTCCTGTTAAGGCATCATAGAGTTTAACTGTAGCTGTGCCTGTAAAAGGTAATATTAATTTTTTCTTTGGAATTTCTATTTTAGTTCCTTTTATTAAATCTTTGCTGTAAAATAAACTTTGTTTATAAAGCATAGATTTCCTCCTCTCTGAAATTTTGAATATAAAAAAGCCTATACCTTCTAGATATGGGCTTTTAGTTATCTAATAAGAAAATTGCCATGTACTATTTAAACACTATATTTTAACTTTAATCTTCCTTAAAATCAATCTAACATAAATAAAATAGTTGAAATTGTGTTTCTTATGCAATGAATCCAGAAAACAACTCCAAAAGCAGAGAAATTCTTTTTTTTATAAGTTAAATATGAATATGCTAATACTAAACCTATTATAAAACTATAGGAAATATATAAATAACTATAACTATGTGAAATTGCAAATAGTAACGACGAAATTATAGCAATAATAATCTTTTTTTCTTTAAAAATCTTAATAGAACTCAAAATTTCAATAATTCCATATTGGAAAATAATCGTTTCTAATATAGGACCTATTATTGAGCCAACTATAATTTTTGCCAATAGAGATGATGTTTCTAAGCTATCTGGTCCCCCCATTTGTCCTATGTATTTTTCATATAGATAAAATAGTGGAATAAATGGTACTATGGCTAAATATGTAGCTAAGACCATAGCAATAATAAACTTTAAGGTAGGTAGTTCTTGAAAATAGTTATTAATGTTTTTATAATTCACCCTCATCCTCTATTCCTCCAAAAACTCTATTATTTAATTCACGATAAATTACCACTGTGACGCTTTATTAGAATAATTTGACCATGATTGGAATTTATCACCCACCAATCATAACGCCAACATTTCCATGCAATACAATTCGGATCAGACCGCAAATAACTAAATGAAGCGGATAATAAACATAGAAAAACCATTTCATACTTTTCCAAGTACCACGCTCACCATTATACATTTTCAACAGCGGAATTGTAAGTGCAACAAATAGTTGTAGAATACCATAAATAGGATTGATAAAAACAGCATATACGGTAGCATATACTGATATCCATAGCATCATTGCAGTCATTTGCTTTTTAAAGTTTCCACGATTTGCACCAATTTGTATAATTGCCAGTACTGCAATACTGCTCCAATCTGAACAAAATGTAATAACCGTAATTCCAAGGATTAGCAGTGTCTTTTGCCACTGCTTAAATCGGTTGCTTTCATGTATTGCCAATGCTACAAGACCACAAGCCAAAGACCAAATAACACTTGTCTGATTAAATATGGAGGTCTGAAAAGGTATAAAAGGTATCCCAAAGGCGAAATTATAAGCAAAATGCGAAATTACTGCAAAGATAAACAATCTGCCAGCATATTTTTTTATATCATGAGTATAATGATAACCCTCTGCCACAAAGAACCAAAAAATAGGTGCCGCCAGCCTTCCAATGATATGTAGTACAATAATCCACCAATCTGTTGGGTAATTCGGATATAGCACACTCGTAAGATGGTCTATTGTCATTGCAATCATTGCTATAATTTTTAATTGATTTCCATTTAGTACTTTCTGGTACATTTTATACTCTCCTATACAAAACACTATTTATCAAACTGCGTGTTATATAAATAATCGTAACTATTCAGGCATTGACAAATTTTAAATTGTTGTTCTATGGGCTTATAGAGCCAGTTCAAGAACTTACATGTTTTGACTGTTACGAAAATGCATTAAAATAGATTAATTTAATCATTTTAAACCATAAATTTGTTCTTAAAAAGCACAACATATTGTATTTTATATTTGTAAAAAGCAATATATAGTGGCTGAATAGTTACAAATAATCTTTACTTCACAATTATTTACAGTTCCGTCACAACTTCTAAAAAGTTGTGTATCAATCACTCTATTTCTCTTTTAAGTAATGTAATATCAATAAATGAAATACTAAAGGTTAAACCCAGAGCAATTGAAAATTCTCTAAATAAATCTATGTTTGAAGTTCTGAAAACATAATCAAACCCATAATTTAACGTACCAAATAAAATAAACAAAGCAATAAACTTAAATAGCCTTTTCCTTATCTCAACCCATTTTAACTTTCTTGAATTTAAAATAGTAATAAAGGGTACATATAAAAGTAAAAAGAATATTAAAAACAAATATCCCATTAAGAACTTGAAAGCAATGCTACTGTCTATATCTTTATAAACGATCAAAAGTGAAACTATAGTTCCAAGTATAAATATCACATAAAGAATTTTTGTAAAAAATAATGTTGCATTTTTATTCATTTGATCCACCCTATTCTTTCCCCCTATAAGAAACTTATGAATTAATGAGAATTTAAGATTTACTTTTAAAATTAATATCAATTATCAATAAATTTTTTCATATCGTTTAATCCCTGAAATATTTCTTCTCTTGAAAAATTTGCTTTATCAAGTTCCTCATCACTTTTTGAAAGCAGTACATTATAGAAATTCTTGCCGATATCGAGTAAATCATTTGAAGGATTTTTACTTAGTTCTTCAAATAATATATTTTCTGCTTTGTTGTATTTACCTTGAAGAACAAGTTGCTTTAATAATATTGGCAGTAAATCTTGTACAGACATTGATTGTACATATATATTTTGAAATTCTTTATCCTGTTTGTTTGATAAAATTTCTCCAGCAAATCTTCCTATAGATTCTACTATTCTCAATATATAATCATCATTCAATATTTAGCCTTCCTTTCCTTAATAGTATAAATTATTTGATTTTATTAATCTCAATAATACAATATTTATTAATAAGCAATAATCCACAATCCCGTCATAACTATTTCTAGTATATCATGAAATTCAAGGGAATTAAATTGAATTACTTAAGTATTCTTGAAGATATACCATATACCTCCCCTATACTGTATTATAATTAATCCTTACCTCCTTTAATTTTAAAACATCCGTACTTGAACTAACTTCCATATACCATGCAAGTCTTATCTTCTTATCTGAAAGACCAAGAGACGTCCATTGTGCTTCAGTAATTCCTTGGAGTGTTGTAACAGTCATTCCTTTAGTTTTCACGTCCTCCATATTTGTTATATCCACCAGTATCCATGAACTTCCATTCCACGCTTCCCATGAAGTTCCACTATCTGTACTCACTATAAAAACTATAACTATACTTCCACTGCCTGTGTTATCTATAGTCACTACTGCATTAACTATATCTATTATATATGCTTCGGTAAATAAGATGTCTTCTTTCATTCTTACAATTACAGGTTTAGGAATAATTGTTTGAGTCACCACAGGTGCTGGCATTTCAGCTAGTGGTGACCATATTTTTAATACTGGAGAAATAGATACAAGTCCTGTCCTTTCTTTATGATAATTATCATCACCGTAGCTTTGGAATTTATCTGCTGTTAGTGGAAGCTCTGAAACTTTAACATAGCTTTCACTTGAAGTATCCCAGTGTTTAATATCATTTCCATCTACCATAAGGTATTTAATATTTGGCTGAATGTAAGAGCCTTCCTGAATAGTGTATGATTTTCCCTGATCCTGCCCTGGGATAAATGCATAGGATTTGTTATTTTCAAGAGTTAAAGTAGTAGTTCCAAGGTTTGGATTTACAAATGAATTTGTTCCAGTATTAGGTATTTGTTCAATGACAAGTACCATAGCACTATCATTGAATAGTATTAGTTCCCATACCAGATTAAGAGTTCCCCAGGTGCTGTACACTCCATGGCCTTCCCATCTAATTCTAAAGGTAGGTTTGTCATTTACAGTTTCCTGTGCATAGTAAATGTTGTCTGCCCCTGCATCCCTTCTATTTATTTTTAGCTGCTCAGTTGAGCCAGTAAAACCCACCCATGAGTTACCATTTGTTTTGATTGTAGTCCTGCAGTTTGCCCCATTGTAGTAGAAGTCAAAGCCTATATCCGGAAAACTAACTGTAGTATCATCATTATGGGAACTTATTAAAGTCATACCACTACTTCCTTTTGGTGGAATTATAGTACTGCTGTATACTCCCACATTACTTCACCTCCAGTTTTTCAATACTTGTAAAATTACTGCTATCTAAAAGTTCAAAACTGTACAACTTTCCTGAATCTATTACTTCATTAACTGCTGTTCCCTCATAGACTGTTTTAAAATAAAGTCCTTCATTATCTATTATTAAAATTTCTTCATCCATTAAATATTTATCCTTATACTGAGAAGTTAAATATAAAATTTCACCATACTTTTTAATTGAAAGGGCATAATTTATACTCATCTGCTTTCCACTGCTGATTGCTGCTATGTCTGCTGTCTGATTGACACTTAATATTGAAGTTATAGGAATTTGCATTTCCGTACCAATATAGGTATCTAAAATTTTATTCATGTATAATCCATTCATATTTACAAAGCTTTGCTTTTCAAAACATTCTGCATGTGGTGGATCTGAGTTTAAGCCGCCCTGAAGATTTCTCCCGTCAATCATACACTGCAGGTTAAACATTGGTATACTTAATGTTCCTGTATCTACCTTTAAAAAAACTCCAATATAGTGTGCCCCTTGAGATACTTGTGGAATTCCAAGGGGTATTCCAATTGTGTTATCTCCCTGCTGGAGTTTTTGCTTTGGAGTAAAGGGAATATCCTTATTATCCAGCTGGATTTGCATGGTTAAGGTACATACAGTACTTGCACTGCAGTACATAGAAAAATTCATAGCTAAATTTGTAGATGTCACTGCGGTAACTCCAAGGTATATCGGCTCTATTGCTGTTGTCCCAATAGTTAGTGCAACAGGATTTGCATAATACAGCATGGAGCTAAAGGACTCTGCTACTTTGTTTCCAAGTTCATCTAATGTAGTTTTAATAGATGCCGTATCAAGCTGATTCAATATGCTGTCCTTTGGCTGGCCAAGTTCAACTTTAACATTTACACCAGTTAAAATGTCCTTCTTTATTTTAACTACAGGAACTTTTACATCTATTTCAAAATCCTTGTGTCTCACTATAACTGTATCTCCTATATTAACTGTCTGGAGATGCTTATAGTTTTCATATTCCTTAGTCTTGCTAAGTTCAACAAAATCCACATCAATGCTAACTTTACTTAACCCTATTACACTTGCAGCTTCCTGAGCCACCAGCCTTAAAGTAACTTCATCCTCCGCATCTTTGAACTCCACTTTTTTAATTATAGGAAAGGGCGGATACTTTTCACTGTCCCAGTTAGGCACACTTATATATTTTTCAGTAAGCTTTATGCCGTCTTTTCCTACTGGATAAAGCTTTGTTACAACACTTGTGGTATCTATATTAAACTTCAGTCCCGATATATTTTTACCTTGTGCAATTAAAACCCCAGCATCTTTACCAATTGAGGTAAGTATTTTTATATCAAAGTTATCCCTTTTAAGCTGGCCGCATTCCCATATATTAATTATAGAAAATACAGCTTCTACTGGATTTTTCTCTTCAAGACTGATTGAATTAGCTATTATAATATCGCTGTCTACTGTATATATGGTAAGCAAATCTCCTATTAAAGATTTTTCCATAGCGGTTTTTACACTGCAGTTTTTACCTTCCATACTTTCTATAAAATAATAAGCTAAGTCATAAAATATATGCTTAGCCCAAACTTTAATAACATTTTTATCATCACTATCTTTTTCTACCATGTATATTCTAAAGAGCTGTCCATCTGCCTTAATAATATTCCATTCAACAAGGTACTTTGACTTTTTAGAATTAGCAGAATACTCTAGTTCCAAAGAATAGTCACCATTTAACTCTTCAGTAATGTAACAACTTATGGATTCACTTAAAATTCCAAGACCATTATTATCAAAATTTCCTTTGGTAGTTTTTTTATCGTAGATGCAGATCATCACAGCCACCGCCAGTTTGGTAAAAGCTCTACTTTAGTAACACCACCACTCCATTCCATAACATTTTCACCAGGCTTCATTTTTAAAAATTCACCTGTCATATTGCCATTTAAATTATTTCCCCCATCATCATAGCAGTCCTGTATAACTGAGTTTACTATGACCTTTTCAGTTATATCCGCAAGAGTTATTTGCCCTTCATTTATTTTAAAGGCTATATCACCAGAGCCGTAAATACTTATTACAGGTTCACTTTCAATAGTCCCCGGATTAGTTAAAGCTGTACCTGAAGTATTTATGGTCACTATATTATTTTCCACTGCATACTTAAAAGGTCTGCAGTTAAATATTATGGGGAACTGGCTAAAATACCTGTAAACCTGTTTAAAATCAATGGCATTTACCACCTGGGCAATATATTTTTTATCTGCTTGAAAGCTGAATATCAAATCACTTTCACCTGTCCCAAAGAGCCATGCTTTAATATCATCAAGCTTGCTTGTAAGGTTTTGTGTATCTTTTACAGAACATTCAAGGCTTAGTGTTATATCCTCATAGGTTTTTTCATCAAACCTTAAATTAGAATCCCTTCCCGGGATATTTATGGTACTCACCCTACGTTTAGGAGAAGGAAGGTCTGGCCTTTTAGCTATTAAAATTCCAAAATCATCACAACTGTTTCTACCGCCAAAATTAAAGCTAAGCACTCTAAATTCCTCCCTTTCCCATAGAAATTTTCCTTCTGTAAAACTCCAGTTCATAGGCCAACTGTTCTATATCCTTATCTGTGTTATTATTAAAGTTTTCTATATGCAGATTAAATCCACTACTACTATTTGAATTTCTACCTTGTGTTGATGTATTGTTATCTGCTACTACCACAGCTCCCATTTTAGTATTTACTTTCATATCCAGTGACAGTCCCCTTACAGCTTCTATTACAGCTGACTTACTTTTATTTATGCCTTCAGCAAGACCACTCATAAAATCTGGCATCCAGGATTCATAGTCAGTAAGTGGCCCTTCATCTGGAACAGAAAAATGGAGATAACTTCTTATCTTAGCTGCTAGTGCACTTACTGCATCTGTAACTTTTCCTGCAGCTGACCTTATTCCATTTACAATTCCATTAACAAAATCTGCCCCATATTTCCATGCTTTGGATGGAAGACTTGCTAAATAACTCAATGCATTATTTATACCACTTTCTATAGAACTTTTTACATTTCCTATAGTACTGCTTACCCCCTCTTTCATTTTGGTAAACATATTTGAGCCATAACTATAAAGTTTACCTGGTAGTTCAGAAAACCAGGTTAAAATACTATTCCATAGATTTATAACCCCTTCTTTTATATTTGCACAGAGGTTTATTACAGTTTCCTTTAATTTAGTCCAGGCACCTACAGCTGTGTTTTTTATAGCTTCCCATATATTTGCAAGGGATGTCTTTATATTATCCCATGTGCCAAGGGTACCTTCTTTAATACTGGTACAAAGGTTTAATACTGCCTCCTTTAATTTAGTCCAGGTATTTTGAAACAGGGTCTTATAAAAATTCAGTGCCGGTTCTAGAAAACTCTTTATGCCCTCCAGGGCATTATTTATGGCAGCTTTTATGTTTTCCCAGACATTCATTACCGTGGTTTTTACACTTTCCCAGGCACCAGTCATAGTTGTCTTTATATTTTCTAGGGTGTTACCTACGGTGCTTTTTAGGTTTTCCCAGGTATTTATAGTCGTAGTTTTTACATTCTCCCAGGCATTAACTATAGAGGTTTTTATATTTTCAAAAACAGCCGCAAGATTGTTCCAGAGGTTAGAAGCCCCCTGCTTGATAACATCCCAGTGTTTATAAATTTCATACCCTGCAACTATGGCAAGACCTATGCCAATTACCCAAGGGTTAAACACCATTCCAAGTATTTTAGACATACCACCTAAATTACCTGCGGCAGCTGATACCTTAGAAATGGCCGAGGATATTTCACCTACAGCTTTTACTACACTTCCAATTGCAACCAAGACTGGACCAACTACAGCAATTAATGCACCTATGACAAGTATTATTCTCTGGGAACCCTGGTCCAGTTTTCCAAATGCCTGTATCCATTCATTTAATTTAGCAATTATAGGAGTTATTATAGGGAGTATATTCTGTCCCATGGTGGCACCCAGTTCTTTTAAACTCTCCTGAAATACCCTCATCTGGTTAGCGGCACCTGCACCTGTACGTTCAAAATCACCATGGGCATTTTTAGTTTTATCCATGACATAGTTATACCTGAGCTGTACTTTTTCAGCTTCTGTCATATCCTGGGTTCTCTTTTGTATACCCTTAGAATAGGCATACTGCTGCAGGTTTGCATCTGTCATAACTACCCCAAGCATCTTTAAGCTTTCCGTCTCTCCTGTAAATATGCCGTTTAAAGCTTCTTCTGCCTGTTTTATATCAATGTTCTTAAAACTTGAAAGGTCACCTGCAAGACCCACAAGTGACATAGACATTTTTGCAGCTTCTTCCTGACTTAAACCCATACTTGTTGCCATATCCCCATAAAGTGCCGACATATCAAGTGCTGTTCCCTTTGCTATACCAAAGCTTTTCAAAGTGGTATCTGACCAGTCCTTTACCTTTTGGTTGACACTTCCAAATGCAACTTCAACTTTATTCATGCTCTCAGCAGTATCTGAGGCAAGGCTTACACTTGCAGCTCCTGCGGCAATAAGAGGGGCAGTTACTGCAAGTGAAAGCTTGCTTCCCACATTTAAAAACCCCTCACCTACTGTTTTCATTTTACTTCCTATGCCATCTAAACTTTTACTTAAAGAAGTCCACCTGCTGCCCTGGGTCTCTATTTCTTTATTAGTCTTAGAAAGTTCATTTTCCATTTGTGACAGGGTTTGTTTTGCCTTATTTAGTTTTATCTCAAGGTCTTGGGTGGCTTTACTGTCTTTGCCTTTTATTTCAGCACTCTTGGTATAAGCTTGCTCAAGGGCACTTACCTTCTGCTTTTGGAGTTCTAATTGTTTTGAAAGGCTTTCTGATTTTAGTTTTAGCCCTTCAATACCTTTTCCATTTTCCCCAAGAGCTGCAGTATTAGCTTTAAACTCGCTGTCAAGTACTCTAAGACTCCTGTTAATACTGCTTATACCATTTTGAAATCCACTTGAATCCAGTCCTATTTTTACCGCCAGGCTTCCAAGTTCTTCTGCCAACTCTCCCACCACCTCTACAATATATTTAAAACGGCATTTAAATTTTTCCTATATTCCTTATTAGCCCTGTAGATTAGAATATCAAAGTAATAAAATATATCCATGCTGTCAATATCATTTAATGTCCACCCCTGTCCTAAAAGCTCCAAGTAAATTTCTTTTATAAAGTCAGACGGAGACAGCTTTTCACTGCTGCCCCCGCTTATTTGTTTGGGAATTCATTCAATTTATTTCCCAAGTTTCCTACTATCCCATTTATACTGTTATTAAGAGTTTCTATAAGTTTATCTGCATCAAGGCCATCATAAAAATCATCCCTTGTAAATTTATTACCATAAAGTTCTACTACAAAATCCACTAAGCCGTCTAAATCCTTTGTCTTTAGATTGTTAAAATCTATATTTTCATTTATCTCAATAGCCTTTCTAAGTATCCTTGTTTTTACCCCTGGCATAACATAGGTTTTATCGTTCAATACTATTTCCACAGTTCATCCCCTCCAATCTTTGATATTAAGCTGCTGGAGCATACACACTGGTAAACCAAGAAGCCCCGCCTGTGAAGCCGCTGTCTTCATCAGCAGTATATTTCCACTTGCCGTCTGACCTTGTAAGAAAAGTACCTTTAAGTTTTGGTGTCTGAAATTTGGTTTTATCTTCCTGGGTTGAATGTTCTTCTTCCGGTTCACTGAACTTGCCTTTCAGAAGCCATACATATCTGTACTTTCCATTACCCTTTTTTACTTTAAATCCTACTGCCACATAAGGGGCATTGTCATCAGCTTCATAGCTCATTACCTTAGTTTCCGCATCTAATGTGTGCCCAAGAAGTACTGCCTGCACTTCTAAAGGCAGGTCTTGAGTTTCAAGTTCTACCTCCACTTCTCCTAATGTTGATACTGTCTCTACCGCCTTATTATCAGCATAAAGTGTATCTGAATTACTCTTTGGACTTATCTTTACATTTATTGCAGGTGAAATTAATGCAGGTGTGCCGTAGGTTGCCGCAGCTTCCTCTGTTAAAACTGCATACACTAAATTTTCTACCCCTATAGGGGCACTGCTTACTATTTCTGACATAGTTTATTACCTCACTTCAATATGAATGAAGAATCTTATTGCCTTATGATATATTTTAGTATCTTCTTCAAATAAATCAGCCGCAGAAGTTCTCCTAAAACCTGCGGCCTTCATGGCATCTGTTATATTTTTTACAAGTTCTGTATAGTCACTTTTACTCCACACATCTAGCTGAATATAATATCCTGTTTCCTTTTCTTCGTTATCCGCATACTGTTCCCCTTGCTCTAAGTAGCTGAAAAAAGTTATATAGGTGTTCTCCTTTCCCCTATATTTTTGAAATGAAACTGGAACCCTAAGGGATCTTAAAGCTCCAAGGATTAAATCATTTATCACTTAAGTCCCTCCTTCAAAGTATTGGCTATAGTTTTTTGTATATTATCCTTATTTTTCTCATAGGCTGGCTGCAAAAATGGTCTTGCAGACATTTTGGAAGTTCCGAATTCAATAAACTTGCTATAAAAAATTTCTGAATTATCTCCCCTATCAACCCCTACAAGGATATACTTTATCCCTTCCTTCTTTTTAACATTAGTTATCTTAAGACCCTTTTTAAGTTTCCCGGTTCTTACAGGCACATTTGCCTTTGCATCTTCAAGTACAGGTTCTGCGGCATTTCTAAGTGCTTTATTTTCTAATCTACTAATGTTTGCACCCATCTGCTGAAGCTTATTTAATATTTCATCCACACCTGTAAGTTCTATATCAGCCACTGCTTTCCACCTCCAAAGCCTTTATTTCCATATATCTATTTCCGTATTTTATATTATCTATAGAAGTTATATTGTACTGTTTATCTTCAAATAGTATCCTCATATCAGTAGATATACTGGATGAATATCTTATAATAAATTTAACAGTTTTCTCTGCCTGCACAGCTGTCGCCTCAAAATATTCTCTTCCATAGAGATTGGATACCCCTGCCCAAACAGTTAAGTAACCTTCCCATATTTCCTCCTCAAAGCCATTTTCATTTGTAGAAGTTGTAAGTTTTTGAAATGTTATTTTGTGCCTTAGTTCCTCTGTTCTCATATTGGTATCACCCTATTCATGCCAAGTAATGAGTTTCTTGCCTCTTCAATTTTCCTCTTTTCATCCGGTTTGTAATCATCATAGAGAAGCCTCATGTGAAGTACCATTGCCCATTTAACTGTCTCAGGAACACTTTCACCATTATCTCCAAAGCCTGCAGTAAACCTAACTCTTACAGCATTCACAGTCTGTAATGATATTGTAGGCCACAACTTACAATATCCAAGCACAATTTTATTAACAAAGCTGTCTGTATCAACAATATAGTTACCCGAATCAAATGTAAACTCCTGGCCATTTATATCATAGTACTTAATACTTTCTACACTTTGAACTGGTGATGAGTTTTTAAATGAAATGTAATTATACTCTGGAAAAGAATCCAGCACTAGTTCTAAACCTTGAGTAATGTATTTTCTGTTTTGAAAATCTTCACAAAACTCCCTGGCCTGTTTAATCATACTGAGTAAAATAATATCATCATCACTGCCTGATATCCTTAAATGCTGTTTTGTTTCTTCTAAAGTTAAAGGTTCTGCTGCAGGTGGTGCTATAACTTTTAGTGCCATAAAATCACCTGAATTTAATCAACTACTGCTGATGGTGGCTCTTCCTGAGGGTATTTATTCTCCAGTATAAATTCACCACCTGCAAAGTTTGTAGCCTGGGAACTTGCTCCAACTCTTATATTCAAGCAGCAAAAGCCATTATTTATATCAAGTTTAGCCGGGTCAATATGAAATATCACCTGTTTATTTTTTGCAGTATTGGATACGGTATAGCTTACCCCATCTGATTGTCTCACAGGTTTATCACTTATTGATACATCTTCATTTGCAAGTATTGGAACATTATTTACTAAAGGCTTTGCACCAGTTCCCTCCACATCCTGTGCTTGATACAGAGATATTTGTGTTTCATGCCCTGCTGTCTGGGCTAAGTTTACAACAACAGTTGCTGTAATAGAATTTTTAAGGGTCACATAATCACCTGTTATTGCAGTGTTTGTAGTTTTAAGTTCAAACACCTGTACTACTTTATATTTTTCAATTATTGCCATAGTTTATTTTCCTCCTTTAAAATTTATTGATATAAATAGCAAAAAGACTCACTGGTAAGCAAGTCTTTTTATCATTTTATAAAAAAACATAAACTAAAGATTATACTCATCTTATATGTTAAAAAATCAAAATTTGTCTATGGTTTATTTTTATTTTTTTCTAAAGTATATGTTGCTATAGATATTAAATTAGAATTATTATTTTCAGGACTCAGAGTTCTTTGAAAGGAAAATCCATTATGTGATAAAGTTAACTCTAAAAAATATAGAAAAATACCCATATCTATTGAATTATAAAAAGGCACTTTTCCTTTCGGCATAATTGATTTAACTTCTGTGGTTCGATATACCTTCAATATATAATTTTCACAAATAACTCTCCATGGTTGAGTATTGCAAGCACTTGGAGCATATTTAACAAAATCAGCTATCTCAAGGCTCAAATCGCCTTTCCAGATATCTCTTGTTTCTTTTCGTTTGCTCTTTTTATAGTTTTTCCTAAATTCGCTTTCTATCCCCTTTCCTAAAGCCATCATTATTATATATTTAAAATTCTCGTACTGGGGTTCATTTACTTTTCCCATTCCATACCAACATACACCTATATTTTTTGATGCTAAACATAAATCCAACTGCTCAAACATATAACCAATATTTAATAGATAATGTTCTTTTTCTTCGCTGTAAATAATCAAGCAATATTCTCCGCGTTTACATGTAGTTTTTTCCCTTGGAACAATTTTACACTTTATTTCTATATCCTTTATAAGAGGATTTAAACTTTTTATTTGCTGATTTATATCTTGCAATTCCTCTTTTGAAAGGATTAACGTATCATTAAATTTTCTAAATGACTTCCTTTTAAAAATCATATCATATAATTCTTCCAAATTTATAATCACCTTCAATCTTCGTCTTAACTCAAATGATATTAGATTATAAAATTTTTTACAACAGCAATTTTAAGATTATAATGAATTCTATTTTTTCTTCATATTATCTTTATAATTAAGAAGTAATCTATATTTCAAATTATTATAATCCTGTTTGCTTAGTAGTTTCTCTTTTATACTGCTTATCTATAATATGCCATGTTAGCATCGCTTTACACAAACTTAATATAATTAGAATTGTACTATTTGTAATTATGCTTTTTATAAAAGCCTTTGAAATAAAATATGCTATTCCCATATTCATTATCAGCGGATTAACAAAAAATACATTAATCGCAAATATAGGTAATAAGAACTTTATACTTCCTTCATTTATCCACCATCTGATGAAACCATCTGCTCGAATTTTTTCCCATTTCTTTTTATTTTTTTCTAACACACTATGCTCTCCTTTGTGATAAAGCTGAAAGATTATATAACTACTTTTACTCTGCATTAAATTGCAAAATCTTAATAACACCTGCAAATATTATACCAGCAATTACTATCAATTCACACTCTCAAGTTGTTTATAGTATAACCCTTCTAAATTTCTATCTATCAGCCAAAGTCACAAATGGACTTAAAGTATTAGCTCCTTTATAAGGTATAATAGGCTTATTTCTATATGGTGCACCATTGAATTTATAAATAAATCTAAACACCTGTTCATCATAGAGAAACCTCACATGTATTGATACATCAGCTGTTGGTGCTTTTTTATCTATTCCTATATACTGGGTCGGGTCTGCAAGTATGATATCCCCTTTTTTGCCCAATACAGAGCACTGCTCTATAGGAATTATTGGCCTGTTTAAAAGGGTACTGTATTGTGAAGCTGAAGCTCCGCCGGAAGGTAAAAATACAGGTGCCCCACCAGTTCCAATATTTAAAGCCATGGTATAAAGCTGCGGTTCTATTTCCTGATTAATATACCACACGGCATTTGCCCTGAGCCTTGCGGGCATACTGCTCCATATTTTAAGTATGTTTTCATATTTTATAGTACCTGCAGATTGCCCTGATTCTTTTGCCACCGAAACAAGTGCACCTGAATTTAGTATTCCAAGGGGCATTCCAACACCAGTTCCATTTATTATGGCATCGTCAATTTTAAAAGACATCTCATCTGCGTAGGCCTGCTTTACTATTGCTTCAAGGGCTGTGGCATCCTGGAGCAGGTCATCTGTAACATAACAAAGTGCCAGTAATTTCTGGAGTGCCATATCAATTTCTCTAAACTTTGGTTTGGACTGTGTAACAGTTTCTGCCTCGGCTACCCAGTAAGCCTGGACTCCGCCCCACCTGCTTCCATTAGCCCTGCTGGTTTCATCAATGCCAAGTGCTCTTAGTCTGTTGGTATTTGCACCTATTGGAATCATCCTTATTCTATTTGCCACCTGACTTTCTGCCATCATTGCATCAAATAGTCCCTGTATAAAATCATTATCCAGCATAAAACCACCTTCAGAAGTCACGCTTTCATTTAAACCTGTGGCTGAATTCTGGTATACAAGTCTGTTATCCATTCTCCCACCAGGTGAAGATGCAGTTGCCACAGCCTGAAGAAATTCTCCCATTCCCCCTTTCCATTTCTTTTCGTTAGGGTCTTTAGGCTTTGCATATATCGGCTCATTTACAGGTATTTGTGCCTGTTTCTGTCTTTCTTCCTCTAATGCATCAATTTCTTTTTGTGCTTCAATTTTAGCTTTATGTGCTTTAATTTCGGAAAGCTTTGCAGTGATTTCCTCAGCTGTTGCATCCTGTTTATTTATGAGGTTTTTAGATTCTGTTTCTAAATTGGTAAGCTGTGCTAACAATTCCTTCATTTTTTCTGACATATTTATTACCTGCCTTTCAAATTTTACATGATAAAAACCCTAAAGCTGGCACCTTAAGGTAAGTTCTATACTATGTTTGATATATTTACTTAGAAAATAATTATCGCCTGCTTAACTCATCCATTGATATCTGACCTGCTATCTGCTTAAATATTTTATTGACTTTGTTTTTAGATGCCCTTAAGCCTGCAATTCTATTTTCAATGGATGTGTCTACAATTTCCAGGTCTTTCACATTTGTTGTCTGCTCAATATTTATATATCTTGAGATAGATTTTTCCCGTATGGCATACCAATCTCTCAAGCCTTTATCATCTCTAAAGCTGGATATAAGACGGTTTGCAATTGTCTTTTTATAGGATTCCTTTAACTTTGCTATATTAATTTCATCTTCAACATAAGGCTCTATTATTTCTATAACCTGTTCCTGCGTGATTTCAGCTCCCAACTCTTCCATTTTCTTGCATATTAATTCTTTCACCCTGTCATCAAATAGTCTTTTACCCATTTTTCAACACCCCCCTAAGAAATTTTTGAATCTTTAAAAGTTTAGGTATTGCTGTCTCTACTTTTTCTATTTTTCTTTCAATGTCATCTTTATCTAATAATTTTCCCCACATACCTAGCGTCCTGTCATCAACATCTAATAATGAAAGCTTCAACAAAGTATTGTTGAACTTAACAGTTATACTTTTACATTCATCCATGTATTTACAATATTCTTCAACACCATCGGGTTCTTTTAATGGACTTCCGTCCTGTTTTTTCTTTCTGGCTCTGGCAAGCTCCAGAACTCTTGTCCTTGTGGGAATATCATCATTTTCTCTAGCTTCCTGTTTGACTTGTTCCACTAGATCTTTGTTATTGGCTAAAATTTCAAACCTATTTGCCTGTTTCCGGTTAAATCCTAATTCCTCTATTACCTCATGTTTTGGTTTTTCAAACCTGGAACCAATACGATTATTTTCTGCTGAATGGACACTGCTGTCCTTTTGGCAAATTTCTTTGCTTATATCGCATTGCTGCGAATTAACCTCTTTATATTGGTTTCCTTTAAATCTGTTATCTTTAGGTATCTGTTTTAATAAATCTCCCAACCTGGTTTCGGCATCCAAAAGAGCTTCTGCAAGCATAGAACATTCTTCTTTCTTCTGGTCTCTTACTTCTGTAGCTAAATTTAATTTATCTATTGCCCTTATTTCTGCCTTCACAGATACAAGTTTTTCCCTGCCTACCAATACAAATTTACTTAAATCTTCTATATTATCAGGCAGGTTATTTTGTGCCGGTATAATATTCCCCACTGTTCTTACCTCCTCCTGTAATAATTCTTGATTTTCACTAAAGTTCACACTCTAAGGCAAGTTTTGCTTTTAGTAATTTAATTTTATTGGCTTCCCCATCTTGTTTTAATTCCTTAAATTTTTTATTATACTTCTCTATAAATTCTCTAGTGCTGTCATTTACACTATTTTGTATTGCAAACCTACTGAACATAAAGGAATTTTGTGTAGATTCCACTTCACTTTCAGAATAAAGAATCCCATCTGCAAATCCTTCACTAACTGCTTTTTTAGCACTCATCCAGGTTTCCTCATCCATCATCTGTGATATCTTTGCCCTTGATTTTCCTGTTTTAAGTTGGTAGGCATTAATTATAGTTTCCTTTACTTCATCAAGTACATCCGCACCATGTCTTAAGTCTTTAGCCTCACCCTGAAAATTTCCCCAGGGGTTGTGAACCATTAATATTGAAGTAGGTGACATTAAAATCTCATCCCCTGCCATAGCAATTACGGAGGCTGCCGATATTGCAACACCATCTATTTTTACCTTTACTTTTCCCTTATGCTCTTTAAGAGCCGTGTAAATTCTGGAAGCTGCGTACACGTTTCCGCCATAAGAATTGAGCCACACATTTATGTTTTTTCCCTTATACTTGCTGAGTTCTGCCATAAATCCTTTTGGTGTTACATTTTCTATTCCAAATAACATAGACCAAAAATCATCATCCATGGCAATATCTCCATCAATTCTAAGTTCTATCTCATCTTCATTTTCTTCACTGTTTTTAAAGTTCCAAAATGACAATATAATCACTTCCCTTCATTTATTAAATTAAATATCTCCTCTCTTATAATTTTATTTTTAGATTCATCCCGTTTCTTAAAATATTCATTTGCCATAGTTGCATCAATACAATTTAGTGGCTGCATGTAGATATCTCCCCCTTCCACAGGATTCATATTTTCAAGCCTTCTGATATCATTAACTGAAAGCCATCCCCACTGCCTGCCTTGAGCATAGGCTTCATATCTGGATTTAATATCTCCGCGGAGAAGGCCACTTATATTGAATTCAAAATATCTATTTCTCCTCTTTGAGTCATTTGATAAAAGCTGTAAATTTAAATTTTCTTCCCATCTTTTAAACCATGGCAGCATGGTGTACACAATGAATTCAAGGCTCTGATGCTCTATGTTATTGTTAGTAGACCTTGTTAAGTCCTGTACCAGATGAAGGGGCACTCTAAATATCCTGCACACATCCTCTATCCTGAATCTTTTGGATTCTAAAAACTGTGCATCTGTAAGCTTCATAGTGATTTCCTTAAATTGACCGCCGCCTTCCAGTATCATTGGAACTCCTGCATTGGAAAATCCCATATAGTTTTTCTTGATATCTTTTTTAAGTCTTTGAAAAGCTTCCTCTCCAAGTTCATTTGGATACTGAAATATTCCACTAGTTGATGCCCTGTTGTGATAAAAGTTTCTTTCAAATTTATCTTGAGATAATCCAACATCAACAGTTAGTGCTGCATAAGTAAGTGGTGTTATTCCAATGTAGCCATCTAGGGTAAGTCCCGGAATGTGAAGTATTTCATCTCTTGTTTTAGGCTCTTGTTTTCCATCAATAAAATAAAGGAGTCTCCCTGTGGTTTTATCTATATCAATTCTTATCCTTTCCCAGGATATAGGCCTCAGCTCTAGAAGTTCTCCATGTAGATTAAAAACTTTCTGTGCTGTAAAATTACCTCCAAGGTTAATATTTGTCATACCAAACTCTTTAAATTGTCCCGGTGTCATTTCAGCATTTGGTGCGTAATGTAAAACTCCATATTCAGGAGTATCTGTTACCTGATGTCTGTTGCCTTTATCGTCTTTTTCATAGAGAAGTATGGGACAGCTGGCAAGTGTTTCTGAAAGAACCTTGTTACAGGCAAACACAGCTGAAAATCCCATAGCTGTATCTGTATCTATTCTCCAATTGTCTACTGGCACATCCTCTCCAGCTAAAAAATCCTGGGAATATTTCTGCAGGACTTCAAATAATGCATTTTGCGGAGTAAAAAACAACTTACATCTATCTATAAACTTCAAAATATCACTTCCTAATCAAGTAAGCTTCTCATTCCTCTTTTTTCATAAATATTTTCTTTCATTTCTCTCCTTATTGCCCTATCCAGTGCCATAACAAGTGCCACAACACCATCTATTTTTTCAGTGGACTTTGCTTTATCCGGCTTTATATTTCCTGCAGGGTCGGTTCTAACATAAACATTATCCATCATCCAGGAGAGTACTGGATGTGCTCCATGTGCTATTTTCTGTTCTAAGGTTATTTTCATAAACTCCTTTGTAGGCGGACTCATATCCTTATAACCCTGACCAAAAGGAACTACAGTAAAGCCTAAACCTTCAAGGTTCTGAACCATCTGCACGGCCAATGTCGTCAACTTAACAAAACAGTAATATAAAAATTACAATAAATTTAAAAA
>NZ_DAIQBT010000038.1:0-25550 GCF_036781005.1 Clostridium sp. | reverse complement strand
TAAGCTTGCCTGTGCTTTTATCGCTTTCAGAAAGATTAAAATAATTTAGGGATAAACTCTAAGAAATTCATTTTGGATATAGAACCTAGAGCAGTTATGTCAATTATGGATGTAAGTGAAGTTAGAGGGAAAGGATTTAAGACAGCTGTTTTTAGATGTTATAGTTATTGTTAATGATATTAAATTGAAGAATAATGGTCAAAAACAATTAAAACAAGTATTTTATTGAATCAAACTGGGTAATTTGAGCGAAAATGAGCTTTAAGTATGGTAAATAAAGCTATTATAAAATTGAATAATAATATATAATCGTCTCATACTAAAGTTAAAAGAAAATTTACTTTTAGAGGTGTAAAAATGTTATTTAAATTAGGAAGACTATTGATAGGCAGGAGTCTTAAAACTACAGAACTTAAAGCCGAAAAGTTTAATGTGCTTTGGGGACTACCTGTATTATCCAGTGATGCAATATCCTCTGTAGCTTATGCAGGTGAGGAAATATTGTGGGTACTTATACCTGTTTTGGGTATAATGTCCTATAAGTATATGTTTTATTCAGCACTATGTGTTGTATTTTTAATGATTTTGGTTACATTGTCTTATAGACAAACTATAGATGCCTACCCCCAAGGAGGAGGTTCTTACATTGTTGCAAAAGATAATTTGGGAACAGTTTCCGGACTTGTGGCAGGGGCATCTTTAACTATTGGATACATACTAACTGTAGCGGTAAGTACATCGGCTGGTACTGCTGCTATAATTTCTGCAATACCATTCTTATCACCTCATAGGGTTACTATAACTTTACTTTTTATATTTATTATAACCATAGGAAACCTCAGAGGTATAAGGGAATCATCTAAAGTATTTGGTACTCCAACTTACATATTTATGGCTGTTATTTTGTGCATGATTATAGTTGGAATATTTAAAGTAAAGGTATTTGGCTATGTACCTAAACCAGTATACAAAATACCAGAAGCTGTATCTGATATAACCTTAGTATTATTTATAAGGGCCTTTTCATCAGGATGTACGGCACTTACTGGTATAGAAGCTGTAAGTAATGGTATACCAAGTTTTAAAGAACCTTCACAAAAAAATGCCCGTATAGTTCTAGAGCTTCTGGCATTTGTTGTGCTTATAATATTTGGAGGGGTATCTTATTTATCTACTCTTTATCATACAGTACCTAATACTGAAGTGACAGTAGTTGCCCAGCTTGCTTCTCAGATATTTGGGCATAATATTATGTTTTATCTTGTTCAAATAACTACTACTATCATACTTATAATGGCTAGCAACACTGCTTTTACAGGACTACCATTATTATTAGCTTTTATAGCAAAAGATGGATTTGCCCCTAGACAATTTGCTAAAAGAGGAAAAAGACTTGGATATTCTAATGGAATTATAGTGTTATGTATAATATCTTCTATACTTGTTATTATATTTAATGGTGAAACCCATAGCCTGCTGCCGTTATATGCAGTAGGAGTATTTATATCCTTTACCTTATCTCAGGCAGGAATGTTTAAAAGATGGGTAAAGTTAAAAAATACAGGCTGGAGACACAAGGCAATTATAAATGGCATAGGGGCAGTGGTTACTTTTGCTACAGCTGTTATATTAGGTATAACCAAATTTTTGCAGGGAGCCTGGATTGTTTTTATATTAATACCTGCGGTTGTTTATATTATGGTGGAAATAAATAAACATTACAAAAAGGCAGCTCAACAGTTAAAGCTTGAGGTGAATGAGAGACCCAAGGAAATAGATTTTACAAAACAAAAAAGATATGTTATTGTTCCAATAGATACTTTAAACAAATCCTTTTTAAAAGCTTTGAATTATGCAAGAACAATATCCAACAATATAATAGTTTTTCATGTTTCAATAGATGATGAGGCCACAGCCAGACTCTTATCAAAATGGCATGAATATGATATAGGTATACCTATAGTAGTGAAAAAATCTGCCTATAGAAGTGTAGTTGGACCCTTGGTGAAATTTATAGAATCGGAAGAATATGCAGCAGGTTCTAAAGATACTGTAACAGTGGTACTGCCGCAGTTTGTAGTTACCAGATGGTGGGGAAATATACTTCACAATCAAACTGCATTATTTATTAAAACTATGCTGCTTAGAAGAAGGAATATAGCTATAGTAACAGTACCTTATATAATTTTTGAAGATAATGAAAAAAAGGCTTAAAAAAATAATTTTATAGTAAATTTTTTATGTAGGTTTTCCAAGTTTATCCTTTGGAAAACCTGTTTTTAATATGCGTGGATTAAAGAATTGCAGTTGATTTTTATTTGAATTTATATTTATGTGGAACAAATTTATATTTTACATTTAAAATTACCTGGAATAATTTTGAATGTAGAGGAGAAGGTTTTCTCACATTAAATGTATTAAAGGCTCCTAGAAATATTATAACTCCAGAAGATATTATTATAGAATTTAAAATTTTATTTATAAATTTTGTATTTTTTGGGGTTAACTTATGATTAAATTTTCCTGCAGTAAAAATTAAAATAAACCACCAAATCATACTACCTATAAATACTCCTATTATCAAGAGTATTCTACTGGAGAGTTCTCTTCCTATGTGTACTAGATGCAATCCTGTAAATACGGCTATAAAAGAAAAAATTGTGAGGGGATTTGCAAAGGCCATTAAAAAAGTTGATATAAAAGATTTCAACAAAGAATTATTATTTAGTGATTGTGTTTTAGATGATTTATGTACGTCATTATTCAATTTTTCTTTTATAAATGTATATATACCGAAAGAAATTAATATAATGCCACCTATTATATGAAAATATAATCCATGTAGGAGAATAAATTTTTCCACTATTATGAAACTTAAGGAAGCAAGTGTTGCATAGATGCTGTCTGCAATGGCGGACCCTAATCCTGATATGAGTCCATAGGTGACTCCAAAAGTTATAGTATTTTTTAGACATAGGGCACCAATGGGACCTGTAGGCATTCCTGTTATCAAACCTATAATTATTCCTCTAAAGAAGTTAAGTAACATATAAATTTCCTGCTTTCATTATTATTTATTGGTATGTAATTATTTTATATTTAATATGGTACATCTTCAATAACTATATGTATTTTAAAAATGTTGACTTTAAAAAATATAAGTAGTAAAATGATTCATAAATAAAATATTCGTATAGAAAATATTCGTACAGAAAACATTTCTAATTCAAAGCAGGTGATTTTATGGAAAAAGATAATAAGGGTATTTTAATAGTGAGGAAAATGAAAGTGATTTTATTTTCTTTTAAAAAAAATATGGCAAATAAATTTAATTCTTTTAACATCACAGGAACTCAGGGTATGCTTGTTGGAATAGTACATAGACATGGGCAGATGAAAATAAGTGACTTAAGTGAAAAGATGGGATTATCTAATAGCACTGTATCAGGAATTGTAGATAGGCTGGAAAAACAGGATTTAATTGAGAGAATCAGAAGCAATAAAGATAGGAGAGTAGTATATATAACCGTAACTGACAAATTTAAAAGAAGTTTTCAGGATAATTTTTGTGAAATTGAGAGGAATTTTGAAGATATTATAGAGGGAGTTCCATCCTGTGAAATTAATAAAATACTGGAGGGATTAAATTTGCTGGAGAAATTAATCAATAAAAAGAAATAATTTTAAATCTATATTATTAAATGAGGAGAATAAATCTAACAATGATAAAATTAATAAAATACTTAAGACCATTTGTTGTAATGATTAGTATGGCCATAGCACTTTTATTCGTGCAGGCTATGTGTGATTTGGCTCTTCCAGATTACACTTCCAATATTGTAAACAAAGGTATACAGCAAGGGGGGATTTTAGATGCAGTTCCCCAGGCGATAAGACAAAGTCAAATGAATAAAATACAATTACTTATGAATGAAAAAGGCAAGGAAAAGGTCTCTAAAAGCTATAAATTTATTGATAAATCAAATCAGAATTATAAAAAGTATTTAGAGGAATATCCTAATCTTAAAAATGAGCCTATTTTTGTAGTTAAAGATATAAAAAATAGCGAAAGGGAAGAACTAAATGCTATAATGGGCAGGTCAATACTTGGGGTTTCAAGCATTGAAGAGATTAAGTCACATAATGAAAATGGAATGATATCATTTAATGGATTTAAGGTACCTGCAGATACTGATCTATTTGGGGTGATTTCTTCTATGCCCTATAGTCAGCGTTTAAGAATAATTGAGAATATAGATAATAAGATTTCTAAATTAGATCACAGTATGATAACTCAATCTGCTGTTTCAAAGGTTAAGGATGAATATAAAGCTCTTGGAATGGATACAGACAGCATACAAAACAGATATATCATACATACTGGAGTGATTATGCTTCTTGTATCACTATTAGGGGGTATATGCACCGTAATAGTTGGTTTTTTGGCATCTAAGACGGCGGCAGGACTTGCGAAGAATCTGAGGAGGAGCATATTTGAAAAGGTTGAAGGATTTTCAAGCAAGGAGTTTGATGATTTTTCAACAGCTTCTCTTATAACAAGAAGTACTAATGATATAACACAGATACAGATGCTTATGGTAATTATGATAAGAATGATATTTTATGCACCTATTATGGGATTTGGAGGTGTAATAAGAGCTATTGGAAAGAGCAGTTCTATGTCATGGATTATTGCAGTGGCGGTTATAGTGCTTTTAGGGGTGATCTCTATAATATTTGCAGTAGCTTTTCCAAAGTTTAAAGTTATACAAAAACTTATTGACAGGCTTAATCTTGTAACTCGTGAAAGTCTTTCAGGAATGATGGTAATAAGAGCTTTCAATACTCAGTCTTTTGAAGAAGAACGTTTTGACAGGGCAAATAAGGATGTTACACGCACAAATCTTTTTGTAAATCGTGTAATGGCCTGTATGATGCCCGTCATGATGCTTATTATGAACGGAGTAACATTGATTATCGTGTGGATAGGATCCCATGAGGTGGCAAATGCAAATATGCAGGTGGGAGATATGATGGCATTTATGCAGTATGCAATGCAGATAATTATGGCATTTTTAATGCTTGCAGTAATGTTTATTCTGATACCAAGGGCATCTGTTTCAGCACAGCGTATCGATGAGGTTCTTAAAAAGGAAATTTTGATTTCAGATCCTGAGAGTCCTAAACAATTTAACAGCAATTTAAAAGGTGTAGTAGAATTCAAAAATGTATATTTCAGATATCCGGAAGCCCAGGAGGATGTACTTAAAAATATAAGTTTTAAGACACTGCCTGGTAAAACTACTGCTTTCATAGGTTCTACAGGTTCAGGTAAAACTACTCTTATAAACCTTATTGTGCGTTTTTATGATGTAACAAAGGGACAGGTTACAGTAAATGGTGTAGATGTAAAAGATGTATCTCAACAGGAACTTCGCCATAAGATTGGGTATGTACCTCAAAAAAGTTACTTGTTCAGTGGAACAATTGAATCCAACCTTAAATATGCAAACAAGAATGCAGAAGAAAAAGATGTCAAAAATGCTGCGGAGGTTGCTCAAGCTCTTGAATTCATAAATGCAAAACCAGAAGGATTTAAAACTGAAATTTCCCAAGGAGGGGCAAATGTGTCTGGAGGGCAGAAACAGAGGTTGTCCATTGCCCGAGCACTTTTGAAAAAACCTGAAATTTATTTATTTGATGACAGCTTCTCAGCTCTTGATTTTAAAACAGATGCTGCACTTAGGGCATCACTAAAAAAAGAAACTGCAAATTGTACATTCCTCATTGTGGCACAGCGTATTTCTACTATTATAAATGCAGATGAAATAATAGTTTTAGATAGTGGCAGTATAGTTGGAAAGGGTACCCATAAGGAACTTATGGAAAGTTGTGATGTATACAAGGAAATTGCATTGTCACAGTTTTCAAAGGAGGAGTTGGCATGAGTAATAGCAGAAAAATAAGAAAATCCTCAAGAGGACCCGGAGGAATGGTACAGGGAGGGGAAAAAGCAAATGATTTTAAAGGTACAATGAAAAATCTCATAAAGTATATGAATGAATATAAAATTTCCGTGATTATAGTAGTTATATTTGCTGCAGTTAGTGCATCTTTTTCTATAATAGGACCAAAGATGCTGGGTAAAGCTACAACAAAACTATTTGAAGGGATTGTAAGTAAAATTTCAGGAAGTTCTGTTGGAATAGATTTTAACTATATAGGCAGGATAATAGTTATACTTTCTGTATTGTATTTAATAAGTTCACTATTTTCTTATATTCAAGGATGGATAATGTCTGGAATTTCCATGAAGGTAAGTTATAAGATGAGAAAGGAAATTTCCCAAAAGATAAATAAGTTGCCCCTTAAGTATTTTGACAACACAAATCAGGGAGAGGTATTATCCCGTGTAACCAATGATGTGGATACTTTAAGTCAAACTCTTAACCAAAGTCTTACACAGATTATAACATCGGTTACCACTGTAGTGGGCATATTAATTATGATGCTAAGTATAAGTGTTATAATGACTGCGGTAGCCCTTTGTATAATTCCATTATCTATGATAATTATGATGTTTATAATAAAATATTCCCAGAAATATTTTAAGGAACAACAGGATTATCTGGGACATGTAAATGGGCATGTAGAGGAAATGTATGGCGGACACGTAGTTATGAAGGCTTTTAATGGAGAAAAAGACAGTGTTGAAAAATTTGATAAGCTTAATAATATTCTTTACAGGTCTGCCTGGAAATCCCAATTTTTAACCAGCATAGTAATGCCTGTAATGAATTTTGTAAGTAACCTTGGATATGTAGGTGTATGTGTATTAGGAGGATGGCTTGCAATAAAGAAAACTATAGAAGTAGGGGATATTCAGGCTTTTATACAGTATGTAAGATCTTTTACCCAACCTATTACCCAAATTGCCAACATATCTAATGTACTTCAACAGACAGCTGCTTCTGCAGAGCGTGTATTTGAATTTTTAGAGGAAAAAGAAGAAGTTTTAGAAGCGTGCAGTCCTGTAAGGCTTAAAAATGCCACAGGCAGTGTTGAATTTAGAAATATTCAATTTGCATATAACTCTGATAAAATTGTAATTAATGATTTTTCAGCTAAAATAAATCCGGAACAGAAAGTTGCAATTGTAGGACCTACAGGTGCAGGTAAAACTACCATAGTAAAACTTCTCATGCGTTTTTATGATGTGAATAAAGGATCCATTCTGGTGGATGGATATGATATAAGAAATTATACAAGGGGAGATCTTAGATCCATGTTTGGTATGGTTCTTCAGGATACTTGGCTTTATAATGGAAGTATAATGGAAAATATAAGGTATGGAAATCTCAATGCTTCAGATGAGGAGGTAAAAGCTGCGGCAAAAGCAGCCTATGTAGATGGTTTTGTGCGTACCCTTCCAGGAGGATATAATATGATTTTAAACGAGGAAGCTTCAAATATATCCCAGGGACAAAAACAGCTTTTAACTATAGCAAGGGCCATACTTTCAGATCCTAAAGTTCTTATTCTAGATGAGGCAACCAGTTCTGTAGATACTCGTACGGAAGTAAGAATAAAAAAAGCTATGAACAATCTTATGAAAAATAGAACCAGCTTTATTATTGCCCATAGATTATCTACAATCCGTGATGCAGATTTGATTCTGGTAATGGATAATGGAGATATTGTGGAACAGGGAAATCATGAGACACTTCTTAAAAAAGGAGGAGCCTATTCCAAGCTCTACAACAGTCAATTTGCCTATTCTTTAAAAAATAAATAATTAAAAAGTAAGAAGTTATGTAGATCTTTAATCCATAACTTCTTATTTTTTATTTTATATTATGTAGTGATTTAATCTACCACGGTGCCTGGATTGAGAATTTTATTAGGGTCAAAAACCATTTTAATTCCACTCATAATATCAATTTCCTTCTGAGTAAATTGAAGGGGCATATACTTTTTTCTGGATTTTCCGGTACCGTGTTCTGCAGTTATTGTACCACCGTATTTTAATGCAATTTTATACATTTGCTGTTTGAATTCCTCATAGTAAGAAGGTAATTTGCCATTTTCACTCATAATGAAATTATGAATATTCCCATCGGCTATGTGCCCTACAGCGGGAATTATAGTATTGTATTTTTCGGCAAGAGCTGTTATGTCATCAAAAAAATCAGGTACTGAAGATGGAGGAACTGCCATGTCAAGGCCGTCTGCTACATGTTCTTTAAAAGGAGTATAGGCATTGCTTCTTATGTCTAAAAGATTTTTTTGTTCCTTTGCAGTTTCTGCTATAATGCTATCCACTGCATTATGTTTTTCGCATATTTCTACAATTTTTTCACTGGTTGAGTATAGTTCATCTTCAGTGGCACCATCCAGCATGAACATGAGATCCACACAACCTTCAGTGGCAGGCCAAGTGGTTCCAAGGTGTTCTGCTGCTTTTTCTGATATGAATCTGTCCATATATTCAATAGCTAAAGGGATAATTCCTTCTTGGAGTATTTTGGGTACTGCATCACAGGCTTCCCGTCTTGTATTGAAAGAAATTAAAAGGGTACCGGTATGATTGTTTTTTGCGTAAAGCTTTAAAGTAACCTTTGTGACTATACCGAGAGTTCCTTCGCTTCCTATCATCATGTGAAGCAGGTCATAACCCATATTGTTTTTTAAAAGCTTTCCGCCTAAATTAACTATTTCTCCAGTAGGAAGAACTACCTCCAATGATTTTACATGGTTTCTCATAATTCCATGTTTCACAGCTTTTGTGCCCCCTGCATTTTCCATTACCATTCCGCCAATTTGGGCACCTTCATCTCCAGGATGTATAGGAAAAAATAATTTATCCTGTTTATTTAATGATTGAAGTAAATCTGCTAAAGTAGTTCCTGATTCTACAGTAACCATTAAATTTTTTTCATCTAATTCAATTATTTTATTCAACCTTTCAAGAGAAAGAATTATACTGGGTTTTATAGGCACTGCACCGCCGCATACACCAGTACCTCCGCCTCTTGGAACTACAGGGGTTAATGTTTCATTGGCGTATTTTAATATTTTAGATATTTCCTCTGGTGAACCTGGTTTAACTACTATACAATCCTCTGAAGGTTTAATGCGTATTAAAGATTCAGTTTCGTCATATAGATAACTTTTCATCTGGGATAAATTATTGGTTACCCAATCTTCTCCTGTGATTTTTTTCAAATTTGTAATAATTTCTTCTTTCAATATTTTGCCTCCTTACAATAATCAAGATTGATATTTTTGCTGATTCCCTTAAACTTTATATTTAAATTTACTATATTAATTATATGAGAAAAAGTTTTTAAAATAAATACCCTTTGCAGTAAATGATTATTTACTATAATAACTGCCAATTTGTCAATAACTTATTGTATTTTTATACTTTTTAATAAATAGTATAAAAATACTGATGTTGTGTAAATATTTCCCTTTGTTTTCATGTATAATAAATCTTATCATACATATAATAAGAAAGTAAATATTATATAGTAGAGAAATATAATATTATTGCAATTTATATGCACAAAAATATTTGATATTAATTAAGATATTTATCCGGAGGCAACACCCTATATTCTTCAAATCGGGGGATAAATACTTTTACTTTTCTGGATAAATTATTCTTAGATCCAGAAGGAAAAAAGGTATTTTTACAAGTGAATTCCATCTAAGTCTGAGGATCACTTGATAATAAAGTTTTAAATTTATCTAAATGCGGGAATTAGCACCACTCCTGTTTTTTAAAAGTAGGAGATAAGCACGGCTAACCCGCCTTTATAAGTTCTTCTATGAAAATAGAAAAAGGAGATGTTGAGATAGTGAGTAAAAATTGCCCAAAAGTTGCTTACTTTTGTATGGAATTTGGATTAGATTCTGATTTTAAAATATATGCCGGGGGACTTGGAATACTGGCGGGAGATTATCTTAAAGCCGCTAAAGAAAATAATTTTCCTGTAACCGGAATAGGAATAAGGTGGAAACAGGGTTATGTAGAACAACATATAGACCATAAACAGAGAATAGTTGATTCTTTTTATAATTATGATTATGATTTTCTTCAGGATACGGGAATAAAGGTAAATGTAAAAATAAGGGGAAGAGTTGTACATTGTAAAGTGTGGAAAGTTGATTGTTTTGGAAACTCAGAACTGTACCTTTTGGATACAGATCTTCCAGAGAATTCGGACAGATGGATAACAGGACAATTATATGGATGGTTTGAAGAAGAACGAATAGCTCAGGAAATGGTACTTGGAATAGGGGGAATAAGAGCTTTAAGGGCATTAAAAAAAGATATAGATATATATCATTTTAATGAGGGACACGCTGTTTTTGCAGGGTTTGAACTTATAAGAGAAAGAATTGGCAAAGGCGAAGATGCTTATGAAGCCTGGAAAAGTTGCAGAAATCATATTGTATTTACTACCCATACTCCTATTATAGAAGGAAATGAGTCTCATGGACTTGATATACTTCAGTATATGGATGCCTATGATGGGCTGGATAGAAATCTTATAGCAGAAATAGGAGGAAATCCTTTCAATATGACTGCAGCAGGGTTGAAACTTTCTAAAAAATCCAATGCAGTTTCAGCTATGCATGGAAGAACTGCCAATCAAATGTGGAAAAATATTCATAATAGAAGTGAAATTATAAGTATAACCAACGGAGTAAATGTAAACACTTGGGGTGATAAGGCCATTATAGAAGCTGCCAAAAAGAAAGAGAACCTATTGGAGCTCCACGGGAATAATAAAATTAAAATGATTCAGTATGTATATGAAAAAAAAGGAATAGAACTAGATAAGGATAGTTTGATTATAGGGTTTGCAAGAAGGGCTGCACCTTACAAAAGAGGGGATTTGATATTTAGAAATGAAGAAAAAATTGCACCTCTTTTAAAAAGTAGAAAAGTTCAGATAATAATATCTTTAAAAGCACATCCTTTGGACTTCACTGGAAAAGAGATAATAAAGCATATTTTAAGTATACAGGAAAAATATCCACAATCTGTAGTTTTTCTAAATAACTACAATATGGAAAAAGGAGCATTGCTTACAAGGGGAGTGGATGTATGGCTCAATAATCCAAGGGTTACCAAGGAGGCCTGTGGTACTTCAGGAATGAAGGCTGCTATAAATGGAGTATTGAATTTAAGCACATTGGATGGATGGTGGCCGGAGGCTTGTTGGGATGAAGTTACAGGATGGCAGATAGGAGATGGATTTATAGGCAGGACTGAAAGTGAACAGGATATTCATGACGGAAAAAGTCTGTATGATGTATTAATAAATAAAGTTATGGAAACCTATTACAATAATAAGGATAAGTGGAATGAAATGATGATAGCCAGTGTAAATGCTATGGTGGAAAGATATTCATCAGATAGAATGATTATGGAATATTATGATAAAATGTATAGCTAAATGTGAGAATAATTATAATAAGTATGAACTCCAAATTACTTAATTTTATCCGAACGCTACCATTGCTAACACTCCCATCTTCTTCAAAAGTGGGAGATAAGCACTGCTACACGCCTGAATAAGTTCTTCTAAAGCTTAGATGGAGATAAGTAGTTCTCTATAGCAAACTCCACCTAAGCCTAAGAATCACTTGATAAGTAGGTAAAATCATAAAAAACAGATAATTTTAAGATAAAATTTATAAAGAAAAGAGTGATATAATGAAAATTTTAATGGTTTCATGGGAATATCCTCCTAAAACTATAGGCGGATTATCAAATCATGTGTATTATTTAGCCCAATCCCTTTGCAGAAAAGGAAATGAAGTTCATGTTATTACTTGTGAAGAAGGCAGGGCACCTGTAGATGAAAATGATCAGGGAGTTTTTGTTCATAGGGTTATACCTTACACTATAGATACACAGGATTTTACAAAGTGGGTAATGCAGCTTAACTTTGCCATGGTAGAAAGAGCTATTAGATTAATAAATGAATGTGGAAAATTTGATCTGATACATGTTCATGATTGGCTTACTGCATTTTGTGCAAAAACTTTAAAATGGTCTTTCAGAATACCTATTGTATGCACTATGCATGCTACTGAATATGGAAGAAATGGAGGAATAACTACCTCAACTCAAAAATATATTGCTTCCACAGAATGGATGCTTACCTATGAGTCATGGAAAGTGATTACATGCAGTAATTACATGAAAAATCAGGTAAACAAGTTGTTTTCAACACCTGAAGAAAAGATATGGGTTATTCCAAATGGAATTAATGTAGATAAGTTTGACTTTGAATTTGATTGGCTTTCATTTAGAAGAAAATATGCCCTGGATAATGAAAAGATAATCTTTTGTATAGGAAGACACGTTTTTGAAAAGGGAATACACCTTCTTATAGAAGCAGCTCCTAGCATAATAAGCAGATACAATGATTCTAAATTTATAATAGCAGGTACAGGTCCTATGACAGAAGAATTGAAAGGTAAAGTTAGATATATGGGATTGGAAGATAAATTTTTATTTACAGGATATATGGATGAATCAGAAAAAGATAAATTATACAGAGTATCCAGTGCAGCGGTATTCCCATCTATTTATGAGCCTTTTGGTATTGTAGCTCTGGAAGCTATGGCGGCAGGATGTCCTGTGGTTGTTTCGGATACAGGTGGATTAAGTGAGATTGTGGATCATGAAGACAATGGACTCAAGTGTATAAATGGAAATTCCAATAGCATAGCGGATAATGTAGTTCACTTATTGCATGATGAGGCTTTTGCTAGGTATATAAGTGATAATGGGAAGAGTACTGTAAAGGATAGGTTCACATGGAATAAGGTAGCGGATCTTACCATGAAGATGTATGATGAAGTTTTAGAAGAAGCCTGCGGCACGGAATGGAGGGAATTAGAGATGGGAAATAATAATGAGTCTTTTAGAGAAGATTATAGGTTGTATAAAAGTTTAAATGAGGAAAATAAAGATTTATCTGAAATTGCAAGAACTAATCATAATGAACCTGCAAAGGATAATTTTAAGGAAGAAGAAATTTTAGAGTATTATGAAGATATTGAGGAATGTAGGAAAGAAGATAGAAAAGAAAATAAAAACAAAAAAGTGAAGGTAGGAGCTGGTGTTAAAAGTAAAAGCCAGACTTCAGGAAAAAAAAGAAGCAGTACCAAAAGTAAAGAAAAGAGTAAGGCTTAAATATTAAAAATGGATAGAGGGTGTGATGGTTGTGAAAGCTGTAATAATGGCCGGAGGAGAGGGAACCAGGTTAAGGCCCTTAACCTGTAACATACCTAAACCCATGATGCCTGTTATGGGGAAACCTATAATGGAATATACATTAGAATTGCTGAAGAATACGGGGATAAAAGATATTGGAGTGACTTTACAATATCTTCCGGATGAAATAATAAATTATTTTGGGGATGGCAGGAATTTTGGGGTTAACATGAGATATTTTATGGAAGAAACTCCTTTAGGTACCGCAGGAAGCATTAAAAATGCAGAGGAATTTTTAAATGATACTTTTATCGTTGTAAGCGGAGATGCCCTTACAGACATAGATTTGTGTAGAGCTATTGCCTATCATAAAAATAAGGGTTCCATAGCAACTCTGGTACTCAAAGAAGAACCTGTACCTCTGGAATTTGGAGTGGTGGTTACAAATGCCTGTGGAAGAGTAACTGGATTTTTGGAAAAACCAGGATGGGGGGAGGTATTTAGCGACAAGGTAAATACAGGAATATATATCTTGGAACCAGAAATATTTAAGTATTATAAAAAAGATCAAAAGTTTGATTTTAGTTCTGATCTTTTTCCTATTTTACTTAAGGAAAAAGCAGCGGTGTTTGGATATGTGGCAGAAGGATATTGGTGTGATATAGGAAATATAGATCAGTATATGAAATGTCATTTTGATATATTAAAGGGACTTGCAAGTGTAAATATAAAGGCTCAAAAATATGGTGAAGATATATGGATAGGGGAAGAGTGTGAAATAAGTCCACAAGCTAAGATTTCGACACCTGTATATATAGGAAAGGGAAGTAAAATATATAAAGATGCACAGATAGGACCTTATACTATACTAGGAGAAAATAACATCATATGTTCAGATGCAACTATAAAAAGAAGTATACTTTTCAATAGCTGTTATATAGGAGATAAAGCCCAAATAAGAGGGGCGGTACTTTGCAGGAAAGTTCAAGTTAAATCAAAGTGTTCTATATTTGAAGAAGCTGCCCTTGGAAATGATACTATTATAAAGGATAAGGCTATAATAAAGCCTGGAGTCAAGATATGGCCAAATAAAATAATAGAAAGTGGTACATTGGTAAATTCCAATATTATATGGAAGGAAAGAGCTTCAAAATCCATTTTTGGCAAGAATGGTATCAGTGGAGAGATAAATGTGGATATAACTCCAGAATGTGTTTCAAAGCTTGGTTCTGCCTATGGAGCTGTGTTAAAATCTGATTCCAGGGTTGCCATAGCCTGCAGCGATAATGGAGCGGCACAGATGTTTAAATATTCTCTGGCCACAGGACTTTTGTCTATGGGGCTTGAGGTTATGGATTTAAAGAAGATGCCTATGGCCTTTATAAGACAGTCAATTCTCTTTTTTGGAGCTCAGGCAGGAATTTATGTATGTGTAAACAGAAATACACCAGAAAAGGTTACCATAATGTTTATGGATAAAAATGGGCTCAATATAGATAGAGCCATGGAGAGAAAAATAGAGAGCAGTTTTACAAGAGAGGATTTTAGAAGAGTTAAACCAGATAAATTTAAGCATATGGAACATATATACAATTGCCTAGAATATTATGAAAGACAGCTTATAAATGGATTTTCTCTTGAAAATATAAAGAGTCAGAAGTACAGAATAGTTTTAAGCGTTGAAGATCCTATGGTTCTTGAAGTAATTACTGGAATTTTAAGAGAACTTAAGGTGGATATTAAATTTCATGATAAATTTGGAGATACAAAAGGACTTGTGCGAAAAGTTATAGAAGATAGTGCAAATCTTGGAATCGAAATAGATGAGGAATGTGAAAGACCAGTTATTGTAGATGAAAAAGGAAGTATAATAAGAGACAATCTTTATGATGCTCTAAATGCACTTGTTATGCTTAAAACCCATGATATAAAGACTTTAGTGGTTCCAGTTACAGCTTCTTCCAGCATGGAGAAATTGGCTAAAATATGTGGGTGTAAATTTATAAGAACAAAAACAGCCCATAAAGTTATATTGGAAACCTACTTGAAAAATACAAAGGGTATGAATAAAAGAGATATGGTAAGTGCATATCTTATGACATTAGATGCAGTGAGTGTGTGTGCAATGATTATTAATTTTATGGCCAGTTGTAATAGAACTCTTTCACAAATAACCTCTATTATACCCAAATACTATACTATGAAAAAAGAAATAAAATGTCCTTGGAACATGAAAGGAAGACTTATGAGAAATTTAATAGAAGAAAATACTTCAAAATCCATGGATTTGATTGAAGGGGTAAAACTTAATTTTGAGGATGGCTGGACTTTGATAATGCCAGATGCAGAAGAACCTCTGTGTAAGGTATACACAGAGTGCAGTGATTATAAAAAACTCAATGAACTTACAGAGGATATTTTAAGTAAGATTACCAATATAACCAGTGAGAGTTAAAATAAAAAATTATAATATAGTTTTTAAAACATTCAAGTGGAGTTTGCTTACATGTAAACTCCATATGAACCTTAAAATAATTTAATTAGGAGGCATTTGTATGAATGTGGGGGAAAAATACATAGATTCAAAAGAAATATATTTAAAGTTAAGGAGAATTTTAAAAAAGTGTAGAGAGGAAAATAGAAGGACTTTCAGGGATTTGTCCAGTGTATCTGGATTCAAGGAAGATGAACTAAAAAATATAGAAGAAGGTGTAGATAAGGATATAGTCCATTTTTTATCATATGCAAAAATATTGGGAATTAGTATAAATTTAAGTTATAATGAAAATTATAGACTATTTTGAATTTTAAGATAAATACGGTTTTATATAATTTACACTAACAGATGATTACAAAAATTTTTCTTAATGACCTTACTAGCTATTTAAGAGTTCTTTCAAGATTAACTATATGTTATTGTAAATTATATAGCAGATGAAATAGGACAAACTGAGGAAAAGATGTCTGTAGGTTTTGAATTGAGATGTATTTTTACTTGATTGGTAATAAATTTTATGATACATTATAAAATAAGAAAGCTGAATATTATGTACAGGGGGGCTGGTGTTTCTGGCTGAGATTAAGAAGTTAATTCTTTGACCCTAAACCTGATCTGGATAATGCCAGCGTAGGAAGTTTGTTTGCGAGAATGTGTAAATAGTTGAAGCGTAACTCTACGAAGTTATGCTTTTTATTTTATAGTTTTTTATCCAATAATCCAAACGATACCAGTTCTGATACCTCCAACATAACCAATCAGTGTAAGAGAATGAATAAATAAAAGGAGGATAAATTATGGATTTTACTACTCAAATGGATGCTGCTAAAAAAGAAATTGTAACAAAAGAGATGAAGGTGGTATCTCAAAAAGAAGATATGGATGTAGAAATTTTAAGAGGACTTGTAGCTGAAGGCAAAATAGTAATACCTGCAAATAAAAATCACAAGTCACTGGATGCCCAGGGTGTTGGACAAGGGTTAAAAACTAAAATAAATGTTAATTTAGGTATATCAAAAGATTGTGCCGACATAGATATGGAACTTGAGAAGGTTAGAACTGCAATTGAAATGAAGGCAGAAGCCATAATGGATTTAAGTTCCTATGGCAAAACTGAAGAGTTTAGAAAAAGAATTGTAGAAATGTGTTCTGGGATGATAGGTACTGTACCTATATATGATGCAGTGGGATTTTATGATAAAGAGTTGAAGGATATATCACCGGAAGAATTTTTAGCTGTAGTAGAGAAACATGCTAAAGATGGTGTGGACTTTATGACCATACATGCAGGTATTAACAGGGAGACTGCGAAAGTATTTAAAAGGAATAAAAGACTTACCAATATAGTGTCAAGAGGAGGCTCTCTTTTATATGCCTGGATGGAATTAAACAATAAGGAAAATCCTTTTTATGAATACTATGATAAAGTTTTAGATATATGTGCAAGTTATGATGTTACTATAAGTCTTGGAGATGCCTGCCGTCCTGGAAGCATTAATGACTCTACGGATGCAAGTCAGATAAAGGAACTTATAACTCTTGGAGAGCTGACAAAAAGAGCTTGGGAAAAAAGTGTACAGGTTATAGTAGAAGGTCCAGGGCATATGGCTTTAAATGAAATAGCGGCAAATATGCAGCTTGAGAAAAAGCTGTGTCATGGAGCACCTTTTTATGTGCTTGGACCTTTGGTTACGGATATTGCACCAGGATATGATCATATAACAAGTGCTATTGGGGGAGCAGTGGCAGCTGCAAATGGTGCAGATTTTCTGTGTTATGTTACCCCGGCAGAACATTTGAGACTTCCAAATCTTGAAGATATGAAAGAAGGAATTATAGCATCTAAGATAGCAGCACATGCAGCGGATGTAAGCAATAATATAAAAGGTGCCAGAGAATGGGATTATAAAATGAGTGAAGCAAGAAAAGAACTTAACTGGAAAAAAATGTTTATTCTATCAATAGATCCTGAAAAAGCACGGAGATATAGAAAGGAATCCACTCCAGAACATGAAGATAGCTGTACTATGTGTGGAAAAATGTGTGCTGTTAGAAATATGAATAAGGTTATGGAAGGAAAAAATATAAATATTTTAAGGGAAGATTAGAATATATTTTAAAATATTAAGGACACCTTACCAATAAATGTAGTTAAAAAGTTAATGGTAAAATTGAAGATGCCGTAAAACATTATCTAAAATTTTTACGCATAATAATTATAAAAAGTACATATTATGTATAGATATTGCCAGAGATTAAAAAATTATATGAGTTTCGTAATATTTTTGTATATTAATTTTTTTACTACAAATAATCAAAAATAGAATTTAAGGAATTGATAAAAAATTCTAGCATTTTTATTGACACTGTAAAAAGGCTATGCTAATATTTTAATAATAAAAATATAATAATCGGATGATAAATTTAGGAGAGACTGCCAGGATATGGCGGCACCGAAGGGGAAGCTGCAGTAAACTCTCAGGTAAAAGGACTGGATTTTGACGGAACTCTGGAAAGTAGCAATACACCGAAGAAGCTAAAATCTTTCAGGTATAAAGACAGGGTGCATAAATAAATAGATTGTTTATTTATGCGCTTTTTTTATTATTTAAAAGGAGATGAAGCAATGGAAAAGAAGACACCACTCTATGATGAGCATATGAAATATAAAGGAAAGATGGTTCCTTTTGCAGGTTATCTGCTTCCAGTGCAATATGAAAGTGGAGTAATAACAGAGCATATGGCAGTGAGGAAAGCCTGCGGACTATTTGATGTATCTCATATGGGAGAAATTACTTGTAGAGGGGAAGATGCGTTAAAAAATCTTAATTATCTGCTTACCAATAATTTTGAAGGAATGTACCATGGCCAGGCAAGGTATAGTCCTATGTGCAATGAACAGGGCGGCGTGGTGGATGATATGATTGTATATAAAGTAAAGGAAAATGATTATTTGATAGTTGTAAATGCCGCAAATAAAGATAAGGATTACAATTGGGTGAAATCCCATGGCAAAGGAAATGTAGTATTTGAGGATATTTCAGAAAATGTAGCACAGATTGCGTTGCAGGGACCTTTGGCATTTTCAGTTATAAGCAAGGTGGCAAAATCTGATGAAATACCTAAAAAATATTATAGTGGTATATTTAATTGTACTTTAGAAGGGGTAAAGTGCATGATTTCAAAAACAGGATATACAGGAGAAGACGGATATGAAATATATATGAAATCTGAAGAAGCACCTGAAATATGGGAGATTCTTTTGGAAGCTGGCAGAAAAGAAGGATTGATCCCCTGTGGTTTAGGTGCCAGAGATACACTTAGACTAGAAGCTGCCATGCCTTTGTATGGACATGAAATGAATGATGAAATAACTCCAATGGAAGCAGGTCTTGGCTTTTTTGTAAAAATGGATAAAGAGAATTTTATAGGTAAAAAGGCCTTACAAAAGAAGCAGTCTGTGCAGAAAAAGAGGGTGGGATTAAAAGTCACAGGGAGAGGTATTATAAGAGAGAATATGGAAGTTTATTCAGGAGATTATAATATTGGAGTCACCACATCTGGAACTCATTGTCCATATATAGGTTATCCTGCAGCTATGGCCATGATTTTCATAGATTACAGTAAGCCAGGAACAAAAGTAACGGTAATTGCAAGAAGAAAAAAAATAGAAGCAGAGGTAGTAGAACTACCATTTTATAATAAAAACAAATAGGAGGAATAAACTATGAATTTTCCAAAGGAACTTATGTACACTAAATCACATGAATGGGTAAGGATAGAAGGAGATAAGGCTTTAGTAGGGTTAACTGACTATGCCCAAAGCGAACTTGGAGATTTGGTATTTGTAAATCTTCCAGAAGAAGGTGATAAGGTTAATGTAGGAGAAGTATTTTTAGATGTGGAATCTGTTAAAGCTGCATCAGATGTATATGCACCATTGAGTGGTGTTATAGAAGAAATTAATGAAGAACTTTTGGATAACCCTGGATTGATTAATAAATCTCCCTATGAAGCATGGCTTGTAAAAATAGGAGAGATAAGTGACAGGGAAAACCTATTGACAGCAGAAGAATATGAAGCAGTTGTAAATAGTGAAAAGGAATAACAAATATGGAGGTAGTCCCATGGGAACTTATGTGCCAAATACTAAAGAAGAACAAATGCAGATGTTAAATGAAATAGGATATAAAAGTTTTGATGACCTATTTTGTGATATTCCAGAGGAAGTAAGATTGAAAGAAGAATTGAATTTACCCCATGGAATATCTGAAATGGAAGCATCAATGAAAATGGAAAAAATAGCTAAAAAAAATAAAATTTATAAATATATTTTTAGAGGGGCAGGGGCATATAATCATTATATACCTGCCGTTGTAAAGAATGTGCTTTCAAAAGAAACAATTCAAACTGCATATACGCCCTATCAATCAGAAATCAGCCAGGGAATTTTACAATCTATTTTTGAATATCAGACTATGATTTGTGAACTTACCGGAATGGATGTTTCAAATGCATCTGTTTATGATGGTGCCAGTGCAGCAGCAGAGGCAGTGGCTTTGTGCAGAAATAAAAAGAGAAAGAACATATATGTATCTGAAACCATAAATCCTGAAGTGATGAATACTATTAAAACCTATTGCTCTGGCAGCGGGGCGGAACTTTTTATCGTACCTGAAAAAGATGGTAGTACAAACTATGAAAAGCTTGGGGAAATGCTGGACGATAAATCGGCATGTTTTTATGTGCAGCAGCCAAATTATTATGGAATTATAGAAGATAGTGATAAAATCTCAGAAATAGTACATGAGAAGGGAGCTAGTCTTATAATGGGATGTAATCCTATTTCTCTTAGTATTTTAAAAACACCGGGGGAGTGTGGTGCAGATATTGTAGTGGGAGAAGGACAGCCACTTGGAATGCCTCTGTCTTTTGGAGGACCTTATCTTGGATTTATGGCATCAACTTCTAAAATGATGAGAAAACTTCCTGGACGTATTGTAGGTGAAACTGTGGACAGGGATGGAAAAAGGGCTTTTGTGCTTACGCTTCAGGCCAGAGAACAGCACATAAAAAGAGAAAGGGCAAGTTCCAATATTTGTTCCAACCAGGCAATATGTGCCATGGCGGCATCGGTTTACATGGCAGTTATGGGAAGTTGCGGCATAAGAGAAGCTGCTATTCAATGCACATCAAAAGCACATTATTTGCAAAAGGAATTGGAAAATGTGGGACTTAAGCTTAAATATGCACAGGAATTTTTTCATGAATTTGTAACAGTTTCAGATATTGGTGCAGGACAGATACTTACTGAACTGGAAAAAGAAAATATTCTAGGGGGGTTTCCTATAGGAGAAAAGGAAATACTGTGGTGCACTACAGAATTAAATACCAGGGACAGTATGGATAAATTAGTTAATATTATAAAGGAGGTACAGAAAAAATGAAGTTATTATTTGAAAAAGGAAACAAAGGGAGAAAATCCAATATATTGGCTGAAAATGATGTGCCTTCTATAATTTTAAAGTGTGAACAAAGAAAGAAAGAATTGCGCCTTCCAGATCTATCGGAGAGTGAAATAAGCAGACATTACAGTAGTCTGGCAAAAAGAGCATATGGGGTTAATGATGGCTTTTATCCCCTTGGCTCCTGTACCATGAAATATAATCCTAAAATCAATGAAGAGACGGCCTCTTTGCCTGGCTTTACAAAAATACATCCACTGCAGCCTGAAAATACAGTGCAGGGCTGTCTTGAACTACTTTATATGACAGAGAAATATTTATGTGAAATAACAGGAATGAATGCCATGACTATGCAGCCTGCAGCAGGTGCCCATGGAGAATTTACAGGATTACTTTTGATTAAGGCTTATCATGAAAGCAGAAATGACAAAAAGAGAGATAAAATTATAGTACCTGATTCAGCCCATGGAACAAATCCTGCTAGTGCAGTTATGGCAGGGTTTAAAGTAATTAGTATTCCCTCTGGAGAAGATGGATGTGTTGATATAGATAAATTGAAAGAAGTACTTGGAGAAGATACTGCAGGGCTTATGCTTACTAATCCAAACACATTGGGTTTATTTGATAAAAATATTTTAAAAATAACTAAAATGGTTCATGAGGCAGGAGGATTGAATTACTATGATGGGGCTAATTTAAATGCAGTTATGGGAATTGTGAGACCTGGAGACATGGGATTTGATGTTATACACATCAACCTGCATAAGACATTTTCAGCACCTCATGGAGGGGGAGGACCGGGAAGTGGTCCTGTAGGCTGTAAGGATTTTTTAAAAAAATTTCTTCCAGGAAAGAGGATTATAAAACAAAAAGATGATACTTATATGTTACATAAGGCAGAAGAAAGTATTGGGGATGTAAAGTCATTTTACGGCAATTTCCAAGTAGTTGTGAAAGCTCTTACCTATATTATCATGTTAGGTAAGGGAGGTATTTTAGAAACCTCTCAAAATGCAGTATTAAATGCCAATTATATGAGGGTAAAACTATCTGATTGTTATGATGTGGCTTATAATGGAACCTGTATGCATGAATTTGTAGTAACTATGAAAAATATGAAAAAAGAAAATGGAGTTCTGGCCCTTGACATAGCAAAAGCACTTCTTGATTATGGTATACATCCACCTACCATATATTTTCCGTTAATTGTCCAGGAGGCATTGATGATTGAACCTACAGAGACTGAGACAAAAGAAACCCTGGATGAGGCAATTTATGTTTTTAAAGAAATATACAAGAAGGCAGAAGAGGCACCCGAAAAGGTACATGGGTATCCATATAGTACGCCAGTTGGAAGGCCGGATGAAGTTTTAGCAGCTACAAAACCTAAACTCCAATACTATATGAAAATTAAAAATAGTACTAGAAAGGGCAGTTTGTAAATGATAGAGAAGTTATTTTTTATAAGGGGAAATGGAACTTATCCTTATGAAAATCTGGCCCTTGAAGAATACTTAACTTTTCATGTAGGGGATGGAGAATGTATTTTATATCTCTGGCAAAATAGAAATACAGTGGTTATAGGAAGAAATCAGAATGTCTGGAAAGAGTGCAGGGTTTTAGAACTTGAAAATGACGGGGGATATTTGGTTCGTAGATTGTCTGGAGGAGGAGCTGTATACCATGATTTGGGTAATTTGAATTTTACCTTTGCAGTTAGGAAAAATAATTATAATGTAGATATGCAGCTTCAGGTGATTATAGAAGCTGTGGGTAAGCTGGGAATAAATGCTGAAAAAACAGGAAGAAACGATATTACAGTAGAAGGGAGAAAGTTCTCGGGGAATGCATTTTATAAGTCTGGTGATTTTTGTTACCATCATGGCACACTTTTGATGGATGTAAATACGGAAGAAATGTCTAAATATCTCAATGTTTCAAAGGAAAAATTACAGTCTAAAGGTGTAAATTCTGTAAAATCAAGAGTGATAAACTTAAAAGAACTTTGTCCCACAATTACAACAGATGTTATGTGTGAAAAGCTTGTGGAATCTTTTGGAGAAGTATATAGACTAAAACCTGAAAAATTCAATAAAGCCTGTATTGACAAACAGCAGCTTGAAATATTAAAGGAGAAATTTAAATCCTGGCAGTGGAAATATGGAAGAAAACTTCAATTTCATCATGAAATGAATGCACGTTTTGATTGGGGGGATATACAACTGCAGTTTCAAGTTCAGGGGGGAAGAATAAAATTATTAAATGTATTTTCTGATGCTATGGATGAGGAGTTGATTTTAAGGATTCCAAAAATGTTTATAGGATGTCTGTACGAGGAAAAGCTGTTAAAAGATGTACTTGATGAAAATTTCACAGGGGAATTTGAAAGGGTTGTTGCAAGGGATATTGGAATGTTGATTCATGAAAATATGTAAAGGAGAAAAAACATGGATTGTAAATATGATTTGATTGTAATAGGGGCAGGACCTGGAGGCAGTGCAGCAGCTTTTGAAGCAGCAAAATTTGGAATGAAAACAGCAGTTGTTGAAAAAGACAAATTAGGAGGCACTTGTTTAAACAGGGGATGTATTCCTATGAAAGCCCTATTACACTCTGCAGATATTTATCAGGAGATAAAAGAAAGCAAAAGGTTTGGAATACAGGTAGAAAAAGCTGAGCTTAATGTACCTTCTTTAATGGAGTATAAGAGAGACGTGATAAATAAACTGTTAGGTGGCATGGAAATTTTATTTCAAAAAAATAAAATAGATATATTCTATGGTTTGGGAAAAATTATTGATGTACATAGGGTAGCTGTCAGTAAAAATGGAGAAGAAAAAATTATTGAAGGAGAAAAAATCATTATAGCTTCAGGAGGAGCTAGTGTAATTCCTCCTATTCCAGGTATTAACTTAAAAAATGTGGTTACAAGTCTGGAACTTTTAAATAAAGAGAAGTTATTTTCTCGCCTTATTATTATTGGCGGCGGTGTTATTGGAATGGAATTTGTATCCCTTTATAGTGCCTTTGGTGCTAAAGTAACTGTTATTGAAGCTATGAATAGGGTACTTCCTGAAATGGACAAGGAAATCGGAACCAGTTTAAAGCAAATTTTAAAAAAGAAAGATGTGGATATTCATACATCCTCTAGCGTGGAAAAACTGGAACAAACAGAAGAAGGAAACATTTTGTGCACCTATAGTGAAAAAGGAAAATTGCAGCAGATTACAGCAGATGGTGTACTTGTGGCAGTTGGAAGAAAAGCTGACATAGAAGGATTGTTTCATGAAAATTTTACTGTGGAAACAGAAAAGGGAAGAATTTTAGTGGATAAGTACTATAAAAGCAGTTGTCCTTCCATATATGCCATAGGGGATGTTATTGGAGGCATACAGCTTGCCCATGTTGCCTCCGCCGAGGGAATTTGTGTAATAAGACACATTTTAGGAAAGGAAGAATCACTGGATTTAAAAGTAATTCCAGGCTGTGTGTATACCAATCCTGAAATTGCTGTAGTGGGAATCACAGCTAGCCAGGCAAAAGAATCAGGGATTGATGTAATCACTAAAAAGTATCCTATGATGGCAAATGGGAAGTCGGTTTTGACAATACAGGAGAGAGGATTTATTAAGGTAGTGGCAGAGAAAAAAACGGAAAAGATTCTTGGAGCACAGATTATGTGTGCTAGGGCAACGGATATAATAAGTCAATTTACACAAGCTATTGTAAATGAAATGACTCTTTCTCAAATGGCTCAGGTAATTTATCCTCATCCTACTTTTTCTGAAGGAATAGGAGAATTGGTGAGAGTGTGATTAAAAGGTTCGGATGGAGATAGCAAATTTCATCTGAACCTTTGAGTTATTTTGGGGATACAAGATAATCTCACACATATAATTGTTTTGGTGATTTTATTAAACTTAACTTTGTTTAAATAATTTTGAAAACAAACCTGATTTTTTCTTGCTTTCTTCTACCACAGCTTTTACATTATTCTCTTCAGTACTTTTTAATGTTTCCTTTATTAGATCTCTTTGATCTATTGCTAAATTTTTTATTTTTCTATTTGAACTTCTCGAAGTTATTACCTCTCCAAGATATTTTAAGGCTTCATCATAATTACCTGAACGTCTGTTTAATTCACCTATTAAATACAATATTGTAAGGCCATCCATACCATACACAGGGAGTTGCTCGTTTGAATAAGCATCCTTAAGTCCTATAAGGGCTTGTTTTCTAAATAAATCCTCATTCTTTATATCTCCAATTTCTCTATATAACCATGAAATTTTCAAGCAATTTATAGCCTTTTTACTGGAATTGGAATCAATAATTACGTAATTAA
>NZ_DAIQBT010000037.1:0-26811 GCF_036781005.1 Clostridium sp. | reverse complement strand
ATGCACTAAAATAACGTACCTTGATTTGTTTTACACAAACCTAGGTACGTTCCCATGTTAGATGGTATAACATCAATAATATTCTCATCTTCTCTAGGTATCGGTGTAATGATTTCTTCTATATCTGTTTTAATCTATCAAGGAATTATAACTATTGCAGCCTTTGGATTGAAGACAATTTTAATTCAATCTGTAATTACAGATATGACTGCGGTGGGAAGTCTTTTAATAATAGGGCTTGGTTTTAATCTTTTAGGTATAGTAAAGATAAAAGTTGCTAATCTCCTTCCTGCCATGTTTATTCCTATTTTTTATCAGATTATTTTAAACGTAATAAAATAGTTAAAAGTTACTGTAATTATTTGTATTCGTTAAAAAAATGTTAATTAATATGACACTATATTGTCATAAATAGTCTATACGATGTAACTATGTAAGAATAAACTTACAGTAGAAATAGAATAATGTTATACCCCTTAAAAACGCATTATTGCCTTATAGGCACTGGTATTACCAGTGCCTATTTTTTATCCGAGAAGACTACTAGTGCCAAGCCTCTCATCTTCCTCAAAATAGGGGATAAGGATTGTTATATCCATGGATAAATTCTTCTCCTAAAGGAATAAAGTATTCTAAGTGATTAAAGACACTAAGAATACTGTTAATAAGGTTCAGATTACGATGCGTATTCCCTATAAGCAAATTCCACCTAAACTTAAGAATCACTTGATTCAATATTTTTATAAAGGGTGACTCCTTTTGTAATTATTATTTTATATAAGACAATATCTGCAGCTGAAAATAATATAGTTATTAAGGGAAATGTTATGAAAAAAGAAGCATGGAACTTTACAGTTGAAAATATTAGTATTCCAATGATAAGTGAACCTGAAAGCATACTCCATAGAACATTAAAATTCTGTTTTACAGCCCTTTGCTCATTATCCCAATTTAGTTTTGGGTAATTAAGATCTATAATCATACCTAAAAAAATTGAAAAGATATTTCCTATGACTGACAGCAAAAGTATTATAATAAAAATATATAAAGGAGGTCTTACGATAATGGTAATTAACAAAATTATAAGCATAATGCCTGAAAAATTTATTATAAAAGCTGCCAGTACTTTAGAAAGCAATTGATTCTTGTAGTCCATAGGTAGGTATTTGCTTATGAAGATGTTTTTACCTTCCCTTGAAATTGCAGTGCATCCAATGGGATTTATTATTGAAAGCATTAAAGATACACTAAAAACTACGGATATAAAAATACCAAGTGTGATATTATCTGATATTATTACGTTAAAATAGCTTCGCATATATGAGAAGTTTTTAATAAAGTTTTTTTGACTTATTAAAGGTATAATAAAAAATAAGGGCCATATAAAATTCATAATTACGCAGTTCATAAAATATACAGGTGTTCTAAATAAAATTTTCAGTTCCTTAATCGTATAGGTCAATATTTTAGATCTTCTAGTGGATTTTTTAGCCATTTCAGAGGAAGTTAATATTTTATGCTTCGCTTGAATTTGATTCATTCCTATAACGCCTTTTATGTAAAATGTCTCTGAAAAAATTATAAATATTGTCAAAAGTATTGCTGTGATCAATAAATATAAAAACATATTTAATATTCCTGATAAACTGCTGCTGCTTATAAGTGATTCTACAGCATATCTTACGTTGATAAATAGATTAGATGAGGATTTTAATAGTGAATTATTCCCTTGGGTAAGAAGTCTGCTTATAGTTGCACTGTTTGAAAATCCGTTCCCTAGCTTCTGTAATATCAAATTTACACCCAGTACAAAGATTAAAATACATATTTGAGCTATGGTTTTAAATCGGTCTTTATTTCTGGTAAAACCTGAGAATCTCATAATAAATATGGTAATTAATGCTGCAATTATCAGGGGTACAACAGGTAGAGTTAAAAATATTATTATACTGTATATATAATAAATTAATCCTGCACCGCTCTTAATTCCAAAAGCCGCCATAACAGGTATAAGTATTATAGCTTCAGTAAGATATTCATAGATTAAAACTATAGTGAATTTTGACATCAAAATTATCCAGGGTCTAACCGGTAATACCAAAATAGTGTCAACATCAGAAGAAAAGTAAAATACAGACATTATGAAAAATATACCAAAAGCAAATATAACAGCACTTGAAATTGACATGGCAGCAGATAAAATTACACCTTCCTGATTTAATGGCTTTAAAATATCATAAGAGGATGTAGTGGCCACTGCGAACATGCTGGCAAGAGGAAGTAGAGATAGTATTAATACAGCATAAAGCAGCAGTTGTTTTATGGTTTTTGAGAGAGAACCCTTTTTATTTTTGAGAAAACTTGAGGAGCCATTTTTTAAAAATACTTTTGTGAGAGAAATATACTTATTCATTTTCCGTAAGCTCCAAAAACATATTTTCAAGGGATTCATTAACCTTGAAATGCTCTCTCATTTCATTCAAGGTACCATTGAATAAAATCCTGCCTTTATTTATAATAGCTACTTTATCACAAATCTTTTCTGCTACTTCTAGAACATGGGTAGAAAAAAATACTGTTTTTCCTGCACTTACATGTTCCTTCATCATTTCTTTAAGTATGAAAGATGCCTTTGGATCAAGTCCTGTCATTGGTTCATCTAATATCCAGATAGGAGGTTCATGAATTAAAGCTCCTATTAAAACTATTTTTTGTCTCATTCCATGAGAATAGCTTTGAATCTTATCATCCAGTGCATTATATAAATTGAGTCTTTTAGATAAATCTTCAATTTTTTTATTTCTTATACTGGAGGATACTTCATACATATCTGACATGAAATTCAAATATTCAATACCTTTGAGTCTTAAAAACATATCTGGGTTGTCAGGTACGTAGCCTAACTGTTTTTTAGCTTTTATGGGTTGCTTCTCTATACTTATACCGTTAAGTTTTATATTACCTTTATCGGGATGCAGTATACCTGTTATCATTTTTAACGTGGTTGTCTTTCCAGCTCCATTTGGTCCTAAAAATCCAAATATTTCTCCGTCATTTATAGTAAGATTTATACCGTCTACAGCTTTTATTTCCTTATTGTAGCTTTTGGTTACATTAATTAATTCAATCATATTTCATATCCTTTCATTAAAAAATCAATTGTATTTATTTTTATAGGAACATTTATATTATAACAACTATTTTAAGAAAGTATATAAAAAAAGAAAATAAAAGTATTGACAATAAAAAGGAAAAAAATTACAATAAAGTAAACAAAGGGGGTATAGTAAGTTATGGATGATAAATTAAAAGAAGAAGTAAACCAATTTTTAATGGGCAAGGAGACTGAAGGTATTAATGTGTTGAGCATTCCAAAAGAACTCCAAAAATATAATGTAGATGAATTCAATTTTGATGAAGATGATGGAACTGTTTTGGTTTTATCTCCCAACTGGATGGTAGAATTAAAGACGGAAGTTAAAGATGGAGTCATAGCGGGACTTAAATTTACAGAAGTATTTTCAAGAGCATAGAAATTATTCTATGCTCTTTATCTATGATTAAGTAATTTTAGTTTCTTTAATATCATAATAACTTTTTTGTAAAAATTAATACATTTATATATTGAAATGAATATATTATAATATTAGAAGAGGGGAGGAATGGATTTGAAGAAGACATATGTTTTAGATACAAATGTTATTCTATATTCACCTGGAGCTATCCTATCTTTTGGAGGTAATGATGTAGTCATACCAGAAGTTGTATTAGAGGAATTAGATAATTTTAAAAAGGATAAAAGTGATCTTGGGGCTAATGCAAGGCATGCAGCAAGACTAATAGATGATTTTAGAAAAAAGGGGAAGCTTAATAATGGAGTGGAACTGCCAGGTGGAGGAAAGCTCAGGATTGAAATGAATCACTATGATACGGAGATACCCTTAGCCTGGGATAGAAGTAAGCCAGATAATAGAATAATACAGGTATGTAAAGGTCTTAAAGAGCAAGGAGAAAATATTTGTTTGATAACCAAAGATATTTTTGAAAGAATTAAAGCTGATATAATAAATATAAATGTGGAAGATTTTTATGAAAAAGTTGTACCAGAAGATGACAGTCAATATACTGGCAGAATAGATGTGTTTACGTCTAAAGACAATATCACAAATTTTTACAGGGACAAATATATAGAATTAGATAAAGTCACCTGTTATGATGAAAATGCTGAAAAATATTTTTCCCCAACCTTCTATATGAATGAATTTGTTATAATCCATTGTCTTGAAAATCCTAAACAGACCGCTCTTGGAAGATTTGATGGTAAAAAGATTGTACAACTTTATTTTAAAGACAGTACACCACTCGGAATAACACCTAAGAATGTAGGGCAAAAGTTCATGCTGGAAGCACTGCTTACAGATGCAGGCAAAGCACCCCTTGTAATAATAAAGGGACCTGCAGGAACAGCAAAGACTTTGTTTTCATTGGCTGTAGGACTTCATAATATAATAGAAGAAAATAAAGGAAGTTACAGAAAGATGTTAATTTGCAGGCCTAATGTTACAATGGATGAAGATATAGGTTTTCTTCCAGGTACAGAGCAGGAGAAAATATCTCCTTTTATGAGGCCTATTTTAGATAATTTAGAGATATTGGTTGATTCAGATGAAAAGGAAAGATATAAGAATGAAAAGGAGTTAGAGGATAAAATTCACGAACTATTTGACAGGAGAATTATAACTACAGAAGCTGTAGGCTATTTGAGGGGGCGTTCTATTGTTAGAAATTGGCTTATAATTGATGAAGCACAGAATTTGACACCTAAACAAGTAAAAGCTATTATAACTAGAGTGGGCATTGGTACTAAATTATTATTGGTAGGGGATCCTGAACAAATAGATCAAGCTTTTCTAGATTCTAGATCTAATGGATTGTGCTATGCATCAGAGAAAATGAAAGGAAGCAGTCTTTGTTACCAGATTACTTTAAAGCATGATGAGTGTGAAAGATCTCCTCTGGCATATGAAGCTTCTAAAAAATTGTAATTTATATACTTTTAAAGATACTAAATTCTATGTTTGTCTAAAAAACTTAGGTGGGACATGCAATTTGGTATCTTTTTTATTGCTTTTTACAAAATATTCATTGGTGTATGAAATTATTTCTATTTAAAACTTTTATCATTTATTGTACAATATTGAAGAGTGTAAATTTAATTTGGATACATAATTTTAGAAAGGAAGAGTTTTAATATATGAAAAAAATGGAAACTGGAGGTAAAAAAAGGAAGTCGTTTTGGAAACTTGTAATTTGTTTTCTATTGTTTGAATTTGTATTTACAGGTATGACAACTCCTTTTTTTGTATTTTACGGTCCTTTTGAAAATGTAAAAAGGACTATAGTAGGTGCCGCCATGACTACTTTAAGCCATCAGTATATTGCAAAACTATTTTTGTCAGATAACGAAATAAAGAAAATATTAAGTGGAAATACAGCAGAAGAAGTGAAACAGGATGATTCAAAAACTTTGGAATTTAAAAATGAACATGACAGCAGTATAGAATTGGCAGAAGTAAGTGGTGGTAAAAAATTCAAAGGATATATGCTTATAGTACATGATCCTACTAGAGTTAAGGTAGGCTATAGCAAGAAATTAGGAATATCAGGAGAACTTACAAGCAAAATTGCAAAGGATAATGGTGCTGTAGCAGCTATAAATGGAGGAGGATTTATAGATAAATCTTCTGAAGACAGTGAATGGACTGGTACTGGCGGAAAACCTACAGGCATACTTATGAGTGAAGGAAATATCATATTTAATGATATAAATAATGATGATGAAAAAACTCAAGTAATGGCAATTACAAATAAAGGACAGCTTTTAGTTGGAAGTTATAGTTTAAATGAAATGAGAGAAAAGGGGGTTACAGAAGCAATATCTTTTGAGCCTGCACTAGTGGTAAATGGAAAAGGAACTATAAAATCTGGAGACGGAGGTTGGGGAATTGCCCCCAGAACTGCTATAGGTCAGAGAGAAGATGGTTCTATATTGTTTCTTGTTATAGATGGAAGACAGACTAAAAGCTTAGGGGCTTCTTTAAAGGATGTTCAGAGTATAATGCTTGAATATGGTGCTGTAAATGCTATAAACTTAGATGGAGGTTCTTCCTCTACCATGTATTATGAAGGAGAAATAATAAATAACCCCTGTGATCCTTTAGGTGAAAGATCAATACCTTCTATTGTTTATGTGGAAAAGTAGAGGTATTATATATGACTATTAAAAGGGGAGTACAAGATGAAAATTTTTAAAAGAACTATTATTTGGATTGCTATATCCTTGATAATACAATTTGCAGGGCTTTTTTATATAAATAATTATTTTTTATCTTCTGAAATAAAGTTAAAGACTAAAAAAATTGTAAAAAGTGAACCTAAAAAATCAGAAGTTGAGATAACCATTCCAGAAAATGCTGAGAATATCAAAGTATCCTTTGATGGTAGATATTTATCATATTGTGATGAGAATACTTTAAAGGTAGTAGATTCAAAAACTGGCGATGAAAAGAGTCTGGAATTTGAAGATGGAGTTCAGGTATCTTTCTATAAATGGCTTCAAGATAGAAATAGGATGCTTATTGCTGAAAAAGAAGATTCAAATGAAGGTTCAAAATTTGAATTATCCTATTATGAGGTGGATAAAGATATAAAGGAAGATGTAAAAGAACTGGACTGGTCAGATGAAGAAGCACAAATTGATGATATACAGGAATCTCATCTTACGAATGTAATATATATTAAGATGGAAACTGAAGGAAGGAGAACTACCATATACAGACTGGATATAAACAAAAGTATGGCAAAAACACCAGTAAATTCTTATATGGTAGGTGAAATGGGAATTTTATACCTTCAGGATAAATTAATATATGAAGATAGTGTACATAATAATATATATATAACTGATGAAGACGAACCTCTTACTATTCATGGAATTGAGAATAAACCTGTATGGGTAGGAATAGATGAAAATGACAGAGTATATATAGGAGATGAAAAAGATGGAAAGATATCAAATATATATTATGGAACTATACATTCAGGCACATATGATTATCAAAATATAAATTTAAATAAATTAGTAGACCGAAAAAGTGTGTTTGTAATGCCTTCTGGAAAAATATATATAAACGATAATCTAGAAGGAATTGTGGAAGAAGTGGGAAATGGTAAACAATATACATATAAGGGAAATTTTATAGGGATATATGAGGGAGGAATTGCCTCTGTAAGTAATGGAAAATTGGAAAAAACACTATTAAATTAGTCAAAAAGAAGGGATGAAATAATTTGGATGAAAAAATACTGGAAAAAATACTTATTATACCAGCTATACTTATAGGGCTTACATTTCATGAGTTTGCACATGCATTTGTGGCAGATAAGCTTGGGGATAAAACACCTAAATTTCAGGGAAGGCTTACTTTAAATCCATTTGCACATGTGGATATTATAGGATTTATAATGATACTTCTGGTGGGATTTGGATGGGCTAAACCTGTTGAGATAAATCCGGCAGCTTTTAAAAATAGAAATAGAGATGATTTAAAAGTTTCCATTGCAGGGCCTCTGGCCAATCTAATAATAGCTTTTTTGGCAGCTGTTTTAACAGTGATTATATATAGATTCGGATTATTATCTATGGAGTCTACTTCAATTTCAAATATAATAATCAAAATTAGCTTGTATATTGTGAATATAAATTGTATGTTGGCCGTATTTAATTTGATACCTTTACCTGGCTTGGATGGATTTCATATACTGAGAGATTTATTTCCATCAACATTTTATAAAATATCAGGTACTGTATACAGATATCAACTAATTATACTGGTATTGTTTGTGGTTACACCTTTAGCTAGATATATAGTTGGCGTTCCATCTTATATGTTATATAATATGTTCATTAGTATAGCCAATAGTATATTTTAATGGATAACTAAATAAAACTTCTAATAAAGTTATATTGGAAGTTTTATTCTTAGTTAATAGTTGAAAAACAACTATTTATTTCTTCAAAAATTGATTCAACTCCATTTCCCCAGTTTGTATCTTCCGCATATTTTTTTCCTATCCACATAAAGGGGTTATTTTCTGGGGGCCTGTTTTCAGATAAATTTATAATTGTATTAGCTGCTATTTTTGATGAATCACTTATGTCGGTATTATATTCCTGCCAGCTGTGGTATACATTAAAGGGATTGTTGGCTATCTTATATGCATTAGGGCTACTTACAGGTACAAAATTTTGTTCTTGTCCGGTTATGGCAAAGAGTAAAATAGGATTTAAATTGAATTCTTTTGCTGTAGTCATTATAGTGGAAAAGTAAGGTTCTGTGCATAAAAGCGAATTACGGCTATTTAAAAATGATTTTAATTTATCTATATCTATTCTTTGGTATTTTAAATATTCAGGAAGATATTTATTAGGATGGTCTTTGCTATAATCTTCTAAAGTGGCATCTTCAATAAGATTTTTTATATATATGCCATTTTTTTCAGAAGCTGAAATAAGGGAAAAAGAAGTTTTTAGAATATTTTTTCCATAAGGGGGTTGTCCTATTATTTCAAGAATTAATATAACAGTTAATATGGCAAAGGTTAAGATTTTTTTATTTAGCTGATAATTTTTTGTTGTTTTTATTGATTCACCAGAAATGGTTACAGGTTCTCTTAAATTTAAATATGTAGGTGAATAACTATCATTAATTTTTGATACACTTGTTTTTACATCCTGTGAAATATCATTTTTTGATATGCCTACATATACATTTAAATCATTTTCTTTGATTTTATTTTTTACATGTGCATTTATCCACTTTAGAAGTTCCTTTCTGAAATTTTGTTTTAGGTATTCATTTTTAATACAGCAGTTAAACGCATCATACATAAAAATAGAAGTTTTATTTTGAGAAAAAGTACTTTTTAAAATATCCATTTTTATAGTTTGTCTATATTCATCTGGAAGTTCTTTTAGATTGGAATCTAAAATATGATGTATAGTGTTTGAAAGTATCTTTGCTTTTTCTTTAGTATCAGCATAGGAGTACTTTTTATTGATATAGTTTTTCAGAATTTTTATATCATAATCAGCAATTATTTTTTTGTTTTTAAGTTCTTCTACAAAGTATTCCATAATTTTCACAACCTGAATATAAATTAGTATAATATAATCATCTATAATTATCGTATATTGTAGAAATAGCTTTAATTCTTGTAAAAAATTTTAAACAAAAGAAAGGAATTTTAAATTATGAGACTCAGAAAAAAATGGTGGGCTAGACCTGAGATGGAAGCTAGTGACCTTATTATAACAAATCCTTTTTTATTTAAAGGAAAATGGAAGGAGGAATTTGGAAATACCAGAGAAATATATTTGGAACTAGGTTGTGGAAGAGGTAAATTCCTATGCACACAGGCTCTAAATAACAAATATATAAATTACATTGGGATTGATCTAAAAGACGAGGTTTTAATTTATGCACTGAAGAAGGCTGTGGAAGCTGAAGCTGAGAATATAAGGATAATACCTATGAATATATCAAAGATTGAAAGTGTTTTTGACAGAGATGAAATAGGAAAGATATACATAAATTTCTGTAATCCCTGGCCTAAAAGACGACAAAAAAAAAGAAGACTTACCCACACTGTATTTTTAAATAAGTATAAAAAATTTCTAAAACCAAAAAGTGAAATATGGTTTAAAACAGATGATAAGGGGCTTTTTCAGGAGTCACAGGAGCATTTCAAGGAAAGTGGATTTAGCATAGATTATATAACCTATGATTTACACAATAGTGATTTTTCAAACAATGTAGTTACAGAATATGAGGAGAAATTTACTAGCCTTGGGATGAAAACTATGTTTTTGATAGCTAGGATAATGTAAATATAAAAAATAATGCGTACATGTTTTTATAGAAATAAATACCTTTCTGAGGTATAATTAAGTTAATATGAAATTGTTATTTTAGGAGGATATGTTGTGGCGAATTTTTATGCTGTGAAACAGGGACGAAAACCAGGAGTTTATGATACCTGGGCCCAGTGTGAAGAACAGATAAAAGGCTTTTCTGGTGCTAAGTATAAGAAATTTACCAGTCTTAAAGAAGCTGAAATATTTGCAGGAATTTTTGACGAGAAAAATAATATGGATAAAGATATGGAATTTGAAAAAGTTAGAGAAGAACAGGATACTCTTTATGCCTATGTAGATGGTTCTTTTAATAATAAAGAAAAAGTGGCGGGATATGGTTTGGTTCTGGTAAAAAATGATCAGGTGATTTTTAAAGATTTAGGTGCATTCAGAAGTATGGAAATGAATGAAAGCAAAAATGTTTTTGGAGAAATAAGAGGAGCGTTAAAGGCTGTTGAGCTGGCTATTGCAAATGATTTTAAAGAGATAACCATAGTCTACGATTATATGGGAATTGAATGCTGGGCTAAGGATAGGTGGAAGGCCAACAAGATGTTAACAAAGGATTATAAAGAATTCATGCAAAAATACATGAAAAAGATAGATATAAAATTTAAAAAAGTTAAAGCTCACTCTGGAGAAGATAAATATAATGATATGGCAGATTTATTGGCAAAGAGGGCTGTGGGAGTGAAAGATTGATAAAATATGAGGGGATTGTATGGAATATTTATTAAAAACTAAAAAAGAACAGGAATTTATAGATATAACAGCCCTTGTTAGGGAGACTGTAAAAAAAAATAATGTAAAGGAGGGTATGGCTGTAATTTTTATTCCTCATACCACCGCTGGAGTTACAATAAATGAAAATGCTGATCCAGATGTTGTAGAGGATATTTTATCAGGGCTTGATAAAGCTTTTCCAAAACAGAATGGATACTTACATATAGAAGGTAACTCCCATGCTCATATAAAAGCATCGTTAACGGGGTCTTCTTGTAATGTTATTATTGAAAATAGAGAGCTTAAATTGGGAACCTGGCAGGGTATTTATTTTTGTGAATTTGATGGACCAAGAAATAGAAAAGTCTATATAAAAGTACTTAGATATATATAGATTGCAAAAGAGACTTATGGATTTATCCATAAGTCTTTTTTTGTCATTCAATATCTATACCTGCCAGTTTAATAAGATATTTGGCATTTCTGGTAGTAGAAGCACCATTTCGAATTTTATAATCAAATTTCAGTTTATTGTCTAAATAGTATTCCCGAAAATGGTAATTTTTGATTCTGGGATATTCTTGTTCTAAACTGCAAAGTTCCAAGTCATGGGTAGAAATCAGTCCTGAGGCTCCCTGGTCTCCTAATTGTTTTATCAGTGCTTTTGCACCAAGGTGTCTGTCAATGGAATTAGTTCCTTTAAATAATTCATCTAAAAGAAAAAACACTTTTGAGCTTTTCTTTGTATTTTCTACGATCATTTTTATTCTTAATATTTCCGCATAAAAAGAGGAAATATTGTTTTCAAGATCATCTCTTATTCTCATGCAGGTAAATATTTTCATAAGTGAACACTGAAATTTTTTTGCACATACAGGAGAACCAATATAACTTAATACTAAATTTAAACCTATAGTTCTTAAGAAGGTACTTTTACCGGACATATTTGAACCTGTTATCAGTAAAATATTTTTTTTATTATCTATTGTTATATTATTACATACTTTTGTATTATTTAAAAGGGGATGGCCTATTTCCATGGCGTTAATTACATAAGTGCCATCTGAAATTGAAGGCATAGTCCAATCTGGATTATCGTAAACAATATTTGATATACTATTTAACGCTTCAAATTCACCTATGGTAGTAAACCAGTTTTTTAAATTCTTACCTGCTTCAATTCTCCATTTTTCTAATTGTACCATACATTGATAATCCCATAAAAATAATATATTAAGTATTATAGACAACATATTTTTTCTATCAGATACTTTGTTGTATATGGAAGATAGTTTTTTTATGGATTTTACTGAGGATGTATTTTTAGAAGTTAGCAGATTGGCTTTCAATTGTTTTAAATATCTGCTTTTAAAATTTTTTTCTTCAATTAAAGTAAGCATTTTAAAATATACAGTTATATTATTTTTGTGTTTATAAAGATTTTTAAAAGTTATATTTCTTTTTTTCACATCTATAAATAAAAGTAATATTTGAATAAGAAGCATAATGTAGGGCAGTCTTAAATCTATTAAAGAAGTAGTATAGGATAAAATCATTGAAACTAGTGTTACGAGAGGTAATAATTTAATTATCAAGACAAACCATTTTTTTATGTATAATTCATTTCGCTCTTCTCCCCATTTGTATAGTTCCTCTGGATTTATAAGTTCTGAAGGAATAACCATTGCTTCAGACTGAAACAATTGGCGCCATTTCAAATCTGCAGCTAGTTCTTGTAGTGATTCCTGAACCATAATTATATCAGAAGATGTTTTAAGGGGATTTAAAAGCCTGTTTTTTAAACATTCTCTTCCCATGAATGTTTTACAAGTATTAATCCACTGAAACAGAGAATTCTCACCAAATATATCCAAGTCCTCTGAATAGGGATGTTCTTTACATTTAAATTCATTTCCATCATCTTTGAAGTTTTTCCATTGGCTTTTTAATCTTTTTAAGGAAGATTCATTTATATCTTTTAAAGCAGTGGAATATTTTCTTTTTTTTATTTCCTTATTGTGTTGGTTCACTAGATAAATGAATATAGTCAATGAGATAATAAAAATTACTATACTTATAAGATGGTTATTGATATTAAAAGTATATATGGTTATACTAATACCTATTATTAAAGTAAGAAGTCGCAAGTATTCTATAGTTTTTATTGAACTGTTTTGTTCTTTAATTAAATTTGTATAGAGTTTCAATCTATTAGTGTAGTTATTGTGTGGATTGTTCAATTAGTTTCCTCCAATCATTTTTATGGTTTTTCATATAACGTATAAACATATTATACCATAAATTAACTGTTTATAAAGTTATTCTTGAATTTAGAATAATTTCATATAAAAAGCTGAAGAATTGTAACAGATATAAAAGTCTAATAATAGTATATATTAGAGATACAACAGATATTTAAACAAGAACAATAAATGTTAAACATTACGGAAGCTTAAAATTTATAACGGCAGGATTAAAAAATGGTGATGAATTATTAAAGGTTGACAAGGTTTGTTAAAGGGAAAATTTAAATAAGTAAAAAACTGAAGTTAAAAATCTATTCTGCTTGTATAATATTAATTATAGTTACAGCTGAATCGATTTATCGATTCAGCTTATTATATTAATATAAGGTACTTATAAAAAATATTAATGCATATAAATATGTATAGGACATAATAAGTTCGTTTCATAATATTAAAAAAGTATAATTATTGAAAGGAATTTAAATTATGAAGATGAAAGAATATAATGGGTCAAACAGTGTGAAATCTTTAATTAAAAATATTGATGAGTTTATGAGTGTAATTTTAGACATGGTTGAAAACGATAATCATAAATCCAATGTAAACACTTTCCTAAATTTCTCTGAAACAGATAAAGAGGTAGTAGATCCCATAACCCATATATTTGATGAAGTAAACAAAATCATAATTGTAATAGAACTTCCTGGAATAAAAGAAGAAAATATAGATTTAGAAGTAAAGGGTAATAATTTAAATATTACAGCAAAAGGAGTAAAAAAATATTACTGTAAAAAAATATCTTTGAAATATATTCCTATACAAGAAAATATATTTACAACTTATCATAATTCTATATATAGCATTGAGATAAAGAAATAATTATAGGCAAAGTGTATTTTTTATGAATTTGATGCTGTAGTATTTTTTTGTAATTTTCAGATCATTATACAAGTTTCTAATTACCATCATAATAAAGGGGGAATTATAAACAATATTGTATTTGGAAGGTTTAATACTGTAAAAATAATATGACCTCAATAAATATAATTAAAAGTGCACTTATAATTGGTGTATTTGCAGGACTTGGATTTTATCTGCTTCTTTTATACAAATTAGAAAGTAGAAAATATACTTACATGTACTTAGCCTTAATTTTGTATTTCTTCCATAATTCTTGAGTCAATTCTTAATATTATATATTACGTGTTTAAAAATATATCCTTTAATGTCATATCTAAATTGGAATATTTATCTTACATGGGTATAAATATATCCCTACAATTGTTTATAGAATAAATTTACCCTAATGAATCAAACAGATTCAGTTTCATATTGATAAATTCAATAAATTTTGTTTACTTAAGCTTGATAATTTTAACACCCATTAAAATCTTTGGTTATAATGATATGATTTATATAACCATACTGATAATTAATTGTTTGGCAGCAATGATAACATTTGGACGATTTATTTAATAGAAATAATCACATATGGATAAAATTTACTGAAAATCTTTTTAATATAAGCAGCTCAAATGATTAAATTACCCATGTGTTCTGCATGAGGGAATATATAATTAGAAATTTTCTGTAGATTTAAAGGTTTATCATAATGATGATAAGCCTTTAAACTTTTAATTTTTATGATCAAATAATAATATAAGAAATGAATTTATATTATTATATGAAATTATTAATAGGTAAAATATCTTAAAATTATAAAAATATGGGTTTATGCTAACATAAAGCACTATCCATGGTATCAATATATTTATAAAGTATTCTTTTAAGATCCAATATATTTTTCATTTCATAATACCCGGATTTTTTATGGATATAGTTTATTGCATTAATAGCCCCTTCGGCGAAAGCTTTTCGTGAGAAAGATTCATGGCTTATTTCTATTTTATCATTCTCTCCTACTATGAGAACATGATGTTTCCCAACTACACCGCCAGCACGTACAAAATTTATAGGTATGTCTTTATTATATACTCCTGCAGATTCAAGTCCATTTTCTATTTCAGAAGATATTTTTAAAGCAGTGCCAGAAGGTGCATCTTTTTTATTTTTGTGGTGAATTTCTGTAATTTGAAAGTCATACTTATTTAAAATGTTTGCTGCAATGTTGCTTAAAAGCATTAACACATTCACTCCCAAAGTGATATTTGGAGCATATACTATGCCATTGTTAAATCTATAAGTCATGTCCTGAATTTTGTTGATATGATCTTTTGTAAAACCCGTAGTACCTATAACCATGTTTATTTTCATTTTAGATATTGTCAATGCATTTTCCAGAGTAGATGATGGGTTTGAAAAGTCTACAATTACATCAGGCTTGGTTTTAAAAATAATGGATTGAAGTTCATCAGAAGTACTTATTTTTATTCCTGTCTGGCAAGTATTAAGTAATTCTCCTAAGTCCATGCCTTTTTTCGTACTTTTAGGACTGCATACAGCTGCTACAATTTCCATATTTTTCTCTACTAGAATTTCCCGGGCTATATGCTTTCCAGTTTTACCTAAACCTATTAATCCTACTTTAATCACATTAGTTACCTCCTCATTTATCTTCTATCAAGTGACTTCTAGATTCAGATGGAGTTTGTTTCTCTCCATCTGAGTCTTATTAACAGTATTCTTAGTGCATTTAGCACTTAACAATATCAACAACTTCATTATACATTAAAAGTTGTTTGTTGTCATTAATAACTAATTATATTTTGTTTTTTAAATTAGAAAAATTGTTATTTACATAAAGACAAGAATAATCTATACTAATTAATGGCTTAAAGAATGTATTTGAAAGGGGGAATCACTTTAGGATTAAGTGATCTTAAAGTAAATCTAAAATGTCATCACAATATGTTATAAAACCTGTGTATCAAAAAATAGCAATAGACATAGCGAATAGAATAGTAGCTGGGGATTTTTCTGTGGGAGATAAGCTCTATGGAAGATCCTCTCTTGCAAGCCACTATAATGTCTCTCCTGAAACCATCAGAAGGTCAATGATTCTTTTAAATGATATGGATATTGTAGAAGTAACAAAAGGAAGTGGAATCATTGTTAAATCTGTAGATAACTGTTTAAAATTTATAGGGAAATTTAAGGATATAGACTCTATGAATTTCTTAAAAAAGGAAATGATTGAATTACTGGATGAAAAGAATGTTTTGGAGAAAAGAATTGAAGGAGTATTGAATGAACTTATAGATTATTCTAATAGATTTACCAGTACTAACTCCTTTATACCTTTTGAATTCAAAATATGTAAAGGATTTAATATTATTGGAAAAACTATATCTGAATGTAAGTTCTGGCAAAATACTTTTGCAACTATAATAGGTATAAGAAGAAAAGGTAAATTAATACTTTCTCCAGGACCCTATGCTATATTTGAAGAAGAAGATGTTTTTATAGCCATAGGTGATGAAGCTAGTTATTATAGAATCAAAAAATTTATTTATTAATTTAAATATATAATTTAGAAAACATAGATTTTATTTAAAAAAGTCTATGTTTTTATTTTGGCTATATTAGTATACATAATATAGATAGCTTTATTTTTAGCTTAAATTTTTTGACTTATAAAATAATTAGGTATAATATTACTATTTTTAAATTTCGAAATTTTAAAGGTTTTATATTAATAGGCAATGAGAAAAGACTTTTTAAGTTATAAAAAATTAAATTTTATAGTAAATTTGTTATATTATATTAAAATATGGATAGAATTTGACAGCTTATTTACTGTTATTTACGTATATAAATCTTGTAATGCTAATGGATAGATGGCAGAAATCTTTACAAAGTGACAACCTTATGATAAATTAAAGTTGTTACTGGTTTTTGATAAGGAGGGATTATGTTGATAGAATTTAAAAATGTAAGTAAAACTATAAACAACAAATCTATTATAAGCAATATAAGTTTAAACATAGATAGAGGAGAATTAGTAACTTTTATTGGTCCTAGTGGTTGTGGAAAAACTACTACTTTAAAGATGATCAATAGATTGATAACTCCAAGTTCAGGCGAGATTTTTATAAACAGAAATAAAATTGAAAATGAAGATATTATTAAACTTAGGAGAAATATAGGATATGTAATACAGCAGACAGGACTTTTTCCCCATATGACTGTAGCTGAGAATATATCTTTAATACCTAATATTGAAAAGAAGGATAATAAAAAAATTCAGGAAAGGATGGAAGAACTATTGACTTTGGTAGGTATGTCTCCTAAAGATTATATGTACAAGTATCCTAATGAATTAAGCGGAGGACAGCAGCAAAGAGTGGGAATAGTGAGGGCTTTGATTATGAATCCAGATATAATATTAATGGACGAGCCTTTTGGTGCATTGGATCCAATAACAAGAAGTCAGCTTCAAGACGAGATATTTAATATCCAACAAAATTTTAAAAAAACTATTGTTTTTGTAACTCATGACATGGATGAGGCACTGAAGCTTGCTGATCGTATATGTATAATGGGTAAGGGTACTGTACTTCAATTTGATACCCCAGAGGAAATATTAAAAAATCCAGCTAATGATTTTGTACGGGAATTTATCGGGGAAAACAGGATTTGGAATCAACCGGATTTAATTAAGACAAAGGATATAATGATAAAAAATCCAGTAAAATCAAGTGGTGAAAGAACAGTAGTACAGGCACTTGAAATAATGAAATCAAATCATGTAGATAGTTTACTTGTGGTAAATGAGAATAATAACCTAATAGGACTTGTTACCTTAAAAAAAATCAGACTTAATATAGATACAAATAAGAGGCTAAAAGATATTATGGAGACAAATGTAGTAACAGTAAATTTTGAAGATTCCATAGTAAATGCCTTGGAAGAGATGGAGTATAATAGCAGAGGGTATATTCCAGTTGTGGATAATGAATCAATTTTGGTAGGACTCATTACCAGAAGTAGTCTTTTATCTGTAATGAGTAATCAGTTTATTAATAAGGATGGGGATGTCTAGTGAATACTATAAGTAGCTTTTTTCAGTTTGTCATAGATAGAAAATTACAAATATATAGTCTTTTTATAGAACATATACAGTTGACATTATTTGCAGTTTTGATATCTGTACTCATAGGAATTCCTATGGGAATGCTTATAATAAGGAACAGGAAACTTTCTGCAGGAGTAATTGGACTTGCCAATGTTATACAATCTATACCTAGTTTGGCCCTGCTGGGTTTTTTAATTCCGGTACTTGGAATAGGTAGTAAACCTGCAATTGCCATGGTAGTTTTATATTCTCTACTTCCAATTATAAAAAACACTTTTACGGGTCTTACTAATATAGATGGCTCTATAATTGAATCTGCAGAAGGGCTTGGACTTACCAAAAGCCAAATTTTGGTAAAAATTAGACTTCCCCTTGCAATGCCGATTATAATGTCTGGTATAAGAATATCGGCAGTTACTGCAGTGGGACTTATGACTATTGCAGCCTTTGTAGGAGCTGGAGGACTAGGATATCTGGTGTTTTCAGGAGTACAGACTGTCAATAATAACATGATTTTGGCAGGGGCAATTCCGGCGTGTTTCCTGGCTATATTCTTTGATTTTATTATAGGAAAGATTGAAGATATAGTAACGCCTAAAGGTATAAAGGTTTCGGATAAAAAATCTAAGAAAAAAACCAATAAAAATATTGGTAAGACATTAAAGAATAAAAAACCTGTTTTAGCAGTGGGGGTTTTATTGATAGTGGGTATTGGTGCATTTATGGCATACAGCGGATTGACTAAAAAAACAATAGTGGTTGGCTCGAAAAATTTTAATGAACAATTGATACTTGGAAATATGATTTCTTCTTTAATAGAATACAATACGGATTATAAAGTAGATAGAAAGTTAAATTTGGGCGGTAGCAGTGTGGTTTTTAGTGCTATGAAATCCGGTAATATAGATTTATATGTGGAATATACAGGTACAGGACTTGTTAATATAATGAAAAGGGAATCTATAAGCGATGCAGATCAGGTTTATGATATAGTAGAAGATTATTTCAGGAAAAACTATGGTATGCAGTGGCTTAAACCATTAGGATTTAATAACACCTATGTACTGGCAATGAAAAAAGAGATGGCAAGTAAATACAATATAAATACAATATCAGATTTAACTAAAATAGGCAATGATATAAATTTAGGTTGTACCATGGAATTTGCCAATAGAGCTGATGGATACCTTGGATTGCAAAAATTATATGGGTTAAATTTTAAAACTGTAAAAGGTCTAGATGGGGGACTTAGATATTCTTCTCTTGAAAATGATGAAACTCAGGTAACAGATGCTTTTTCCACAGATGGGTTGCTTAAGAAATTTGATTTGAAACTTCTAAAAGATGATAAAAACTTTTTTCCTCCTTACTATGCAGTTCCTTTGGTAAGAGAAGATGTGTTAAAAAAATATCCTGAAATTAAACCATTACTCTTAAGTCTACAAGGAAAGATTACAGATGATGATATGAGAGAGATGAATTATAAGACAGACAATGGTGAAGATCCTAAAAAGGTGGCAGAGGATTTTCTGAAGAAAGAAGGATTAATCAAATAAAATATCACTAAAAATGTTCTTAAACTGTTAAATATAATGTTTGGTAAGAAATTTTTTACTAAACATTATATTTTTATATACCCAAGGAAGTGGCGAATTTTAAAAAATATGGAATATGGGATATAATATAATCTATAAATATGTAATTCAGGAGGGTGTTATGGATATAAAAAATGTAGCTGTACTTGGTACTGGTACTATGGGAAATGGAATAGCACAGCTTTGTGCGGAAAGTGGATTGAATGTGAATATGTTTGGGAGATCTGATGCCAGTTTAGAGAGAGGTTTTAGAAGTATAAAAGTAAGCCTTAAAGATCTTCGGGAAAAAGGAAAGATAAAAGCAAATACATCAAAAGAAATATTGAGTAGGATAAAAGGGGTTAAAACTATTGAAGAAGCAGTAGAGAATGTAGATTTTGTAATAGAATGTATAGCAGAAGAGCTAGAACTTAAACAGAGAGTATTTTCTAAACTGGATAAAATATGTGATCCTAAAGTTATTTTAGCTTCCAATACTTCAGGACTTAGTCCTACAGATATAGCAATGAATACAAGGCATCCAGAGAGAGTGGTGATTGCTCATTTCTGGAATCCGCCACAGTTTATCCCATTGGTAGAAGTGGTACCGGGAAAACATACTGATCCAAGAACAGTGGATATAACTATGAATTGGATTCAGCATATAGGTAAAAAAGGAGTTAAAATGAAAAAAGAATGCCTTGGATTTATAGGTAATCGTCTCCAACTTGCATTGCTTAGGGAGGCATTATATATAGTGGAACAGGGATTTGCAACAGCAGAAGAGGTGGATAAGGCCATGGAATATGGTCATGGAAGAAGATTGCCGGTTACAGGTCCCTTATGTAGTGCAGATTTAGGAGGTCTTGACATATTTAATAATATATCCTCATATTTGTTTGAAGATCTTTGTAATTACAAAGAGCCTTCTAAGCTTCTTAAAGAGAAAGTTAATAATGGAAATCTGGGAAGTAAAACAGGAAAGGGTTTTTATAATTGGACCCCTGAATTTTTAAAAGAAAAACAAAATGAAAGGATCCAACTGCTTATGGATTTTTTAGAAAAAGATAAAAATGATAAATCTGTTGAAAGGAATATATAACATATGGAAAGGTATGTAATAGTATGTGCTATAGGTGGTGATGCATTAAAATTTCATGATAGATTGACAACTGATGTGTGCCATAGATTCAATAAAAAACGCACTAAATTACCAGCTCATTTTACTATAAAGGCACCTTTTGAAACTGATAATATTCAGGAGATAACAGATATTTTAAATGATTTTTCAAAGGCAAATTGTAAAGCACCAATGAAAATTAAAGGCTATGGAGCCTTTAGGGAAGATGTAATTTATATGGATGTTAAGATGTCACCTGAAGCTAAAAGTATGCATGATGCTCTTATAGATAAATTAGATAAAATAACATGGATAAATTTTAAGTATAATGAAGGAAAAAATAAAGTTTTTCATTGTACCATTTTATCTAAGAGAATAAAAGATAGATTTAAAGAGATATGGAATTATGTTAATAAATATTTCTTTGATTTTAATGAATATTTTGATAATATTTCTCTTTATATATGGAAAAACAATACATGGATACTGGTAAAAAGATATAATTTTGATGACAAACATGAAACAACATAAATTTAGTTTGTCATCAAATTAATTTTAATGTATAGGTTATTTAATAATACTTTTAGAAACATAGTTAGTAGAAGTTTTTTTATTTGAAATAACAGAAGCTAAAATGCTTGCTGACATTATTATAAATATAATTAATAATGATGCTATTATTGAAATATTTATATGAAAAAAAGTAACTGAAAGTTTAATGCCTGTAAATATCAGTATGCATGCAACTCCATATTTCACATAGTCAAATTTATTGTGAAGTTTTTCAAGCAAGAAATACATGTTCCTAAGTCCTAATATAGCAAATATATTTGAAGTATATACTATAAAGGGATCCGTAGTTATAGAGAATATAGCAGGTATTGAATCTATTGCAAAAATTATATCTGAAAGTTCTATTAATATTAATATAGCAAATAATGGAGTGGCATATAGTATGCCATTCTTTTTAGTGAAGAATTTCTCCCCATCCAATTCTTTGGAAACAGGAATTATTTTATTAATTAATTTTATTATTTTGCTGTTATGGAAATCATTTGAGTCATTATGTTTAAAGAACATTTTAATACCGCTTATTATAAGCAATAAGCCAAATATATACAGCATCCAATGGAATTTGTTAATAATAGTTACTCCAAGTATTATAAATATAAGTCTTAATACTACTGCACCGAAAAATCCATAGGTAAGTATTCTTTTCTGATATTCTGGTTTTATGGAGAAACTTTCAAATATAATCAGGAATAAAAAGATGTTATCAAGGCTAAGGCTTTGTTCAATTACATATCCTCCTAAAAAAGACAAGGCTTTGTCAGGTCCCATAAAAATATAAATTCCTATGTTAAATATTAAAGCAAGTGCCACCCAAAAGCATAGGTGTAATAAGGATTTCTTTGTAGACATAAAATTTACCTCCAAATTTTTAATCAATTAATAGGTCATTGCATTGATAATAAAAATAAGACCTTTAACGTAATTCATAATTAAAATAAACTTATGAACTATGTTAAAAGTCTTATTACCCTCTAGGGCTTACAAAACCAGATCTTTAAATTTCAGATCGAAATGTTGACTTTATAATTTAAAATTACTCCCCTTTAACTGATTATTAAATTTTTAATATCTTAACTGTATATTATTATAAAATTTGATGATTGTCAATAAAATTATAAAATTATAGAAATTTCTTTTAAGAAATTTCTATAATTTTAAAATCACATTATACTATTTAGTCTAAAGGTTTAAATTTAGCTTTACCTACTCCACAGACTGGACATTCCCAGCTTTTAGGTAGATCTTCAAATAATGTACCTGGTTCAACACCAGAGTCAGGATCTCCAACTGCAGGGTCATAAATAAATCCACATACGGAGCATTGATATTTAGGGGCATCTTTTACCGGATTGTTTTTATTTGCTGTATGAGTTGGTGAAGTTTGTGGAGATTTACCACGTTTTACATCCTGGTAATATGCATATGTCATAGGATCTATATCCTTTATTAATTCTGAATTGAGTACAGTTCCAATAAATATTGTATGAGTATCTATATCTATTTCTTTTTCAACTTTTAATTCCATCCATGAAGCAGCATTTTCAGTAACTATTGGAACACCACTTGCACCTGTTTTGAAGGATACTCCAGAGAATTTATCAGTAGTTCTTCCTGATTTAAAACCAAATTTACCCACAAACTCTAAAGGAGTTTCTGTGGAAAGGGCAGATACCCCTATTAATTTACTTTTTTGTATATATTCATGAGTAAGGTTTTGTTTGTTGATACTTACAGCTATTCTAGCTGGATCTGATGTTATTTGAAAAACTGTATTGGCAATTTGTCCATTCTTCTTACCCTCAGATATAGAGCTTATAACATATAAGCCATAGCTTAGTTTATAAAATGCTTTATTATCAATCATAATTTATATACTTACATAAATATGAAATTTATTATGTAAGTAATACCTCCCCTCGTTTATATATTAATTATTTGAAGTTATAGTAAAAATATCGTTTAGTTGTTATCTCCCCCTTTTTATATAACATAAGTTTTTAATGTAAATCATTTTCTTAAATAAATTATACACTAAAAAAACTTTTTATTCAATAGTTTTTATATTTTTTTAATAACTAATTCTAAACAATAATTATTATTTAGAATTAGTTATGATATATACTTATATATTATCTTGGTCTGTTAAAATTATAGGTTCATTTTTTGTGATGGCAATAGTGTGTTCATATTGTGCTGACAAGCTTCCATCAGCTGTACGTGCAGTCCAGTTATTAGAATCCAATAGGGTTTTGTAAGTACCTATGTTTATCATAGGCTCTATAGTGATTACCATTCCTTCCCTAAGTTTTAATCCCCTTCCTGGTTTTCCATAGTGAGGAACAACTACATCATCGTGCATAACTTTGCCGATACCATGCCCTGTATAATCTCTTACTACAGAATATCCTAAAGATTCTGCATAAGTTTGTATAGTGTGGCCTATATCTCCTATTGTGTTTCCGGATAAAGCTTTTTTTATGCCTTTGTAAAGGCATTTTTTTGTAACTTCCATAAGATTTTTAGCTTCTTCGGAAATTTTTCCCACTGAATAGGACCATGCAGAGTCAGCTAGCCATCCATTTAGGTTTACTACCATATCAATGGTAACAATATCTCCTTCCTTTAAGGGTTTATTTGTGGGAAAGCCGTGGCAAATTTCATCATTTACAGATGCACAAGTTGCGTAGGGAAATCCCATATAACCTTTTTGTTCTGGTTTTGCTCCATGTTCTTTTAGATATCTTTCCACAAAAGAATCTATTTCCATGGTGGTTAAACCTGGCTTTATCATTTTTCCAATTTTTTTATGACAGGATGCTAGTATTTTTCCAGCTGCTGCCATGTAGCTTATTTCCTTATTAGTTCTTATAGTTATCAATATTTTCCCCTCTATCTTAAAATTTATAATATTTACTCTATTTTAACATATTTTATGAGTAAAAAATAATATTATTTTTTACTTATGATCACATTTTAAATTATTATTAGATATAATTAAATGTATTAAACAATAAATTCAAATTAGGAGGGTATAATGTTTATAGCATTTAAAACAGCGTACAGATTTTTAAGGTATAGTAAGATACAGACTTTGGTTATAATACTTGGAATAGCTGTGGGAGTGTCTGTACAAATTTTTATAGGACTTTTAAGTAGCGGTCTTGAAAATACAATTCTAAATAAAATTATTGCATATTCTTCCCAGATTACAGTTTACTCCCATAAAGGAGGTGTTGAAAATTGGCAGGACAAAAAGGATAAAATTTTAAGTGGAGATTCAAATGTAAATTATGTAGCACCTGCAGTTGATTGTCAGGCTTTTATTGAGCTTCAGGATATAAATCAACCCATTCAGATAAGGGGGTTGATTGCTGAAGATGTAAATTCATTATATGGTATGAAATATAACATATATGAAGGTAGGATGTATGAAAACAGTGGACAAGTTATTTTAGGAAAAGATTTAAAAGAAAAGTTAGGCCTTCATTTAGGAGATAATATTTATATAGTTACTATGGGTGGAAAAAAATTGACATTAAATATAGTAGGATTCTTTGATTTGGGCAGCTCAAAGATAAATAATACCTGGGTTATTACAGATTTAAATGCAGTACAACAGTTAATAGGATTTGAAAATAAGGTTACTTCTATGGAAATAGGAGTAAAAGATATATATAATGCTGATTTAGAAGCTAATATTATAAAAAAAGTACTTTCAGATGAAAATTTAAGTATTCAAAACTGGAAAGAGCAAAATCAATTTTTAGCCAGTGGGATGGTAGGACAAAAAATTTGCACACTTATAATTCAGTTTTTTGTACTTCTTGCAGCTGTTTTAAGTATAATAAATATACTTAGTATAAGTGTTGTTCAAAAATATAGACAGATAGGTATATTAAAGGCCATGGGCATAAAGGATAGTAGTGCTGGAAGCATATTTTTTATAGAAGCATTTATCTTAGGAGTACTTGGTACAGCATTAGGATTGTTTTTTGTATGGTGTTATATAAAAGGTTTTAACAGATATATAGTTAACTCCAAGGGATTGCCATTAGTTGATATAGTTATAAATTATAGATTTATTGAAATATGTTGTATTATTGATATAATTGCTTCAACTTTTGCGGCGTTTTTTCCTGCAATTAAATCTTTTGCATTAAATCCAGTGGAGGTGATAAAAAATGGATAGCATTATTGAAATTAAAAATGTTACTAAAATATTTGGGTGGAGAGTTAAAAATAAAGTTTTACATAATATAAGTTTATCTATAGCAGAAGGTTCATTTAATTCTATAATAGGGGCATCAGGTAGTGGAAAGACTACTTTGCTAAATATAATTGGTATCTTAGATAACCCCACAAAAGGTGAAGTATATATTCAAGGGAAAAATATAAAAAATATGGGACGAAAAACTAAGGCTTCTTTTAGAAATACAAATATAGGTTTTATATTTCAATTTCATTATCTTTTACCTGAGTTTAATACCATAGAAAATGTTCTTATGCCCTATAGAATAAAACATTTTTTTTGTGGCAAAAAGGCAAGAGGGAGAGCTGAGGAGCTTTTGGACTTGGTTGGAATTGAAAATCTCAAGAAAAAGAATATTTATGATTTATCAGGAGGAGAACAGCAAAGGGTAGCCATAGCCAGAGCGCTTATGAATGAGCCTAAAATAATTTTAGCGGATGAGCCTACAGGGAATCTGGATTCTATTAATGCACAACAAGTATACCAGTTGTTTAGAAATATAAATAGCGTGTTTGGTACAACTTTTATTATTGTGACCCATGATCAAAATATAGCTAGTAAAACAGATAGAATAATTGAAATAAAAGATGGGAGTATAAAGTGTGATTTATATTAATTTTTTTAATATTCAGTTGACTTATTTGGATTTTAAAGATATAATATAAATAAGAAGAAGTTAAAAGTTTCTTCTTGGAAATCCTAGCTCATAATTTAATGTAAATTGAAATGTTGAAAGATTTAAAAGATAGTTAGGGTAAAAAGTACAGCTGATCTATTTGTAAATGGAGTTTTATGTTTCCAAAAAAATAGCTGTTATGTGTAATGTTAGTCTGTTAGAGATTGGTTATTAGTAAAGTGTGTTCCTATGAGACATCTGATTTATAATATTTAAATTACTTTAAGTTTTTATGATGTGCTTAATAGTTTTGAAAGAGAAAGGTGATAAAAATTCAAGTAGAACCAAGTTTTTTATATGAGCTAGGATTTTAGCCACCATTTAGTGTCATTTAGCTAAGTGGTGGCTTTGTTTTTTCGAATAAAAATTTTATATCGAAGCATATATAACTAGGCCTCTTTTGAGAATACAGGCTTTTGCAAAACGTATTTCTGTATGTGATTTCAGCACTCCTATACAAGTAAAAAGAACAGATGAATTCGGTCAAACAGCTCAATTGCTTAATAGGGAACAGGAAAATGTTAAACAACTCATAGAAACTATAATGGATAACTCCAGAAATATTGCTTCTTTTAGTAAAAAACTATAATGGACCCAGGAATTCAGACAAAAAAAGAGTTGAATTATAGTTAGGTTCTC
>NZ_DAIQBT010000036.1:0-30827 GCF_036781005.1 Clostridium sp. | reverse complement strand
CATCCATATTATTCTAAATGAAAATCTCCATCATACTTGAACTACGCCTAAAAATTTCACTTCTTAGTTATTCGATTTGAAACTAATAGTTTTGAAATAAATGCTTATATTTAATAAACATCCATTGTGAAATTTTATAAAAACAAATTAGTAAAACTCCAATTATACTTATTAAACTGATGTGACTATATAAGTAACTATATCCTACCATTTTAATTAAATTATTATAAAATGTTCTAACTAACAAAACTAAAATTATTATAATAATTATAAATAAAATAATCATAAAATTACTATATTTCATACATTTTAAAAATTCACAAAATATTAATGACAATAATTCTATAAAAATTAAGATAAATAAACTCTCTATTGTTAATATAATAAAATTTGAAAAACATTGAGCAAATAGAAGTGATGGTATGACTAACATTATACTTGACATAATATTGCTCCATGAAAAAAATCCATATAAAATTATACTCAAAAATATTTCTTCATATTGAATTGGTAAAACAAAAAAATTCTTAACATATTCTAAATTCTTTATTTTATCACTTATTGTAATAATAACATATAGCATACAAGTTATTATAAAATATCCGCTTACAATTAAACTATTGTCTACCTCACTATTTTTAATTACTTTTTTAAAGGAAACAAACAGCATTATATTTAATGTAATCCCTAAAATTAAATTTATAATCAATCCAATACTATTCTTTGAGCTTATACAATTTTTATTTTTCAAAAAATCGATTAAACACAACACTGTACTTTTCATATTTTTTCAATTTCCTCAAGAAATTTTGCTTGTTTTTTCATTTTATTTATTAAAATTATATAAGAAAGAATATAACCCAGGATCGAAGAAATAATATTAATTATAGGCATAATATTATTTCTTATTACAAAAAATATTAATATCAAACACCCTAAAATCGTTATTATATGAGATACAAATCCTACTTTTATGCTTTTTATAATATCTTCTTTGCTTCCTTCATTTAATTGTTTTGCTTTTTTATGATTAAAAAATAAATAAATATTAGCTATAGCTACTGAATATATAATTGCAGACATAAGTGATAAGTTCTTTCCTAAGTTAATTACTAAAGATATATTACTTAATGTAAAAATTAGCCTTAATATTATAAATTGGATAAACAAACAAGCAAATATCTCAATATTTTTACTAATTACAAATATTTTTATAGTTACTGGTGTTACAAATAAAAATTTAGTATTTTTTAGTTGTAACGGATCTAATACTAATATCTGCATAGAATACATTCCTTGTATTAATATACAGCAAAATATCAATAAGAAAATATATTCCGCGTATCTGTTAAATTTTTCATGAGGTATACAGATAACGTATGAAAACGCTATTAAAAATATAGTTAAAATAAAATATAAATATTTCTTCTTATCTCTCCTAGCATATCCTTTTATATCATTTAGTATTATATCAATCATTTTTACCTCCCCAAGATAATTTTTTTCTTAAAACATCTAATTCTCTATTTACAATTTTAATAAATATCTCTTCTAAAGTTAATCCATTATATTGCTTATGCATATTTTCAACCGTATCTTGAAATTTAACTTTTCCTTCATTCATTACTATAACGTCGCTACAAATATCTTCTATAATAGAAAAATCATGGGAACTTATTAATATAGTTGATCCATTTCTATTAAATTCCTGCAAAATATTCTTTATTATAATTTTTGAAGATGGATCTATTCCATCTAATGGCTCATCTAATATTAATAGTCTAGGATTATGTATAAGTACTCCACCTAACAATGCCTTTTGTTTCATACCTTTAGAAAATTCTCTTATTAACTTTTTTTTTGATTTATCTAAACTTAGTACATATAGCAACTCTTCTATTCTTTTATCTATATAATTCTTATTAATTTTATAGATATTAGCTATAAACCTCCAATATTCCACTACATTTAGATGCTCATAAGCACCTATTTGCTCTCCTACAAATCCTATGTTTTTTTTAATAAAATAATCATTTTGCTCATTTAAAATTTTTCCAAATATACTAACATTACCAGAACTTTTTGTTATTAAAGATATCAGAATATTAATTAATGTTGATTTTCCAGCTCCATTTTCTCCTATTATGCTAGTTGTTGAACCTTCTTTAACTTTTAAGCTCACCTCATTTAACGCGATTGTGTTATTTCTATAAATTTTAGTTAAATTTTCTATATCAATAATGAACATTTTTTCCTCCTAATTTCAAATAAAAATATCATGCTCTTTAAAATTATCAAAAAATTTTAGGAATTACAAAAAAGATACTAGTAACTATTAAATATGGACCCAGAAATGATGAGAAAAACTTAATTTTATTTGTACTTTTGAAAAATTTTCTATTATAATAAATAGATAAACAACTTATAAAAATAATTTTGGAAAAAATACTTATTATATCTGAAACATTCTTCCATTTTATAGCCATATCTTCTGCAGGCATTATAATGTAATTACCTACATTTAATGTAATTACCTACATTTAATGCAATTATTGAAAATATAAAAACAGCTACTCCATTAACAATTGAAAAATAACCTGAGTCATTTAAAAATCGTTTTAAACTAATTTTCAATTTACTAGACACAGCTTCAATTTTATTAATAAAATTAATATTTACAGCAAAAGACTTATGACTTTGTAATATATAATCACAATCTATCATTTCTAGGGCTTTCACTAAGGACAGCCTCTTTGCCCTATACTTGTCCTTTTTAGTATGTAAAATTATTCTTCTTAAATCTACTTCCATAAAAATAATTTCATCTATATTTAACTTTATGCTGATATTATTTTGCAAATCAAAAACCACATACTTTTCTTTCTTTCTCGATGGGTTATATGCACGTCTATTTGAAGTCAGAAGCTTGGTCATTTTAATTACTTCATCTTTATCATATGGTTTTAATATATAGTCGTAGCAGTGAACCTCTTTAAAAGCTTTAATCATGTATTGTATATGAGTTGTTGTAAAAATTATCCAATTAAATTTGTATTTTTCAATCTTTCTAAGTTCCAAAGCCAAATCCAACCCTGAAGAATTCTTTAGAGAAATATCTATATAAAAAAAGTCTATATAAACTTCCTGTAAAATTTTTAAAGCTTCTTCTTTAGATTCTGCTTCATATATCTTCAAGGTTTTATCTGCTTCATATATCATTTTTATAAGGTTTTTTCTCTGTATACTATTATCTTCAGCTATTAATATATTAATCATACTACCGTCAGTTACCCCCATTATTTAAATTAATTATTCAAAATACTACAATTATCCTCATATATACAGGTTAACTTACTTTTTCCTTATTTTCAATATAAGTTATTATAAATTGTGATAATATTCCTCAATAGTAGTAGTCCTTCAAGTCCATCCATATATGCATTAAAATAACGTACCTTAATTTGTTTTACACAATCCTAGGTACGTTCCTCAAAATTTTTTAGTTGTAACTCATTTTCTATTTTTTTCAAATAACACAAAACTACACAAAATCTTTCAATTTTCTATATGCAGCTTTATATACCCAAAAAGCATTTGCCAAAAGCAGACCGCCTGTGACAATAAATACACTGCGGATTCCAAATCGCGATGCTATCTGTCCACCTAATATTGAACCGCTGAAAGTTCCAAGATACTGTGCAGATATACTAAATCCAAATATTCTTCCTATAAGGTGCTCCGGGCTAATCTTTCTGACTATTACATTAACTGACGGAGTCAACCCTGCAGTTGCTAGTCCCAAAACAAATCTAAGCATCATAAGCTGCCATGGATTTTTTACAAAAGCCTGCGGTATAAATATAATTCCCGCTGCAATAAGTGCCATAAGAATAACTTTTCTAGCTCCAATTCTGTCTGAAAGTTTTCCAAGTCTTGGTGCTGCTATTATACTGGCTAGTCCTGATACCGAAAATGTAAGTCCTGAAACCAGTGCCACATGTACAGAAGAATGGGCAAGCTTGGTAACATATACTGTTACAATAGGTTCTATGGAATAAAGAGCTAATTGCAGAATAAAAGCTGTTGCAAACATAATTACTATTAAATTACGATTTGGTATTTCATTCCACGCTTCTTTTATATTAAGTACCTTTTTTTTTGAAGGTATAAAATTCTCTTTAACAAACATAGCTGTGGTTATGAATACAATCATCATAAGAGTTCCAGTTACAAAAAATACACTTTGCAGTCCCAGAACCTCTTCCAGATATCCTCCGATCATAGGTCCTATAAGTGAACCCGATACAGAAGCTGTGGAAAGTGTTCCAAGAGCAAATCCCACATGTTCCCTTTCAGTTTGAGTAGCAATTAATGTAATACAGGCTGTACTATACCCTGTAATAACACCTTGAAGCATCCTTAGCACTATAAGTTCATACACATTATGTGAAAATCCCATACAAAATATTACAACTGACATTCCAAAACTAGCTCTCAAAAGCATCAGTTTCCTTCCATATTTGTCTGCTGCCTCACCCCAGATTGGTGAAAAAACAGCAGAAACCACAAAAGTAATCCCAAAAGCAATTCCTGAAAGCTGTTCTATGGAATTTATATCATGGATTCCAAGGTACTTAATGTAAAGGGGCATCACAGGAGCTATCTGACTCATCCCTATTGATGTTACAAACATACCAAGCCAGCAAACTATCAAATTTCTCTTCCAAATCTTCATAAATTAAGCCTTCTTCTTATAGTTGTAATGTTTAATCCTACTATAAATAATACCATAAACTTTTTTAAAAATATGCGTAAAATTACACTTACGAAATAATACTTTTTCCATATCAAGTGATTCTTTGGCTCAGATGGAGTTTACTTATAAGGAATATGCATCGTAATCTGAACCTTAGAATCACTTATCCAGGGGCGTAGCAGCGCTTATCCCCTACTTTGAAGAATTGGGGGGTATTAGCAATGGTAGCCTTCGGATAAAAACCTAATTGACAAGTATATTAAAAAGTAGTACATTGTAAGTGAGTACTTACTCATTTATTCTTATGGAGGTATGATATGAATTTTTCAGATAATAATTATGAAAAGCTTTTTGAAGATTTTTTAAATGACAACAATTTAAACGATAAAGAATTCACAGAAAGACAATGGCAAATTTTAAATGCCGCCATTAAAGTATTCTCTGAAAACGGCTATGGAAACAGCAGAACCAGTGAAATTGCAAAAGAGGCCTCTGTGGCTGAAGGAACAATATTTAGATATTACAAGACAAAAAAAGATCTTCTTATGGGACTTATAATTCCCTTTGCCACAAAATTTATGAAACCCCTTGTACTGGAGTCTGTCATAAAAATAATAGAAAGCAGTGAGGATAAACCCATAGATGAAGTTTTAAAAGAACTTATGGCGGATAGGATAGACCTGGTAAAAAAAAATCTTCCACTTATTAAAACTGTCCTGGTGGAGGCATCCTATCATCCAGAACTTTTAACTGTACTTAAAGAACAAATAATATCTAAAGCTTTTCCTGTAACTGAAAAGTTTATAAATCAGCATATGGATAAAAATGAACTGCGTAATATTGAACCCTACTCTATATTGAGAAGCATAATAAGCATTGTAGGAGGCTACATATTTTTAAGCAGTGTTTTTCCTGAATATTTTGCAGGAGAAGGTGATAAAAAAGAAATAACTAAATTAACAGATATTTTGCTTAACGGCATCAGACAAAGATAAAATCAGGAGGAAAATCCATGAAAAATAAACTGAAAAATATGAAACCAATTATTATTTTTACTGTAATTTTAATAGGCCTGTCAATATTTTTTGTTATTAAAAATACTATGGATAAAAATTCCAATGAATTTCAGTTTTCAGGTACTGTGGAAGCAGATGAATTAAGTGCCAGCAGTGAACTATCAGGAAAAATAAAGGATATCAGAGTAGAAGAAGGTACAAAAGTTAAAGCCGGAGATATAATAGCAGTACTGGATTCAGATGAAAGTACAATTAGTGTAAATCAGGCCAATATTTCACTTGAAAATGCAGAAAATGAACTAGGTAAAGTCAATGATGGCACCAGAGTTGAAGAGATAAATGCACAAAAAGAACTGGTAACACAAAGCGAATCTCTAGTAACACAAGGGGAAGCCGCCCTTGAAACTGCCCAGAATAACCTCAGTAACGCCCAGAGCAACTATGATTATAAGAAAAAAACATATGATGACCACTTAAATCTTAATGAGAAAGGCTATGAATCCAATGAAAGCTTGGATAAAATCAAAAATGATCTAGATAATGCCAAAACATCTCTAAATAATGCCAAAAGTGCCCTATCCTCTGCAAATGCCCAGCTTAAAAGCTACAAAGCACAACTAGCAGCCGCCACCGACAAACTTAATCTTTTAGTTAATAGTACTACCTCCAGAGATAAAGCCACAGCCAACTATGGTATTCAGCAAGCTGAGCAGAATATGGAACTATCTAAAATTGCCTTGGATAAAAGCAACATAAAAGCTTCATCAGATGGAATTGTGGAAACAGTTAATTTTAAAAAGGGAGAATATGTATCTTTAGGTTCTCCAATTATAACCCTTCTTGACAATAATAATATGTATATAAAAATATATGTTCCTGAAAAAACACTTCCCTATGTAAAGCTTAACAAAGAAGTTACCATGAAAAGTGACTTTATAAAAAACAAAATTATAAAGGGAAAAATATCTTATATTTCTAAAGAAGCTGAATTTACGCCTATGAATATTGTCACCAAGGAAGATAGGATGAAACTTGTATATGAAGTAAAGATAAAAATATCAGATAATCTTCAGTATGTAAAGTCAGGCATGCTCTTAGATGTTACTCTAAAATAAAGGAGAATTACTATGGATTATGCAATTTCTATTAAAAACCTTACAAAAAAATTTGGGGATTTTACAGCTGTAGATACTGTATCCTTTTCTATTCCAAAGGGAAAAATATTTGGTCTTTTGGGACCCAACGGCTCTGGAAAATCTACAACTATAAGGATGATATGCGGGGTTTTAAAACCCACTTCAGGGGAAGGTTCAGTTTTAGGGTATGACCTTGTTAAAGATTCCGAAAAAATAAAACAAAACATAGGCTATATGTCTCAAAAATTCAGTCTTTATGAGGATCTTACCGTAGAGGAAAACTTAGATTTTTATGGCAATATATATATGATTCCTAGAGAAAAGCTTGATTTGAGAAAAAAAGAACTTATTCACATGGCAAATCTCACAGGAAAAGAAAAAAGTCTTGCTGGAACGCTTTCCGGGGGATGGAAACAGAGACTTGCACTTGGATGCTCTTTAATACACAATCCAAGCCTCTTAATTTTAGATGAACCCACAGCTGGAGTGGATCCAGTTTCAAGAAGAGAATTCTGGTATACCATAAGCAACCTGGTATCAGATGGAATCACTGTACTTGTAACCACCCATTACATGGATGAAGCTTCTATCTGCGATATAATAGGTTTTATATTCAACAGCAAACTTATAACCATAGATACTCCTGAAAATTTATACAAAAAAAATAATATGGAAAACTTAGAGGATATATTTATTAAATACGTGAAAGAACTTTCAAATAGAGAAGTGGTATCCTCCTTTACAAAATTAAAACAAATAAAAAATAAAAAAGGAGGTAATAAATATTGAAAGTTAAAAGACTGCTTACAGTGACAAAAAAAGAATTTATCCATATAAAAAGAGATAAGCCAAGTCTTGTTATAGCTCTTGTAATGCCAGTAATGATGCTGCTTTTATTTGGCTTTGCAGCAAATACGGATGTAAATAATGTAAACCTTATGGTATATGATGGCAGCAAGACTTTAGAAAGCAGAGCACTTATAAATGCCTTTATAAATTCATACTATTTCAAACTTTATGGTTCTGCAGATTCATATAATGAGGTGGAAAAATATATTGATATGGGAAAAGTAAAAGCAGGAATTATAATACCTCCTGACTATTCCAAAAAATTAAATGGAAATGAAACAGCAAGTGTTCAAGTTCTGGTAGATGGCTCCGACCCTACTATAGCAAGAACTGCCCTGTCCTATTCCATGCTCATAGGAAATAACTACTCGACTAAGATAAAAAAAGTAGAGGTAAAAAAATCTGGAAATTCTTTGTCAAAAAATGCAGGAATAAATATAAAACCTCTCCTTCTCTATAACCCTACACTAGAAAGCAGTAAATTTAATGTACCTGGGGTTATGGGGCTTATTCTTCAAAATATTACTATTATATTAACTTCTTTTGCAATGGTACGTGAAAAGGAAAAAGGTACTATTGAACAACTTATTATGACACCTATTACTCCTTTTGAGCTGATAATAGGAAAATTAATACCCTATACAATAATTGGGTTTTTAAATATGGTAACTGTACTGATTCTGGGCAATCTACTTTTTGGCATAGTTATAAAAGGAAGTGTAGCACTTTTTATGATACTTGGAACATTATTTTTAATATGTTCTCTATCCATGGGTATGTTTATTTCCACTGTGGCCAAAACCCAACTGCAGGCAATGCAGGCTTCTTTGGCACTCTTACTTCCCAGTGTACTGCTGTCAGGGTTCATGTTTCCAAGAGAAGCCATGCCAAAGATAATTTATCTCATAAGCTGTATTCTGCCGCTGACTTATTTTCTTCAAATTTTAAGGGCTATAATAGTAAAAGGAGTGGGTCTGTCATACATTATAGGTCCCATAATATCTTTAAGTGTATTAATTATTGTCATTATAGGTTTTACCGTGGTTAAATTTAACAAAACATTAGATTAATATTAAATACTTTCTACATCCTTAAATTTTCACGAGATTTAGAGGAGGTACTTTAAAAGTTCAGATGGAGTTTAGTTATGCTAAAAACTATACTCCATCTGAACCCAAGAATCACTTGATATATTTTTTAATATTTATAAAGCATTACTATACTTTGAGAACCACTGCCTATAGTCCAAAATACTATATAGTCTCCTCTTTTAACCTTTTTTTGTTCTATAGCCTTATATAGAGCTATAAAAGGACTACTTGTACTAGTATACCCATATTTATCACCTATATAGATACTATTATCTTCATCTATGTTCATAAGTTCTCTTATATGCTTTATATTTGAAAATGCAAACTGTGAGAAACAAAACATACTTATGTCTTTTGACGTCAATCCTTTTTTCTCTAACATTTTAGTCATAATTTCAGCTGCAGGATAAACGCAAGCTCCTCCATCAAAGGGGAGCCATTTAAAGCAAAACTCATCTACATTTTTAGACTTAAAAAAACTGGAAAATCCATTCCTTGGACACATGATATTTTCACTTTCTTCTGTATTTATATAATATTCCTCATCAAGTATGCCGCAATCTTCATTTACCTTTTCCAGAATTATGGCACAAGCAGCATGTCCATAATTACCATAACAAAGCTCATTGTTAGGATCAATTAAAGAATGCATATCATCACAGCCCACAATCAAGGCTCTTTTTGCCCTATTTGAGGCTATCAGATAATTTGATGCAAGTTCTAGGGCAACTGTCATACCAGCACAATTGGCATTCATATCAAAACACATTACATTTCTTCCTGCATTTAATTCTTTATGTAACAAAATTGCCATGGAAGGTGCAATATATTCTGATAATATAGAAGAACATATTATCATATCTATATCATTTCCCTTTAAGCCTGCCTTTACTAATACAGATTTGGATACTTTTAAGGCTGAAGATAAAGTATTTTCACCTTCGTCAAACATAAATCTTTTATCTCTTCCCATTATATCCTCTAATAAATGTTCTACATGTTTACCCTGTTTCTCAAAGTGCTTTAAATAAAAATCATTTGAGACAACTTTAGAACCCTGACAAATATCAATACAGCTTAATTTCACACCCATATTAGTCCTCCTTGAATAACAAAAATACATAATAAAGTTCAATCTATATTTCTTTTAAAAGGTGCTATTAAATTATTTCAGCCTGAAGTCCCGAATTTCTGGCTATTCTTGTAAACTGCATCCTTAAAGTTGCATTATTTCCTCCATCTATGGTAACCTTTTTAAAATTTAAATCCTTATACATTTTAAAACAACCTTCCAGCATAGGCACCATGTCTCTGGTAGAAACCTTTAACTCTTTGCAATCAAAAGATAATGTATACTCTGAAGGTTGTATAGCAGCTACTGTTTTTTGAAATTCTTCTATAAAACTTTTAGCATCTTTCTCTTCATACATCCCCCATACTCTTACACTCAATTCTTTTTTCCCCTTGTCCAAATTAATATTATGTTTTTTCATAGTTAAATACACCTATCCTCTCATTTTATTTGAATTTATTAATATTACAGCTGTTAGTACTAATATTCTTATGATCAAGTGATTCTGAAGAACTTATCCAGACGTGTAGCAGTGCTTATCTCCCACTTTGAAGAAGATGGGAGAATTAGCAATGGTAGCGTTCGGATAAAAAATTAAAAGGTGCCTATATCGCATAGGCACCAAAAAATATAATATACATATTAAAGTCTTACAATTATAATTTTGGCGACCTGGCAATCATAGAAAAATAAATTTTCTTTAGACCCATAGCTTTGCGGCCTTACTTTTCAATAAGTGTGCTATTATCAATATATATTCATAATTTTACATATAATTTTTAGAATTTTCAACAATAATATCTAAATTTCACCTTATTTTTTAAAGAAACTATTTATCATTTTCTTAAATTCCCTTTTAATCCATCATATCCCTTTTTTCTTTATTATTTAACAATTTATAGTTTCTAAATTGCTTTCTTTTATTTTAGTAATCAAATCAGGTATAACCTTATACATATCATCAACTATTCCATAGTCTGCTATATTAAATATAGGAGCTGAAGGATCTGTATTGATTGCAACAATAAAACCTGATTCTTTCATTCCTGCCAGGTGCTGTGGTGCCCCTGAAATTCCACAAGCTATATATAATTTGGGTTTTACCCTGTTACCACTGTATCCTACTTGAAAGTCCTTAGATATAAACCCTTCTTCAACTATCTCCCTGCTGGCTCCAACTACACCTCCCAATAAACTGGCTAACTCCCTTAACATATCCATATCTTCTGCCTTTTTCAACCCCTTGCCTGCTGCTACTACTACATCTGCATCAGATATATTGATTTCCTGGGATCTAAGCTGTGTTATTACTTTTACCAATTCATTTTCAGGTTTTAAAGCTTCTACCTTTAAAATATCTCCCTGTCTTTTATCATCTCTTATACCCTCGTCAAATTCTTTATATCTCACTGTAGCCATCTGGGGATATGTGTGCGTTTTTATATGGGCCAATATATTTTCACTAAAAGCTGGTCTTATCTGAACCAATTTTCCGTCTTCATCAATTTCAAGGCCTGTACAATCTGCTGTAAGTCCTGTATTTAAAGATGCTGCCAGTCTAGGAGCTAGTGATCTTCCCAAGGTAGTGGCACCAATCAAAAAAACTTCAGGTTTGATATCTTCAATTAAATTTTTCAGGTTAATTGTATAGGTTACTTCTTCCGGTAGGTTAAAAATGTCATCCTGTACATAAAATACCTTATCTGCTCCCCTATATATAAGTTCTTCAGCCTCTACACCATCTGCTCCAAGCACAACACTATACACCGGAGCATTTAATTTATCAGAAAGCTGCCTGGCTTTTCCCAGAAGTTCATAGCTGACTTTATGAATTTGTCCATTTTTTTGTTCCGCAAATACCAATATACCACTATATTCCTTATCCACTGCTATACCTCCAAAACCTTAATCTTTTTAAATATATCAATTAATTCATTCTCTGCCTTAACGGTATCTGACTCCCTGTAAATCTTGCCCTGCCTTTTTTCTATTTGGGGAATTTCTATCTTTTTTACCTTTGTAGGTGATCCTTTAAATCCAACACTATCTTCATGCAAAAATTCTTTTAAATCCTCAAGCTTTAATATCTCAATCTCTGCTTTTCTAGCTTTCATCTTATTTTTAAAAGAAGGTAATCTTGGAAGATTTATATCCTTAGTAACTGTAATAAGACATGGAAATTTTATGCTTTTCAAATAAGTTCCTTCCCAGATTTCAGAATGTAACTCCATACTATTTTCATTCATTCCTGTAATTTTACTTACATAGCTTGCATGAGGTATATTTAAAAATTCTGCAACTTCAGGACCCACCTGTCCTGTATCTCCATCTACCGTCTTTTCTCCAGCGATTACCAGATCATAAGCTCCCAATTTTTTAATGGCACCTGCAAGTATTGTAGAAGTTGCCTTTGTATCCGAACCCCCAAATTTTCCATCACTTATAAGCACCCCTTCATGGGCTCCCCTTGCAATACACTCTTTTAATGCATTTTCCGTACTTGGAGGCCCCATGCTCACAGCAGTAACCTTTGCATCAATACTTTCAGCTATTTGAACTGCAGTTTCCAGGGCATTTAAATCAAAAGGATTGATTTCTGCACTGGCAGAGCTTCTATCTACTACTCCCTTTTCTCTGTCAAATTTTACTTTTTCCATATCTGGAACCTGTTTAACTAAAACTATAATATTCATTAAAGCTCCTATCCTTTCTATGAAATAAATGGCAAATAAAAAAACAGACCTATTTCGCTGGGGCGAAATGTCTGCCGCGGTACCACCCATTTTTTTACTTGATTTAAATAACGATTTACATAACCGGATCAACTTACTTCAATTTCAGCCTACAGCTTCAAGATGATTTTCGAAATGTGTATTTATGGGTTTCCATCTTTATCCCACTCTCTTTAAAATACTTGACATATCTACTTTATCTTATCATCGCCTTTGTCTACTTGAAAAACAGTCTACTATAAATTTAATCTTATGTCAATAAAAACTTACTTGAGTTTTTCAATTAAAATCTTGCTTATTCTTTTCTTATTACACTTTAGCACAGTGAATTGATAATTTTCATAGTTAATCTTATCATTCACCTTTGGATATGAATCCAATTTAGAATAAATCCACCCTCCCAGAGTATCAACATTTTCAGACTGGATATCAATTTCAAGAAGATCATTTATATCCTCAAGAATAAGTTTCCCATCCACAACATACTTATTGTCTTCAGTTTTATTTATTTCTGCTCCTTCTTCATCAAATTCATCCTGAATTTCCCCTACAATTTCTTCCAAAATATCTTCAATTGTAACCAGCCCAAGTGTTCCTCCATATTCATCAATAATTATGGCTATCTGGGACTTTTCCTTTTTAAACATCTTCAGCAAATCACTTATAGACATCCACTTTGGAATAAATTTAACTTTTCTAATAATATCCTTTATATTTTTATCTCCTTGAATCTGTTGTTTATACAGATCCTTTATATGTATAAATCCAATAACGTTATCCTTGTTATCTGTGCAGACAGGATATCTGGTGTGCTGTCTTTCCATGAAAACTTTTATAATATCTTCTATGGAATCCCCTGAAAAAATGCAGGTCATATCAGTACGTGGTACCATAATATCTTTCACAGTCTTCTCTGAAAAATCAAATATGTTATCCACAAAGGTTAATTCTGTCTTGTCTATCAATCCACTTTTATAACTTTCTTCAAGTAATAGTTTTATTTCATCATCAGTGTACGCTGTCTCATGGTCATCCCACTGCGAAATCCCGAATATCTTAAGCACTAAATCAGTACTGTGGTTAAATGCCCACATTATAGGATAGGTTGCCTTATAAAATATAATAAGAGGGAGAGATGTATACATGGCTATCTTTTCTGTATTTATAATAGCTAGCGATTTAGGAGTCAATTCACCAAGTACTATGTGAAAAGCCGTTATTATTGAAAAACCAATAACAAGAGAAATAGAATGCACTACTCCCTCCGGAAGATGAAACAAATTAAATAAAGGCATAAGTACACTGGCAACAGCAGGTTCTCCTACCCATCCCAGTCCCAAAGATGCTAAAGTTATTCCCAATTGACATGCAGATAAATATGAATTTAAATCCTTAATTACCTTTAAAGTAAATTTTGCATTTCTTTTTCCTTCCGCCACCAAGGTTTCTATTCTGGATCTTCTAACTTTTACTACTGCAAATTCCGCAGCAACAAAAAAAGCATTCATTAATATAAGTAAAAACACAATAATCATATTTATTAAAAAAACCATATAAATATAACTTCCTTTCTGAAATCGCCTATCCATAATTATAAATAGATAGGCTATGACCAATACTATCATATTTTTATTTCTTTAACAATATCGAACAAAAGAAAGGTACCTTGTATTTTATATAGGTTGAGATACATTTTCCTGCATTCCCACCTCATATTTATCCGTTTCCCTTATCACGAAAAAGTTCTAAATATATTCTTCCCTTTTTCCAGCTGCAATGATGCTCCATGTTAAAAAAAATATAGTCCATGCAATCATTATTAAACTGGCAGATAAGGTATTTATATAGTACGCCCCTGTATCTTGTACAATTTGCCTTGTTATTATAGTTCTGGGATTTCCAAGTGCTATAAAAAATGCCGGCTTGATATATGACACATCAGATAATGCAGGAATATTTGAAAATATTATGTAAATGGCCCCAAATAGTATAGCTGTAGATGTGGCCGCTGCATTATTTGTGATTAGAGTAGATACTAGAATACAAAAACTTGTAGCTGCAATTATAAAAATTATCTGTAAAATCATAAATTCAATTAAAAATTTATAAAGAGGCATAATACTTGAAGTGCCTGGGATGACAGCTATAAATTTATGCAAGTCCATATTTTGTATACTGCTGTGTTTAAAGGCCGGCCCTATAGGAACTGGATACTTGAAGCTGTCAAAGCCATATACAAATTCTCCAAATAATAAAAATAGAAGATCAAAAATAGCTACAAGTGCAGAAGTCGAAATAGTACAAGCTAAAAATTTTCCAAATATAAGTTTTGACTTTGTAACAGGTCTTAAAAGTAAAAGTTTTAATGTGGGAGGTGCATATTCACTGGAAACACTATCTACTGCCATAAAAACTACTGCTAAAAATATAACTATCATACCGTATTCCAAAATCATAATGTAATTATTAAATAATAAATATCCTGTAGCCTTAAGTTCACTAATTGGCTTTATATTATTATTCAATAGATATTTTTTATAGGCAATTTCTTCTTTTCTCTGTTCTTTTCTCACCCCTTCTATTTTACTGTCATCAACACTTTCCATAAGTTTTACATCTTTTTTCAAAGTATCTTTCCATACCAGAGGATGGCTTTTTTCAAATTCATAGTCTTTTATCATATTGTCAATACCATCTATATGCTCCTGAATTTCAGCAAGCTTTTCCTTATCGTTTACTGATTTTTTTTGCTCCTTGTAGTATTGTTGTACATTCTTTGCTTTTTCAAGCCCTTTTTCTCCATTTCTACTATTCACAACTATTATTGACAATATAGCCACAAATAATAATATAATAGAACATATAAAAAATTTCTTTCTGTGAAATATTTTAATAATTTCATTCTTAATTATTGCAGAAATCATCTTTTTCTCCCCCCACAACTTCCATATATCTTTTTTCAAGAGTTCCCTTTATATTAGTTATATCCTCTACTCCCTTGATTTCACCTTCATTTAAAAAGGCCACCCTATCACACATGGTTTCCATCTCTCCAAGTATATGGGATGATATAAATATAGTAACTTTCTTATCTCTTGAATATTTTTTAAATATATTCCTAAAATAAATCATCCCACTTGGATCAAGGCCATTAGTAGGTTCATCTAATATCCACACCTTTTTATTTCCCATAAGAACCTGTGCAAGCCCAAGTCTCTGTTTCATTCCAAGGGAGTACTTTTTAAATTTATCATCTATCCTATCTTCCAGTCCAACTAACTTTACGGCCTGCTCTATGTCTGATTGAGTAACATTTTTATCCATCCTTGCCAGCTGCTTTAAATTTTCAATTCCAGTTAAATAGGGATACATATCCGGTGCTTCCACTATGGCCGCTATACTACTTATAAAGCTTGCCCTATTATTTTTAATACTCTTTCCATATACGTAAATTTCACCTTTAGTAGGTTTTAAAAATCCCACAATCATTTTTATAGTTGTGGTCTTTCCTGCACCATTAGGTCCTAAAAATCCAAATATCTCACCTTCATTTACAGTTAAATTTAAATTCTTTACAATTTCTCTTTTTCCTATACCCTTTGACAGATTTTCTAATTTTAATACTTCCAAGAAGTTCACATCCTTTTAATATAATTACTTCATTATAATGTATCCATATTACAAAGCTAGTATATTTTTTATTACAAAATCAGTACTATTTATTAAGATTTTATTACAATCCTCCAGAGAAAGAAAAAAGTGTATATAATAAATGTAGATACAATATGAAAGGTGAATTTCCACATGGACAAAAATGTAGTTTTAATTGTAGATGATGATGAAAATATACGCGAACTTCTGGCCATAATGCTAAAAAATCAAAATATAGATTATCTCTGTGCAAAAGATGGAGTAGAGGCACTTGAAATTTTAGAAACCCATAAAATAGATCTGATACTTTTAGATATTATGATGCCAAGAATGGATGGCATGATGGCATGTATGAAAATAAGGGAAGAGTTGAATCTACCTATAATAATACTATCTGCCAAAATTGATGATGCAGATAAGATAATGGGACTTACCATCGGAGCAGATGACTATATTTCAAAACCTTTTAACCCGATGCTGTTAATTGCAAAGATAAAATCCCATTTAAGGAGATATAAGGAATTTAATTCAAATTTTCATGGCAATTCAAATTTTATTAAAATACAGGACATGCTTATAGATACAGATAAACACATTGTCAAAATAGATGATAATAAAATAAATCTCACTCCTCATGAATTTGAGATTTTAACTTTTCTTGCAAAAAACAAAAACAATGTACTGAGTATAAAACAAATATATGAAAATGTATGGAAGGAGCCTTACATGGAACTTAACAGAACTGTTACAGTGCATATAAGAAGATTGAGACAAAAGATAAAGAAAGATTACATAAAAACTGTATGGGGAGTTGGTTATAAAATTGAAAGTTAAAATAATTGGTATTCAAAGCAAATTCATAATAACATTTATATTTTCACTAATTGCAAGCTTTATGATATATGAATCAGTATATTCAACTTATATAAGTTTTGCATCTCAAAAACATCCCCATAAATTTCAAAATTATAACTATAGCTTTGGGGAATTATTACATATTTCTCTTAATATAAGTTTAACTACAAGCTCTGTGGATTTTAATAGTGAATCCACATACAAAGCTGTGCTGTCCAGATATGAATCCAAGTATTCAAAATACAAACTTGGCTTTGTTGCGGTGGATTCTAAAAGCAATATATTATATAATTCATCCAGACTTCCAAAAAATTTAAATTTAGAGGAATCATACTCAGACTTTTTAAAATATTATACCTCTGCAGGAGATTTCACCAGATATAATTACTATATATATAAAATGCCTATAAAAACATATAATACTACTTCCATACTCTGGATTACCGCCTCTCCTAGAAATGCACCTAATGATTCAAAGATGCTTTTATTTGAATTTAAAAGTATTATAATAATGCTTTCTTTATGTATGTTATTATTTTTGATAATAACCCATCATAGGATGAAATATATAAACGAAATTTGCCATGGAATAAAAATAATTGCAAATGAAAATTTGAATTTTAAAATACGTAAAAAAGGACATGACGAACTATCTGAGATATGTAAAAATATAAATTTTATGGCAGATAAGATAAATGAAAAAGTTGAGAACGAGAAGAGAATTGAAGGCTCTAAAAACTCACTTATAACCAATGTAGCCCATGATATAAGAAGTCCACTCACAAGTATAATTGGATTTCTGCAAATTATAAAAAACTCTGAATATAAATCCCAGGAAGAAATGAAAAGATTTATCGGTATATGCTTGAAAAAAGCTGAAACCATGAAAAAACTCACGGACAATTTATTCATGTTCACAAAATTAAACGACAGCAGTGTAAAATTACATTCATCTGCCATATGTTTAAATGAGCTTATCTATCAGTTAATTGATGAATTTGAAATCGCCTTTGAAAATTCAAAATTAAAAATTATAGATAATATATGTACTGAAAGTATAATGGTTACAGTGGATATTAATCTATTCGTAAGAGCTTTGAATAATCTGATGTATAATGCTTTAAAATACAGCTTCAAGCCTTCAAATGTGCATGTATCTTTAATACAACATGACAAAAAAGTTGTAATCAGCATAAACAATAGATGTGAAAATTTAAAAGTGGAAAATTTAAATATATTATTCGAAAAATTTTACAGGACAGATGTATCTCGTACAAATACTGATGAAGGCTCGGGATTGGGGCTTTCCATAACTAAAAGTATAATTGAAAAACATGGTGGAAACATATGGGCAAATTATGAGAAACATATCATTACTTTTACAGTATCAATACCTGTAAACTAAACCGTAAGAATAATAACGTTCTTTTCATCCCAACGCTACCATTGCTAATACTTCCATCTTCTTCAAAGTGGGAGATAAGTATTTCTCTATAGCAAACTCCACCTGAACCTAAGAATCACTTAATTTAGGAAATCTAAAATGACCAGTTATTCTAGGCATCCAATACATAATTTCATCGCCCTCTCTGGCACATGGCGGTACATTATGTATTATGTAGGGAATACCATCTTCCCTTCTTTTATCAGAAATTATGGCTATATGTTCACTATTCTCAAAAGTTACAATATCTCCTGGCTGCCATTTCTTTAGGTTTTCTATATCATTTGGTTTCAATTCAGTAGTGATATTTAATGCATATTTTTTAAAATAAACATAGAGGTTAGGAACCCTCCTAAAATCTATATTGGGATCGGGATTACCTTGAATTCTATTGTAATCATCGGGATGATTTCTTATATCCTCATCCACCATATCCTTCAAATTATAACCTGCTTCCTTAAAAGCCCTCCATACCAGGTCAGTGCATACCCCTTCATTTTCAGGAGGATATCCACCTACATAATATCCACTTTTGTACTTTACCCTTTTATCTGCTTCTTTTCTGGCTCCAAGAACAATATCTTCCTGATCCTTTATGCCGTCCTTATCCTTGTCTGAATCCACTAATACTATTACTTTTCTTAACTTTTCATCAATTGTTTCCTTATTTTTGGGGATAACTAAATTTTCAGTATGCACTTTCTTTGTATTCTTACTGTAAAATATATTTTTGTGTTTAAAAACGTGAACGCTTAGACCAATTAAACAAATGAAAGCTAAAAATATAACAAAAAACCTTTTTTTCATTTGTTACCTCCTTGTCACTATATTGTGATAGTGATATTATCAAATCCTGTGCTCTTTTACTATAAATACTAAAATAATTCAAACTTATTCTTATAAAAATCAATTAGCCCTTCTCGTTTCATCCGTGCAAGTTCTCTAGACAAAGCACTACGATCTACATTTAAGTAACCAGCCATAGCTTCTCTATTAAATGGTATCCTAACAATCCGTGCTTTGGATTCATAGCAAACCTTAGTTAAGTAAGTTAAAACTTTATCACGAATGGTTGGCATAATGAGACAATCATTACGATCATGTAACTCCAGGGCCCTTTCTGCAATACTGTCAAAAAGGTTGAAAAGCAATTGTTCATGAGCTGCACAAAGTTTTGTACAACGACTTAACACATTTTTCACAGGAATAAAAAGAACAGTAAGAGATTCCAGTGCCTGTACCGACATGGGGCACTTACGCTTACCACTAGCAGCTGTTAAGATGGCAGTATATCCACCTGGATAATGTAGTGAAACAATAATTTGTTTACCTGTAATACTCAATTTAGTGCTTCGGGCACTACCCTTCAGTATAATACCAATATCATTAACAGAATCACCTTCGCAGACAACCATTTCACCCTTTTCATATTCTTTACGCATTGCAGATAAACATATGAGCATTTTTTGAATATCATTCGGTTCAATACCAGAAAACAAATGTGATCGCACCAAAATATCTAAATCATCCACAGGAATACCTCTTTTCCCGTTGCATGTGCAACATACTTTCTATTTGTATAATACTATACTTATAAAAAATGCGAAAGTATCTGACAAAAAATAATCCTATAAAAACGTTTTTATCAACTAGAATGGAGGAGAAAAATGAAAGAAAAAAATAATCCTATAAAGGCAAGAAATAAGCTTTTGGCTACTAAACTAATTAAAAACCTGCAAAGCAGGAAATTTGAAGCATATTATTGTAACAATGCCATAGATGCTGCCGAAAAAGCATTATCACTTATACCACAATCTTCATCTGTATCATGGGGAGGATCAGTTACACTTGAAGAGATTGGGCTAATTGAACGAATATATCAAGGTAATTTCATTATAATCGATCGTGACAAAGCCCAGACAATGAATGAACGATATGATTTAATGCGTCAATCATTATTGTGTGATACCTATTTGACAAGTTTCAATGCAATTAGTGAAGATGGTGTATTAATCAATATAGACAGCGTTGGCAATCGGGTAGCCGCAATTACCTTTGGCCCCAAAAGTGTCATAGCTGTCATTGGAATAAATAAAGTTTGTAAAACTATTGAGGATGCAATAATAAGGGTTAGAACATACGCAGCTCCTATCAATGCACAGCGATGTTCCTCAGACCCATTTCTGCATCCTGTAGAAATGACACCTTGTGTTGTAAATGGAACTTGTGGAAATTGTAAAGCAAAGGATTGTATTTGCTCTTACATTGTTGAAACAAGAATGTGTAAAACGCCTGGAAGAATAAAAATTATTCTTGTTGGTGAATCTCTGGGATTTTAAATTTGGAATGTTGAAATAAGCTGTGGAATTAGCCGTAAACTATCAATTTGATTATAATTATTAAAATATGTAGGTTTTTAACCTATTTTTACTAGACACCTTTAGGGGGGATTCCCCAAAGGCGTCTAGTAAGTCTTATTAAATTCGCATATACTTCATTACTTTTAGGAAAATACCAATTATTTAAGGATAACCTATTACTGATATTCAAGTTTTTTATTACCTCAATATAAAAATTATAGATTAATGTCCCCTGCGTTTTTCTTTCTTTTTACGCTGGTATAATTGAAATTTTCTTTCCTTTTCTCTATAGCTCTTTTCCTTCAGGTTTTTTCTTTTTTCTAATTTGTTTTGTTCATATTGTAATTTCACTGCAAGTTGTGCTTTTGTTCCCATACCCTTAGCTTCTGTTTGTTTTTTGATTTCCCTCTGAAGTCTTTTAGGATTTACCCTTTTGCATTTAAGTTCATTTATCGGTAGAGAGTTGCTGAATTTCAAATTCCAAAAGTGCCTTAATATAAAATCATATATCTCATAATCTTTCGGTTCAGAACCAAATACAACTTTTGAAACTTCATATTTATCAAAGGATACCCGTTCAAAAACTCCCACCCAAAAGGCATCTTCAAAAAATACAGTAAAACTAATACTTACTTCCATTTTATTTTCCTCCTGTAAAACAAATATTAACATAGAGAAAGGACGACCCCAGGAGGGAAGGTTACTTCTATCCATAACAATATGGATAGGTTTGGACTACCAACCAAAACTGTGTTTTTATCTCTAATCTATAAAATAATAATATTTACAAATATTATACCATAAATTATTATTTAATTTTCTTTTTTAGTCTTTAGTTTAAGTACTTTATAGATTATACCAAGCATTATAAACCACACAGGCGTTACAAATAGAGCCACACGGTCTCTTCATTCAGTGTCAAAACAACTAATACAAAAGCAATAAATGCCAAAACTATGTAGCTGGTAATTGGATAAAAAGGCATTTTAAATTTGCTTTTTGAGGCAAGTTCAGGATTAGTTCTACGGTATTTTAAATGGCAAATCACCATAATTCCCCAGATAAAAATAAAACAAAAGGTTGATATACTTGTAATAAGTACAAATACTCCTTCTGGCATGATATAACTCAAAATAACTGAAATTAAAATAACAGCTGCTGAAAACATCAAAGCATTAGAAGGTACTTTATTAGAAGTTAACTTTTTCATTGAATTAGGATCATTACCTTCTTGGGAAAGAGAATAAACCATACGGCTTGTACTAAATATTCCACTGTTACAGGCAGAGGCCGCGGATGTTAAAACCACAAAATTTACAATACTTGCTGCTGCAATTCCCACTGCTGCAAATACCTGTACAAATGGGCTTACAGTAATTTAACTAAAATATCTTAGAGTATCTTATATCATAAATTTATGATATAAGTTCAACTTTTCTTTTATGATACATATTAAGAAAAAAGGAAATTATAGATAAAATCATACTTGACAACAGGCATATAATTATAAACATATTTAAAATATTATTAATTCCATATTGAATCCATTGAATTTTTGGTGTGATGTAATGAACAGAAATATACCATTTATCGTTAATCGTTAAATATTCTTTACCTGAACAAGCATTTGATATATATCCCATTTTCTTCAAATCGGTATTGAGCTGAGTATAGCTTGGATATATGCTTTCTGCATCTTCAAAAGAGTCTTTATCTATGCTGCCATTATAATTTTTCGGATATTTGAATACTGCTATATATTTTAATTCTTTATTGTAAAATTTAAACTTATTACTATTCTCTTCAAACAAAGCCTTTAACTTATCCTTTGACACATCGTTATCACTTTTTATTATATCTTGTACATCATATAATACTTTTGTATCTAAGTGTCCTGACCCATATCTAATAAAATTTTGAAATAATAAACACAATAAACCTATAATTAATAATATAAATGCTATATTGATAATTTTTCTTGAAAAACTTTTTTCAATAGTATATACTTTTTTAAATTGTTCTTTTAATATCTCCACTTGTCCAAATTTATTTATAGCAATATCAATACTTTCATCTTGGGACTTTCCTTGCTTTCTTAATTCCTCTATAGATTGTAATAAGTGATTCTTCATTTCTTGTCTCACTATAGTAATTTCTTCACTTCTGCCTTTTAATTTGCTGCAGATTGAATTAATATATCTGTCTAGTTTATCCATAAATTATACCTCCTTAAAAAAAATATCAATAATATTTTTAAAGAATATCCACTGCCCTTTCTTTTCACTAAGATACTTTTTACCTTTATCAGTTATTTTATAATACCTTCTTCTTCCCCCATTACTTTCTGTATCACCCCAATAAGAATAAACCAATTCATTCTTTTCCAGCCTTTTTAACACCACATATAAAGTACCTTCCTTAATTTCAAATTTTTCTTTACTCGTGCTTCTAATTTTTTTTGAAATTTCATAACCATATAAATCATTACTTTTAAGTAGTGATAATATTATACTTTCTATGTACCCTTTTATCATCTCTTTATTTACTTCCAATAAATATCACTTCCTCATAATTATATATACCACAAATTACTATATAGTGTAAAGTACTATATAGTAATTAAGTAATTTTGAATATATGATCTTCATAACTATCCATAAATGAAAAATAAAATCACAATTACCTCTAAAAAATCATCTCTCCTGGTTTATAATCCTCAGGCAATTCTTCTTCACTTAAAAATTTGAAATTATCATCACGCAGTATTGGTAAAAATACTGCGTATGGAATTCTGGAGAACTCACAGGCATAATCACTGGCTCCAAACCACTTACCTTCTTTGCAGCTCAAATTTAGACCTCTGGCAAATTTGGTATGGTTTGAGCAATCATGAACTACTAAATCCCACTTTTCTTCATCGGCCATTTTCATGAATTTCAAAGTTAATTCCCTACTCCAAATTGGAGATATGTAACCATGTCTGCAAATATACATATTTTCCCCATAATAATTGTCTATATTATTTCCATTTAAATGTAATTCCGCACAATTTATAAAATCAAGTTCTGTATCCAAGATAGACTGCTTTTTCTTAAAAAAGGCTTGAAAAAATTCAGGAGTCATAGGAGTTTCAATGCCTACATTTTTAATATATTTTTTGGCTATGCCAATATTTTTAATTACTTTATCCGAACACCCTGAAGCCCCAAGATTGAAGCGAATTTCATCAAGGCCAGCTTCACCTAATGCTTTCAATGTCTTTTCCGAAGCTAAAATACCATTTGTGTATAAATGTTGATGAATTTTAGCATTACTAAATTTCTTTATTATTGAATAGTATTTTTCAATCTCCATAAATGGCTCTAAATATACATAGGAAATACCGGTGGGTTTTTCATGAATGGAAAGAAGTAAATCAATATCCTTCTCATAAAATTTTGTTCCTCCAATTTCCCACATACCTTCGCCAACTGGAGGTATATAATCTAATTCTCCATAATTATAACAGAATTTACACTCTATATTGCACTTATTTGTTTTCCTAATTGCACTTAAGCCAGTTCCAAGCAGACAAGAGCGACATCCTTTAGGAAATTTATTTTCATTTCCCACAAAAAAAGTTCTATTCTCTAACGTTTTTAAACTTTTAATCTTTGACATTAACAACTCATTTCTATAATCGATGGCTGCCTCAATTTGTGCAAAAGTAGAGTAAATAATTTCTTGCTGCTTTGTCATAATTTCCTGTTCCTCTGGCAACATAGAAAAAAATTCAAACCACATTAATGCATCTTTTTTTGAAATTTTCATAGTATATACTCCTCTAATATTTAATAAGTTTTCTGTTAACTCAAATGATATTAGATTATAAAGTTTTTTACAACATCAATTTCAATATTATAATGAGTTTCATCTACTTCTACAAAATTTTTTGTTAAAAATTCTCATAAATATTCCTAATGCACATAAAATAATAAATGTTATTAATCATCTAATTTTCTCTTCAATTTTTTAATAAGCATATTGTACTTTTCATTTTCTTTCAAGGATGCGAATGCAGGATTTTCAGTAACTGCCTTAATAAAATTTTTCTTAATTATTGTCTCATCCAAGGGAGTGTTTGTTCCGATACAAATATTATCTTCAAGCCATTTATCTATCTGGGTAAAATATCCACATCCCTTTAATCTCAATGGATATTGATATCCACAGGCAGTGTCTACATATTTTTCCAATGCCTCTATTGCCTTTTCTTCATTCTTCTGAATCAAATACCCCTGTGCAGCAACAATATGAATTCCAAAAACTGCATTGGTCAAAATCTCTTTCATCTGAAAAGAATCAATAATTTGAACGCCCTGGGAATATATTTGCTCAAATAAAACTGGCTCTGTCATGTGCATGGAAAGATAATTGGTTAACAATGTTAATATATTTATTATATTTTGATATAGCAATATCTGATTAACAACATCTGCTTGATCACCTTCTCCAAGCATTTGATATGCATTAATTAGCATAACATCATCTCCGCTATAGGGAGTTAATTTATTATCTAATAATCTAATAACTTCTTTACTATTCCCTTTCATCATCTCTGCCAGTGCTTCCATGGTATTGGCAGTCTTTATATCAGAAATATTCTCTGATTCCTCTTTTACTCTCTGACTTAACAGTATACATTTATCAAGAACTTCTTTTCTTATATCTTCAGTTTTTGCTAAAGGTAAATAGTTCAATAATAATTGAATCATGGACAACAAAAACGGAAAACAAGAATAGTATTTCTTTATCATTTTGTCACACTGTTCCATTATCTCCTCAAATGGTCTTGTAACAAATTCATGTGAAAATTCACTATAATTTTTTTTAATGTCTTCCTTTGTAAGTTGTGGAGAATATCCTAATAATTCATCCACTGAAACATTAAAATATGCTGCAAGTTCAGGGAGAAGTAAAATATCAGGATAACTTAATCCTGATTCCCACTTGGAAACAGATGCCTTAGAAACACCCATATAAGCTGCTAACTGCTCTTGTGTTATTCCCTTTTCTTTTCTTTTTTGAATAATACATTTACCTATATTTAACTCTTTCATATCTACCACCTCTAATGACATTTTATGCATTAATTTATTCACTGTCGATGGATTTATAGTTGATTTTAACGGAATAAGTTAACTTGCAGGAAACTTCCTTCAATAATTAAAGCCCTGCGTCTTTTTAAGCAAGGCTGGATATAAATAATCTTCAGTATTTTTTATTTTTTCTCACTACATCATCCTTATTTATTTTTGCCTGATACAGATATTCATCCGTACTTGAAATACATCCTCATCGTACCTATTTCCGAATTATAATGAATGATTTCATTATTTACTGGCTATGAATAATTTTATTAGCCTTTTCTATTTCTTTAGGCTGGATATATATTTCATAGTATTCATTTCTACTTCCACCAGCAGCTATAGGATTTCTAATTCCTTTATGCCTTATTATCTTAGTCTTTACTTTAATCCCATTACTCATAAGTTTATATTTTATAGCACAATATTCTTCTATTTTTACAGTAAAAAATATCATTTCCCAATGATTCTCCTTTAAACGTTGAAAAAGCTTGTTTAACAAAATATCACTTCCCTCAATTTATCTTTACAAAAAAGATATGATATAACTTAACTTGAAATTATCCAATTATTACTCTAATAGTATAGGTACGCAAATTTCACAATGATGATTATTAACCATTTGCACTATATACCTTTCCATGATTGGTCTTGTTTTATCAAATTGATATCCTTGCCTTGATAATTCCGGGAAAATATCAATCCATGCTTTCTGAACTGCTTCTGTTGTATGATTAATTTTAAAAATAGCATAGTTTCCTCCAACAATATTACCTTCTCTTACATATCTGTCAGTTATTAAATAACAGTTTGAAATAACAATACAAGCATCATAACGACAATTTTCAGGTTTAGTAGTTTCAGGATTATCCTGAGCAATTCCAAAAATTATGGATTTATCATTAAATAAATGGTTAACTTTTGTCCATTTTTTTAATTTTTCCATTGTTTGTACATTACTAATTCCATAAGGACCAATATTCCTTATGAAAGCAATTCGATATGTTGGCATCTTTTCAATCTTAATATTCATAATTTACTCTCTTTGCCTCCTTTAAAGAATAAATAACTTCTTTTGAGCCTTACCAATAGTATTTTTAGTGTCTTTAAGCACTTAAAATACACCTAAAATTTTCAACTGTTCATTAATCTTTGCTTCAAGTTCTGCAATTTCCTTATTATCTTGTTCTAACTGCTTATTTACTTCTTCTAAATCAATAGGAGCTTCTTCTTCAAAAGTATCAACATAACGTGGAATGTTCAAGTTAAAATCATTTTTTCTAATTTCCTCAATTGATGCCACGTGGGCATATTTATCAACATCTTTACGTTCTTTAAATGTATTAATGATCTTATCTATATTTTCATCATTTAAGTTATTTTGATTCTTTCCCTTTTCAAAATCATTGCTTGCATCGATAAATAATACATCTTTCATTTTACGATTCTTTTTAAATACTAAAATAATCGTCGGTATACTTGTTCCATAAAATAAGTTAGCTGGCAGGCCAATAACCGTATCAAGATAATTTTTTTCAATGAGAGTTTGACGGATTTTGCCTTCCGCTGCGCCACGAAATAATACACCATGAGGCAAAACAATAGCCATTGTTCCAGTGTTGTTTAAATGATATATACTGTGTAGTATAAAAGCATAATCTGCTTTTGAAGCTGGTGCTAATTTCCCATAATCGCTAAAACGTGAGTCCTTTAATTTGGTTTTATCATTATCCCATTTTGCAGAATATGGTGGGTTTGCAACCACTGCATCAAAACTACGTGGGTGGTCAATCCCTTTTCCGTCTGGTCCATCTGGCCAATCGCTTTCTAGAGTATCAGCATTATTTAGTGTCATATTGTTATAAGATACATTGTGCATCATCAAGTTCATACGGGCCAAGTTATAAGTTGTCGTATTCAACTCTTGACCAAAGTACTTCATAGGAGTACCCTTTGGCAATTCTTGTCCAACAGTAAGTAGTAAGGAACCTGACCCCATTGTTGGGTCATATACATTAAAGAATTCATCTAATTTTTCTACGCCGCTCGTAACTACTTTAGCTAAAATCTTACTTACTTGATGAGGTGTATAAAATTCTCCACCTTTTTTACCAGCACTTGCAGCAAATTGACCGATTAAGTATTCATAGATTTCACCTAGAATATCTTTTCCACCATCTCCCTTGTATTCAATTCCATCAACTAACTTAACTATATTGTTAAGTGATTTTGCACGTTCATTTGTAGAACTTCCAAGACGTGAATCTCCCAAGTTAATATCGTTGAATATACCACGAAAATCTTTCACAGCTTCTTTATTTAATTCCGCATTTTTATTAAAGTTATCAAAAATAGTCTGGTAGTCACTAGGAATAACTTGTGCATCATTAATTTTATTAATCAAGGATTCCCATGTATCATTTGGCGCAATTGCATACCCCAGACTTGATGAGATATCTTGTAAATAGTCATCCAAATCTGCACCTACCGCTTGTTTTAGATAAGCATCATTGATAGATTCTCCATCACGAACATCAATAACATTATTTCCCACCAAATACTGCTCTTGATGTTCCGAAAGGTATCTATAAAACATAAATGCCAAGATATAGTTTTTGTACTCTGACGCATCCATTGTGCCACGTAATTCATTTGCCATAGCCCAAAGTTTACTTGTAATTGTTTGTAGATTATTACTCATTGTTTTTATTTCCTTTCTCTTTTCAAATTATTTTACACAAACATCTGTTGTAGTAATGCTTTCTTTTGTTCTTGCAAATGATTTAACTTACGTTGATGAAGGGTGATAAGGTTATCAAGCTGTTTGAGAAATAAGCCGATTTTTGATTGCTCGTCATATTCGGGAACTCTCAATTTAAATTCTGCATACTCTTGTGCATTAACTCCCGGTTGACCAGAACGTTGTGAAGTTATGCGAATGTACTTATTATATTTATTTGTTAATGTGCTCTGAAATACAAATTCCGCATCATACTCTGGTTTAATTCTTGCCCTTATCAGAAATCCTGCATAATACACTAATCCATCATATTCCTTGTAAATATAGGACTTTCCAACACTAGCACCTGTTCGAGTAAAAAGAATATCTCCACTTTTCAATTTATAATTATCTGCATTACTAAGGTCAACATTAGGAGAAGTCAAATCAGTTTCAAGGAACCTCCTTGATTCATCATCAATATCTGTTATCCGTATATATTTATTTACTCCGTCAAATTCTGTCGCTGCTGCATTCAATCCATATTCAAATGAGTCGCTTATTTCACCCAACTTACGCTGTTCCCAAGGGTCAGTAAATCCTGGAAAACGAAGTTCTGGACAATCTTCGCCATTTTTAGGAAACATTTTTTGTAACAAACTTTTCTTCTTATCTTGCAAGTGATTTAACTTACGCTGATGAAGGGTGATAAGGTTATCAATGTTTGAAAGAAATTGTCCAATTTTTTCTTGTTCCTCGTTATCAGGTAAATAAACGCCTATCTTGGACAATGATTCTTGATTGATATTTGTATTAGCGCTACTGGTTGCTTTAGCCATTATTTGTCGCCTAACAAATTTAGTAGCAAATACATATTTTTTAAAATTATTATCGCTCATATAATTTGTTCGAAATCTAATAATAAATCCAGAATACGTAGTATTTACCATAGTTTTTGGCACTAATGCAACCTCACCGACACCTTCGGGTTTTACAGATGAACGTACAAACAGGACATCTCCTTCAATCAAAGAATACTCCACTTTCTGATTATTTGTACTCTCTGCTAATCCCAATTCTGAATCATCAACTACATTTCTACCAAATATATTTTGTAAATTTACAAATGGACTTCCATGTCCCATAGCAGATTTATCAAAGTTCATTCCATTTTTAAATTCACCAATTTCACCAAGCTTACGCTGTTCCCAAGGGTCAGTGAATCCTGGAAACCTTATTTTAGGTACATTCGTTTTATTTTTATCCATTTTATCTCCTATCTTAGCTGTCAATTGATAGTCGACAGTTCAATAATTAATTTTAAAGTGTCATTAGATATCAAGTGAGCCTTAGGTTTAGATGGAGTTTGAACTTCATCTGAATCCTAGTTGAACTTATCCATGGACGTAGCATCCGTTTACTCCATCCTAAAGAGTGGAGTATTACGGATGGTAGTCATCGGACAAATTAACTTTCGGCCTGATCATCAGCTAATTCATAAATAGCATCACGCAAACCATTACGGTACTTGATTTTAGACAAAGATTGTATCTCTTCATTATGTGCTAATGTCTTATAATCCAAGCTTGCCTTAGCAATTATATCCCGAATTTGACCAGTATCATCTAAATCCTGCACGCCATAACGATGACGACTAAATAATTCACGCATCTGAGCACTTGTGATAATATCTGTAATTCCCCACTTCACTCGAAAATCTAAGAACATTCTATCAAGGCTTACATTGTTAGCTGCTTGAATAATTTGTTCACTATTTCTCAATTTTACTGGATATTTAAGATTAGAACCTTCCGTCGGAAAATGTCCTTTGATAATAGCCATTACTGCATTCATTATCTTCGCAGCGTAATTTCTGTCCTCCAAACCATTGGCAAATTGATGAATTTTCTCTTTCGTAGCTTGTGCTTCTTTGCTCTTACCTTCATGCACCTGGTTCAATAATTTTTCCACCAATTCAGTTAAATAATCATAATCTATTTTCACATCCTTAACATGAGTC
>NZ_DAIQBT010000035.1:0-31418 GCF_036781005.1 Clostridium sp. | reverse complement strand
TTAACTCTGTGGATATCAATAATGGTAAATTTACATTTTCCAATTGGAAATAACGTTGTATTTTTTATAGTCTTTTTTTAATGGGACAGGCACCATTAAGTTTATTTTGAACTACACCTATTATTTTTTGTAGTGTGAATTATTGGATGTAAAAATGCTCATTTATAGTTATTATTCTTATCTTTCTATATTTCTATAACAATCCCCATTTTTACTGTTTCTTTAACTATATATGTAAAAACATATACATTCGTGAAGAACCTCGAGTACACCACCCACACTCAAGAGTTTTAACCCACTACTTATTTCCACAGCATTTCTTATATTTTTTTCCACTACCACAGGGACATAATTCATTTCTTCCTATCTTCGGTTCATTTACAATGGGTTTATTATTATTATAATCAAGCATATACTGATTCATTTCTTTTTCATCTGTTATGTCAATCCCTCTATTCTTAGCTCCCATAACAAATCTTTTAGCCATTCCCCATCTATTTGGATCTACTGCATTTTTAACTATTTGTCTTGATATTTGCTTAACTGATTTTGAAAGTTTTTTCCCATTTAATACATACTTGTTTTCATCTAAAAAATTAAAGAAGGATTCTAATACCGGACTCACACATTTAAATTTGTCTGCATCTGCTGAAACTTTCTGTGGTAATATATTCAAGCAACAATCTATTAGGCCAACTTCATCCCACTCTAATGGTTTTAAACCTTCATACTCATACATATAATCTGAAAATACCTCTACTACAAACTCACTATTTTCTTTTTCTAAATCATTCATCTTATTGAAATGTTCTGTACTTTTAAACTCATTTATCCAATCAGATATAGTTGTTTGTATTAATTCCAATTCTTTTTCCTCTTCATCCATTTCACTTCCGTATACCTCTATATCTGGTTTGGATTTTTTAAATTTATTTTTAAATAACCAATTTATAAATCTCATTTGTTATCACCATCTCTTATTTTCTTTGTTTCCTAGCCATATATTAAGAAACAAATACTATTATATCATAATAGATGGTTAGAAGGTACAAATATCCCCTTTCACTCCATACAATTTCCTCAAGTCCTCATACAAATACGCGTATTTATCAATACGGTCGAGTATTAGATTGTGAAATCTAAGCCCCTCACATAACCGTACGTGCCCTATTAAGGCATACGGCTCTTCATAATAATCTTTCTAATATAGACTTACATATATCCTTGGCTTTACCAAACCATAGTACTTTAATAAACTATCAAACTTCTTGAAGTTTAGTTTCCTTCGTTGACTTCTTCTTAACAATTTCTTATACAATTGGATAATTATATAGCGGTAAAATTGTATTAAAGATTTTATATTATTGGTTATCCCATAGTAACGATAATGACCTACTAATTTTCGGTTTAGCTTTCCTATTATCTCCGATAACGGTTTGTGCATATTTTCTTTTATCCATTCTTTAGCAATTTGTTTCTTGGTTTTCAGTTTCTTCTTGCTCGTTCTATAGATTACAAGATATTTATTTAATCTTGATTTACCGTTTATATGAGTGAATCCCAGAAAATCGAAAGTTTCCTTACTATTTGAGTATCTACCAAACTTTATTATTTTACTTTTATCTTCTGCCAATTGTAAATCAAACTTTGATAATCTTCCTTTTAAAGCTTTATAGAACCTCTTAGCATTATTTTTGTATTGAAATAAACATACGGTATCATCTGCATATCTTATAATATATGCTTCTCCTTTTATGTGTTTCTTTACTACTTTTTCAAACCACAAGTCCAAGACATAATGTAAATATACATTTGCTAGTATTGGTGAAATTAGTCCACCTTATGCAAAGCTTCGCATAACCCACCTTGAGGTGCACCACTGTAGGTGTTATGATATTTCCATTGTTCAAGATATCCTGCTTTAAGAAATTTTCCGATTAAGTTTATAAACTTTGAATCCTTAATTTTATAAGTCAGTATTTCTAACAGTTTTTTATGAGCAATGTTATCAAAGCACCCTTTGATATCTCCCTCTATAAACCATTTTGTACTACGAAAATCTTTTGATATTTGTGAAAATGCGGTATGGCAACTTCTATTGGGTCTAAAACCATGTGAATTATCACTAAATATAGGTTCATAAATTGGTTCTAATATTTGCCTAATAACTTCTTGTACTAATTTATCACGAAATGAAGGAATACCAAGTGGTCGCATTTTACCATTTCTTTTTGGTATATATGTTCTTCTTACTGGTTTAGGTTCATAAGTTTGGTTTTTAAGGTCATTTATTATTTCCCTTATATATTCAAGGCTAAATCCATCAGCAGTATCATTATCAATTCCTTTAGTTGCAGCACCATTGTTTGCATAGAGATTTTTATAGGCATTCATGTAAATATCTTCTCTAAGCACATATCGGTACAACCTTGTAAATACTCCATCATTATGTTCTTTTGAACTTTTTGAAATTCGTTCTAAAATTTCTGATGTCGGTTTCATTTGAGGTTTCTCCTCCCTTTCATCTGTTCCTTTTAGATTTGCATAAACTGTTCCCCTTCGCCATGTAGTGGTTATTATCCACCTCAAACTACTACGGAAACTCCGTAACCTTGTAGGATATTCAAACTCATAAGTTATAGCCTTTTGGCATTCCTATTTAGGTTATCCCCAGTTAACATTGTTACTTGGTTTATAGGATTGTCGGTTTTGCTTTTGTTTCTTTAACACTAGTTCTCTAGCTTGTGGCATGATATTTGTAATTACATCGAATAACTTCTACATATTTATTGACCTATCATGCACAAAGTTTCAGGCTAATTTCTTTGCTCCTATGTTAACGGACACTTGAAACTCACATTCACCAAACATAGGTTAAACCTCATATCCTTTTTTGCCATTGCGGTTCAGTCGTATCTTTTAGCCTTTAGATAACTTTCCGCTTTCCTGTCGTGCTTTGTTCCCGTATCAGCTTTCGCCTTTCGGTTAGACAGGTTGGATCTCTCGTAATTATGAGAGGCGAATTCCAATTAATTCGCTATTAACAATGCCCTATCTGGGCGCACATAAAAGAATATAACAGCACTGCGAACTGCACTGCCGTTTTGGAGCAACTGAATATCTATTATATTTCCTATACCCACAAACACAAATATTAAAACCTTTTTAAATATTCCCCTGAATCCACTCTCACTGGACAGTTTTTTCTCAAGTACAGCTATCATAAGTCCTGTAATATAGTCAATAACCACAAAAGCAACCAGTGCATACATAAGACCATCACAGCCCCCTAAAAACCAGTCGATGTAACCGCCAACAGCTGTAAATACAGCCTGAAAAATATTAACTTTCATTCCTCTCTCCCCCATCTTAGAACTTTTAATGTACCGGCATATCCAGTGGATATACATAGTCGCATGTGAAATCATATTGTATTTTCATAGTATTTGTGGGTGTCTTTGTTACTGCCTCTGGAAGCAGTGTATGGGCAGCTGCTGCCACAACATACTGCTGCTTCAACTGTCCATAGCTGCTGTCAGTATAGGTAAATATAGTAGATGTATCACTGTCCCAGGAAATACTGTCATAGTTTGTAGAGGTAAAGCTTGAAGTACCATACATTGTTAAATTCTCATTTAACTGAAGGCAAGTGCCATATTCTATTATGACCCACAATTTATTATTGGTTATTTTAGTTAAAGTAATTAAGCCAATACTCCCTGTGTATATTTCAGTTTTACTGGCAAATGTACATAGGAATAGGTAAGACTTTGAAATTATCTCTGCCTTTTCCCCTCCTCCACACAGTGCTTGCAGCTTTCACCGCACACTGCGTTCCATCAATATTATTTTACTCTTTTATATCACGCAATTTCCAACAAGTTTACGAAGTTTCATAAGTTTTTCAAACCCTGTTTTGCATAAATTAATTTTATCTATAGCTACTGTAACAACTTCCATATCTATCTCATGTATTAATTTATGAAGTTGTTGATTAACAAGTATAAGATTGTTATAATTATCTCTACCACCATTGTGTTTTGATATTTTACGATGCACCTCAATTTCATTTAGTTTTAAGGGTTCACCTGTAATATAACATTTACCTTGTTGTCCTGCGAATAATGATATTCGGTTGTCGTTAAATTCCAAACTTTCATTCTTTGCAGGATTTTCAAGCAAATATCTTATACCCTTATTTATGCTCATACCTAGTTTCTTATGAAGTTTTTCTCTTCCAGCTTCTGTGTATGAACATATCCCTGGATGAAACTTCCGTGAGGGTCTTGTCACTACTCCTGCAATAGGGAACAATGCTACTTGAGTTATATAGATTATTTTAAAATTATATTTTCCATATAACCTTTCGTAGGTTTTTGTTTTTATCCCTATTTTGCTTCGTATACTTCTTGTACTATTATATAGGCTCTTTCTAACTAAGAAAGCTATTTCGCTAAAGTCTATATTACAATTTGATGCTATCTTATAGTAATTTTGTAGACCTAATATTGTTGCATTATAGTTGTTACAATTTCTTACTGTTGGATTCTTTTTAATTGTTTTAATCTTTTCCTTTATTGTTTTGATGATTTTATTTTTGGCTTTATCGCATATATTAGATTTAGTTACATACTTTTTCTTTTTAGATTTAACTTTTAGTTTAAAGCCTAGAAAATCTGAATAATTCTTTCTTAGGTTTATTACCTTTGATTTTTCAGTATTTATTTCTAAGTCTAGTCTTTCTTTTAACCAGTTTTTAACTGCCACAAAGGCTTTTTGTGCATCTTTTGCAGTTCTACATGCTATTTTAAAATCATAACAATATCTTACTATATACATTTCTTTTAAATTTGATTTCTTTTTGAGAGCTCTTGTTTTACATCCTTGTCTTTTGTAGGACTCTCTTGTTTTTATTTCTTCCCATTGACTGTATATCCACCAATCTAGTTCATTCAATACAACATTTGCAAGTATTGTTGATATTGGACTGCCCTGCGGGACACCTTTCTGCTGTATTCCATATCCTTCAACTTCTGCTTTTAACATTTTGGATATTATACATAACAAGTTTTTGTCTTGTATGCCCATGTTCCATAATTGTTTAAGCAATTTTCCATGATTTACATTATCAAAAAAGGATTTTATATCTATATCAACTACATAATGAAGTCCATTACAGGTCGTGAGATGAAATATCCTTGCTATCGCATTTTCCGTACTCCTGTTAGGTCTAAAACCATAGCTATGTTTATAGAATTTTGCTTCGGCAATTGGTTCTAAAACCTGCTTCATGCACTGCTGTATTATTCTATCCTCCATGGTTGGGATTCCCAAAGGTCTCATTTTTCCATTATCTTTTTCTATCTCTTTTCTTCTTATTGAATGGGGAGTAAAGTTTGTTACCCTATTTCTTATGTAAGCTATTAACTCTTCTTCTCCCATTTTTTCAATATCTTTTATAGTATGGATAAGTTGTGTATATGTCACTTAGTATATTTTCCTGCATATTATCCAGGATGGGATAATAAAATCCGTCAAGGTAAGCCATATTTCCAAATACAGCAGATATCCTATTTTCACTTTTAGCTTCATAGGTCTGTTTTCCTGTTAGAGCATCATAAAGTTTTACTGTAGCTGTGCCCGCGATTGGAATCTCTATTTTAGTTCCTTTTATTAAGTCTTTGCTATAGGCTAAACTTTGTTTATAAAGCATAGATTTCCTCCTCTCTGAAATTTTGAATATAAAAAAAGCCTATATCGTTAGATATGGGCTTGTAGTTATCTAAAAAGAAGAAAGTCCATCCATCGTAAATTTATAATAGATAGACCATAAATTTGTATTACGACGCAAAAACACTGCAGAATTCAAATTTGAATAATACAGTGCTTAGATAAATTGTTCGTTTTTTTCAGTTGTTACGCTAAATAAGAATATTGTTCAGCAATTTTTGCTCTTGTATACCAAGATATTGATATAAAATATCCTATAATTGGTGAAACTCCATAGCCCATTAACGGAATTGGAAAGTTACCAAATAAGGTAGCAATTAATATTATTATAAAATATAATCCTAAACATATGGAAAGTAATTTAAAGTTCTTTGGTGGAAATAATATAAAAGGTACTGGTAATATTATAAGAGAAATACATCCTAATATAAGCCATGTTAATCCAACATTTTTTAGCAAACCTAGTATTCCTTCCACATAGGCTACCGCAGATAGGCTATCTAAGTATACCCACGAAAGTATTATCAACGTTGATAGAATCCCCACGATAAATAAGCGAAGACTCTTTTTATCAGTCTTACTGACCAACATAACTATCATTGAAATACTAAAACCAGTTAGTTGAGAAGCATCAGGTTGAATTGCCAGTAAAACTGATACAGCAATTGTTGTAATTATAGTAACCCATGATGATTTTACCTGTAGCAATTTCCATGATGATATTATTATTATTGGTAATACTATCATTGAAACATTGAACTTAATTACTCCTATAGATACCCATCTATAAACGCCTTCCATACCTGAACTAATAAATGTTAATACTATGAATAATAGTGATATTAACATAGAACTATAGTAAAATTTACTTCCTATAACATCAAACTTACTTAAAACTACAAAATATGAAACCATTCCCATTATAAGTAAATAAGCAATGTTTTGTGACCAGATAAAAGTTGAAACTTTATTGTAGTACATTGCTACTACACCAATAGATATGGAAGGTATTGTAATTATTAATGGGATAAAATTTATTATTCTTGGTTTCATCAATTTTCTGCTCCTTTAAATCATTATTACAAACTTCTAATTCAACATTTTCTACTACTGCATAATAATCTATGCCAAATTATATTATTTATGATGAGTATTTACTAGTCTAAACGATAACTAAATATCAAAAATGGGTTTTATAGTAAAACAAACCGTTATATATAACTCATATTAAATTACCAAGAAGGTTTTCTCATTAATAAATTAGCTGATAAATTTTTTCGCCTGTAAATGCTCAGCATTAAGCCTGCCGAAGCCATATCCATAATTAAGTTTGAACCTCCAAAACTCATGAAAGGCAAGCTAACTCCAAGCATTGGGAAAACTCCTAAGTTAACTAAAATACTTAATATAAATTGAGCAGATAGTATAGTAACGAGTCCAGCGGATAAAAGTCTTCCGTAAGAATGCTTAGCCGAGCTAGACACAATAACTATTCTTAAAATAAAGCGGAGTATTAATATAGCAATAGCCGAAGCAGCAAGCCATCCAAAGGTATGAATCATGTAAGCAAATACAAAGTCAGTATGAGCTTCGGGAAGATTTAATTTCCCTGTAGCAAAGCTGTTTCCTAAAAAACCACCTGATTTAACTGCATTTTTAAGCTCTAAATATATCCATCCAGTTCCATTTGGATCTCGCTCGGGATTTAAAAAAACTACTAATCTGTCAATCCAATAGGGATTTCTGATTATAAAAAAGTACATAAATAATATTAAGGCTATCGGAGGAATAAGTACAAAGTGAATCTTTGCTTTTGAAACGAGCATTAACGCAATACAAGCGGTCATATATATAAGCAGTGCAGATAACCTTGGGATAATAAACAAAAACAAACCAGGTATGGCCATTATAAATAATCCTACAAGAAAATCCTTCATAATATTTAAGTTCCATTTTTGGAATATACCTGCTAATGAAATTATTAATAGAAACGGACTTATACTTATAAAATCAATATTTATAATGCCTAATTTTAAAAATGGAACTCCATTTACATATCTGCCTGAAAATATAGTTAATATCATTACAGCTAAAGTTCCTATATATATGTACTTTGAACAGCTCAGAAGCTTTCTATAATCAAATAAGTATAAGCCTAACATAATGGAGATTCCAATTAAATAAAATATTAAGCTTTGTTGAAATAGTTTTTTGCCTGAAGCATTGTTTAATTGTACAGTATACATGACTATCAAGCCTAAAACTGAAAAAATAATAACAGGCACAAAAATCTTTAAGTCTAGCTTAGCCTTGTGAGCTTTGTTAAGCTGGTTTCCTACTACTGAAGCTTCACCCATATGAGCAACAGCCTTAGAAGCAGCATCTTTTTCAGACGCACCAGAAGAAATAAACTCCTCTTTAAGTGTTTCCAAATGGTCTTTAAGCTCTAATTTTATATCAGAATGAACATCTTTATTTTTAACTAATGAGCAAACTTTTTCTATATACTCATTAATTGTAGTATTTTTGTTTACACTCATATTTTAAACCTCCCCAAGAACCTTATTTATAGTATTAATAAACAGAGACCACTCTTCTTTTCTTTCTTCCGTGTGAAGCCTGCCTTTTTCTGTAATTTTATAATACTTTCTCTTTCGTCCTTCCTCACTGTCACTCCAATAGGACTCAATCATTTCACCGCCTTCAAGAGAATGTAAAATAGGATATAGGGTTCCTTCCTTAAAGCTGAATATTCCATTAGACTTTGTCTCAATTACCTTAATGATTTCGTAACCATACATAGGTCTTGAATTCAAAAGACTTAAAACTAAAGTAACCGTACTGCCCTTAAGCAGTTCCTTATTGATTTTCATAAAACAAATAACCTCCTACATTATACATAGAATAACTATGCATAGTTATTCTATGTATAATATTAAAACAATATTTGTCTGTTGTCAATAGAGTGAAAACCTAAAAAAGAACCATAAGGAATAAGGCTATGTTAAAGAATAGCGTTGATTTTAAGACATTATAAAAGGAGGTAATAATTGACCTTCTTGTTTCGCCATAATTTACGACTACGACTTAATTGATATCGAAATTATACCATATTCTCCGTATATTTTCACAGTTATATAAAAAGCATAGGAATTTTTAACACTGCAATATTCAATTTTCAAAGAACTCTCTTGCATCTTATTTACGTCACATAAATTTCATATAGTATCTATATAAGTTTAAATAAAATAAACATTATTATCCATGCTAAACCTAGTATAATTGCAATAAAGCTGGTTTTTTTACTTTCAAATTAGTATTTTTAAAGTCCTTATATGCTTTTAAATTTATCCCTAATAATATAATAATCCACAAAAACAAAACAATACCTTTCATCATTCACCCCAATTTATTCAGAATAAACTTACACTTACGTTTCTTTCCAAAATAATCACATTTCCGAAATTTTGAATATAAAAAAAGCCTATCTCGTTTGATATGGGCTTTTAGTTATATAATAAGAAAATTATAAAGTAATCTACTTTTTAAAACCACTTTGTAACCTTGCAAAAACACCTAAAATTATTACAGCTATGATATCTACGACAGCAATTATAGGCATCGTTATTGCCATAATTAATGAATCTGATTTAAAATAGGCAGCAAAAAATAAATAAAGAACATTTAAACCAATAACTATGTTATTGAATATGGTTTGCCTTTTTTTAAATAAACTATCATTGCTAATAGTAAATTTATTAATTTTATACTTACTATATTTATTTACTATTAGCTTTATTAGAATAAATATAATTATAAAATTAATTATAAATAATAAAACTGTAAACATATTATCATCATCCTTACTCCAAGTTACACATATTTATTTTACAACACAAGAATATTGTACCTTAAATCATTTGTTGACTCTAATGAATTCTTCAATACAATTTTCAATAGAATTTGCCATATAATTAAACTAACATTTCTTACTCTTAACTAATACATCATCTGCTATAATTTTCATTTCATTAAATACAGAACAATCCTCTGAGTCAAATAGGACATTAAGCTGAAATTTTCCTACATCAGATAAATGTATCTCACTATAAATCCACCAACTACCTATAAAATCATCAGACACCTCTATTAACTTTACACCATTAAATATCAGCGTATATAACCCTTCGTCCATGAAGCCTTCACTACACTGGAGATCAATTTCGACTATGTTACCCTGAAGATTTCTAGCTGCTAATACCTTTGTGTCATGAAAATTATATTTATTATTTAATTCAATAACGTTTTGGGGCAGCAATTTTTCTATAGATTTATAATGTTCTTTATATTGACGAAATGTTTCTTTCCAAGTATTTTTTACATTTAGCTTCCATTTATCTATTTCACTTGAAAGATTACGAGAAGGTATTTTGAATGGAATTATACTTTCATCATTGACAGCATTTTTTAGTGAATCTGGTAAATATTTCAGCATTAGTGACTTATAGTGTATAAAATTCAATTTTTCTACTACATCATAATCCTTGCCTATAGATTTAAAATCTTCTTTAGCTCTATTTAAACTTTGTTCATCTTCATAATAAGAAAGGTATCCACTAATTCCTAACATTCTAATTTTATCAACCGTAAAAAACTTCATCTGCTTATCCCCTCTCATATATCTAACTTTATGAAGGCGTTAAAAATGATTATACCGACACCTTCTTATACAATATTATAAAATATACATAAACTATACATTAATATTTCCTTTCATATAAAGTGCAGCTTTTCCACCTATTTCAACTCTATTTCCATTCATTTTACAGTATAATATTCCTCCACGTTTTGATAACTGTTTAGCTGTCATTATATCTTTATTCAATTTTTGTGACCAAAATGGTATCAAGTTGCTGTGGGCCGACCCTGTTACAGGATCTTCATTTACGCCAAGCTTTGGATAAAAACTAGGAACTAGTTCTCTTACTTGTTCTTCTGTTTCTAACACTATAAATAAATCTCTTGATAAATATATTTCAACCGGTTTAATTCCAATAGCTCTCGAAATTACTGGGTAAGATACTTCTACTTTCTTTAGTTCTCTTAAAGGAAAATCCATTTCATACAAATCACCATTTCGCCTAACGTCCAATATTCCACTAGCAGTATTAAAACTCATACTTTCAATTCCAATATCAACGTAGTTAGAGATAACATAAGAAGTTCCTAAAGTGGAATGTCCACATAAATCTATTTCAGCATTTGGCGTAAACCACCTTAAATCATAACAGCTTTTATTTTTACTAACAAAAGCTGTTTCTGACAAATTGTTTTCTTCTGCAATTTTCTGCATTATATTATCATCTATAGGATTATCTAAGACACATACACCAGCAGGATTTCCTTTAAATACTTCATCAGAAAAAGCATCAACAACATAATATTTCATCCTAAATCTTCCCCCCTAAAATGTAATGCTACATATATATAAATTGCACCTGCGTTTCTTTTCAAAACAATCACACTTCCAAATATATCCAGCAGCACTTTACTTATTTTTTCATCATCTCAATCATTCCAATAGACTTCAAATCATCCTTAAAAGCACATATATAAATTTTCCTGTATATAATGGCCATCTGTGCATTTGTAATATCCCCATATTCTACAAATAACCCCTGTAATTCTTTATCATCCTTATTTATTAACTTATCCTGTACCTCCAGCAATGCAGTTTCCAATTTTTTATAATTATCATCTTTCTTACCTAAACCCAATGAAATATCATTAAGCCTTTTATCAATAAAAAAATCAATAAATTCTTGAAATTCTTTCAGCATGTCCATACCTCCAAATCTTATGTTTGTGGTATGTTAACTCTTAATTGATATGCTTTCAAGTTATATTTTAAATGTAAATATGAACCTCTAGAAAATTACGATACAACATGTTTGGACGACTTGAGAATTTTCAAATTTAACGATGTTACAATGATAAGCATTTTATTTCTTTTGTCTTTGATTTAGTTTTGATAACAAGAACCATATTTCATACCCTATAAATGTTCCAATCGTATTCATTAGTATATCCCCTAATTCTCCATAACGGCCATTAAATGTTTGGAGAAATTCAATTATTGATGAAAAGATAAGGCCTATTAAAACCCCATAGAACCATTTATCCCTAAGTTTTTTGAAAACTATTGCTGAGAAGAAACCAAAAGGAATGAATAATATTATATTTAATAAAGTTGCTGCAGATAATCCTCCCTTAAAAAAGTAAAAGCTAAAATTGGCAATTCCATGAAATAATGAAGTTGTTCCAAAATTACCACCGATAATACCTGTGATTTTCAAAATCATAAGAACTGTAAGAATCCATACAAACTCACATAACATGTTAAAAGGTTTAAATTCATATTTTCTTTTAAGTAAAAATTTTACAACAGTAAATGCGCAAAAAACAATTAGTGCTATAGTTCTAACGTAATAAAACGCAACTACACCATCTTGTAAATGACTACGTAGCATCAACATATTTATTTACTCCCCCGTTTTGATTACAAATAACATAAATACTCTTTTATTCAATTTATTTTATACTGGTAATACAAATTAAAAATATTCCAAACTAGAATTAATTAAACCTACTCCTCAAGTTCTTTATATAAACTTGTAATAATTACATATCCAAATAATAACTGAAATATAGCCATGAAAGTTATATTGTTTAAAAAGAATACAATCGGTTGTATTAATATATTTACTACAGATGGTACAGAACAATAAAATATAAAGGCATAAAGTGAAAAATATAGGCTTGGTAAGCCCATTAGTATTAATTTGGGTACATTTATCTTCCATCTTCCTTCTTTTCTCTTTTCTTTTAAGAAGTATTCTAGACCAATGAGGAAACCAATTGCTGCATAGAAAATAAATATTATTAAATCGTATTGATAAACAGATGAATTAAATGTCACTTCACGTAACTTTTTTATGTAAATGAAAACATATTCTCCCAAATACATAAACGCAATGATAATAAAAGTATAGATTAAATATTTCAACCAAGTTCTGAGTTGCATAAATATGTCCCCCTTTTCATATTTTTGAAATCGGATCACTCACTTTATTTTAGACAAGATCCAATAACCTTTTATTGTCCTGAAAATACCCCATAATGTTTAAGCAAGATGATCTTTCTCATGTCTATTTTCACACTTCCCGTATTCATAAGGCTTAGAAGATGAGACAGGAACTTCTATTAACCTTCCTCTTCAATTTTGAAGGAAAATTTAACAGCTACATCATTTATTATTTGTCCAAAATGTACTGTAAGCATTGTACAATGTGCATTCGTTCTCCATTTAAATATACTCCCCTTCCTTTTTAAATGCTCCCTTTGAAAACTGTTTTTTAAACAGGATTACTGATTTTTATGAGGCAGAATATATGCATTGTAATGCTATTTCTTTCTACTTGCCTCTCTGACCACATAATAAATCAAAAAAATTATAGTGAGCATAAAATATATTGTACCAAATATTAATTCTAAATTTCTATTTAAATTTTTAACTACTGGTGTTTGAACTATTATGGCAGGTACTGTAAATAAAATTATTACGTACTTATAAGGCTTTTTAATAACTATGTAATCCACAAGGATTAGTACTGCTAATAATAAAAATGCCGTGGTTTGTATTATCTGAGTAACATTCATATACAATTACCTCACTATTTAGAGATATCGCTCTGGGTTTGATGATATTTCTTGTACATCTGAAAAAAACAATGAACAATGGTATCCATCAGCAACTGCATGGTGAACCTGAATAGTTACTGGCATAACAATTTTATTACCTTCTTTAAAAAACTTTCCCCATGTTACCATTGGAAACAGAAAAGAACTACTTCCTTCATTATTTACATTAGAAGATGTGTAATTAAACCATTGCAAACATGAAACAATAAAAAAATTATTTTGGAACTGAGTAGTAAAATTAGTATTACTTTTATAACTATTTAATGCATTTATCATATCCTCGTAAAAATTCAAAAACACAGTATTAAATGCTGTATATAAATCGCTCATTACTTTTGTTTTATCATTTAATACAGAATAGCTTGGGCCAATTTCATCAAAGAATCCTAATCTGTGTTCCTTATCAAATGCCATTTTAAATTCTTGATACTTATTTATAACTTTTGAAACAACCCATGTAAAAGTTGGATAAAATCTCAACTTATTGGTTTTTATATAATTATAAAGATTTGTAATACCAATATTAACAGTTATACTGTATGTACATTTTGCATTATTAAAGAAATGATTAAAGCACTCTGTTCTCTTCCAAATATTCATATTAATTATATTAAAGCCCATAATTTATTTCCTCCTTGCTAATAATCAATTACTATCATTCAATCCAAGTGGTATGTTAACTCTTAATTGATATCCTTTCAAAGTATATTTATTAAATGTAAATATGAAACTTATAATTGTCTAATTTAACAAGTAGTTGATTTTTATATAATCAATCCATTTATCTTGAAGTTCATCTTTGGTTATTCCAAAAATCTTTGCAAAACTATTTGGTGCTTTTATTAAGTTACACAACTTATTATAGCCAAATAATTTAATTATTGATTCTACTATAGTATATGAGTATTGATACCCATTACGTTTGAAAAACGTTTCAAAGTCATCCCCTGTATCTAAATCGTTAAATGTAGGAAGAATATTATTTACCAATCCATTTTTAATAGTTTTTATTATCCAGTTTTCATTATTGTCTTTTGCTTCATAACATGCAATCCCTTCATTCAACCACCTTGGTGTATTCTTATTTATTTTATTTACTATGATATGTACAAATTCGTGAACCGCTGTATTTAATACATTATAAAAATCTGAACCTGGTGGCGGATTTAAAGGTGACGCTATTACAATTTTGCCTATCCCAAGTCCTCCTCTTACCCAATCAGGTGCATTGGGAAATCCTAAAGCTATATGAAGTTGATTGTGATCTGGATGAATCTCTATAATCAATCTGTCTTGAAGTTGTTGATTGAAATTATTAGTAATTCTATTATAATTATTTTCAAGAACATGGAAAACTTCATCTATACATTTATTGTCAAATTTAGTGTAATGAATTATGAAATGTTGAGTTTCTTTTCTTAAATTTAATTTATAATCTTTCTCTGTATACATATTTTTAATTTCTATATTATCTAAACATTCTTCTTCTATTTTTCTTGTCATTTTAGTTCTCCCCTTTCAAGATGTTATTCGTATGCAATATTTTATACTCCCGTCATAACTAAGTATATTATGTTTTTACTTCTCATTTTCGTATCTCACAACAAATTTACTATTAGGCAAATAATAAAGTTTATATTTATTTTTTTCTATAGGTTTAAAACTCCAGGGATTATATTGATATTCTTTACCATCTAAAATAAATGAATTGAAAGGCCCTGTTATATAGGTTTTTTCTACTGTTCCCTTATAGACTAATAAGTCTCCATTCAAAGCGTACCTTATATCTTTAATTTTAGGCAGCGTAATATCATAAAAAAGTGATAACACTAACGGCATTAATATGATTATTAATATCAGATAACTTTTTTTCCTTTCCTTTAGAAATAATTTTAAGCCTATTATTACTTTAAAAATGCAAAAAATATACAAAATTAATTGAAAAAATAAAGTCCCATAGAAATAGTTCATTAAGCTTACAACCACCTTCTCTAAGTATTATTAAATTTTCAATTCACCTATTTTATTAAAGGACCTCAATAACTTACAACTTTGACATAACTAATTCTAGTATATCATGAAATTTGAGGGAATATAAATCATCTGAAGAATTTTTAACCAATTTCTCTTCTACACAGTACTATAGTTAACCATTATCTCCTTTAATTTGAAAACATCCGTACTTGAAGTAATTTCCATATACCATGCAAATCTTACCTTCTTATCTGAAAGACCAAGAGATGTCCATTGTGCTTCAGCAATTCCTTGAAGCACTGAAACTGTCATCCCTTTAGTCTTCACATCCTCCATATTTGTTATATCAATTAGCATCCATGAACTTCCATTCCACGATTTCCATGAAGTTCCACTATCTACACTTACTATGAAAACTATGATTCCACTGCCTGTGTTATCTATAGTCACTACTGCATTAACTATATCTACTATATATGCTTCAGTAAATAAAATATCTTCTTTCATCTTCACAATTACAGGCTTTGGCTTAATTATTTGAGTCACCACAGGTGCCACCATCTCAGTTATAGGTGACCATATTTTCAATATTGGAGAAGTAGATATAAGTCCTGTCCTTTCTTTATGGTAATTGTCATCACCATAGTTTTGGAATTTATCTGCGGTTAGTGGAAGTTCTGAAACCTTAACATAACTTGAAGATGAGGTATCCCAGTGTTTAATATCATTTCCATCTGCCATGAGGTATTTAATGTTTGGCTGAATATAGGAGCCTTCCTGAATAGTGTATGCCTTTCCCTGCTCCTGCCCCAGGATAAAAGCATAGGATTTATTATTTTCAATGGTTAAAGTGGTAGTTCCTAATGTTGGATTCACAAAAGAATTTGTTCCCGTATTAGGTATCAACTCAATAACAAGTACCATGGCACTGTCATTAAAAAGTATCAGCTCCCATACTAAATTAAGAGTCCCCCAGGTGCTGTACACTCCATGACCTTCCCATCTAATTCTAAAGGTAAGTTTACCATTTACAGTTTCCTGGCAATAATAGATATTGTCCGCCCCTGCATCCCTTCTATTTATTTTTAGCTGCTCGGTTGCCCCGGTAAACCCAACCCATGAGTTGCCGTTTGTTTTAACAGTAGTCCTACAATTTACTCCATTGTAGTAAAAGTCAAAACCTATATCCAGAAAACTTACAGTATTGTCATCATTATGGCAACTTATTAAAGTCATTCCACTGTTTCCTTTTGGAGCAATTATAGTGCTGCTGTATACTCCCATTCTACTTCACCTCCAGTTTTTCAATAGCTTGAAAATTACTGCTGTCTAAAAGTTCAAAGCTGTACAGTTTTCCTGAATCTATGGTTTCATTAACCGACGTACCTTCATAAACTGTTCTAAAGTAAAGTCCGTCATTATCTATTGTTAGAATATTTTCATCTATCACATATTTGTCCTTATACTGATAAGTTAAATATAAAATATCACCATACTTTTTGATTGAAAGGGCATAATTTGTACTCATCTGTCTTCCACTACTGATTGCTGCTATATCTGCTGTTTGATGGGTACCTAACATTGAAGTTATAGGATTTTGTAACTCAGTTTCAATATAGTTGCCCTTAATTTTACTGAAATATAGACCGTTCATATTTACAAAACTTTGCTTCTCAAAACATTCTGCATGTGGTGAATCTGAGTCTAAACCGCCCTGAAGATTTCTCCCATCAATCATGCGCTGCAAGTTAAACATTGGTATGCTTAATATTCCTGTATCCGCCTTTAAAAATACAGCAATATAGTGTGCCCCCTGAGATACTTGAGGGATTCCAAGGGGTATTCCAATTGTATTATCTCCCTGCTGGAGCTTTTGTTTTGGGGTAAATGGAATGTCCCTATTATCAAGCTGAATCTGCATGGTTAAAGTACATACAGCATAGAGCTAAAAGATTCTGCTACTTTATTACCAAGTTCATCTAATGTAGTTTTAATAGATGCCGTATCAAGCTGGTTTAATATACTGTCTTTTGGCTGACCAAGTTCAACTTTAACATTTACTCCAGTTAACATTTACTCCAGTTAAAATGTCCTTCTTTATTTTAACTACAGGGACTTTTACATCTATTTCAAAGTCCTTATGCCTTACTATAACTGTATCTCCTATATTAGCTGTCTGGAGATGTTTATAATTTTCATATTCTTTAGTCTTACTAAGTTCAACAAAATCTACATCAATGCTCACTTTACTTAACCCTATTACACTTGCGGCTTCCTGGGTAAGTAGTCTTAAAGTAACTTCATCCTCTGCATCCTTAAACTCTACCTTTTTTATAATAGGAAAGGGCGGGTACTTTTCACTGTCCCAGTTAGGCACACTTATATATTTTTCAGTAAGTTTTATGCCATCTTTTCCTACGGGGTAGAGTTTTGTTACAACACTTGTGGTATCTATATTGAACTTCAGGCCTGATATATTTTTACCCTGTGCAATTAAAACTCCTGCATCTTTTCCAATGGAAGTGAGGATTTTAATATCAAAGTTATCCCTTTTAAGTTCACCGCATTCCCATATATTGATTATAGAAAATATAGCTTCTACTGGATTCTTTTCTTCAAGGCTGATCGAATTAGCTGTTATAATATCACTGTCTACTGTATATATGGTAAGCAAATCTCCTATTAAAGATTTCTCAAGAGCTGTTTTTACACTGCAGTTCTTACCTTCAATACTTTCTATAAAATAATAGGAAAGGGCATAGAATATATGCTTTGCCCACACTTTAATAATATTTTTATCATCACTATCTTTTTCTACCATATATATTCTAAAGAGCTGTCCGTCTGCTTTTATTATGTTCCACTCTACTAGGTACTTTGATTTTTTAGAACTTGCAGGATACTCTAGTTCTAATGAAAACTCTCCATTTAATTCTTCTGTTACATAGCAGCTTATGGCTTCACTTAAAACTCCAAGGCCGTTATTATTAAAGTTTCCTTTGGTAGTTTTTTTATCGTAGATGCAGATCATTACAGCCACCGCCAGTTGGGTAAAAGTTCTACTTTAGTAACACCGCCACTCCACTCTATAGTATTTTCACCTGACTTTAATTTTAAAAATTCACCTGTCATCTTGCTATTTAAATTATTTCCTCCATCATCATAGCAGTCCTGTATAACTGAGTTCACTATGACCTTTTCGGTTATATCTTAAAAAGTTATCTGGTCTTCATTTATTTTTAAAACTATATCACCGGAGCCATAAATACTTATTACAGGTTCGCTTTCTAAGCTCCCCGGATTAGTTACAGCTGTACCTGAAGTATTTAGAGTTACCATATTATTTCCCACTGCATATTTAAATGGCCTGCAGTTAAATATTATGGGAAACTGACTGAAATACCTATAGACCTGTTTAAAATCAATAGCATTTACCACCTGTGCAATGTATTTTTTATCTGCTTGAAAGCTGAATATCAGATCGCTTTCATCTGCCCCAAAAAGCCAGGCTTTAATATCATCAATTTTATCTGCTACATTTAAATTATCTTTTACAGAACATTCAACGCCTAGTGTTATATCTTCAGCTGTTCTATATCCTTATCTGTGTTATTAATGAAGTTTTCTATATGCAGAGTAAATCCCATGTTACTATTTGAATCTCTACCCTGTGCTATCGTATTGTTATCTGGTACTTCTACAGATGCCCTAGTATTTACTTTCATATCCAGTGACAGTCCCCTTACAGCTTCTATTACTACGGACTTACTTTTATTTATGCCCTCAGCAAAACCACTCATAAAATCCGGCATCCAGCTTTCATAGTCAGTAAGTGGTCCTTCATCTGGAACTGAAAAATGCAGATAGCTCCTTATTTTAGCTGCCAGTGCACTTACCGCATCTTGAACTTTTCCTGCATCTGACCTTATTCCATTTACAATTCTCTGAACAAAATCTGCCCCATATTTCCACGCTTCAGATGGAAGACTTGCTAAATAACTCAAAGCACTATTTATGCCACTTTCTATAGAACTTTTCACGCTTCCTATGGTACTACTTACTCCCTCTTTCATTTTGGTAAACATATTTGAGCCACAGCTGTAAAGCTTACCGGGCAGTTCAGAAAACCATGATAAAATGCCATTCCATAGATTTATAACCACTTCTTTTATATTTGCACAGAGGTTTATTACAGTTTCCTTTAATTTAGTCCAGGCACCTACAGCTGTGTTTTTTATAGCTTCCCATATATTTGCAAGGGATGTCTTTATATTATCCCATGTGCCAAGGGTACCTTCTTTAATACTGGTACAAAGGTTTAATACTGCCTCCTTTAATTTAGTCCAGGCATTTATCGCTGTATTTTTTAAAATCTCCCATATATTTATCAAGGCTGTTTTTATATTGTTCCATATGTTTTCTATATCTGACTTTAGCTTTGTAAAATTCCCTGTAACTATATCAAGAATTATAAGTACAGCACCCAGTATAATATTTTTTATAATGTCCCAAGTATTTTGGAATATAGTCTTATAAAAATTTAAGGCTGGCTCTAGAAAACTCTTTATTTTCTCCAGTGCATTATTTATGGTAGTTTTTATATTTTCCCAGACATTCATTACTGTGGTTTTCACACTGTCCCAGGCACCTGCCATAGATGTCCTTATATTTTCCAGGGTATTACCTATGGTGCTTTTTAGGTTTTCCCAGGTATTTACCGTTGTAGTTTTTACATTCCCCCAGGCATTAACTATAGAGGTTTTTATATTTTCAAAAACAGCCGTAAGATTGTTCCAGAGGTTAGAAGCTCCCTGCTTGATAACATCCCAGTGTTTATAAATTTCATACCCTGCAACTATGGCAAGACCTATTCCAATTACCCAGGGGTTAAATACCATTCCAAGTATTTTAGACATACCACCCAAACTGCTTGCGGCAGCTGATACCTTAGAAATGGCCGAGGATATCTCACCTACAGCTTTTACCACACTGCCAATTGCAACCAGGACTGGACCAACTACAGCAATTAGTGCACCTACGATGAGTATTATCCTCTGGGAACCCTGGTTCAGTTTTCCAAATGCCTGTATCCATTCATTTAATGTGGTAATTATAGGAGTTATTACAGGGAGTATATTCTGCCCCAGGGTGGCACCAAGTTCTTTCAAGCTCTCTTGAAATACCCTCATCTGGTTGGCAGCACCTGCACCTGTTCGTTCAAAATCGCCATGGGCATTTTTAGTTTTATCCATAACATAGTTATATCTAAGCTGTACTTTTTCAGCTTCTGTCATATCCTGGGTTCTCTTTTGTATATCCTTAGAATAGGCATACTGCTGCAGGTTTGCATCTGTCATAACTACCCCCAGCATTTTTAAGCTTTCTGTCTCACCTGTAAATATGCCGTTTAAAGCATCCTCTGCCTGTTTTATATCAATGTTTTTAAAACTTGATAAGTCACCTGCAAGACCAACAAGGGACATAGACATCTTTGCAGCTTCTTCCTGACTTAACCCCATACTTGTTGCCATATCCCCATAAAGTGCTGACATATCAAGGGCTGTTCCCCTTGCTATACCAAAGCTTTTCAAAGTGGTATCTGACCAGTCCTTTACCTTTTGGTTGGCACTTCCAAATGCAACCTGAACTTTGTTCATGCTCTCAGCTGTGTCTGAGGCAAGCTTTACACTTGCAGCCCCTGCGGCAACAAGAGGTGCAGTTACTGCAAGTGAAAGTTTGCTTCCCACATTTGAAAACCCTTCACCTACAGTTTTCATTTTACTTCCTATACCATCTAGACTTTTACTTAAAGAAGTCCACCTGCTGCTTTGTGCCTCTATTTCTTTATTTGTCTTTGAAAGTTCATTTTCCATCTGTGAGAGGGTCTGTTTTGCTTTATTTAATTTTATCTCAAGGTCTTGGGTAGCTTTACTGTCTTTGCCTTTAGTCTCGGCACTTTTGGTGTAGGCCTGCTCAAGGGTACTTACCTTTTGCTTTTGGAGTTCTAATTGTTTTGAAAGGCTTTCTGATTTTAATTTAAGCCCCTCAAGACCTTTTCCATTTTCTCCAAGGGCTGCAGTATTTGCTTTAAACTCGCTGTCAAGTACCCTAAGGCTTCTGTTAATACTGCTTATACCATTTTGGAACCCACTTGAATCCAGTCCTATTTTTACCGCCAGACTTCCAAGTTCTTCTGCCAACTCTCCCACCACCTCTACAATATATTTAAAACGGCATTTAAATTTTTCCTGTATTCCTTGTTAGCCCTGTAGATTAAAATATCAAAGTAATAAAATATATCCATGCCGTCAATATCATTTAATGTCCATCCCTGTCCTAAAAGCTCCAGATAGATCTCTTTTACAAAGTCAGGCGGAGACAGCTTTTCACTGCTGCCCCCGCTTACTTGTTTGGGAACTGGTTTAATTTATTTCCCAGGTTTCCCACTATTCCATTTATGCTGTTATTTAAAGTTTCTATAAGTTTATCTGCATCTAGTCCATCGTAAAAATCATCCCTTGTAAATTTATTACCGTAAAGCTCTACCACAAAATCAACTAAGCCGTCTAAATCCTTTGTCTTTAGGTTGTTAAAATCTATATTTTCATTTATCTCCATGGCCTTTCTAAGTATACGTGTTTTTACACCTGGCATAACATAGGTTTTATCGTTTAATACTATTTCCACAGTTCATCCCTCCAATCTTTGATATTAAGCTCCTGGAGCATATACACTGGTAAACCAGGAAACCCCACCTGTAAAGCCGCTGTCTTCATCAGCTGTGTATTTCCATCTGCCGTCTGCCCTAGTAAGGAATGTACCTTTAAGTTTTGGTGTCTGGAATTTTGTTTTATCTTCCTGGGTTGAATGTTCTTCTTCAGGTTCACTAAATTTTCCTTTAAGAAGCCATACATATCTATACTTTCCATTACCCTTTTTCACCTTAAATCCTACTGCCACATAGGGAGCTATATCATCAGCTTCATAGCTCATTACTTTAGTTTCTGCATCTAATGTATGACCTAAAAGTACTGCCTGCACTTCTAAAGGCAGGTCTTGAGTTTCAAGTTCTACCTCTCCCAGGGTGGATACTGTTTCAACTGCCCTGTTATCAGCATACAAAGTATCCGAATTACTTTTTGGATTTATCTTTACATTTATTACCGGTGAAATTAATGCCAGTGTACCGTAGATTACTGTGGTCTCATCCGTTAAAACTGCATATACTAAATTTTCTACCCCTATAGGTGGACTGTTTACTATTCCTGACATAGTTTATTACCTCACTTTCATTAATTTAATTTTTTAACACTATAGTAATTAAAGACATAAAAAAAGGGCATAAGCCCTTTCTAAGTTGATGAATAATATAAGAACAATGTGAACTAGCAAAAAATAGTAGCCCCGACCCGCAATTAGAAGCTGCTATTTTTATATCATAAAATTATCCATTACCAATCATTTTCAAATGATATAGTTTTTTCATTAAAAAAGGATACACTCAACTCTTTTTGCCAGCTTTAGTGTTATTCCAACAGAAATTTTATTCTAGAATCATTTTTGATAAAATCAAGGGTTTTATCTTTTTTAAATTCCCCTTTTACTGCTTTTTCATATTTATCTTTGTCCCAAGTGTTTGTCACATTAAATTTAATATGCTTATAAAGCTTTGACTTCATAGAATTATCCATGCTACTTGCTTCATTTACCATATTTATAATCATTTCAATAGCTTTTTCTTTATCCTGTTTTTCTCTTGCTAAAGATAAATCTAATTGATATTTATTGTATGCTCCTAAATCAAATACATCAGAAACCTTTTTAGCACGCTCTATGTATTCTTCTGCTTCACTAAATTTCTTTTCCTTGTATAACAGTGCTATTATAAAAGATAAAGCAGCAAATGTTTTATGAGCATTTTCCCTTAATATGCCTTCATAGATGCCATAGGCCTCATCAATTTCCCCGCTACTTTCAAATAATAATGCCTGTTGAATTTTTTTGTCTACATCTACTTCTGGAATTTTATCTAATAATTCTTGAGCTTTTTTATACTCTTTTTTCGCCCTATACATTGCTGATAATTCTAATTTTGCCATAGAAGCTGTCTTTTCTTTATTACTTCCTGCTACAAGTTCAAGCCAAGTAATAATTTTTCTTTCATATTTATCTTTTTCCTCAATTTGAGGTGCCAATAAATATATTCTTAATACCACTGATATCCAATATGTCAACTCATCACAACTTGGATATTGTTTAATTAATTCACTGGCCTTTTCAAAAGCCTTTTGGAATCCCTCTTCTGATGCCATTTCACCTACCTCTCTTGTAAGCTTTTTTACTTCTACATCTGTTAATTCCTTATTAAATGCTAATAAAGTATTAACATCAATTTTTAAAACACGTGCAAGAGGTGCTAACAGTGTTATATCTGGACATGATATTCCGCTTTCCCATTTATTTACTGCTGGTGCACTTATATTCAAATAATTAGCAACTTGTTCTTGAGTAAGATCTTCCTTTTTTCTATAATTTCTAATAACCTCACTTATTCCCATAAAAATAACTCCTCCATTTATTTGTATATCTAATTAACCTAGGACTTCGTTAATTAAATGATATCAAAGCTATATAATTTAAACAATTGAAGCATTTTCATCTTTTATTTATAAAAATTAACTACTAGTTAATTTAATTCTTCTAATAAAAATATTTAGAGTCTTAATTGTGGTACGATTCAGCGTTCCTAATCATAATACTTTTATGCTGTTAAGAACTTATCCGTAAATAATTTTGACCTTCATATAAATAAAAAAATTCCCATAACTTTATCGAGTCCATAGCTATTTTCAGTCATTGTTTTTCATAGCATCTCTCTTTTTAGATGTGAAAATTTATTTAGGGACAAGCTCTAAGTCGTCATTAATTGCAACTACGAATTATCTTATAAATTTATTATACAATTAATTTTCTATTCTTATAACACTATTTTAATCTATCATAGCTAACTTATATATATAGGAATCTCAATGCCTTGTGATATATTTTAGTATCTTCCTCAAATAAATCAGCCGCAGAGGTTCTCCTAAACCCTGCGGCTTTCATAAGATTTATTACATTTTCTACAAGTTCTGTATAGTCACTTTTACTCCACACATCTATTTGAATATAATAGCCTGTTTCCTTTTCTTCATTATCTTCATACTGTTCCCCTTGCTCTAAGTAACTGAAAAAAGTTATATAAGTACTTTCCTTTCCCCTGTATTTTTGAAATGAAACAGGAACCCTGAGTGGTCTTAAAGCTTGGAGAATTAAACTATTTATCACTTAAGTCCTCCCTTCAAAGTATTGGCTATAGTTTTTCGTATATTGGCTTTATTTTTCTCGTAGGCTGTCTGCAGGAATGGTCTTGCAGACATTTTAGAAGTCCCAAATTCAATAAATTTCAATTTTGTTATCATAAAGGCTTTTTATCCTCTATTTCTATATGTCATCATATAGTTCGGCATATATTTTCACCTTCAACTAGATTTTAAATCCATTGTTAAGGTGCCAAACACTCGTGGGAGAATTATATTCTATATACAATAGTTTCATCTCCTATGCTCTACGATACTTCAGACTTTTTAACTTCTGCAGTTATCCCGGTATTAACTTGTTTTAAATAAGTCTTCTACCGGTATTGCCCGATTTTCAATGTATATTTCTATACAAGGCAGCAAATTTTACCGTAAAAAATCTCTGAATTATCTCCCCTATCAACGCCTACAAGAATATACTTTACCCCTTCTTTCTTTTTAACATTGGTTATCTTAAGACCTTTTTTAAGTTTCCCGGTTCTTACAGGCACATTTGCCTTTGCATCTTCAAGTACAGGTTCTGCAGCATTTTTGAGTGCTTTATTTTCTAACCTACTAATGTTTACACCCATCTGCTGAAGCTTATTTAATATTTCATCCACACCTGTAAGCTCTATACTAGCCACTACTTTCCACTTCCAAAGCTTTTATTTCCATATATCTATTCCTATATTTTATATTATCTATAGAAGTTATATTGTACTGTTTATCTCTAAATAATATCCTCATGCTTTCAGTAATATCTTTAATAAATCTTATAGTAAATTTAACAGTTTTCTCTGCCTGGACAGCTGTAGCTTGAAAATATTCTCTTCCATAAAGATTTGATACCCCTAAACAGTCAGGTGATCCTCCCATACTTCCTCTTCAAAGCCATTTTCATTTGTAGAATTTGTAAGCTTTTGAAGTATTATTTTGTGCCTTAGTTCCTCTGTTCTCATATTGGTATCACCCTGTTCATACTTAATAATGAGTTTCTCGCCTCTTGGATTTTTCGCCTTTCATCAGCTTTGTAATCATCATAAAGAAGCCTCATGTGAAGTATCATTGTCCATTTAACTGTTTCGGGAACACTTTTCCCATTATCTCCAAAACCTGCAGTAAATCTAATTCTCACCCCACTGGCAGTCTGCAGTGAAATTGTTGGCCATAACCTGCAGTAAGCAAGCATTATTCTATTAACAAAGCTGTCCCTGTCAACAATATAGTTACCCGGGTCAAATATAAACTCTTTTCCAGCTGTATCATAGTACTTAATGCTTTCCACACTTTGAACTGGTGAGGAGTTCTTAAATAAAATATAATTGTCCCCCGGAAAAGAATCCAGCACAAGGTCTAAAATTTGGGTAATGTATTTTTTGTTTTGAAAATCTTCACAAAACTCCCTAGCCTGCTTAATCATGCTGCATAAAATAATATCATCATCACTGCCTGATATCCTTAAATGCTGTTTTGCTTCTTCCAAAGTTATAGGTTCTGCTGCAGTGGTGTTATAATTTTTAGAGCCATAAAATCACCTCAAAGGTCTAAGTTTAATCAACTACTGCTGATAGCACATCTTCCTGTGGATATTTATTCTCCAGTATAAATTCACCACCTGCAAAGTTTGTAGCCTGGGAACTTGCTCCAACTCTTATATTCAAGCAGCAAAAGCCATTATTTATATCAAGTTTAGCCGGGTCAATATGAAATATCACCTGTTTATTTTTTGCAGTATTGGATACGGTATAGCTTACCCCATCTGATTGTCTCACAGGTTTATCACTTATTGATACATCTTCATTTGCAAGTATTGGAACATTATTTACTAAAGGCTTTGCACCAGTTCCCTCCACATCCTGTGCCTGGTACAGAGATATTTGTGTCTCATGCCCTGCTGTCTGGGCTAGATTTACAACAACAGTTGCTGTAATAGAATTTTTAAGAGTCACATAATCACCTGTTATTGCAGTGTTTGTGGTTTTAGGTTCAAACACCTGTACTACTTTATATTTTTCAATTATTGCCATAGTTTATTTTCCTCCTTTAAAATTTATTGATATAAATAGCAAAAAGACTCACTGGTAAGCAAGTCTTTTTACCATCTTTCAATTTATGAATATTACGAAGCAATTTCACTTTATTATCGTCTTCTATTCTTGCCTTTAATAAATTTTCGAGCCTCTTTCATAGCTCCCATGCTACCAAACATTTTATTTATTTTTTCTCTTTCCAGTTCTTTTGAATTAAGTTCACTGTACCTTAACTCTCTTTGAAGTTTTTTATAGTTTTCTAAACGCTCTATATCAAGCTCACCTTCTTCTATAGCCTCTCTAACAGCACATTTAGGTTCATTTTCGTGTCGACAATCTGAAAACTTGCACCTTTTAGCTATTTCTTCTATATCACTAAAAGATTTATCTAAATCTGCACTTATTATTCCTAATTCTCTCATTCCAGGGGTATCTATTACAACTCCACCATCAGGAACTAAAATCAATTCCCTGTGAGTAGTCGTATGCCTTCCTTTATCATCATTTCTCACATTATTTGTTTTTAAGAACTCATTACCTGTAAGTTTATTAATAAGAGTAGACTTTCCAACACCTGATGAGCCAATAAAAGCTATAGTTTTACCATTTATAATATATTTTTTTATAGCTAAATATCCATCTTCTAATACACTACTTGTAACTACTATATCTATACCGATGGCAATAGACTCAACTTCTAAAATCTTACTCTCAACATCATTGCATAAATCGGATTTTGTTAATACTACTACTGGTGTTGCCATACTATCCCAAGCAATTGAAATATATCGTTCTAACCTACGAATATTGAAATCATTATTTAGAGACATACAAATAAAAACTATATCAATATTAGCAGCAACTATCTGACCTTCAAGCCTTGTTCCTGATACCTTTCTCTCAAAATAACTTTTTCTTGAAAGAATTCGATGAATAATTGCATTTCCACTCATATCAGTAGTTCTATCTACTAAAACCCAATCTCCAACTGCTGGGTAATCAGTAATTGAATTTGATGAATAGTTCAATTTACCAGAGATTTTAGCCAATATTTCTCCATTTTCAGTAATTATTTTATACATATCTTTATATTGAGTAGATACCCTCGCAATATATAAGTATTTTTCAAATATTTCGGCTTCATGAATATATCTTTCATTTAAACCCAAATTATATAGATCTATTTTATCCAATTCTTATTCCTCCCATATTATTAAATAAACAAACTTATTACAGAGGGGAGGTTTTAATAGCTATTCCTTATACACCTCCCCCATTTGCTACAATTGGCATTTTAGAACATTTATTTATATTTAACACAAAACATCATACCTTTCTTTTTCAAATTTTTAATCTAGATATAATTCAAATTAATGAGCATATTACTTTATATATTCTTGCACCCAAAGTCTGCCATGGAGTCTTACCAGAAGTGGTCACTTTATCTGAATATCCTAATTCTACAGCAGACCTCCAAATATCATTTATTGATAGTGGTCTCATAACAGATTTAAATGTATCCTTTGCTAAATCGACGAAACTGTATCCCATATTATCTACCTCATTACATAAATCTTAAATGTCATTGCTGATATTTCTATGCAAAGCCATTAGCCATATTATACCATACAAATATGTAAAACTCTAACCTTAACGCAAAACCTCTTAGATGTATACAAAATAGAGGTGTTTACTACGGATAGATATTTTCGCAACAAATTGATTTGATAGATAATGGACAAGCACTTGCTGTAATGACAGGTGCTTGTCTACTAATTAAATGTATTCACTACAAATTCCATCTTCTTTGTTCCCGGTAACAATAATCTCAATTTTATATATCTCTCGATCGATGTCATACTCACTCAATTTTTTTAAATTCAACCCATTTAATTCTTCAATCAATTCCTCCTTCATTAACTCATCCTTAGTCACTTACAGTCCCCCTTGTTTTACATCTCTTTTGCAGAACATCCGTTCTAATCAACTATTATAATAATACCATAAAATTACTAATATATCCACATGATTCTTGTACATTCTTTTTTCTTAAGACTTTATTTACCATCTAAAAATCCCCCTATCCTTGATATTTAAACGGTGCACCTTTTATGGTTCTATTATAAGCCCATTCGTGTCCGGTCTGACCGGACAGCAAAATATTTCAATCGCCAATATATCTTATGATTAGGGATTATTATAATTATTTACCTCTATTTTAATTCTAAATTTTAATTTAGAATAATAAACATAAAATATATGTTGAATATGTAGGTATTATGCAATTATTAATCAAAAAGTATAGGGAAGAAAAAGGAATATCTTTGAGACAATTACAAAAACTTACGGGAATTTCTAGAAGTCAATTAAATGATATAGAGAATAAAAAAGGTGACACAGGTTTAGAAAATCTAGCCAAGATAGCTGATCATTCAGATGTATGCACGAAAGATTTATTCACAGATTGCTACGACTTGAAAACAACCTGCGATAATAATTGTAGAAATTGCCACTACTGCAACAAAAGAAAACTATGGTTAAGAAAATAATTCTTGCTTCATTTTAAGTCCATCACTGTGATGGACTTTAGTCCCACAGTCCGCCACCATATATATACTTTATTTAACTTTATATATATGGAGGTTTTGAACTTGATAAAAAAGGAAAATACAAGGATTAATGTTGTCATACCTAAGAAAATACATAAAATGCTCTTGGAAGAATCAGAATATGAGGATCGCTCTGTGAGCAATTTAGTATTAAAAATAATAAAAGAGCATTATAAAATAAAAGAAGAAGACTAAAAACCCCAGCAAATAAAGCTGGGGTTTTATTATTACATTCTATATTCGAGAAAGGAAGAGCGACTACTAAACTCTTTCTTCAATCTCCTGTTATCTTACACGTATGAACTTCTTAAGGCTGGTAAATAACTTACTATCTAATTTTATTGTCTTCTCAATTAGTTCATCCCCTGTCTCAGTTATTTGATAGATAGTAACTTCTCTGATATTATCTTTTGAAAATGCAGTTATCATCACATCCCCATCAGATGTAATAGAAAATTCTGCATGTATTCTTAAATCTGGATTTATAATATCCTCAAGTCTTTTCTTTAATTTTTCTTTGGAGTTTTCTATCGCATTAATATTTTCTTTAGACCATTCTTTAAAATGGCTCTTGGCACTATCTTTATATCCTTTCAAATCCATAATTTCGTTACACTCATTACAAGGATATTTTCCCCCATCTATGTCCTTGAACATGCACTCTTTACATTTCGTAGCCATACCCTTATCCCCCTACTTTAAAACATCACTAAGGTAAATTCTAGCATAAGAATTGCACTAATATTAAGGTTTAAAGTAATTACATGGATTTACACGCTATGGAGGTATTTGGAATGACAGAGTTTAGAAGTGGAATTATGAAATACACCACAAAATAAAATAGTCAAATAACAACATAAAATTCACATATTTATTCCAAATTATACCCACAATCATCAGATATAATTTTTTAAGATGAATTATTTAGCAATCTAAAATAAATTTAAGACAGGAGGATTAAAATGTCTAAAACAACAATTATAGATAATGAATATGCGTCTTTATGGTATTATCCTGAAACAAAAATTGTACATCATCAAATAAAAAAGTACATATACGGTGAGCAACTTCAAAATTTGTTAAGCAAAGGAACTGAAGTATTAAAAAAGAATGGAGCTCAAAAATGGCTATCAGATGATAGAAGTAATAATGCTTTAAGGCCACAAGATTCAGAATGGACCGATAATGTTTGGTTTCCTAATACAACTAAAGCAGGTTGGAAATATTGGGCATTGGTACAACCAGAAAAAACTATTGGCCAAATGAATATGAAAAAAAAGACAACTTTTGTCACTAATGCTGGAGTTGTAGTCAAAGTATTTAGTAATCCAAATGAAGCAATGAAATGGTTAGAAAGTCAATAAATTGTTTTAATAAAAATAATCTAAAAAGCCTGCACCCCATAAAGGTACAGGCTTCTCATTACTTTATTATTTTAAGTCTTCTTCATAGGCTTTAATCATTTTCTTAACCATGTTTCCACCTATAGAGCCAGCTTCTCTGGCAGTTAAATCTCCATTGTAGCCATCTTTTAAATTTACTCCAACCTCTCGGGCTGACTCCATCTTAAACCTATTCAAGGCTTCTCTGGCTTCTGGGACTACTAACTTATTGTTACGTGTCATGATAAACACCTCTCTAAATAGTAATCTTTGATGCTACATTTAAAGTTTGTGCAGTTCTATAAAAAATACTCTAGGTAACTGGATGAACTTTTGGAAAATAAATATAAAATGTTTAAAGTTGGGTATAATACTAATGCGTAACTAGAATTCTTCTAATATCTTACTGGCTATATTTTTAATATGCCTCATAATAAAAGCCCCGGATAATTCCAGGGCTTTTTGAATATAAAACTTTGTCATTTATATATTCCTAAACTTTAATTATTTTACCTTTTATATATTGTATGCAACTCAAAAAAATTGGTCATACTATTACTATAGTTATCATTTCAAATTTTTTAGCTGGCC
>NZ_DAIQBT010000034.1:0-31763 GCF_036781005.1 Clostridium sp. | reverse complement strand
ACTAATGATGATGCTGTATCTGAAGAGTTCCGCTGGGTAAAGCAAATAGTAGAGCGTCTTAATCGCACCTTTCTAAATATGCAAGAAAATCCAGTGGCTTAAATGCTATTTGTTTTTAGATTTTGAGCCAGAGGTAAATACCCAGCCACCCTACGGGCTTGCCCTTGATGGCGTTACAAATAAATGCTAAAATGCTGTGAACAAGATGGTGAAATCTATCTGTTTTTGAGTTTCTTCGCCGTCGGTGACAATCTCAGAGCATTTATTTGTCATGCAGTCAAGGGTGGCGATTATAACAAACTGACTTTATCTTTGAAAAAAATAAGCAACTTCATGAGCTCTTACGAGCATTCTTTAAGCGTTATTTTTTCATAGCACACTTTACACTATCGATAATTTTATAGGCTTATAACGCTTTAAATATATTTTTCTTTTAACATGCAATATTTAATTAGTAAGGTGCATTATTGAGGGATTTAAAGAGCAACTAAAATAGAAATGATTAGATATATAATAATTATAATTCCTTATATGGATAAATATACAATAAGCATTTGTAGTATTAGTATAAATAAAAGACGTTCGAATTGTCCTTTTTGAACATACACAGTGAATTGATAATATGATAATATATATAAAAAATAATTAATAAATAGATACTAATTAATATATTAAATAGAATAAATATTAATTAAAATACATTTATATTAATAATATGATTTCTATGCTGCCATGCAGAATGCGTAATAAAAATTATATAAAGGAGGGTAAATAAATGGAAAAAAGTAAGTATGAAGTAATTTTATCCACCATGCCTGAGACAGAAAATAGAATAGAAGTATTTTTTAGACAGGCAGGTGACGGTTTTATTCAAATTGAATATGGCAGGGAACAACGGGCAGATATATTAGACTCTTTTAGAATGCTTGCTGTAGATGAATTGATAAGGGGGAAAAATATAACAGGGCTTATTGAAACTCTTCCGGGTATCAGAACAAATATGATACATTTTGATCCTATAGAAATTTCGGCAGAAAAAATAATTGATGAAATAAAAGATGCAGAAGATTCAATTACAAGTATAGAGGATATGGTGATTGATTCAAGAATTATATATCTGCCTATTGCATTTGAGGATAGTGAAACAAAAAAGGCAGTGGAAAAATACGAAAAAGAAGTTAGACCTAAAGCTCCAAATATAATCAATGGATATAATCTTGAATATATGGCTATGTGTAATGGAATTTCAGTAGATGAAATCAAAAAAATGCTGTTAAATACATATTGGTATAACAGTGGTTGTGGATTTTGGCCTGGAGGTGGATTTTTTTGGCCTATGGATCCTAGGTGTGGCATTGTAGTTCCAAAGTATAATCCGCCTAGAATTTGGACTCCTGAAGGGGCAGTGGGAATTGGAGGGCCTTGTGTATTTACCTATACTACTCCTACAGGAGGCGGATATCAACTTTTTGGAAGAACCATACCTACATTTCAGCTTAGTATGAAACATCCTCAATTTAAGGAAAGCCCATTTTTATATAAACCTTCAGGAGATAGAATTAAGTTTTATGAAATTACAGAGAAAGAATTGATAAATATATATGGGCATGTACATGATAAGACTGATTATAAATATGAAATTGAAAATGGACAAATAGTTGTAAAGGAATATCTAGAATTTTTAAAAAGAGATGATGTGGTAAAGGGAACTAAAGAGTTTCAGAAAAACAGGAGGAAGGCACAAAGAAGGCTCCTAGGCTTTAAATATTATAAAGTGAGGTGTAAAAATGATAAAGATACAAAATGGAGGAATAGAGGCTATTGTTGAGGATTGGCCAGGAAGATTGGGCTATATGGGTCTTGGAATGGCAGCAGCAGGCGCTATGGATAGCTTAGCACTTCAACTGGGTAATTTGCTCGTAGGGAATAAAGTAGGTGAGGCAGGGATAGAAATTGCAGGAGGTTATTTTCAGGCAGAATTTCAAGAGGAAATGATTATAGCTATTACTGGCACGGACATGAATTCAACTATTAATGACGAAAAAGTTAATTTATGGGAATCTATTAAAGTAAATAGGGGAGATATATTAAAATTTTCTCACTTTGGAGAATTTGGATTTAGGTCCTATATATGTGTTGCTGGAGGAATCGATGTACCTAAATATTTGGGAAGTAAATCTACCTGTGTTTTTGGTTCTTATGGTGGGTTTGAAGGCAGAAGACTGGTACCTGGGGATGAAATTAAAATAGGGAAGGCTATTAATAAACTTAGCAGTTTGGAAGGACGAAAGTTAAAACCAGAAGTAATTCCAAAGTATTCAAGGACATGGGAGTTAAGAGCTATTCCCGGTATGAATTCAGTACCAGACTATGTAACAGAAGAGGGGATGGATTATTTATTTAGTAATGAATTTAAAATTTCTTATAGTTCAAATCGTTCTGCATATAGAATTTCAGAGATACCATCTTACTTTTTTTCACGAGAGGATGGCGGAAAAGGGGGCAGTCATCCTTCAAATATTGTAGACCATGGGTATAATATGAGGGGAGCCATAAATATATGCGGAAATACTCCAATTATTTTAATTGCAGATGGTCCAACTCTTGGAGGATATATATGTGTTGCCAATGTAATTAATTCAGATTTGTGGAAAATAGGACAGGGAACTCCATCAAGAGATTATATAAAGTTAATTTACTGTACTAGGGATGAAGCTGTGCAGGCGAGAAAAGATAGAAGTAAAATGCTTACAGAAGATTCTCTATTATAAAGAATAAATGTTTATTAGGAGGAATGGATATGGAAAAAAAGGTATGTGCTCATATGCCTGGACTTGTTGCTCGTGTAGTAGTTAATGAAGGAGATAAGGTTACAAAAAATCAGGAAGTTGCAGTATTAAACTGCATGAAAGTAGAGATTCCTGTATGTGCTCAAGACGACGGTGTAGTAAAAAGTATTTTGGCAAAGGAATGGGATGAAATGGAGATAGGTACTCCTATGGTTATATTAGAGGTATAATGGAGGCATAATTATGTTTAAAAAAATTCTTATAGCAAATAGAGGAGAAATTGTAAATAGAATCATAAATACCTGTAAAAAGATGGACATAAAAACTGTAGTTGTATATTCGGAAGCGGATAAAAATGCTGTATATATAAAAAAGGCAGATGAAGCCTATAATATCGGACCGGCTAATCCAATGAAGAGTTATTTGAACATTGATGAAATAATTAAAGTGTTAAAAAGTTCAAAGGCGGATGCAGTTCACCCAGGGTATGGTTTTTTGTCAGAAAATAGTTCTTTTGCAAAGGCTATTTCAGAATTTGGCGCAACATGGATTGGACCATCTCCGAAAATACTGGAAGAAATAGAGTCCAAGTGTTATTGCAGGGAAATTGCAAATTTTGTAGGAGTACCTGTAGTTCCGGGTTCTGATAATCTAGTGAGTAATGTTGATGAAATATTGTATATAGCAAATTCTATAGGATATCCCATTCTTTTGAAATTGGATAAAGGAGGGGGAGGCAAAGGAATAGAAGTTGCTGAAAATGGTGATGATATAAAAAATATATTTCAGCGTCTCTGTCGTGTAGGAACACTTGCTTTTGCATCTTCTGACTGTTATGTAGAAAAAGCTATAAAAAATCCAAGGCATATCGAAATACAATTTATCATGGATTCTTTTGGAAAATGTATATGTCTTGGGGAAAGAGAGTGTTCTATTCAAAGAAGATACCAAAAGATTATTGAGGAATCTCCTTCTCCTGTTGTGACAGAAGAAGATAGAGAAAAATTATATAGTTATACTAAAAAATTAGCATCTAAAATGCACTATAAAGGTGCGGGCACAATGGAATTTATAAGAGATCAAAATGGAGAGTTTTATTTTATCGAAGTAAATGCAAGGCTTCAGGTAGAACATCCTGTTAGTGAGTTTGTAACTGGCCTTGATATAGTGGAAAACCAAATTAGAATTGCATATGGAGAAAAAATAAGTTTTGTCCAAGAGAATATAGTACTTAAGGGTCATTCTGTTGAATGTAGAGTATATGCAGAAGACCCTGTAAAATTTATACCTTCTCCAGGGACAGTTGAAGATATAAGTTTTCCAGATATAGATTCTGAGTATTTGAGAATTGAACATGCACTTGAAAAAGGAAGTGTGGTACCTCCCTATTATGATCCAATGCTAGCTAAAGTAATTTCATGGGGGCAAAATAGAGATGAGGCCATAAAAATATTAGTACAAGCTCTATATGATTTCAAAATTGAAGGCATTAAAACAAATATATCTATAAATTTAAATATATTAAAAAATCAGAAGTATATTTCAGGTGATTTTGATACTTCATTTATAGATACTATAAACGTTTCTAAATCTACAGTGGAGGTATAATTGTGAAAATAGATATAAATGTAGATATGGGGGAGAGTTTTGGAAGATACACATTAGGTAATGACGAAGAAGTTATGAAATATATAACATCTGCTAATATAGCCACAGGTTTCCATGCAGGTGATCCTCTAGTAATGGAAAAAACAATACAATTTGCGAAAAAATATAGTGTTGCAATTGGTGCACATGTGGGACTTAATGATAAACAGGGCTTTGGAAGAAGAGAGATCAATTTAACTAAAGAAGAACTGAGGGCAGATGTTATTTATCAACTTGGAGCTTTGGATGGATTTCTGAAAGTAAATAATTTAAAAATGCAGCATATCAAGCCCCATGGAATACTATATCGTATGGTTTCTGAATACGAGAAATATGTGGATTGTTTTTTAGATACAGTTAAAGAATATAATCCAGAACTCTACATTGTACTTCCTGGAAACACTATTGCCTTTGAAAAGGGAAAGCAGAAAAAGCTTAAAATGATTTCGGAAATACTTATTGATTTGGACTATGATGATTCAGGTAACTGGGTACTTGAAAGAACCAAAAAAGCTCGTTCTCCTAAAGAAGTTGCAGAAAGGGCACTTCTGGTAGCTAAGGATAAGAAAATTGAAACGGTAACAGGTAAATTTATAAAGGCTGATGGAATTACAGTATGTGTCCACGGTGATTCTCCTAATGCTGTTCAGGTAGTAAAAAAAATTAAAGAAGTTTTAACATCAAATGGCGTAGAATTAAGTAGTATATCAAATATATATGTTTAAAGGAGGAAGTATATGAAGGCAAAAATTCCTATAGAAATTGTAGTTGCTGTACTTGCTGCTCTTTCCTGTTTAGTTTCACTTCCTGGTTTGGGATTTCCTGTATGGGCACTATTTATAGGGTGGGCCTGGTATTTTGCATTAGGTGCAACTCCTTCCACCATGAAAAGTATATATCCTTCAATGTTACCTGGAGCCTTACTTGCGGCACTTTGCATAGTTCTTATTAATGTTTTGGGGAAAATTATGCCATCCATGCCTGCAATGATGATAGCAGTACTTATAACTGTTTTTCTACTTATGATTTGTTTGAGGATTCCCTATACTAGTTGTTCTTTATCTGCATTTAATGCTTATTCTACTACCTTTGCAGTGTTCTATGGAGGGTTCTTTCCAAAAACGGGAATACAGAGCTATGACATTTTAATAGCCTTAGTGTGGGCATTAATTGGTAATGCATTAGGACCTATTTTCGGATATTTAAGTATACTTCTTACAATACCAGCTAAAGATAAAGAATAATTAGAATGATTATTTATATAACCCAGTGATTTATAAATTACTGGGTTAAATGTTGTCTTCACTTACTTGAATAATAAATAGGATATATTTATACAAAATTTTAAAAAACACTTTCAAGGAGAAGGAAATCTTTTGTAGAATAATTTAATAAGGGGAGAGTGATATGTATGTCAAATCATTTAAAAGGAAAAGTTAACACATTTGATGGTGTGGAACTATTTTATACAAAAGATGTAGTGGATTCTGCGAAAGCTGTGGTTGTAATAGTGCATGGACTATGTGAACATTCAGGGAGATATGAATATTTTACAAAAAAGTTAAATGAGTTTAAGTATACTGTTTATAGATTTGATAATAGAGGGCATGGAAAATCGGGAGGAGAGAGGGGATATGTAGAGGATTTCCAGTATTTTTTTCAGGATGCCGATAAATTAGTAAACATGGCTAAAGGAGATAATAAAGATATACCTATTTTTATGTTTGGCCATAGTATGGGAGGATTTATTGCTGCAGGTTATGGAATAAGATATAAGAATAAATTAAAGGGACAAATATTATCTGGAGCTGCAGTTTTAGAACCTCCAGCTTTTAAGGGTTTAAAAAAGGATAATTATTTTGAAAAAAATCCGAGGGAAAAATCTCCTAATATGTTAGCTAAACTCATGTGTAGAGATAAAGCAGTGATTGAAAATTATAATAATGATCCTCTTGTACTAAGGGAAACTAATATAAAGCTTCTGGGAGAATCTTTTATAAAGGGAGCTGAATGGATTGGAGAAAATGTAAAAGGTTATGAGTATCCTTGTCTTATTCTTCATGGGGAAAAGGATAGAATAGTTAAAAATGAGGAATCCAAGTGGTTTTTTAACAATATAAGTTCAAAAGATAAGTCCATGAAAATATATCCTGAATGTTACCATGAAATATTAAGTGAAAAAGATCAAAAAGAGAATGTCATAGAAGATATACATAAATGGATAGAAGAAAGAATTTAAAAGAATTATTAGGTGGGTTTGAAATGATATTTTTACAAGTTTACAGCTTAAATGCACTTTGCATTAGGTTGGATTTTTTTATATAATGGAACTTAATCAATAATAGAAGGAAGGCGTATTATGGCAGATATAAAGTATGATATAAAAGAAACTATAGGAATTATTTCAGAATCACCAAAGGGATGGAAAAAAGAACTGAATCTAATAAGTTGGAATAATAATGCTGCTAAATTTGATATTAGAGACTGGTCACCGGAACATACAAAAATGGGTAAAGGTATTACTTTAACTAATGAAGAATTAAAGAAACTGAAGAATATATTAAATGAAGTGAAACTGTAGATAATATGAATTTACTTAAAAATTTAGGAGGAAACACCATGAATAAGTTACAGCAGATATTGGAGTATAATAGTTGTTTTGTAGAAAATAAAGAGTATAATAAATATACTACATCTAAAAAACCGGATAAAAAATTAGTGATTTTATCATGCATGGATACTAGATTGACGGAACTTCTTCCAAAAGCACTGAACTTTAAGAATGGAGATGTAAAGCTTATTAAAAATGCCGGTGCTTCTGTAATGCATCCCTTTGGCAGCATAATGAGAAGCATTGTAGTTGCTGTATATGAATTTCAGGCAGATGAAGTTCTCGTAATTGGTCATCATGATTGCGGTATGAGTAATTTGAATTCAGATAAAATTTTAGAACAGGCTATAAAACGGGGAATTGCTAGTGATGTTATAATGACTTTATCTGATGCGGGTATTGATATAAAAAGATGGCTGCAGGGGTTTAATTCTGTAGAAGAATCTGTAAAGGAAAGTGTAAATTTAATAAAAAAGCATCCTTTGATTCCAGAAGATATAAAAATTCATGGTTTAATAATGGATCCGGAGACGGGAAAGTTAGAAGTTGTAGTTAATGGATATTAAAAAATATAGAAATATATGATTGGTTAATTGAATGTTTTTTTAGCATATGTTAAATAATTTATTGTGTTTAAAAATATTTTCCCAATAAATTTTTATTATACATAATTGTAATAAATTTGAATATATAAATAATATCAAATATTATAATAAAAAAATATTGGGGAGATGAGGATTTTTATGCAGAATACTATATTGTTAAGTAAAATATCAAGAGGGCTGGATGAATGTTGTAAAAAAGAAAGAATTTCAAAGGTAAATAGTATGTCGGTTATTGTAAATAAACACAGTTGTATTAATTCTAATAATTTATTTGAATATCTTAAAAATTATAATGAAAATTTAATAGATATTTGTACGGAAATAAAAATTGAAATTGGAGATTTGCCAGATGAAACGGCTATTATTAGAAATATAGAAGGAGATTTAATTAAAGAATAGTTAAGCTTTCTTGTATTTAATTTGAAATGAATTTTTTTAATGTGAAAGATTCCTGTTAATATTATCATGGGAATCTTTTCCTTTAAAATGTATTGGAAATGAATGGCTATTTTAATCAAGTTAAAGACTTAAAAATATAAATAATTACCTTAAAAATTATATTGATATTAATCAATCATAAATGTTATAATATAAGAAATTATGACTATAATTGTTATTTAATAGCACTTATTTATGACTATAATTTTATTTGAAGTTAGTCTTTTTAGGCATTTTTATTGTTAAAACATATAAAATAATGGTATTTAGTAAGGGCATATGAAAAACGATTATGAAAAAACTAGGTTATAGAAGGGAAGATACTATGGAAATTGTAGATAGGCGCAATAAGATTGTCGCAAGGATGGCAATTTTTATTTGCGCTTTACTTATTGTATATTTAGTTGGGTCAGTGTATTTTATGAAGCACTTATATTTTGGTTCTAAGATTAATGGTAGGGATGTATCAGGTAAAACAGTAGAACAAGTCAAGAAACAGATGGCAGCGGATTTGAATACATATACCTTGAATATTAAGGAGAAAAATGGTAAAAAGGAACAAATTAGAGCAAAGGATATTGATTTGAAATATAAGTCATATGAACAATTTCAAAATTTTAAAGATAAACAAAATCCTTTCAAGTGGGTAGTGGCATTTTTCAGTACAGAGAATTCTAATATGACAGCAGATATTTCATACGACAAAGAGCAGTTAACAAAACAGGTGGACAACTTATCTTGCCTTACAGGCAGCAATATAATTGAGCCTAAAGAGCCTAGCTTTAAGTATGCAGGTAATTCCTTTGTTATTGTAGAGCGAGTAAATGGTAATAAAGTAGACAAAGATCTTTTATTAAAATGTACAAAAGACGCCGTAGCCAAAATGGAATCAACAATAGACTTAGAAGCTGCTAATTGTTATATAACTCCAAAATATACTTCAAAATCTAAGGAGGTTATAAAAGCCAGGGATATGCTGAACAAATATGTAGCTTCAAAGGTCACTTATACTTTTGGAGATAGTAAAGAAGTTTTAGATGGATCCACAATTAATAAATGGTTTGTAGTAGATGACAATTTTAATATTACACTTGATGAAGAAAAGGTAGATGAGTATATAGAATCACTTGCCAATACTTATGATACTGTTGGTATAACAAGAAACTTTCGTACATCATCGGGAAATACTTTAAATGTCAGTGGCGGAAGCTATGGTTGGCAAATTAATGTACACAAAGAAGTACAGGATTTAATTGCAGCAATAAAACAAGGACAAACTATAACGAAAGAACCAGCATATACCCAAACAGCAGTTTCTCACGGCAGTAATGATATTGGAAATACATATGTAGAGATAGATATGGGAAGTCAGCATATGTGGTTCTATAAAAATGGTTCCTTGATAGTAGAGGGGGATGTTGTTACAGGTAATGTAAGTTTAAATACTGCAACACCTGGAGGAATTTATAAATTAGAGTATAAGGAAAAAAATGCTACTTTAAAAGGGCAGGATTATAACTCACCTGTTAGTTTCTGGATGCCGTTTAATGGAGGCATTGGAATTCATGATGCAAGTTGGAGAACTTCCTTTGGAGGGCAAATTTACAAGACAAATGGTTCTCATGGTTGTGTAAATTCACCCTATGGTTTAGCACAGACCATATTTCGTAATATTGAAGTAGGTACTCCTATTGTATGTTATTATTAGATGTTTTTTAGAATATAAAAGATTCCCTGATTTACACCATGGGAATCTTTTTATTGTAATAATATTTCTATTCTGGATGATTTGATTTAATGTGGGATATTGTATTGGTTCTTAAAGAGGCATTAAAATAAATACCTGCCAATTGTTTAAAATCCGGTCTTGTAACAGAATCTAATAGATATGCTGAATGTGTTGCACCTATAATACGACGTTTATTTAATGCTGTTATTATTTCGTCGGCAGTTCTTATGCCTATTCCGTGGCCATAATATTTCCCATTTCCCAGTACAATTACATTTTCACCCTGCCACTCCGGAGTTAAGGGATTTACTTCAGGATTTTTAAAGTATCTGCAATCTCCTGGTAGATAGTCCTTAACTTCAGCAAAAACATTTAAGGAAAGATTTTGATCTGTATTTTGCCAATCCATTAAATATATATTTTTAAAAGTAGAATCAAAAATTTTTTCATGGAAGGAATCAAGACATCCTTTATAGTATACTATGACTATTGCCGTAGCACATTCTGTGCCATATTTGCTGCTGTTTTTATAAATATCGTCAATAGCAGCAGAAGCCCTTACTCTTTCCTTTAATAGAAAGCCACCTTGTCTTGTTCTTTCCCAGTACTCAGGATTGCATATGGACTTACGAAAAGTGCGAAAACGAAATTTGCTCATACTTAATTTTATGGATGCATCTACAATATTTTTTCTTAAACCTAGTTCGAATTTCAATTCCTCTATGGAATTATAATGATAAGTTTGGCTGCTGGAGGAAAGCTCATTGAGAATATATCTTTCTATACTGTTATGGCTATATTTGGATATTATTGAATTTACATCAAAATTATTGTCTGAAATTTTAATCATTAAAATACTCCTATTCTAGCAATTTTTATTTGTTTTTCAAGAGAGTATTCACACCATATATGCCATAAATATATGTTTTTACAATGTATTTTGAAGGAAAAATTTGCAAGCAGCACCTTGGTATTATAATTCAGTTTTTTGAACTGGTTCAATAGATTAGATTCTTTTTCTGATGGGGAACATAAGGTTTTCCCTGTATTAGGGGAGATACTTTTACATAAATACTTACCTTCAAGAACTATTTTATAAGGTTTTGGATTTGTGGTTTGGTGAAAACTTTCACCAGTATATTCTAGAAATGCACTATTTTCTTTCATCCAATTTAAAAAGAGAGTGTATTTCTTTTCCTTGCTGGCAACTTTATCTATTCCGGGTATAAAGTTCAACAATTTAGATGCTATTTTAACATCTTCTATACTAGAAGATAGAAGACGTTCTCCAATAATATTCAAACTTTTTGGATTGGCACATTCAAAGAACCCCCATACCAGATCATGTATGAAAAATCCTTTTTTATATCTATGAAAAATCATGTTCGCCATAATAGGCAGAAGAGAAGTATCTCTATAAACTTTTGTTAGAAGTATGGAGGTAATGTCTAAAACTTCATCGTATTCATCACTTATGCCATCATCGTAAAATCCAGTTTCAAGTATCCATTTAAGAACTGAATGGATTATTTCTATATAATCAAAGGATATTTGTTCTGAGGCTAAATCATATTTTTTATCTGTTAGTATTTCTTTTATAATTAAAAGTGCTGCTTTATTTTTTCCTGTTAAACTGTTAAATAGGTTATTTTGTTGAAGTATTTCTTTAAGAATAAATAAAATATTAAATCCTAAATGTTTATCATTGATAAATTCTAGTGATTTTTTAAAATTTTTTTTAGATAATTGAAAGAAAAAATTTTTCAATTCCTCTATTCCCTTGTCAATCCTAATTTTATCTAAAAAACTTAAGGCATTTGGATCTAAATTATACATGGATTTGTATATCTCCTTAATATATCTATCCATACATATTTATTTTTATAGATATAATTTATACTAGAATTTGATGAATTTTTTTAAGATTATTTTAGTAATCCTAAAAACATATTTTCATGCTCTTTTTCCTCTTTTATAATAATGGATATTACTTTATAAATCCTGTTATTTATATCATTTATGTTTTGTAGTAATCTACCTTGAATGTTTAAAAGTAGTGCCACATTATTTCTTTCAAACTCTATGGCAAATTCAACTAGGCTCCTTGGAGTATTTACTTTAGGTATTTTTATATTTTTTTTAAATTCAAATAAAAGTCCTGAAATTTTATCGTAAAAGTAAAAATCTATAGAATCATCTAGTTTACCCTTTAGGCTCTGTGACAAATTTTCATAGTATTCAATGTGCTTCTGTTCTTGTTTTGCAATGGTTTTAGCCAGTATACTTATTTTTGGGGATTCATTTTTAAAGTTTCTTTCTATTTTTGAGTATAGTTTTAAGGAAATATTTTCAATATCAATAAGGCTTTGAATCAGATCAAATATTTTATAGGACATATTATTCAACTCCTGTTAAGTGATTTTAATATATTAGTGCAATTTTATATTTTAGAGAATTATTTTTAGGATTTTTAATAGTAACTTCTTCACTTTCTTGTAGATGTAAATTATATCATATATTATGGAAATTAAATACGAAATTGTTTTCTTTAGTTTGGACAAAATCTAGAAAAAGTATTAAAAACTAAATTATAATAATAAAAAGGAGGTAATATGAAATGAAACTATCTACTCATAATGAAATAATTAGCAGATCTTTTAATAGATGTATTAAATACCATGTTGAAAAGGGTATATCAAAGCCTAAAAGAATATTTAAGAGAAAAGAATTAGAGAAAATAACAAATAAAAATAGTGAAGTCATAAAAATAGCCAGACCATTTATGGAGATACTTTATGATTTTTTAAACAAGTCAGGTTTTTCATTGTATCTTGGAGATAAAAACGGAGTTGTATTAACCATTATAGGAGATAAGGATATAGTAACAGAACAAGGAAATGCTGGAATAGTAGAAGGTGCTGATATGAGTGAGAAAAGTGCAGGTACAAATGCAATGGGAATTGCTATTTTTGAAGATTTATCAGTTCAAATTTCAGGTGAAGAACATTTTATAGATATTTTTCAGGGATATACCTGTTGTGCTTCTGTTATACATAATGAACAAGGAGATATAATAGGGTGTTTGAATCTAACTGGAAAATGTCAGTTGGCTCATCCCCATACATTAGGATTAGTTGTATCTGCGGTAAAATTTATTGAAAATGACTTAAAATTAAATAAATCTCAAAATGAATTATTTAAAGCATATCAATATCTAAATGGAATTATGAACTCTATAGATTTTGGAATTTTTGCTGTAGATAATAATGGAATGGTTAAAGCTATAAATGATAGTGCTTGTAGTATGCTTGGAATAGATAGAAGATATATTATAGATAAAAATGTAGACAGTGTTCTTTATAATTGGCAATATATACTTGATGAACTGAGATCAGGAAATGTATATAAGGACAAGGAAATTTTGTACTCAGATAAAAAAAAGAGATTCAGTCTCAATGTATATCCTATAAAGGATAAAAATGATGATATTACAGGAATGGTAGTTACATTTAAGGATATTCAAAATATATATAATTTGGTTAATAAGTATATAAGCGGATCTGTTACGTATACATTTGACGATATAATTGCTAAGAGTGAAAAAATGATAAATTTGAAAGAACAGTTAAAAAATATATCTAATAGTCCCTCTACGGTGTTAGTTCAAGGAGAAAGTGGTACGGGAAAAGAACTTATTGCACAATCCATCCATAATAATAGTGATAGAAAGAACAAAAGTTTTATAGCAATAAATTGTGGTGCCATACCAAAGAACTTAATAGAGAGCGAATTATTTGGATATGAGGAGGGGGCATTTACAGGAGCAAAACATGGAGGGCGTGCAGGAAAATTTGAGCTTGCAAATGGGGGAACTTTATTTTTAGATGAAATTGGGGAAATGCCTTTGGATATGCAAGTAAATCTTTTGAGGGTTCTTCAGGAAAATTGTGTTACCAGAATAGGTGGAAATAGATGTATAAAAGTAGATGTGAGAATAATTGCAGCTACCAATAAAAATCTAAGGAAAGAAATAAAAAGAGGAAATTTTCGTGAAGATTTATATTACAGGTTAAATGTAATTCCTATATATGTGCCGCCTCTAAGAGAAAGAGATATGGATATAAAAATACTTATAGATTATTTTTTGGAGATAAAAGCTTTTAAGCTTAAGAAACCTGTTCCAAGGATAAAGCCTTATGTATATGAAAAGCTCTTAAGCTATAATTGGCCTGGAAATGTAAGGGAATTAGAAAATTGCATTGAAAATATTGTGAATATGAATGGAAGTACATCTTTTTACTTTCAAGATAATTTTTCAGATAATAAACAAAATAACTTGTATAATAAGAGTTTTACATATGATATGTGTTCTTTAGAGGAATGGGAAAAAAGAGCAATAATAAATTGTGTAAATAATTGTGAAGGTAACATATCAAAGGCTTCTAAAATTTTGGGCATAAATAGAAGTACATTATATACAAAGATGAAAAAATATGAAATTAATTTTTGATAAAATGTATAAAAAAACAACATTGTTGTAAAAAACAACGTTTTTTAGATGAATAATGTTGTTTTTTACAACAGTTTTTTTAATGCTTATTATACCATTTATAACATATATGCTTATATCAACTCTTCTTGCAGGGAGAAATTAATTGGCATGGTATTTGCTAATATATTTAATTTATAAAATATAATTTTTAGAAATTTATCTTAATATAAATTTTATAATGAGGAGGAAAGTAATGGGGAGATTTACTTTGCCCAGGGATATTTATTTTGGTGAAAATTCCCTGGAAAATTTAAAAAATTTAGATGGAAATAGAGCAGTAGTTGTTGTCGGTGGAGGATCCATGAAAAGGTTTGGATTCCTAGCTAAAGTTGAGGGGTACTTAAAAGAAGCAGGTATTGAAGTTAAATTGATAGAAGGTGTTGAACCGGATCCATCTGTTGAGACTGTTATGAATGGTGCTAAAGTAATGAGAGACTTTAATCCAGATTGGATAGTATCTATAGGAGGTGGATCACCTATAGATGCGGCTAAAGCAATGTGGATATTCTATGAATACCCTGATTTTACATTTGAAAAGGCAGTAGTCCCTTTTGGGATTCCTAAATTAAGGAGAAAAGCACAATTTGTTGCTATACCTTCTACAAGTGGAACAGCAACTGAAGTAACAGCATTTTCTGTAATAACTGATTATAAATCTAAAATTAAGTATCCTCTTGCAGATTTCAATCTTACACCTGATGTGGCCATAATAGATCCAGTACTTGCAGAAACAATGCCAGAAAAGCTTACAGCACATACTGGAATGGATGCACTCACCCATGCAATAGAGGCATATGTTGCAAGCTTGCATTCGGATTTTTCAGATCCACTTGCCATGCATGCCATAATTATGATTCATAAGTATCTATTGAAATCTTATGAAGGGGATAAGGAAGCTAGAGGCCATATGCATATAGCTCAGTGCCTTGCTGGAATGGCATTTTCAAATGCACTTCTTGGAATAACTCACAGTATAGCTCATAAGACTGGTGCGGTATTTCACATACCTCATGGATGCGCAAATGCTATATATTTGCCTTATGTTATAGATTTTAACAGGAAAGTTTGTTCAGAAAAGTATGCTGAAATAGCTAAAAGGCTCAATCTTTCAGGAAATAATGAGAATGAATTGATAGATTCATTAGCTGAAATGATTCGTGATATGAATAAAAAGATGAATATTCCTCTTTCGATAAAGGAGTATGGTATAAGTGAAATCGATTTTAATCAAAATTTAGATTTTATAGCCCATAATGCTATAATGGATGCTTGTACTGGATCGAATCCTCGAAAAGTAACAGAAGAAGAGATGAAAAAACTTTTACAGTGTATGTATAATGGACAAAAAGTAAATTTTTAATCCAAGGTACTAAATTGGATTTTTATAATAAAATGGTTTATATATCTTGATGTACAGGTAGTATATGATATAATTAAAAAAGAAAAAATGATTACTACTTTTTGTGATATGGGGTAAATAGCCATGATGTGTACACATAAATATGATAAAGAATTAAAGGCTGATTGTAAAAAATGTTTCGGGCTATGTTGTGTAGCACTTTATTTTTCAGTTTTAGAGGGTTTTCCAAAAGATAAAGATGCGGGTAAACCTTGTGTGAATTTACGTCCGGATTTTACTTGTGCTGTTCATAAAGAACTTGCAATCAGGGGACTTAAAGGCTGTACAGCCTACGAATGTCTTGGTGCAGGACAGAAGGTATCACAAATTACTTTTAAAGGCTATAATTGGCTTAATAATCCAGAATGTGCCAGTGAAATGTTTGAGATATTTTTAATTATGCGGCAACTTCATGAAATGCTGTGGTATCTTACAGAAGCATTTGTTCTTCAAAGAGATCGTCATGCTAAAGAGGAGATAAATTCATTAATAGATAATACTGAACAAATTACCCTTCTTGATAGTAAGACTCTGCTAACATTTGATATAGCAGCTCATAGAAGTGAAGTTAATATATGGCTTAAGAATACCAGCAATTTGGTGCGTGGTAAGTGCAGTAGAAAAAAGAATGTTAACTTGAAAAATGGAAAGGCTCATTCTCTTAAGTCGGATTATTTTGGTTATGATCTTAGGAAAACCAATCTTAGAGGTGCTGATTTAAGAGGAGCGTGTCTTATTGCAGCAAATATTAGCGGAGTAGACTTAAGTTGGGCTGATTTAATTGGGGCTGATTTAAGGGATGCAGATCTTAGTGGAACTAATCTGAAAAATAGTATTTTTCTGACTCAAGCTCAGCTAAATACAGCTAAGGGAGATTTACACACAAAGTTACCGATGAGGATAGTTCGCCCCGTTCATTGGTTAAAGTAGCTATTTTATAAATATACTAGAAGAGTAAAAATAATTTTATAGAATTATTCTTACTCTTTAAAATTTATACTGTTTTAAGATTCTTTTTATTTTTAAAATTAGTTCTTGTTTATTTTTGAAAATATTTAATTTAAGTTAGTTAAGATACATTAATTTCGTCAAGAGATTTACCTTTAGTTTCAATACCTACTATGGCAACTACTATAGCAACTGCTGCAAATACTATGGTTAATATGATAAATACATAAGTGAAGCCAGCTTCATTGCCTTTAGCTTCATATATTAGTCCAACTATATAAGGAGCAGCAATAGCACCGATACGGCCAATTGCAGCAGCCCAGCCAACTCCGCTGCCTCTGACACTTGTAGGATAAACTTCTGGAGTATAAGCATATACAGCACCCCAGGCACCTAAACTGAAAAAGTAGAGTAAACACCCAAAAACAAGCACGGTAGTTACAGAGGTTGCTTGACCAAATAAGTATGATGACAGAGCAGTACCTATCAGATAAACTACTAAAACCGGTTTACGACCAATCTTTTCTATTAAGTAGGAAGCACTGTAATATCCTGGTAATTGAGCAATACTCATGATTAATATAAACTGAAATCCTTTTACTAAACTGAAACCTTTACCCATAAGAAGGGTAGGAGTCCATAAAACAAAACCATAATAACCAAAATTGATACCCAGCCATAAAATCCACAGCACAAGAGTACGTCTAAAATAAGTTTTATTCCATAAATCTGAAAGAGTTATGTTGCTTATTTTATTTTTCAACTGGTTATCTATAGCTATTTCACTAGTACTTATACCAGCTTGGTATTCCATTTTACTTACAATTTCATCTGCTTCTTTGAAACGTCCTTTTTGTTCAAGATATCGAGGAGATTCTGGAATATTTCTTCTTAGATAAGCTGCATACAGTGCTGGTACTCCACCCAAGAAAAATCCAATACGCCATCCATAAACAGGAATCAAAAGGTAAGCAATTAAAGCTGCTACAATCCAGCCCCAAGCCCAGAAGCTTTCAAGCAAAACAACCATCCTGCCACGTGCTTTAGTAGGGGAGAATTCACTAACCAAGGTAGATGCTGCGGGTAATTCGCCACCTAGACCCAATCCAGTTAAAAATCGTAGAAATAAAAGTACAGTAAAGTTAGGAGCTAACCCAGATACAGCACTAGCTAGTCCATATAATACAAGAGTAAATGTAACAACTGTTCTTCTGCCCCACCTGTCAGCTGCCATTCCAGCTACAGCGGCACCGATAGCCATTCCTACTGCTGAAGCACTTCCTAGTAATCCCAGATCCGCAGGAGTAAGTTGCCATGATTTCCCGATAGCAGCCATTACTCCAGATACCATGCCTTGATCCATGGCATCAAATAACCAACCAATACCTGCTAAGAATAATACTTTATAAAGCATAGGTGTAACTGGCAACTTCTCAATTCTTTGCGAAATAGTACTCATTTAATTCATCTCGCTTTCCGTATTCATACATTTTTTCTATCAATAGATCTTTAGTTCTATGTAACAATAACACTATATTTTTAATAATGACAATTTATCCCATAAATATTCACCTCTAATAAATAATATAAATTTTATAATGTTATCATCTATATTATAATGTATATATAAATGTAAATACAATGGTTTTATCAATTAATTTTGAAAGTGTATTTTTATGAATAATTTTTGTGAATTGGCTATAACCTTATCATGATTAGATAGTTAAAGATAAAGAGTAGACATATGAGTACTATTTATTATGTATTGGATGAGTTCTAATATTCAGATGGGGGAGTATTTCTCTATAAGAAGCCCTGTCTGAATATTAGAATAATTTGATATTAATATTCTAATCGTTTCTTTATTTCTAAAATGAATTCCTCAGTATTAACTATTTTTTTATTTTTTGATTCTGAAAGTGGCGCTAAATCTTTAGTCATAATGCCTTCTTCAATGGTTTTTATAGATACAGCCTCAAGCTTATTTGAAAATTCAATTAATTCATTTATTCCATCCATTTCTCCTCTTTTTCTTAAAGCTCCTGTCCATGCAAATAAAGTAGCCATGGAATTTGTGGAGGTTGGCAGTCCCTTTAAGTGCTGATAATAATGTTTTTGTACAGTACCATGAGCAGCTTCATATTCATAGTAACCATCAGGTGATACAAGTACTGAAGCCATCATTGCAAGACTTCCAAAAGCAGTAGCAACCATATCAGACATTACATCCCCGTCATAATTTTTACATGCCCATATAAAACCTCCTTCTGATTTTACAACTCTGGCAACGGCATCATCAATTAAGGTATAAAAATATGTTATATTGGCATTTTTAAATTTAGTATGGTACTCCTTATCATATATTTCCTGAAATATATCCTTGAATCTGTGATCATAGGTTTTAGAAATTGTATCCTTTGAAGCAAACCATAGATCTTGTTTCATATCTAGTGCATAATTGAAGCAGGATTTTGCAAAACTTTTAATAGATTTATCAAGGTTGTGCATTCCCATTACCACACCTGGACCATTAAAAATATGAAGTGTTTGTCTTGTTTCTTCTCCTTTTTCAGAAGTAAATACAAGTTCCATCTTACCTGGTTCCTCCACCTTGTATTCTACGTCTCTATATATATCACCATATGCATGTCTTGCAACTGTAATGGGCTTTTTCCATGTTTTCATAAAGGGTTTTATACTATTAACTGTAATAGGGGTACGAAAAACTGTGCCATCTAGAATTGCTCTTATTGTTCCATTAGGACTTTTCCACATATTTTTAAGGTTGTATTCTTTAACTCTTTCAGAATTTGGAGTTATAGTAGCACATTTTACACCAACGCCATATTTTTTTATTGCATTTGCAGCTTTAACAGTTATTTCATCATTAGTTTCATCTCTTTTAACAAGTCCAAGATCATAATACTCTGTTTTTAAGTCTATGTATGGTTTCAAAAGTAAATCTTTAATCATCTTCCAGATGATTCTGGTCATTTCATCTCCGTCCATTTCTACTAAAGGTACATTCATTCTAATTTTTTCAGCCATTATTAGTCCTCTCTTCATTTATATTTTTTTGTATAAATATAAAATATTCTTTATCCGAACGCTAGAATTAGCTAACACTCCCATCTTCTTCAAAGTGGGAGATAAGCACTGCTACACGCCTGGATAAGTTCTTCTAAGGCTCAGATGGAGATAAGTATTTCTCTATAGCAAACTCCACCTGAAACTAAGAATCACTTGATATATTCATGCATTTTTTAACTAAATATACTTTATTATAAAAGAAATAAACAGCACATGCAAGTGGATCTGTGTTTTACTAACGTTAGTTCTATTCTTGTATTACATATTAAATTAATTGATAAATTGATTTTTTGTATTTATAAATGAATTTATGGGAGTTTTAGTCTACAGTATAATGTTTTTAGAGCATAAGCTAATAGAATGAAATAATTCTGTCATGTAAAAGCACGGGAAAACAGAAAGTTCTAATGTACTAGTGATAGATTATATATAAAGGAAGTGGGATGCAATGGAAATGCTGAATAAAATGATGAATGTCGTTGATTATGTAGAGTTTAACTTAGGTGATTATCACACTAACTTTTAGTAAGATAATTACCTAAGCTGATATATTCTGGAATATAGAAGACTATAAATTTCAAATTAAAAGCTTTTTTAAATTTAGGATATATTTTTTAGTGTTACTTAAAAATAAATAATGAATTTAGAGATTATAATTATCATCTAACAAATTATTAAGTTCACTATTATTAAAAAGATCCAATTCATCTTCATTTTCTTTACTATCTGTATCTAAATCAATAATAACACTTCTTTTTTTATTTCTTGATAATTTTCTTTTATTCTTGTCTTCTAAGGCCATTTTTATTAAATTTATTGATTCTGTAGGAGTTTCACATCCCCCAAGAACAACTATATTATTTTTCTTGTTATATGTTATATATGTACTTCTATAAACCTCAAATAATTTAGTTACTTCATAGGGATCATATCCGTCAATTTTTAAATTAATAGCCAGATAATCACAATCGTATACATCCTGTTGAACAAATACACTGTTTTTTATTGCTAGGTCAATAGCAGTTTTAGCATCTTTTAGCCCGTCATATAACTTTAAAATAAGCCCTGATCCATCTGCTGTATTTATTCTGAATGAATCCTTATTATCAATGCTGCCGTCAGCATGAATACCTACTATATTATAGGCTAAATCTAAACTTTCAATTACTTCATTATTAATTTCTTTATAGGTGTTTCTCTTATTGTTATCCACAAATTTAACATCATTTATTAAATTCATTATACTATTTATATCATTCCAACATTCTATTGTATTTTTAAAAGCTAACTCATCTTCTTTTAAACTAGGTAAAATAGCCACTACATTTATTTTAGAATTTGGCAATACTTTTTTTGCTATTTGTATAAAAGTTTTTATTGCTCCAGAACCCGTTCCACCAGCCATAGTTGTAAATACAACAACTACTTCTGTTAAAGGATACTTGCTCAATAATATTCCTATAGCATTGGCATTATCTCTTATCATTTCTTTAGATTTAGTTCTATCTCTTCCCGAGCCATCTGTTCCTGGATATACATATACATTTTTTCCCATATCCGCGTTTTTCAATGGCTTAATGTCAAATAAACTGCTATTTATAAATAAGCCATTGTATCTTGAATTTCTGCTTAATAATCCATCTACAATATTTCCGGCACCTTGGCCTAGTGCAACTAATAACATTTTACCTTTTTCCATAATTACGCTCCCTTATTTTAAACTAATTTTTCATATCTCACTTTAATATTAGTTTGTATTTGCTATATTTATTATCGAAAAAAGTCAGAATAACCTTATATTTTTTAAACTAATAATATTTTTTACTTAAGCTTAGCTTCTATTTGTCCGAAAAAAGAAGGAGGGGGAGTAATTGTCATGGATAATAAAGATAAATATATAGATACACAAAAGGTTGAACGTAAAATTCAAAATAGAAAAAGGGGAGAAATATTATATTATTCTATGAGTCAGGTTGCTGATTTATTGAATGAAGATGTCGGTAATATTAAATATTATACAAATATATTTGATAATCTTTTAAAAATTGAAATAATAGATAAAGAACTGCGTTATACTAATGATGATATTGATAATTTGGAATTTTTAATAAAATTAAAAAATAGAGGCATGTCTCTTAAAGAAATTCAAGAGTACTATAGTAAGTTACCTTTAAATGATAATGAAGTTCAGCATCTTGGAAGTAATTTATTATCTGTTGAAGAACTTATTGATTCAATTAAAAAAGAACAACAAATTCAATTTGACAATTTTAAAAATGAATTAAACAATGATATAAAAAATGCCAACTTATTATATGTTGAAAATATTACCTCAGCAATTATTGATGCTCAAAATAAAAGCCTGGATAAATTTAAAAAGGATTTATTTAAGGAAATTAAAGAATATTTAGATTCTAAATTTGATAAAATTAATGAAATCAATCTAGACTTTCATAAGCGATTTGTGGATGATATTACAAAATTCATAGCTGAAAAGATTGATAGTAAAAATGAGGAATTGAAATCCGATTTACAAAGTGATTTTAAGATATTTTCTAAATCAACCTTAACTAATAGTGAACGTTTAATAAAAGAAGTTAAAGGTTTTAAAAAGGTTATAGAAAATGCTTATTATACTCAGTACCAGGTAGACATGGATAATGCTAACGCAGGTTTTTTCAACAGGTTATTTCAATTGTTTAGATCTAAGTGAAATTTGAGGCTAAGTGAAGCTTGTTAATAGGAAAAACTATAGAAAATATAATCGAGAGAGGTATATTTTGTTTACAAATAGTTAATGATTATGCCATTAAGTTGTAACAAATACTGCTTATAATTATAAGTACATCCAGTGGACAAGTACTATTATTAAATCAAGCAGTTTATAATGTATGCCCCCTTAAGCGTAAATATAAACTTGTGTCTTTAGTTGCAGGGCACAATAAACTAAAATGCAACTATCACAGGATAGTATAAGTTTGAACTCCTTTAAAATAATGTTATTAAAAATAGACACTCTTATTTGGAGTGTTTATTTTTATTATCAAAACTTAAGAATTCAATCATATTTTTAATTTATTATTGTGGTAAAAAAATATCCTATACCAGTTATTTTAGTATAAAAGTGGTTTTCATATTATTTTTACTCAAACTGGATTTACAGTAGATTATGAAATAGCTTCTAAAAAAATTGTATCTAAAGAAAATGAAAAATATGCTTAAGAATGCAGATAAGAAGAGCAAGCGTATTATTGATGATACAGATGTATTTGATCTGTTTGGAGTATAAGCTATACTATTACTATCAATGAGTTTCTGTAATTTCATTATTGGAAATTGACTCAATTACAACAAATACAGCTTTTATTTTTTTAAACTATTTATTTTTTCACCTTTTTTCCATATTCAAGCATCCTTTTCTTTAAAGTTTATCGCAAAACTATTATAGAAAGGATGCTTTTATTATGAAAATTTTTCCCAATAATTTCCAATGAAAATTGGAATTAATAACTTTTTCTTAATTTGATACAAATTATTATATATCAATGGACTATCGTACTAAAAAGTTCTTAAGTGTGAAACTTTTGGTGTTTTACTAACATTAGTTTTATCCATACATTGCATATTAAATTAACTGATAAAGTCATTTAAAAATTCATAGTATGTGTATATTTTCCTAATAGTACATTTTGATATGGTAATATTAGGTTTTTGTGTAGTAACATTTAATTATCTATAAGAGATTTTAAATAGGTAAGCAATTTTACCCTATCTAATGTTTTCAATAATGTATAACCTAGTAATGACCCTATTAAGGAAGCTGGTATAAAAAATGGAATGTAGGTAAAAATGGAGGTCTTGGGAAGACCATAAAACATTCTCATAAATGGGTAAGAAATAATTGCACTTATTACCCCAGTTCCAATTACTTCACCGATAACTGCCCACACGAATTTATGAAATTTTTTATATAACAGTCCTGATAGAAATGCGCCTACCACAGCACCTATGACTGCTAAAATTGTACTGCCATTTAATATCATCCTCATAAGTCCGGTTATTAAAGCACAGTTAAATCCCCAAACCGGACCTAAAAAAACTGCACCTATAACATTGGTGAAATGCTGAAATGGAGCCATTCTTGGGAAAGATACAAAGGTACTTAAAACGTAGGATATACTTGCTAACATTGCGGTAAATATTTGTTTTTTGATGGTTGATTTTATCATCTGCTTGTCCTCACTTTCTATTTTGTTTTTTATAAATAAAAAAGCATAAAAAGTAAATACACCCGCGGTGGTGTACCCCTTTTTATGCTCTTTAAAATCAACATAAAAGTTATGTTTTTCCAAAAATACTTTAATAATGTATAAAGCATCGTTATTTCTATTAAATTTTATTTAAATATAGCATAAATCAATTTCTCATGCAATACTTTTGCTGATATGTTAACTAAAATCAAAATGCAACTGCCACAGGATAATATAAAATTAATTTTCTTCAAAAATAATGTTATTTAAAATAGGCATTCTTCATTTAGAATGCCTATTTTTGGATTTTATCATCTTCACAATTGGTAGTTAATTGGGATTTCCTATTTTCCGTATTTTCTTTGTTAATATCAATGGATTTTTGTTTTGTATTAGTAGTTTTAGGATCATCAATGCCTAGCATCTTCCATATTGCAGAATCTGGATTACCAATAATATGTGAACTACTCATTTTAATCATCCTCCTTTCAATACAATATTCAATATAAGTTAGTAAATTCCTCTTGGAATTAGCGAGAATTTTTAATGGGAGCTTACTTAAGTTTCATATGATGCGCTAAAATTAAGTATATAAATATTATAAGTAGATGAGGAATGAAAGGTAATATAGAATTCAAGGTATTATTTGTAGAATATGGATATGGTACAGAAAAGTCATATAAACATTATAGTATATGAGGAGTCACAAGTGTTGATTAATTTGAAAACAATTGGATTAGTAGGTGGAATGAGCTGGGAATCAACACTTGAATATTATAAAATTATAAATGACACTGTAAAAGCTAAGTTAGCTAAGTTAGGAGGACTTCATTCTGCACAAAGTATGATGTATTCAGTGGATTTTGAAGAAATAGAAGTATTGCAGCATAAAAATAAATGGGAGAAATTAACTGATATTATGGTGGATGCTTCACAGAAGCTTAAGAATGGAGGTGCTGATTTTATTGTAATATGTACTAATACAATTCATAAAATGGCAAATGATATACAGGAAAGAACAGGAATGAAAGTTTTACATATAGCAGAAGCGACAGGCAAAAAAGTAATTGAAAAAGGCATAAAAAAGGTTGGATTGCTTGGAACTAAATTTACTATGGAGCAGGATTTCTATAAAAAAATTTTAGAAGAACATTTCAATGTGAATGTAATTATTCCAGATGAAAGTGACAGAAAAATAATTCATAAGGTTATTTATGGTAAGTTATGCAAAGGTATAATAGATGAAGTTTCAAAAATGAAATATATAAAAATAATAAATAAGTTAGCTTTAAATGGTGCTGAAGGTATAATCTTAGGATGTACAGAAATACCATTACTAATAAAACAGGAGGATATTAGCATACCCATTTTTGACACAACAAAGATACATGCCGTTTCTGCCGTTGAATTTGCTTTAAAAAGATGATAGCTGGTTCTTAATAGAACTGGCTATTTCGGTCATACACATAAATTATTTAAAAAATCTACATAATAAAGTATTAGGGAGGTGTAATTTTTGAAATTAAAATATGAATTTAGTAAAATTTTTACCCTAGTTATCATCTCTATCCTATGTGTTAATATATTTAATTCAGTTTCAGGTGCGTCTTCATTACACTCTTATTATGTAAAAAACCCAAAAAGGCCTACTCATCTTTATGCAATATACGAAAATGGTTTAACTCCAGTAGAAAAGACTATGATAGCTACCCTGCAGGGAGTAATATCAAATAGTTCATCTTCCCAGATATATATTTTAAGCAAAAGCCACCCAGATTATAATGTATGGCTGGATGATTTAAAGCAAAACTATGGGGTAACTTACGATATAGTAAAAGATCCCTGGTATCTGTTGGATAAATTCAAATCATATGTAAAAGGATATGTACTCTACAGCAGTTCTTCCTCTAAAGATCCTTCAATAAATAATGCCTGCTCTCTGGCAGCATTAAAAAATTGTATAGCTATTGATAAATCCATAGAGAATAAACTTAAAGAGCATGGTATAAAGCAATTAAAAGGTGACTGCAGAAATACTGATAAATACTGGGCCTACAACAACCTATGGAATTCTAAACTAAAGCATTCTATTGTAATTGAACTGTCTCCAAATAAAAGTATAGCTTTAAGAGATTATGCCATAATGAGTAAATGTCTTATATTCTATGAAGACACACCCAGAGAATTTCAACTAAGAGACAAAGTATTTGGATCCATGGAGAAGGACTCCATTTGTTTAGGCTGGGGACCAGATGAATATGAAAATGTAAAAGAAGCTTCAAAACACGGCGTAAGCATAGTTCCTGCAGACTGGTCCTATAATTTAACTGTACTTAGTGCATTTCCATGTAAGCCTTTAACTCAAAAAAATAGTTCTTCAAGTAGTGTTGTGAAAGGTAATAACCACTTTGTTACATTCATTATGTCAGATGGAGATAATCAACAGTGGACTCTTGGAAACAACTATAGCTCTGAAAAGTGGTATGGATCTCCCAGTCGTGGAAAATTTAACATGGGATTTACCATAAGTCCTTCTCTATATGAATTGGCTCCTACTGTTTATAAGCTATACTATAAAAGTGCCTCCCAGAGGGATTATAGTGACAACTTTATTGTGTCTCCATCAGGAGTGGGTTATATGTATCCAAGTAAATTTAAAGAAGATGCACTGGAATTAAATATTAAAAGATTAAATAAGTATATGGAAAATGTAGATCAAAAATATGTTTCAATTTTAGATAATTGGTCCTTTGAAAATACAGCGCTATGGAATAAGTACACTATATATCCCAATATACAGGGTATATTTTACTTAAATTATAACAGACAGGACGATTATAAAGGTAAAGTACTCTGGAGTAATGGTAAACCAATAGTTTCATGCAGAGATCTTTTATGGGCCAAATTAGAAGACAACAACAGCCTAGTTGAAAAAATCAATTCTTATGTAGATAAAGGATATACTGATATAACTGATCCAAATGCCTATACTTTTGTATATGTACACGCTTGGAGTAAAACCATGGAAGACATAGAAAAAGTCATAAATCAATTAAATAAAAACTCTAAAATAAAAGTGGTAACTCCTGATACCTTCATGGAACTTATAAAAACTAATATTAAACATTGATAATATAAAGGTTTAAGGCAAGACATATTATAATTTAATGTCTTGCCTTAAACTTTAATTTGTAAGTATTTTTTTAAAGAAACCCGAGGCTTTTTTAGTGGATATAGGGAAATATAGCTCTTCGGTATCTTCTGTTATAATTTTGAATTCATATCCTTTATTTTTATAATAATCTATTATTTTAGGAAGAGCAGTACAAGTATTTTTATGCATATAATCACAGTGCATTAAAAGTATGATTGAATTAAGGTTTTCTGGATTAGTGGTAGTTTCTTTAAATATTTTATAAGGAGAAGTTTTAGCATTAATTCCATCAGAAGCTTGTATGTTCCAATCATATATTTTAAATTTATTTTCATGTAGTTTTTGTAAAAAATTACTGTTTAGATGTTTTCTGCTTCCTCCGGGAAATCTTATTATGTGGCTTTCAACTCCTGTAATTTTTTTCACCATATCCTTCGTGATGTTCATTTCTTTAATGAAGTTATCGCTGCTTTTATAAATGTTGCCATATTTATGGGTATAAGTATGCAGCCCTATACTATGCCCCTCACTTGAAATTCTCTTTATTATATCCTCATTATCCGGTATTTGATTTCCTATAACAAAAAATGTAGCCTTTACATTTTTCTTTTTTAATACATCTAAGACATTATCTGTTATATTACTTGGGCCATCGTCAAAGGTTAAATAAATAACTTTTTTTTCATCGGCTTTTATGGATTTTTCTATATTTTCCGCCATAACTATAGTTTGATTCAAACTCACTATTGCAAAAAACATAATAATGAATACTATACTATTTATTATTATGCTGTTTTTATATTCCAATCCAATACGCCTACCTCTCTCTTATTTTTCATCCATTGGGACCAGCTAGTATTAAATCCATCCTTGTTTTCTTTTGCATATTCATAAAAATTTTTTATGAATTCGGATCTTTCAGAAGAATGACTTCCTGGTTTATAGGAAGGCTTGAGAAGATTTTTTCCTCCGATTAAAACCTGCCTTTCCATTATATCCTCCAGGTTAACCTGTTTGGCATTTTTCATGATATCATACATCACCATAAAAGTAGTAGTTCTTCCGATACCAGCTTTGCAGTGAAAATGTACCCAACTATCTTTAGGCAGCTTCTTTACCAATTTTATAAAATAATCTACCATTTCATCACTAGGTCTTTCGTTATCAGTAACAGGTATTCTCACATAAAACATTTTATTTTTTTCTACCAATTCTTTTTCACTTTGAACCTCAGTAGGTATAATTTCTTTGTTTTTGATGGTAATGGGTTTATTTAATTTAATACTATTCAATCTTTTAGATTCATTCTTTAATACTTCTTCTTTTGACAATCCCTTATTTCCTTTATTTTTCCCATCTTCGCCCAGCCAGCTTACTGCAAAATGATTGATAAATCCATGGGATTCTTCTCTCAAATCTACTATGAATATAGGCATAGTATCTATAGCCTTTTTCATAAGTCCTATGTTTTTTGTAGTGAATTGTGCACTTCCCGATTCATTTAGGGAAGAAAAACCGGTTAAATTGGGAAGATCATCATCTTCTTTAATAGTATCTGTAGTTTTTCTGAATCTTTTTGGCATTTCATCCTCTTTTTTAGAATCTATTCTAAGTTGCTCATCCTTATTTTGTGATTGAAAAATACCCTTGGAATATACTACTGGCATCCACATAAATGATACTGAAAATATAATCAACATAAATATGCTAATTTTTTTCTTCATATAGTTCACCTCTTTTTAAAATTAATAGTTAAATTTAACAGTATGTCTTTTTAATAATTCATATATATCTTTTCAATTTTTCACAAATAATATTACTAAAAGAAATATAAATTATAAATTATATTCAAATAAATTTTTAAGGAGGGAGTCTCTATGGCTAAAGCAGGTATGAGAAGACCTGATCCAAAAGAACCACATGGAACTGAAAGCAATAAGAAAAACCACATTAAAAAAAACACCTTAAAACCTGTTCCTGAAATTCAGGGAAAAGCTAAAACTGGAAATAAAAAAGTATATTAACTTAGGAGGTCTAAAATAATGGCAAAAGATAGTCAACCTGACAATAAAAAAGCCAGAAAAATGAAAAGTAAAGGACAGACACCTATTACAGAAGAGGCACAAAACCATAATAGAAATTCGAAAAAGCAATCAACAAGGTAAAATATTTTAAATAACTGACCATTTTTTTTTAATCACCATGGAAATTTCCTCCGCATAAATTGTTAATATATTTATTTTATGCGGAGGATGGATATGAATGTTGTATTAACCAATTTGCATTATATATACCTTATCTTTATCCTAATAATAATATTTGCTATGATTTTAAAAAGGGATATATCTTTTATATGTATAGTTGGCATCTTCACCCTTGGAATATTCTCAACCCATTCCATATATATATCTATTATACAAATTTTCAACAGTCTTATTTATGCTACTAAGGAACTTATGCCTACTATATTTATTATCTCTATAATAACTGCCATGAGTAATGTGTTAGTGGTAGTGGGAATAAATAAAGAATTAGTATCACCCTTTAAAAAAATAATTAAATCCTACTGGATGTGCTATTGGATTATAGGTATAGTTATGATGGTACTATCCTGGTTTTTTTGGCCTTCTCCGGCAGTAGCTCTTATAGGTGCATTATTTTTGCCTATAGCTAAAAAGGTTGGCCTTCCTCCTATAGGGGCAGCAGTAGCAATGAACTTATTCGGTCATGGTATTGCCCTGTCCAGTGATTTTATAATACAGGGAGCACCCAAACTTACGGCAGATGCAGCAGGAATAGGAATCTCCAGTGTGCTATCTGCTAGTATTCCATTAACTATAGTGATGGGAACAGTAACTACATTATCAGCTTTCTATCTGCTTAGAAAGGACATAAAAAATAATAAATTGGATACCAGTTTTAACAAAGAAGAATTAGAAGAAACATATGAAGAAACAAATATTATATCTTCCAATATATTCAGAAAAATACTGACTGTATTAATTATAGCCATATTTTTAGGAGATATAATAATAATGTATTTATATAAGCTTCAAGGAGGAGATGCCACTGCTTTAATTGGAGGAACTTCTTTATTTATTTTAAGTATCATTTCAATTATAGCCTATGGTAAAAATTCTTTAGAGAATATTACAACTCACATTGTGGAAGGACTTCAATTTGGCTTTAAAGTATTTGGGGTGGTTATTCCTATAGCAGCATTTTTTTACCTGGGTGATTCAGCTTTTACTGAAATATTCGGCAAAGTACTACCTCAATCTTCCCATGGAATAGTTAACGATCTTGGAATGGCTCTTTCAAATATAGTGCCTTTAAACCCACTTCTAGCTTCTGGAACTTTAACTGCTGTGGGTGCCATAACAGGATTGGACGGTTCCGGATTTTCAGGGATATCTTTGGCAGGTTCTGTAGCAAAATTATTTTCTACTGCAATAGGCGGAGGAATAGCTACGTTAACTGCCCTAGGTCAAATAGCAGGTATATGGGTTGGCGGAGGGACTATAATTCCCTGGGCAGTAATACCTGTAGCCGCCATATGCAAGGTAGATGCCTTTGAACTAGCCAGAAGAAATTTAAAACCTGTAATAATAGGCTTGCTTGTAACCACTGTATTTGCAGCATTTTTAATATAGCGCAAATGTATAATAAATGAAAGTGGATTAATAATTACTGTATTTTGTGTAAATATGACTTATTATACTTTCGTATACTATTGATGTTTTTTAAGTTTTATTGTAATATTAATACTGCAATTGCCTCACAGATTTCTTTTATTATTTACTTTAAAACAAATAAATTATACTTTTGTAAAAGTATAATGAAAATAATTTTTAAAATATGCTTGAATATCCATTTTTAATAAGTTGACTTGGAACAACTTAAATGATATAATTTAATACTACATTGGCTTATTGCTATATGTAGTATTAAATTACCAACTTGGGGGCGTAATTGGCTTCGACGGGGGTAAGATGTGTTTGAGAAGCGAGTCGAGGGAATCCCGTGGACCCGCGTTAAAAAACTATGGGGTTAAATATAAACGAAAACGATAATTTAGCATTAGCTGCCTAGTATAGCAGCTCGTCAGCCTAAGATTCCCACGACTTAGGGTCTGGCGTCGACAGTGGGGAAACGAGTCCTGGAAAGCTTTGACCTGGAAACGGAATTTATGAAGCTACTGAACTTAGAAGCCTGTTCTTAGGCGTCTAAGGGAGGGAATTTTAAAATAAGGACTGCACTCGGAGATATTCAAATGTTTCTGCTTTCGGACAGGGGTTCGACTCCCCTCGCCTCCACCATTGAAACCCACGATACATAATGACCGTACTGGAGAAATCCAGTACGGTTTTTTAGTGTTTGCTTGAAAATAGAGAAGTGGCATGAAAGATAAGTAGAGTGAAAAAACTAATATTTTCATGAAAATGTCAATAATTGCATAATAATTTGTTGATACATGTACAAAAGTGATATATAATTTATACTAATTTTCTTTAGTAAACATAGAAACTATCCAATTCCAACCTGTAATGG
>NZ_DAIQBT010000033.1:0-35436 GCF_036781005.1 Clostridium sp. | reverse complement strand
GTTTTTCCATCCATATTATTCTAAATGAAAATCTCCATCATATTTGAACTACGCCCATTTTTTCTTAGTATCATTTTAACCTGAGTTCGAAAAAATAGAAAGAGAAATTATATATATAATAGGACAAACACACGTTAAAAAACTAACACTGATTTTTCAAGGTGTTTCAGCTTTTGGTATATATTTGTCAAAACCTAGAAAAGCTAAAATCAATGCTTTATAAATTTCATGCACTTGTCCTGATAAATAATAAGTTCACTATTGATATTATATATGCTAAAGAATATAATCTATTTAAAAATAAATTAATATACCTATGTTCGGTTGGGTATATTATTAAATTTACTTTCAAGTAATTTCGGTTTCTGGGGTGGGAAACTTAATTAGGGTTTTATCTCTCTTTTTATTTTTGTAAAATAATTTTAATGATATAAGAAAGGATACGAGGTATGAAAAATAACACAAACAATAGAACTTATAGTTCTTTAAACTTTTTTAGAAGTGAATCTTTTAGTGGAATAATATTATTAATTTGCACTGTTATTGCAATCCTATTAGCAAATTTAAATTTTGCTCCAATTTACAATGAAATATTACATAAAAATATAACAATTGGGTATAAAGCAGCATCTGTATCAATGTCAATTTCTCATTGGATTAATGATGGATTGATGTCAGTATTTTTCTTTGCAATTGGTATGGAAATTAAGAAAGAGTTATTAATTGGGGAGCTTAAATCCTTAAAAACAACTATACTGCCAATTGCTGCTGCTATAGGTGGAATAGTTGTACCTGCAATTTTCTATGCATTATTCAACTATAATAAACCAACTATCAATGGTTTTGGAATTCCTATGGCAACGGATATTGCATTTGCCTTAGGAGTAATTTCTTTAGTTGGTAAAAAAGCACCTAAGGGGATTGTAGTTTTTCTTACAGCTTTGGCTATAGTTGATGATTTGGGAGCAATTATTGTAATTGCAATATTTTATGGCACTGAAATATCATGGTTTTACCTTTTATTAAGTTTAACTATTGTTGGTGTACTTATATTAGCAAATAAATTTAAAGTAAAATCTCCAACTATTTTTATTATTATTGGAATTGTACTATGGTTTACTATGCTTAAATCAGGTATACATGCTACATTGGCAGGAGTATTACTTGGAATGATAATACCTGGCTCAAGAGATGAAGAAGCATTTAAAAAATCAATGCTAAATAAACTTGAACATGCAATATCACCATGTTCTTCTTATTTAATTATGCCTATATTTGCATTAGCTAATGCAGGAGTAGTTATAAATATGAACAGTCTTTCAACAATTATGTCAACACCTGTTAGTGTTGGAATTATTTTAGGACTTTTCTTAGGAAAACAATTAGGTATATTTGGTGCTTCAACAATATTAGTAAAATTAGGTATCGCTAATTTTCCTTTAGGAGTAAATAAAAAACACTTATATGGTGCAAGTGTACTCGGAGGCATTGGATTTACAATGTCAATATTTATTTCATCTTTATCATTTTCAGATGAAGCTATATTATCTACGGCAAAGATAAGTATAATAGCAGCTTCGCTTTTATCTGGGATATGTGGATTAATAATTTTTGCACTTATAAAACCTGAAACTAATAATGTAAATATTGTTTAAAGACATATTTTCTTTATATTAAATATTAAAAAGTAAATCTATGATATTTTTGTTATATTAATTACCATAGTTTAGTTAATTTATTCATGGACATGTTAGCTAATATTACACAGTTTTTATGGTTTCATAAATAGCAATTCCATATTATAATATTTACTTTTCAGTACATGACCCGGATGCTCCTTTTGCCCCACATAAAATATAGATAATAAAAGCGAGCAATTTATTAACTATACCAACAGCAATTAAAGTTTACGTATACTTCAATATTTTTTACATGATTTAATCAAGCCTTAAAACTAAATGAATATTTACTAAAGGAGTATTTTACATGTTTCAGTTTTTACCAATCATATCAGCAGAAAAAAGAAAAATAGTATACGATTCTATAAAGATGGAATCGTCTATAGGTGTTACATATTTTTTATTAGTTATACTAGCTGCAGTAGTTGCAACACTAGGATTACTTACCAATAGTACCGCTGTAATAATCGGAGCAATGCTTATTTCTCCTATTATGAGTCCTATAATAGGAATGTCTTTTTCTATGACACTTGGTGAATCTAATCTCTTTGCTAAATCTATAAAGGGTATTATTTTAGGAACTGTTGTTGCAATTACAGTGAGTGTATTTATAACACTATTTATACCATCTAGAAGCTTGACAGATGAAATATTGTCAAGAACAAAACCTACTCTGATTGATTTAGTTATAGCACTAGCTTCTGGTTCAGCTGGTGCCTATACTATGTGTCATAAAAAAGAAGGTTCAGTGCTTCCTGGCGTAGCTATTGCAACAGCTCTTATGCCTCCACTTTGTGTTGTCGGAACAGGGTTAGTTCAAAATGAATACACAGTAGCCTTTGGCGGTTTCTTTTTATTTTTAACAAATTTAATATCTATAAATTTAGCGAGTGCTTTAGTTTTTAAGTTTTCAGGATTTACAACAAAAGATGAAATTGATAAGTCAGAAAAACAGAAGACTATTTTAAAAATGAATCAGCGTAGAATGCTTATTTCTATTACAGCCTTTGCCATTATTACAATTCCTTTATCTTACATTATGTATGCCACAATAGTTCAGGAAAGAATGAAAAAACTAATTGATGATTCATTATTAAAAACTACGTCTACTTTTGATGGTATGGATTTAGTAAATTATACATATAAAATAAAAGATAATAAAGTTTTGATTAATACTGTAGCTAGATCAATTAATAAATTAGATGGAAGTAATATTAAACTTATGGAAAATAGTTTAGAAAAACAATTAGGAAAACCTGCTCAAATTACTATGAAAGTTATATTGGATCAAGAAGTTGATTCTTCAACAAAATCAGAAGATACAACTTTAGATAAAACAGTTAAATCTCAAACTAAAGAGAATACTGAGGAATATCAGCCTACTCTGAATGCGGATAAAGCAATAGAATATGCAATTAAGGATAAGTTATCTTTAACGAAAGCGAAATTAGTGGATTTTAGTTTTTCATATTCTAGTGACGCCTCACAATATATAATTGATGTACAAGCTGAAGACGAGAAAAAATTATCAGATGCTATAGAAGAATCGATAGAAAGTGTTTTAGAAAATGAACTTAACAGAAAAATTGTTGTTAATATAAAGTTTACTTTAATGCCTATAGATTCAGATAATTCCAATAAATCTGATAGTGTGAAAGCTCCTGATATATATAAACCTTAAGACTTTTAAGTTGGAGTAAAAGGAGCATCTAAAAGGATGCTGCACACCATCTAACGATGGCAGTTCCATGACATAATATTTATCTGAAAGTGAGAAGAATTTGCGGGAAAGTATGATAATATATTTTATTAGATTTTTGTTTATTGACCTAACTATAAATATATCAAAAATTTGTCTGACAAAAAGATCCACTTTAGGATTCAATAAAAGAGGACAAGGCTATATTGAAAAAACTATGTGCATATATCCACTAGTTCTTACCCCTATAAAGTTAGCTATTTGTTATTGTAAATTATATAGCTGATCCGGCCTTTGTCTCTGACCATAATTTATCTAACGAAAATTCAACCATAATTGATGCAAAATTAAAGACTGTACTAGATAATACCAGCCATTACAATCTTATTATCACATAGGCCAGAATCATTCTCTACACACGCAGATAATAAATTGATTTGGTTTTAAGCGGTCACGCTCATGTGGGACAGATACGGTTACCTTTTATTGGAGAACTTTTTACACCAAATCAAGGCTTCTTTCCTAAATATTCTGAGGGCATTCATGAAAAGAATGGAACCAAAATGGTTGTAAGCCAGGCCTTGGAAATAGTTTCCCTGTAAAAATTAATAATTCTCCTGAATTGATCATTATTACACTGGTATCACAGGGAAATTTATAGGATTTATACCTTCATAACTTATATAATATATATTTTATTTTTCTTAATTAAAAACCCTTATCATATTCCATCAATCTATTCTTGAAATATACTATCTTTAAATTGCAAAGCTCTGAAATTTCCCATGCCACCTTAAAATTACTCCCTATAGCTTCCACATTATGGGCATCGGAACCTACTGTCACATATTTTCCCCCTAACTCACTAAATCTTTTATAGATATCTATCATATTTTTTACTGATGTATCACTATATAGTTTTCTTGTATTTAATTCCAGACATTTGCCCTCTTTTACAACTTTGCTTAATATTTCATCTATTATATCAGAAAAATCCCTGTAATATATTTCTTTATCTTTAAACTTGGCATACCTTGCTATATAATCAATATGTCCCAGACTATCTATAAATTTAAATTTATCCAAATTCTCCAATATAACTTCAAAATATTTAACGTAGGCTTCTTTTTTATTTTTTCCTCTATAATAATCCTCATAATAAAGATCCAAGTTTTCCACCAAATGTACCGATCCAATTACATAATCAAAGGAATTATTTTTTATCAAATCACTGCTTTCTTTGGAACAATCCTCTTTCATACCAAGTTCTATTCCTAAAAGCAGATCATTACCTCTATATTTAGAATATGCATTAAAATAATCTCCCACATTAAAACAAAATAAATTTTTTTTGGGGAAATTAATATCCATATGTTCTGTCACTATAGCCGATATGTTTTTTCCTCTCATATATTTTATGGCATCTTCTATCTTCATATCTGAATCTGTAGAAAAAGTTGTATGTATATGTGTATCAAACACCTTAAATCCCCCCCTAAAATTAAAAATTAAGAGAAAGTCAGAAACATTAAAGTTTATATAACATAAAATAACGATTATATAATTAATGCTAGAACTTTCTCCTCACTATTTTATTAAATATTACTTAAACAAACTCATTTACCTTTACACATTCATAGGCACATCGTGAAATTAAATCAGCTACTTTGTCCACAGTTTCCTTAGTGCAATCTCTTACCACTTCAGCTCCCAATTCTCCATTTTCCCATATAAATTGATATACATTTAAAAGTATGTTATCTCTTATACGGCAGTAAAAATATTCTCTTTCCATGAGCATTACCCTTTTATTCATATTTTCTATGCAGTTATATTTTTTTACTATATTTGCGGCATCATCACCTAAAGGCTCTCCGGATTTTAAAACCACATCTCCACCTAGAACCTCTGTTTTTGAGGTATTGTCGATCTCTGAGAGCATACTGCTTACTTCCATTACTGAAGGCAGTGCTGATTTTTCCACCCAATCATATATAACCTTTCTTTGCTTTCTCCACACTGTCATTATGTATACAATGTCAGCTTTCAATTCCAGGCTATAATCATTAAGATCCCCAAATTCTTCACGTTTTGCTTTTAGAACATTTACTATACTTGTCTGCCAATAGCCTTTAGCATTCAATATAGGTTTTGTAGACGCTTCCACCAAGTCAGACAGTAATTTGTAGTTATCCATTTTTTTATCCCTCCTAAAAACTCATACTTATATTATAATTCATTATCTCCAAAATTTGAATGTAATTTAATTGTCAAAACTGCTTATTGTTCACTATTTATATCGATATATTTATTTGAAAACACTATTTCACATTTTTCTAAGATAAATCCTGCAACAAATCTATACAATATCTCTGCTAATATTATAGCAGAAATCAAGTCTAAAATTACATGTTGTTTTACAAATTGAGTAGATAATATTATAAATATCCCTATAAAATTTATACTTATTTTATTCATTCTATTTTTTACCCCTTCCATACATCCTCTTATAACTGCATAAGTTGTCAAGACATGTATACTTGGAAAACAATTGAAAGGATTATCCCATCTATAGGTAAGTTTAACAATACCTATGAAAATATCCCTGCCGTAAAGAGTGGGTCTCGGTACTGTTGTTTGAAATAAAAAATAAGTTATATAACACAAAAACATTCCTAAAATTATAGTAATCATAGTTTTATAATAGATTTTTCTATAGTTAAAGCAAAAATATACCAGTATTAATATTAAAAAAGGATACCATACCCAATACATAACTATGAACTCCTTTATAAAAGGCACCTGTTTATCTAAAAAAGTAACTAAATTATAACAGCCATTAAGAGGATTGTTTAACTTTCTATAAATTATATTTATTACAGGTATTACAAGCATGAGACTTAGGGGTATAATATTTAATCTTATATGTTTCAAGCTATCATCAGCTCCCAAATAAATTTTTCACATTTCTACTATCTATAATTTTTATTATAGATAGTAGAGCTTAAATATTTACTATTTAAATACTTAAATATTTGTTAAATTATATGAAGCCCATAATAGCATGAAACCTTATATTTTCTCTATAGCTTTCCTATCCACTTTTTTATTACATATTTTTTGCCTTCTCTTTTCAAGTTCTTCTTTTATATCCTCCAAAGTTATGTTCTCATTTGCCATCAAAACCAAAACATGATATACGAGATCACATATTTCACAAATCTTATCTTCTTTATTATCATTCTTACTGGCAATTATGACTTCCGCACTCTCTTCTCCAACTTTTTTTAATATTTTATCCAATCCTTCTTTAAATAGATAGTTAGTATAGGAACCCTCTATTGGATTTTCTCTTCTATCTTTCACCACATTATATAATTCTTCTACCACACTTTGTAATTCCACAAACAAATACTCCTTTTCAAATTTTATTATTTAAACTATGCTCCTGTAAAAACAACTTCTATTTCCAGTATGACAGGCAGCTCCTACCTGTTCCACTTTTATTAAAAGTGTATCATAATCACAATCTACACTTATACTTTTTACATATTGATAATGGCCTGAGGTAGCCCCCTTATTCCACAGTTCTTTTCTGGATCTGCTCCAAAACCAGGTTTTTCCCGTTTCAATAGTTTTATTTAAAGATTCTTCATTCATGTACGCCACCATGAGCACTTCTCCATTTTGAAAGTCTTGAATCACAGCGGGCACAAGTCCTTTTTTAAAATCTATATTTTTTAAAATTTCCTTTTCCATACTATCACCTATTTTACTATATTCCATAATTATATTTTTTACAAGAGATATTGTTTACAATCTTACAGAAATATTTTTTTTGTGAAGATAATCTTTTACATCCTTTATTTCTAATTCTCCGTAATGAAATAGAGAAGCTGCAAGAGCTGCATCTGCTCCAGTGTACTTAAATACATCATAAAAATCCTCTAAAGAGCCACATCCCCCGGAGGCTATTACGGGAATATTTACAGATTGGGCTACTTTTTTGGTGAGTTCTATGTCATAACCATTTTTAGTACCATCTGCATCCATACTGGTAAGGAGTATTTCCCCTGCACCCAAACTCTCCACTTTCTTTACCCATTCTATAGCATCTATTCCAGTATTTTTTCTTCCTCCTTCTATAAATACATCCCATCCTGACACATCTGCCCTTTTCTTTGCATCTATTGCAACTACCACACATTGAGATCCAAATTTGTCTGCAGCTTCATATATTAAATTGGGATTTCTTATAGCCGCTGAATTCACAGATATCTTATCTGCCCCTGCCCTAAGTATAGCCTTAAAATCATCTATGTCTGATATTCCGCCTCCTACAGTAAGAGGAATAAATACCTTTTCCCCAGTTCTTTCCACCACATCAATTAATGTTTTTCTCTTCTCATAGGTAGCTGTAATATCCAAAAATACTATTTCATCTGCCCCTTGTTTATTATAATACTGTGCTATATCTACAGGATCCCCTACATCTTTTAAATTTACAAAGTTTATTCCTTTGACTACCTTTCCCATATTTACATCTAAACAAGGAACTATTCTTTTAGTAAGCATCTAATTCCCTCCTATCTCTATGGCTTCTTTCAGAGAAAGTGTTTTTGCATATATGGCTTTCCCAACTATAGCCCCATATACATTTTCCTTTTTGAGACTTTTAATGTCTTCTATATCTTTTATGCCTCCTGAAGCTATTACATTGCATTTAACTGAATTTTTAAGTTTTAAAAGCTGTTCTACATTGGTTCCCTCCAAAGTTCCATCCTTGCTTATATCCGTAAATATTAAAGTCTGTACTCCTATCTTCTCCATTTCTTTTCCAAAGTCTATATAATTTGTTTTGCTTAAAGTAGTCCACCCATCTGCTGCAGGTACCCCATCTTTTGCATCTATTCCTACTGCAATTTTTTCTCCATAATTTTTTACACCTTCCACTACCAGATTCCTGTCCCTTAATGCTGCTGTTCCAAGTATTACTCTGCTTATCCCTAGTTTTATAAATCTATCTATGGTTTCTATATTCCTTATACCTCCACCAACTTCTATAGGTACATCCACATTTTTCACTACTTTTGATATTATATCTAAATTTTCCCCATTTCCCCTCAGTGCTCCATCCAAGTCCACCATATGTATATACCTAGCACCTTCACTTTTAAATTTTAATGCTGTTTCCAAAGGGTCTTTTGCCACCACTTCTTGTGAATTCATATCCCCCTTATATAATCTGACACATTTTCCGCCTTTTAAATCTATGGCAGGAAGTATTATCATATAAAGCCGCCTCCTTAAAATACGATGATTTTATTTATCTAAAAGTTTCACAAAATTCTCCAACATCTTTATACCTGTATCTCCACTTTTTTCGGGATGAAATTGTGTTCCATACACATTCCCATTACTTACAACTGCCGGTACCTGAATTCCATAAGTACTATATGCATTTAAGTTCTCTTCATATCTTACATCTGCATAAAAAGAGTGTACAAAATACACATAACTATTTTCAGGAACAGACTCTAGTAGTATACATTTTCTTTTTATATTCAAACTATTCCATCCCATATGCGGTATTTTTATATCCCCATAGAGTTTGGTTATATTTCCAGGTATAAGCCCTAACCCTCTGCAATTTTCTACTTCTTCCCCAGTATCAAATAAAAGCTGCATTCCAAGGCATATGCCAAGCAGAGGTATTCCTTTTTCTACAATATTTTTTACAGCTATATCCAGTTTTTTATCTTTTAGGTTCTTCATGGCCTCAGGAAAGGCACCAACTCCCGGTAATATCACTCCCTGGCTCTTTTCTATATAATTTCCATCTGAAGTTATTTGGGCTTCTTTTCCTATATATTTCAATGCTTTTTTTACACTTTTCAAATTTCCCATTCCATAATCTATAATAGAAATCAAAATATTCCCTCCTTGTTAAATCATTCCCTTTGTAGACAAACTACCTTCTATTCTTTCATCTAGTGCCACTGCTTCTTTCAACGCATGGGCAAAAGATTTAAAAATAGACTCTATAATATGGTGAGTATTTTTCCCATAAAATACTTTTATATGGAGAGTCATCTCAGCATTAAAAGCAAGTGCCCTAAAAAATTCCTCTACAAGCTCCGTGTCCATTTCTCCCACCTTGGAATTTTTTAAGTCTCCCTGAAAAACTAAAAAAGGTCTTCCGCTTAAATCCACAGAACACATGGATAAACTTTCATCCATAGGTATAAAAAAAGTTCCATATCTTCTTATACCCTTTTTATCTCCCAGTGCTTTTTTTATGGATTTTCCAATACATATTCCCACATCTTCTACGGTATGGTGAAAATCTACCTCCAAATCCCCTTTGGCATATAGGTCCATGTCCATAATTCCATGCTTTGCTATCATACAGAGCATATGATTAAAAAAGCCTATACCTGTATCAATATTATATTTTCCCTTCCCATCTAAATCCATTTTAACTTTTATATCCGTTTCATAGGTCTTTCGCAAAATTTCTCCTGTTCTCAATGAGACACCTTCCCTCTAAAACTATTTTAGTATTTTACTTAAATTATCTATAACAGCTTCATTTTCTTCCCTGCTTCCCACAGTTATTCTTAAAAAATCCTTAAGTCTCCCCTGTTTGTAATTTCTAACCACTATTTTATTTTCAAGGAGATATTTATACACAAATTCTGCATCTTTAAACTTTACAAGTACAAAATTTGCACAGGTAGGATATAATTTAATCTCTTTAAACGCATTTAATTTATCTACTAAAAAACTTCTTTCCCCTTTTATCTTTTCTAAAGAATTATTTATATAATCTATTTCCTCAAGTATGACTTCTCCTATAGCCTGGGTTACAGAACTTACATTAAAGGGAGGTTTGGCCTTTTTTATTTCATTTAACAAAAGGGAATTAGTTATTAAAAACCCTAATCTTATGGCAGCAGAAGCCATGGCCTTTGAGCAGGTTCTGAGCACTATGAGATTTTCATATTCATATATACTCTCTACTATACTTTCTTCATAAAATTCAACATAGGCTTCATCTATAACCACCGCACAATTACATCCCTTTAATATTTTAAAGATCTGTTCTTTATTCAGAACTTTTCCAGTAGGGTTATTAGGGTTTGATAGAAATAATACCTTTACTTTCTCCTCATTTACTTTTTCTATAAGTTTATTTTCATCCAGATTAAATTCTTCATCCAGTTCAAAAGTTAAAGCCTTTCCTCCTCCTATGCCAGCATAGTTTCCATACATGGAAAAATCGGGTTCCACAGTCATTATATTTTCATTTTTATCTACAAGGGTAGCTATAATAATCTGTATAAGTTCATCTGAGCCATTTCCGGCCATTATATTTTCTTTTTTTATGCCCAGGTATTTAGAATACACCCCACACACCTTTTCTGCTCCGGCATCAGGATATCTGTTAAACTCCACATTTTTTATTTTATTTAATATTTTTCCCATCATATAATCATCTAACTTCAAAAAACTTTCATTGGCATCCAATTTTATTTCATAATCCAATTTAGGTACATTATAGGGTACAAAATTTTGAAGGTTTTCTTTAAATAATTTCTCTATCATAATTTTTTCTCTCCTTTTAAGCTTTATTCCTTACTATTATGGAATTGGCATGGGCAGTAAGTCCCTCTCCCTGGGCCAGTTTTACAATTTTATCTCCTATTTTGGAAAGTCCTTTCTCCGAATAATGTGTAAAACTAGATTTTTTTACAAAATCATCTACAGACAAAGGAGAGAAAAATCTAGCAGTACCACTGGTAGGCAGCACATGATTGGGTCCTGCCATGTAGTCTCCTAAAGGCTCTGGTGAAAAATCCCCTAAAAATATGGAACCTGCATTTTTTATATCTCCAAGTACCATAAATGGCTCCCTTATGCAAATTTCCAGATGTTCTGGAGCTATTTTATTGGATATATCCAAGGCCTCTCTTATGCTATCTACTATAATTATAACTCCATGTTTATTTAAGGATTTTCTTATTATATCTTTTCTTTCCAAGGATTCTATCTGTTTTTCAAGTTCTTTTTTAACCTCTTTGGCTAAACCTTTTGAAGTGGTAACAAGTATAGAGGAAGCCATTAAATCATGCTCTGCCTGTGACATTAAATCCGCTGCCAGGTAGGCGGCCTTTGCACCTTCATCTGCAATTATCAATATTTCACTAGGTCCTGCTATCATATCTATATCTACATAACCATACACACTTTTTTTAGCCATGGCTACAAATATATTTCCAGGTCCTACTATTTTATCCACTTTATCAATACTTTCGGTACCAAAAGCCAGTGCACCTACCCCTTGGGCTCCCCCTACCTTATATATCTTGTCTACCCCTGCTATATCTGCAGCAACTAAAATATTGGGATTTATAGTTCCATCTTTCATAGGAGGTGTTACCATAATAATTTCACCCACTCCTGCTACTTTAGCCGGAAGGGTATTCATAAGTACTGAAGACGGGTATGCCGCTTTTCCTCCAGGCACATATATGCCCACCTTTTCCAAGGGTCTTATTTGTTGTCCAAGTATTATTCCCTGCTCCTTTGCAATCATCCAGGAATTACTTTTTTGTTTTTCATGAAAAAACATTATATTTTCAGAAGCTGTTTTTAGTGCTTCCATAAACTCATGTTCCACCAATCTATAAGCACTTTTTATTTCACTTTGAGTTACCAGTATATTTTCTTTTGTCACCTTGTTACTGTCAAATTTATTGGTATATTCTATAAGTGCAGCATTTCCCTTTTTTCTAACTTTTTCAAGTATTTCATTTACTTCTAAAATTACATCGTTATGGGATTCTTCTTCTTTATGCCTAAGTTCATAAAAGTATTTTTTTCCCTCTTCTGTATTTGCCCTTATAATACTTATAATTTCCTCTGTCATGGTCTCCCCCCCTACCTTGAAACTTTCTCTTTTTCATTTATCTGTCTTTGAACTCTGCCTATTATTTTCTCTATTTCCTCTTTTTTCATTTTCATGCTGGCCATATTAACCACCATTCTTGCACTTATACTACATATGTCTTTATAAATAACAAGGCCATTTTCTTTTAAGGTACTTCCTGTTTCCACTATATCTACTATGGCATCTGCAAGCCCCAGTATAGGTGCAAGTTCCACAGAACCTTCTATTTTTATAATTTCCACATCTTGACCTAATTTTCTAAAATAATTTCTTGCTACATTTGGATACTTGGTGGCAATTTTTTTTCTATTGTAACCTGAATAAAAATCAGAATCCTCAAGACCTGCTAGTGAAAATTTACACTTTCCAAATCCCAAATCCAGTACTTCATAAAAATTTTTATCCTGTTCAAGTAAAGTATCCTTTCCAACTATTCCTATGTCTACCACTCCATGCTCCACATAGGTGAGTACATCCGGAGCTTTAACCAATACAAAATCTATATTGCTTTCTCTGTTATGAAAAATAAGTTTTCTCCCCTTATTTATAACTTCACTGCAATCTATACCAGCTCGTTCAAATATTTTTACAGCTTCTTTTTCTATTCTTCCTTTAGTCAGGGCTATTTTAATTTTCTTTTCACCATCCATATCAATTTCTCCGTTTCTTTAAGCGTCTAAAAACAAACACCCTATTCCGTGCCAATTGGCTGCTTTTAAACACCTTATATTTTAAAAAATTTCATATTTTTGTTATATGCATACTCTCTGGCCTTTTTTTCTTCCTTAAAATGGGTAATTTCTACAATAACTCTTTCTCCTCTGAGTTGTTGTGCTTTCTCACAGGCCTCTTTAAAATCTTTTTCACCATAGTATAGAAGCACTTTTTCATCATTTTTATCAGAAAAATTTCCACTTGTCTCAAGAGATTTGATTATTCCATCCACATCTATTGCAAATCCCGTAGCTGGTTTATTCTCCCCAAACTGTGCCACCAAATTATCATATCTTCCCCCACTTAATATGTTTCCTCCAAAACCTTGAGTATACCCTCTAAATATTATTCCTGTATAATAATCTATATGATGCACCATTCCCAAATCCACTGCAACATATTCTCCAAGTCCCATACTCTCCACAACTTCATAGACCTTTCTCACAGCTTCTAACGCTTTTATTGCCCTTTTATTACATGTGAGAACAGAAGCCTTTTCAATTACCTCTATACCCCCAAATAACTTTGGAAGTTCCTTTAAAATATTTAAAGAACTTTCTTCAAATTTATCTTTATTTTCATGGAGAATTTCATTCAATGCAGTAAAATTCTTACTATCTATACTTTCCCTTAATTTTTCTTTTTCTTCATAGTCAAGATTTGCATCTTCTATTAATGCCTTAAAAACTTCTGCATGACCAAGCTCCACTTTAAAATTCTCAAGTCCACAGTTTAAAAGAGCATTTATTCCCATTATAATCACTTCTGCATCTGCATTAATATCCTTTATTCCCACAACCTCCACTCCAGATTGGGTTATCTCGCTATTTTTCCCATTTAAACTCTCATTAACTCTATACACATTTGAGGTATAACAAAGCCTTAAGGGGTAAATTGCATCCTTTAACTTAGTCCCCACAATTCTTGCAATAGGGGTAGTCATATCTGCTCTTAAAGCCAATATTCTTCCCTGACTGTCAATTAATTTATATATTTTTTCTTGGGGCAGCGTTGAATTTTCTATATTAAATACATCGTAGAATTCCAAAGTGGGAGATTTAACCTCTAAAAATCCACTATTTACATAGATTTCTCTTAATATATTTTCTATCTCCACCTTCTTTTTACATTCTTGAAATAAAATATCCTTTGTTCCTTCTGGTATATATTTTCTCCAGTTAGCCATAGAAATCACTTCCTTATGTTATCACTTTAATTCAATGTAGTGTTAAATTAAATTATTAATGCTATTCTATCAGTTAATCTTGAAAATAGCAATACATAAATTGAATATTAAAAATAAAATAGAATAAAGAGAACATATGTATTTGTTAATACCACGTTCTCCTTATTTTAAAATGAAAACTACCTTCCATTTCCCAGAAAGAATAAAGAAAGGGTACCGCATCCACAGTGGGCAGCCATCCCAAATCCCAATATATTTATAATAAATTTATTGTTTGGAAAGTCCTCTCTTATAATTTTCTCAAGAAATTTGGCATCTTCTAGACAATCTCCATGAGATATACCTATAATTTGATTCTCCACACAGGAGCTTTTTTCCTTGAATTTTTCTGCAATATATTTAATTGCCTTTTTCCTTCCTCTAAGATTAATTACACTTTTTAAAGTACCCTCTTCCTGAACACACATAATTGGTTTTACATTAAGGATAGAAGCTACACTGGCCTTAAAGGGAGGTATCCGTCCTCCTTTTTTTAAATATTTCAAATCCTCTACCATAAACCAATGGTTCATTTTAAGTTTATTACTCTCCACCCATTTTACAATTTCATCTCTTGTACATCCATTTTCTGCCATATAATAAGAATTATATACTAAAATACCAAGCCCCATTGATGCAGATTTGCTATCTATTAAAGTTATATCGGCATCTTCAAATTCACTTAACACTTCTTCCCTTGCAAGCTTTGCACTGTTGAAAGTACCACTTATTCCAGAGGATAATCCTATGTATATTATAGGTCTTTTTTCCTTTATAAGTTCCTTGAATTTTTCAATAAATCTATACTGATTTACCTGAGAAGTATAGGGCATTTCACCTTTTCTTAATCCTTCATAAAATTCTGTGTAACTTAAAGACTTTCCAAAACTATCTTCATAATCCCTGCCCTTGAAGTTACAAATCAAACCTAAAAAGGGAATTTTGTTTTCCATAATAAAACTGCCTGGCAAATCACAACTGGCATCTGTCATAATTATGGGTTTTGTCATCATACGTCCCCCCAAATATTATTTTTTACTAATTTTATTAAACCACAGCTATTTAAAATACACAACAAATTACAATAATTTGTTTGTGTGAAGTGGTACTAAATAACTTACCTATTTAATTTTACATTATTAGTTCCAAGGATAAGGGTATCTTTAAAACTACTTTTCCACCTCCAGTTTCTTTAGAATTTGACAGTTTTATATCTCCACCATGTAACTTTATAAATGAACTTGCAATAAATAATCCCATGCCATAGTGATTCCTGGAATTTCTACTCTTGTCTCCCCTATAAAACTGCTCTTTTGCAAACTTTAGTTCTTCTTTTGAAAATCCATGTCCACTATCTTCTAGTGAAAACTCAAGTTTATCTTCATGTGCATAGATTTTAAAAAGTAATTTTCCAAAGGGAGGAGAGTACTCAATTGCATTTGAAAGTACATTCATAATAGATCTATATAAAAGTTCTTCATCCCCATAAAAAAATTTAGGTATGTCTTCTGCTTCATTTATAAGTTCAAGATTTTTTTCAGAAGCTAATGCATTTTCCTTATCTACAATTCTTTCAAAGAACATTTTGGTTTTTATTTTAGTCCGCTTCAAAGTCATTTTATCCTCTGATTTTGCAATATCTACAAGCATTCTTAAGTACTTTTCAATTTCATCTGCACTTTTTAGGATATAATCATTATATTTCATATTACCTGCTTCAATACTACTTTCTTTTATTAATTCCGCATTTCCTTTTATTATGGTAAGAGGTGTATTTATATCATGTGCCAATGCAGAAATCTGCTCTTTCCTTAATTTTTCCCTATTCCACTGTTTTTCCAAAGAAGTTCTTAATTCATCCTTCATATCATCAAAAGAAAGTATTACCTCTTCAATTTCACGTATATTTGAATGTTTAGGCTTAAAATCAAGATTTCTATTTTTCACATTATCTGCAGCCTCAATTAAAACCTTAATCTCTTTAGATAAGTAGTTGCCAAAAAAGGCTGCTAAAACCACAGCTTCTACTATAAGCAATATAAAAATCATAACTAATTGAAAAAACTCAATATTTGGAAAATATTTTCTAAGAAGTGGCGATTTAAACTGCATCTTAATAGAATATTCAACAATACATATATCTTGTTTTCTGTCAATCACATAAAAATATTTACCTTTAAGTGTAAAGCTTTTATTCTTCTCCACAGTAGTCCATGCATCTTTTGCTTGCTCTTTAGTAAAATTTCCGTACAACAGACTGCCATGTTTATCATATACACCATAGCTGCAACCTTCAGGGATCAGGTTCGGTGTTACTTTTTCCACTAATAAAATTGCATTGCTGTTTTCTTTAAGTTTTTGTTCAGAATAATTAGCTTGCAGCATAATATTGCTTTTAAACATCAAATTCACTAAAAAAGCATACAAAAGTACAAGAACTACCGCAGAAATACAAAAATAAATAACATACCTTATAAATATACCGCTTAGACTTTTTCCGCCTTTTAAACCCACTTGTATCCAATCCCCCAAACTGTTTCAATTGGCTGTACATTTAATTTTGCAAACTTTGCCCTGATGTTTTTTATATGCTCAACAATAGCTGAGCTGTCACTTTCACCATCAAAACCAAATACAGACTCATATATTTTTCCCTTAGAAAACACCTGTCCATGATTTATGGCAAGAAACTCACTGATTTCATATTCACTCTTTGTCAAAGGGATCTGTTTTTCTCCTATAAATACCTCTTTTGATGATAGTTTAAACTTTACTCCAGATACAATAAAACTATTGTGTTTTTCTCTTTTCTCACGTCTAAGGTGCGCCGCCACTCTTGAACGCAGTTCATTTATTCCAAAAGGCTTTGTAATGTAATCATCACCACCCATACCAAGTCCCTTTACAATGTCTTCCTCCATTGTCTTTGCAGTCAGAAATAAAATAGGACAATCTACGAGTTTTCGAAGCCTTCTGCAGAGAATAAAACCGTCAACCTCCGGCATCATGACATCCAGTAAAATCAAGTCATAATCTACACATTTTTCAAGTTTAAAAGATGAAAAATCACTGACAACAGTAACTCTGTGGCCTTCTTTTAAAAGCGCTGCTTTTATTATTTCAAGAATGTCTATTTCGTCGTCAACTGCAAGTATGTTCGCCATGACATCACCTCTCTAATTTTCACTTCTGCCTTCAAAATAGTTATACCACATTAAACTCAATAAAAACAATATGATAGTTGCAATAATACATATATATATTCCCATCTTAAATTCATTCATATATAACCCCTGAAATTTATTTAATAGTACATTAACATCATTTACATTACTATTTAACATTATATAAGACTGCATTATTCTTGCTCCCCAGCTGCAGGGAAGCCACTTGCCAATTACATCTCCAAGTCCTGTAACCATAAGTGATGAAACCAAACTTTCTGCTATACCAAGTCCTATGGAAGACCCGCTTCCAAAACGGAAGCTTAATAATAAGTGTAGTATATACAAAAATATCTGACTGAATAATAAAATCAAAATTATATTCCCATAAATATGGAGATCAAATACTTTCTCATGGATTAAAAACTCCAATCCTAATACAAAAATGCCAATGGCAACAATAAGAGAAAAGAATCCCATAAGAAGCATCATACATATTTTACTTAGAAAGCTTAAAAGCTTGTGTTCTGACGCTAAGAGCACCTGAAAGTTTCCCGCATCAGCTTCCTGCTCTGCAGCCATAGCACATACTATACTGATTATTAGTGGAAATCCAATTGATAAAATCTGTGTATATAAACCCAATCTAAAAAGGTTATTCACGGCTACAGTTGAAGATGCATAATATGCCACAAATGATAATGAAATAAATATTGGAACTATAATGTGAATCCACACTATTGCAGTATGATGTATTTTATAAAAATCAGATTTTATTAGTTTAATAAGCATTAGCATATTATTTTGCCTCCTGCTTTTCATACCATTTTGCAGTAAAAAATGCAAGTATAGCAAATAAGATAACTGTAATTATAATTCCAGGCAATATGACATCTCCTGACAATAATTCCGGTGTGAAAGTCTGATTACCCTGAACAGCTGGTAACCCATTTGGCAGAACTTTTATAATTGGAATCATAAGCCTTGAAGGAACTGCATAGGGTACCATCCAAAAAACATCATGAACAGCAAGCAGTACTCCTAATATAAGACAGGAAACAATATTGATCAATACTGTGGGAAACATTCCTATCTTATTTCCTAAAAACATACATAAGGGTACCTGCCACAAAAATGTCATTATTAAAGCCATACTTGCCAGCACTGCATTCATTGCCTGAATTGTTCCAAGTTTTCCTATTCCCAAAATACTGCCTATGAATACAGATCCAATTAAATGAATAATAACTGCAAATGAGCTCATACACACGCATACAAGTATTTTTGCCCTCCAAACCTTTTTTAAGTCTAATGGCAGGGAAAGCACCGCCATATTTTTCATCTTTTTATCTTTAGCAGCAACTAATGTAGACAATAAAGATATCATTCCCGGAAGAAGCATTGTATACCACCAATTGTAACTGTCAATTTCAAAATATGCTGTGGTTAAAACAAAAGAAAGTGCTATTGCCAAAAAGGGAGCAATAAAAATAAGTTTTCCTATAAAGCTGTGTTTTATCTTCAAACACTCTGATTTTAAATAAGCTCCCATGCTATTCGCCCTCCCTTCTGTACTTTCCTGCAACTTCTATAAACAATTTTTCAAGATCTTGTCCTTTTTTCATATCTCCCTGATATCCTAAAACTCCCCCTGAAATAATTCCAATTTCATTCACTATCTGTTCAACTTCACTTAATATATGACTGGATAGTATTACTGTAATCCCCTGTTTTGGAAATGACTTTATCAATTTTCTAAGCTCTTGTATGCCAAAAGGATCCAATCCATTAGTGGGTTCGTCAAGTATTAAAAGCTTTGGATTATTTAAAAGAGCAATTGCAATACCAAGTCTCTGCTTCATTCCCATTGAAAATTGACCTGCTCTTTTCTTTCCAGTATCCTTTAAATCCACTATTTCAAGTACTTCATCAATTCTTTTATCAGAAAGTCCTAAAACTATTGTACGTACCTTTAAATTTTCCCTTGCAGTAAGATTTCCATAAAGCGGTGCACCTTCAATTAAAGCTCCCATATTTTTCAAATCATTTCTACTCCACCTGTGACCTTGAAATAAAATTTCTCCACTGCTTGCACGCAGCATTCCGGTTATCATCTTTAATATTGTAGATTTTCCCGCTCCATTTGGGCCAAGCAAGCCATAAATAGAATTCTCTTTAATTTTAAGTGATACATTATTTACTGCCCTTTGTCCTTTAAAATTTTTACAAAGATTTCTAGTCTCTAAAATTAAATCATTCATTATTGATCAATCCTCCTGTTTCATTTAGATAATAATCTATAATTATAAGGATTTTATAAGGAATATAAAAAAGATGAAGCTTTTTACACTTCATCTTATACCTATACTTATCATAAAAATAATTTAAATTTTAAAATAGTTTACTCCAGCCTCAAATAACTTCTGATCCTTCTCCCCTGGAATATTTTTAAATACATTTTTCCCTATTCTCTCTGAATGACCCATCTTGCCAAGTATTCTGCCATCTGGACTTGTTATACCCTCCACTGCAAAGTAAGAACCATTTGGATTAAATTTAACATCAGAGCTGGCATTGCCCTCAAAATCCACATATTGTGTTGCTATCTGCCCTTTTGCTTTAAGCTGTTGAACCATTTCATCTGTGGCCACAAACCTTCCCTCTCCATGGGAAACTGCTATAGAATGAATATCTCCTACCTGTGCATTGTTAAACCAAGGCGATAAATTAGAAATAATTTTTGTATTTACTATGGTAGATACGTGCCTTCCTATTTTATTATACGTAAGAGTAGGACAAGCCTCATCTATATCCCTTATCTCTCCAAAAGGTACAAGACCTAGTTTTATCAATGCTTGAAAGCCATTGCATATTCCAAGCATAAGGCCATCTCTTTTATTTAAGAACTCCATTACAGCTTCCTTTATCTTTGGGTTTCTAAAGAATGCAGCAATAAATTTGCCTGAACCCTCTGGTTCATCTCCTGCGCTAAATCCCCCTGGAAACATAATAATCTGGGAAGAATTTATCCCTTTTACAACTGTATCCACAGATTCCTCTATCTCCATACCTGTCAAATTTTTGATTATAACAGTTTCTACTTGGGCCCCTGCTTTTTTAAAGGCTTTTTCTGTATCATATTCACAATTGGTTCCCGGAAATACAGGTATAATAACCTTTGGAACTGCCACTTTTGCAGCAGGAGAAATTCTATCCTTTCTTTTAAAATACTCTACCTCTATTTTTTTATCTTCTCCTGAGACAAAGGTAGGAAAAATATTTTCAAGACTTTCATTCCATAGTTTTATCATATCCAAAATAGATATTTTTTCTCCCTTTATTTCTATACATTGTTGTTTTTGAGTAAACCCAAGGAGTTTAAACCCTATGTTTTTAAGCTTTTCATCAATATTTGTTCTTGAATCCACCTCCAATATTATTGAACCATAATCTGGAAAGAATAATTCCTTAAAACTTATATTATCTTGAAATTTTATCCCAATTCTATTACCAAAACTCATTTTACTTACAGCTTCACATATTCCCCCTCTTTTAACTGTGTGGGCAGACAGCACCTTTCCCTCTTTTATCATGCTGTTTATAACAGCATAATTTTCTTTAAGCTTTTTAATATCTGGAAGAGAAAATTTATCCCTTAATGCAGGTATAACCACTACATAATTTTCATATCCTTTAAACTCCGGGGATATAATCTTGTCAGCCCTTGCTGTACTCACTGCAAAAGAAACTAAAGTAGGAGGAACATCCATATCCTTAAAACTTCCTGACATACTATCTTTCCCACCTATAGCTGCTATGCCGAATTCACTTTGAGCATAAAGAGCTCCCAGCAGTGCTGAAAAAGGTTTACCCCACTTCTCTGGTTCTTTGCCAAGTTTTTCAAAATACTCTTGAAAAGTAAGTTTTATATTGTTTACATCCCCTCCTGAAGCTGCAATTTTAGCTGCTGATTCCACCACTGCATAAACTGCTCCATGAAAAGGACTCCACTTAGCAATGTCTGGATTGTATCCATAGCTCATTATTGTGGCAGTATTGGTATCTCCCTTTAACACTGGTAATTTTGCCGCCATAACCTCTGTAGGAGTATCCTGATATTTTCCTCCAAAAGGCATAAGCACCGTAGAAGCACCTATGGTACTATCAAATCTTTCCACCAATCCTTTTTGACTGCATATATTTAAGTCCTTTAAAGTTTCAATCCACAGTTCCCTTACATTATTACTTTTATTTGAAATACTTTTCTCAAAATAACCCTTGTCCCCAGGGGATTTTACTTTTACCTTAACAGTTCCTCTTACTCCATTGGTATCTAAAAATTCCCTGCTTAAATCTACAATGGTATCCCCTTTCCAGAACATCTTCAATCTATTATCTGCTGTCACATCAGCTACCTTGGTAGCCTCCAAATTCTCCTGCCTTGCATATTCTATAAACTTATCCTGATTTTCTCTTGATACAGCCACAGCCATACGTTCCTGGGACTCTGATATTGCAAGTTCGGTTCCATCTAAACCTTCATATTTTTTAGGCACCAAATCCAAATTTATTTCAAGCCCCTCTGTAAGCTCTCCTATAGCTACAGACACTCCTCCTGCACCAAAATCATTACATCTTTTAATAAGCTTGCTTACCTTAGCATTTCTAAATAGCCTTTGAATTTTCCTTTCAGTAACTGGATTACCCTTTTGCACTTCTGCTCCAGAGGTAAGTATGGAGGACTCTGTATGTTTTTTAGAAGAACCTGTAGCTCCGCCGCAGCCATCTCTCCCTGTTCTTCCCCCTAGAAGTATTATTACATCTTCTACAGTAGGTTTTTCTCTTTTTACATTTTCAAAGGGAGCTGCAGCTATAACTGCACCTATTTCCATTCTCTTAGCTACATACCCTTCATCATATATCTCTGAAACCATACCTGTAGCAAGACCTATCTGATTTCCATAAGAACTATATCCTTCCGCCGCTCCTAATGTTATTTTCTTCTGGGGAAGCTTTCCTTTCAATGTATTTTCCACTTTGGTTCTCGGATCTCCGCACCCTGTAACTCTCATAGCCTGATATACATAGGATCTTCCAGACAAAGGATCACGTATTGCCCCTCCAAGACAAGTTGCAGCTCCTCCAAAAGGCTCAATCTCTGTTGGATGGTTATGGGTTTCATTTTTAAACATTACAAGCCATTTTTCATCTTTTCCATTTATATCAGCATTCACAACTATACTGCATGCATTTATTTCATCGGATTCATCTAAATCTTTAAGTTTGCCTTCCCTTCTCAATTTTTTAACTGCAATAGTGGCTATATCCATAAGACATTCCGGTTTTTTATTTTCGCCGTATATTCTATTTCTCAAATCCAAATAACCTTCATAGGTATTCTTTATAGGTGTTGAGAAATTGCCTTCTTCAATAAATACCTCCTTTAATTCAGTCATAAAAGTAGTATGTCTGCAGTGATCAGACCAGTATGTATCTATTACTTTTATTTCTGTTATAGTAGGATCCCGTCTTTCTTCTTCTTTAAAATACTTCTGACAGAAGATTAAATCCTCTATACTCATGGCAAGGCCTCTGGTTTCTATAAACTTTTTAAGTTGCTCCTTATCTTTTTCTATAAATCCTTTTAATATTTCCACGGACTCTGGCACATTTAACTTGCTCTCAAGGCTATCTGGTTTTTCTAAAGAAGCTTCTCTGGAATCTACCGGATTTATACAGTAATTTTTTATTTTTATAAATTCCTCTTCCGATATATCTCCATAGAGAATATATACTTTTGAAGATACAACCTGAGTCTTTTCACTTTGAGTTAAGATTTGAATGCATTGAGATGCAGAATCCGCTCTCTGATCATACTGACCCGGAAGGTATTCTACAGCAAAAGCCCTATCATTTTTTTCCAATGCTATTTCTTCTTCGTATATATTGTCTACAGTTTTTTCTGAAAATATTATATATTTGGATTTTTCGTATTCTTGGATATCTATATTTTCTATATCATAACGATTCAATATATTTACATTCTTTAGACCATAAATGCCGAGACTTTCTCTAATATCTTTAAGAAGTCCTTGAGCTTCTATGTCAAATCCTCTTTTTTTCTCTACGAACAGCCGTTTAACACTCATTGTACTTTCTCCTTATTTCATTATTTTTTCGAACGTTTATTATATTTTTTTCAAGATTATTCGCGTATATTATATCATATATATATTTTTTTGTGAATAATATATAATTTTATCTTTCTTCTCTAATAAAAAGTACGCCCTGTACATTTTTATTATTTACAGCCAAAGAATTATATAAAAAATTATTTTCAGAAACTATACCAGATGCTCTGTATCCTGTAGTGGTGAGTATATCTGTAAATTCTCCCACCCTGCAGTCTTTCAAACAATTACCTCTTAAAAATACATCAACTGTATTTTTATTTTCATACTGGTGTACTATTTTTACTTCAATAAAAGTTCCTTTTTTTATCATAATAACTCAACCCCATTATATTTATTTTAATAAATTGTATTCATAAATATCCTAGAATATTATTAGCTTTGTAAAAAATAAATACACCTTAAATCTTACCTTAATTCAAAAAAATACTGTCTGTATAAAACAGACAGTTGCAATTTAAAAACAAATTATTCTTAAAGAGGAAAAGCCCTGCATAATTCCATTACTTCCTTTTTAATAGCTGACAAATCCCCTTCTCTATTTTCCACAGCTTTATTGATAAAATAAGCTACTTTTTTCATTTCCTCCTCTTTAAATCCCCTGGTAGTTACAGCTGGAGTTCCCACTCTGATACCACTGGTCACATTTGGTTTTAACTTGTCAAAAGGAATAGCATTTTTATTTACAGTTATATTTACCTTATCTAAAAGTTCTTCCAAATCCTTCCCTGTAATATTTTTATTGGTAAGATCCACTAATAAAAGATGATTGTCAGTACCTCCGCTTACAAGTCTGAATCCATACCTCACCAGTTCTTCTCCAAAAACTTTGGCATTTTTTATTACCTGGTCTATGTAATCCTTGTATTCATCCTTTAATGCCTCCCCAAAACAAACTGCCTTGGCAGCTATAATGTGCATCAAAGGTCCTCCCTGTATTCCTGGAAATATGGTCTTATCAATCGCAGTGCCATATTTTTCCTTGCATATTATAGCTCCCCCTCTAGGTCCCCTTAATGTTTTATGGGTAGTAGTTGTAACAAAGTCTGCATAAGGTACTGGAGATTCATGCCTTCCTGCAGCAATAATTCCTGCAATATGAGCCATATCCACCATCATGTAGGCCCCTACTTCATCACATATTTCTCTTATTTTCTTAAAATCTATTTTTCTTGGGTAGGCACTGGCACCTGAAACTATCATTTTAGGCTTATGTTTAAATGCCAGTTCTCTCATTTCATCATAATCAATTATTTCTGTGTCACTATTTAATCCATAGGACACAAAATTATATAATTTACCTGAAAAACTCACCTTACTTCCATGAGTTAAATGACCTCCATGATTTAAACTCATTCCAAGCACTGTATCTCCCGGCTTCAAAACAGACATATAAACAGCCATGTTCGCCTGAGAACCTGAATGTGGCTGTACATTTACATGCTCTGCATTAAAAAGTTTTTTCATCCTGTCTCTTGCCAAATCTTCTGCTTTATCTACTATGTAACATCCTCCATAATATCTTTTACCTGGATATCCCTCTGCATATTTATTTGTTAGAAAGGACCCCATAGCTTCCATTACACTTTTACTTGTAAAATTTTCAGAGGCAATAAGTTCTATACCATTTTTTTGTCTTTCCCACTCTCCCTCAATTATTCCATAAATATCTTGATCTGTTTTTTTCAACTCATTAAAATCCATGTATTATTCACTCCTTTGAAAATATAAGTTTTTAATCCTTCAGTTTAATTACCATATTACTTTATAACTTCAAATTACACAAGTATACTTTATGAATAACAAACACAAATTTTATGATATAATATTTTCATTATTTATTCTATACAAGGAGATATCATTCATGAACGTCGATAAAATAGCACATATAGCAGCTTATGCTGGAAAAATAATGCTAAAAAGTGGAGCCGAAATATACAGGGTTGAAGAAACCATAACCAGAATAGGAAACAGCTATGGTATATTTAGCATAGTTGCTTTTGTAACTTTGAATGTAATTATAGTATCCGCCTCTGATGAATGCGGTCAAACCATATCAGTAATAAAGAGAGTACGCCACAGAACATTGGATTTAGAGAAAATAGCTAGAGTAAATAACTTGTCAAGAAATATAAAGAAAAACAATTATTCCCTATACAGGGTAGAAATGAACCTGAATAAAATTGAATCCGCTAGTTCTTATAATCTTAAAATAACTTTATTATTTTCAGGACTAGCCACAACCTTTTTCTGTTTTGCTTTTGGAGGAAATATAAAAGATTCCTTAGTATCATTTTTTATAGGAATGTTAATAAATTTAATTTCTAGAAGTCTTAATTTTCTTCGAGCAAATGAATTTTTTATAAATATATTATGCGGAGCTATGGCTGCTTTAATAGCACTTATAAGCATTAATTTCAATATAGGCTCAAACAGAGATACCATAATAATAAGCTCCATTATGCTGCTTGTTCCAGGACTTTCCATAACAAATGCTATACGAGATACCATCGCAGGAGATTTAATCTCCGGTATTTCCAGAGGAATAGAAGCCTTTCTTGTGGCTGTAGCTATTGCCATAGGCACAGGAGTTGTATTAAAATTATGGTCTATTATAGGAGGAATAGGTTTATGATAATAAATTCCATATATATCTTTATTGCCACCCTGTCTTTCAGCATACTTGGAAATGTAAGGGGAAAAAGTTTAATATTTTCATCTTTAGGGGGAGGATTCACCTGGTTTTTTTATCTTCTTTCTTCACATTATATAAGTTCTTCCAGCCTGTTTTGTTTTTTTACAGCTTCAGCATTTGCCTCAACTTATTCAGAAATAATGGCAAGAGTAATAAAAACTCCCGCCACAACTTTTATAATATATTCAATTATTCCATTAGTTCCAGGGTGGGGAATGTATAACACCATGCTATATTCCATACAGGGTAATATAAATCAGTCCCTTTCCACGGGACTTAACACCCTGGAAATTGCAGGAACTATAGCCGTAGGTATATTTTTAGTATCTTCCATATTTAAAGCCACTGTTCTTTTTAGAAGAAAACTTTATAAAAATAAATAATCTCCAGAGCATTATATCAGCTACTTTAAAAACATGGTAAAAGTATCTAGAAAAGTATCTAGATTATCATTTTTTATCTCATTATTTTCGTCTTCCACCAGGCAGGTTCTGGCATAATTTTTAAGCACCAGACCTCCTACCTTGTTCACTGCAGCCCTCACTGCTGCAATTTGTATTAATATATCCCTGCAGCATATATCACCTTCAATCATCTTTTCAATACCCTTTATTTGTCCTTCTATTCTTCTAAGCCTGGTCTGAATCTGTTTTTTTTCTTCCAAAAATATCACTCCTAAACCTAATACGTACAATAATCTTAACTAAAACTTTAAGATTTAGTATATATTATAACCCATAAATGCCATAAAAAAAATAAATAGGAGACTTCAATTCCATTTCAAAATCTCCCATTCAGTTTCCAATATATTTGCAGGCAAATGAAATTTTGTATCGTTTTATACAATGCCTAACTACTCCAAACTTTTTTTAACTTCTGAAATAAAATTTCCCACCTTATCTAATATTTCTTTTTCTCCCCTGCATTTATCTATGATGTCAATTATAGCACTTCCTATTATTATTCCATCACAATAAGATTTAAATTCTCTTGCCATACTAGGCCCTGAAATTCCAAAACCCAAGGCCTTGGGAAGTTCTGTATAACTCCCCACAAGTTCCATATATTCTTTAATATCAGTTTTGATTTTCTCTTCCACTCCAGTTACTCCATTTTTGGATACACAATATACAAAGCCGGAACCCCCTGCCGTTATTTCCTGAATCCTTCTTTTTGAAGTAGGTGCCACAAGAGGTATTAAGTGAACTTCATATTTCACCGCTATACCCATTATGTCTCCCCTTTCTTCTATAGGAAGATCCGGTATTATGATTCCATTTATGCCTGCAGCAGAGGCTTCAGATATAAAACTTTCTACACCATATTTAAATATGGAGCTGTAATATACTAAATATACAAGAGGAATCTCGCTTCTTTCCCTTATCTTTCTTATAGTTTCCATAATGTTTTTAATTTTAGCTCCTCCCTCTATTGCCCTTTGGGAAGAAGCCTGTATAATAGGACCATCTGCCAGTGGATCAGAATAGGGTATTCCAATTTCCACTATATCTGCTCCTCTTTTATCCATTTCAAGCACAATATTAACTGTGGTATCTAAACTAGGATCTCCTGCTGTTACAAAAGGTATAAGCACCTTTTTGCCCTGCTCTTTTAACTCTTTAAATTTAAAATCAATTCTGTTCATATATATCCTCCCCATATTATTGAAATATATTAAGCTCTGAAATAGTATCTACGTCCTTGTCTCCTCGCCCTGAAACATTTACAACAACTATTTCTTCTTTTGGAAGTTTAGGTGCTAACTTCATGGTATAGGCCAAGGCATGGGAACTTTCAAGGGCTGGTATTATACCTTCACATCTGCTTAAATATCCAAAAGCATCCAGTGCTTCCTTGTCTGTAACATAGGTGTACTCTGCCCTTTTTGTATCCTTTAAATAGGCATGTTCTGGTCCTACTCCGGGATAATCAAGTCCTGCAGACACAGAATACACAGGAAGTATCTGTCCCTCATCATCTTGAATAAGATAAGTCATCATTCCATGAAGTACTCCAACAGAGCCTTTAGCCATAGAGGCTGCATGTTTATCTGTATCCACCCCAAGTCCCGCTGCTTCAACCCCTATAAGTTTTACGCCCTTATCTTCTATAAAGGGGTAAAAAATACCCATGGAGTTACTTCCCCCTCCCACACATGCTATTATATAATCAGGAAGTTTTCCTTCTTTCTTTAAAATCTGCTCTTTTGTTTCATCCCCTATTATTCTTTGAAAATCCCTTACCATAGTTGGATAAGGGTGAGGTCCTACCACAGAACCCATTACATAAAAAGTATCTTCTATATTTTCCACCCATTTTCTAAGAGCCTCATTTACCGCATCTTTTAAAGTCTTAGTACCTGACTTTACTGGAACCACCTCTGCCCCTAATATTTTCATTCTAAGCACATTTAAAGATTGCCGTCTGCAGTCCTCTTCTCCCATATAGATAACACATTCCATTTGAAACATGGCAGCCCCTGTAGCCACCGCCACTCCATGCTGTCCCGCACCAGTTTCTGCTATTACCTTTTTTTTTCCCATTTTCTTTGCAAGGAGTATCTGTCCTAATACGTTGTTTATCTTGTGTGCACCGGTATGATTTAAATCTTCCCTTTTTAAATATATTTTTGCACCCCCTAAATTCTTAGTGAGATTTTCTGCATAATAAAGGGGGGTAGGTCTTCCTGAATACTCTTTTAAATAATACATATATTCTTTAATGAATTCACTGTCCTCTTTCGCCTCATTAAAACTCTCTTCCAGTTCCATAAGCGCAGTCATAACTGTTTCTGGAACATACTGCCCGCCAAATTTTCCAAATCTTCCTGAGTTTTCATATAACTTATTCATTTAATATTCCTCACTTTCCAAATAAACCTTTTTATTTTGTATGGATCCTTATATCCCTGACTTTCCACGCCACTTGACACATCTACTATATCTGGATTAACTATGCTAACTGCGGTTTCCACATTTTCTTCATTAATACCTCCTGCCAGTATTAAATCCTTCTCGACTTCAATATCTCTTGCAATACACCAAGGAAAGCTTTTCCCGCTTCCAGCTGTTTTATTGTCTAAAACTATTCCCTTTGCATATTTGTAGTTTAAATTTAAAACATCTTTTCCGCTCTCCACTTTCAATGCCTTCCAAAGGGTAAATTCTTTAAAATGTCCCATATATTCTTCATTCTCCAAGCCGTGAAACTGAATTACATCCAGTGATAAATTCTTGGAGATATTATACACATATTCTAAAGCTTCATCTACAAAAACCCCTACACTTTTAATGTGGCTGTCTAAATTTTTCAGGAGCATTTTAGCCTGTTCTAAGTTAACCTGCCTTTTACTCTTTGAAAACACAAATCCTACATAATCTGGTTTATATCTATTTACATATTCAATGTCTTCTTCTCTTTTAACACCGCATATTTTCACTTTAATCAATGTACATCCCCTCTCCCACTGCTATTAAAAATTATCCGTTTTTTATACTATTTACAAAACTTTCAATACTGTCTCTATCATAGACTTTTTTCATAAGTCCTTCCCCTATTAACACCCCATTTATAGGAAGAGTTTTTATATATTTAAAATCCTTACTGGTTTTTATGCCGCTTTCTGAAACTACAGCAATATGCTGTGGTATATATTTAACCAAATTTTCTGTATTTTTTAAATCCACAGTAAAATTTTCAAGATTCCTGTTGTTTATTCCAATTATCTCAGGCTCTATTTCAAGAGTAATATCCAATTCACTTTTATTATGAATCTCTACAATACACTGAAGTCCCAGAGAGGATGCTAATTTATAGAATCTGGGTAAATTTTCTTTTAAAATTCTTACTATTAAAAGCACTGCATCTGCTTCTAACAGCTTTGATTCATAAATCTGATATTCATCTATAATAAAATCTTTCCTAAGCACAGGCTTTGAAATAAGCTCTTTTGCCTTTTTTAAATATTCGTCCTTTCCTTTAAAGTAATGCTGCTCGGTAAGTACAGATACAGCATCTACATCCAGTTTTTCATAAACACTGCATATATCTTCAAACTGAAATTTATGGTCTATTATACCTTTAGAGGGAGATGCCCTCTTTATCTCTCCTATAATAGATATATTGTCCTTTATAAGAGCATTTTTAAAATTTCTAATTTTAAATTTATCTATTCTCCTGAGCTTATCTAAAATATTTCTCACAGGGTTACTTTTCTTTCTAATTTCTAATTCTTTCTTTTTTACATCTACTATATCTTCCAATATCATTTCATTCACCTGCCTTAATTGCTGTAATTTAAAATTTCTTCATACTTACCATAAGCCTTTCCAGAATCTATAAGTTCACTGGCCATTAATATCCCTTCTTTTAAATTTTCCACTTTTTTACCTACATAAAGTGCAGCAGCACTATTTAACAGTACTATGTCCCTTTCAGGCCCTGTTTTACCCTTTAATATATTCATTATTATAGCTGCATTTTCTCTGGCATTACCTCCTGCAATATCCCTATAAAAAGCAGTTTTTATACCAAAATCTTCAGGGGACAGGGTATATTTTTTCACTTCTCCATCTTTTACTTCACATACATAAGTTACTGTGGTAGTTGTAATTTCATCCAATCCATCTCCGCCGTGAACTACCATAGCTCTTTCACATCCCAAATTTAAAAGTGTTCTAGCTGCCGGTTCTAAAAGCTTTATATCATAAACTCCCATAATTTGTCCTTTTACAAAGGCAGGGTTGGTAAGAGGTCCTAATATATTGAATATGGTTCTAACTCCCAAATCCCTTCTGACGGCTGCTACATTTTTCATGGCACTATGGTAACTGGGTGCAAATAAAAAACCCATTCCTACATCATCAATACATTGTTCAACTTTAGATTTTTCCAAAGTTATATTTATGCCAAGTTCTTTTAGTACATCTGCACTTCCACTTTTACTGGACACTGCCCTATTTCCGTGCTTTGCCACTTTTACCCCTCCAGCAGCTGCTATAATAGCCGCTACAGTGGATATATTAAAAGTCCTCCCTCCATCTCCCCCTGTGCCACAGGTATCAATGGCATACTGGGATTTTATTTTTACAGGCACTGCCATATCCCTCATAGCCATTGCACAGCCTGTTATCTCTGAAATAGACTCCCCCTTCATCTTAAGGGCTATTAAAAAAGCTGCGATTAGTACAGAAGATTCTTCTCCTTTCATTATACTTTCCATTGCATCATGAGACTGATTTTCCGATAAATCTTTACCTGATAAAACCTGTTTTACAGCTTCATTTAACATGACACACCTCCTGCAGGAAATTTTTTATTATATTTTTACCACACTCTGTGAGTATGGATTCAGGGTGAAATTGAAGGCCATATACTGGATAAACATTATGCTTTATCCCCATCAGAACTCCATCATCACTTTCTGCAATTTTAATAACACCAGTGGAATTTATGGATTCTTCATCCACCACCAGAGAATGATATCTCATAGCCCTAATGGGATTTTTAATTCCTTTAAACAATTCATTTTCTACATGTTCTACCATGGATGTTTTGCCATGCTTTATTTCTTTTGCTCTGACCACATCTCCGCCATAAGCTGCAGCTATGGCCTGGTGCCCCAGACATATGCCAAGGATGGGTATATCCTTTCCATACTTTTTTATTACATCAATACATATACCTGAATCCTCCGGTACTCCGGGGCCTGGAGATATGACTATACCCTGCAGATTTTTAAATTTTTCTATATCTTCCACTAAAATTTCATTATTTCTAACCACAACTATATCTTTATATAATTCTCCTATATATTGATATAGATTATAGGTAAAAGAATCATAATTATCTATCATTAATATCAACTTATACCACCTCCATTAATGCCTTTGCTTTATTTAAAGATTCCTGGTATTCAGATTCTGGATGGGAATCATACACTATGCCTCCTCCAGCTTGTATATAAGCATACCCTTCTTTAACAACTACTGTTCTTATGGCAATACAAGTATCCATATTTTTGTTATAGGAAAAATACCCCACCGCTCCCGCATAGAGAAGTCTTTTTCTATCTTCAATCTCATCTATTATTTCCATGGCCCTTATTTTAGGTGCTCCTGATACAGTGCCTGCAGGGAGACAGGAAATAAAAGCATCAAAACTTGATACACCTTTTTTCAGTTCTCCAGATACTTCAGATACCAAATGCATAATATGGGAATACTTATGCACTTCCATAAATTTTGTCACTTGCACAGTTCCAAATTCACTTACTTTTCCTATATCATTTCTGCCAAGATCTACTAGCATAACATGCTCTGCTCTTTCTTTTTCATCATTTATAAGCTCATTTTCTAATTTTTCGTCTTCTTCCTTGGTCACTCCCCTTTTCCTGGTGCCTGCAATAGGATTAGTAGTAACCTTACCTCCATATACACTTACAAGCCTTTCTGGCGAAGAGCCTACTACCTGGAAATCCTTAAAATCCATATAAAATAGATAGGAAGATGGATTTTCATATCTCAGTTTTCTATAAATATCAAAAGCCTCAAGTTCAGTGCTGCATTTTAGCCTCTGGGAGATAACCACCTGAAATATATCCCCGCTTTTTATATATTCCTTAGCTTTTTCTACATTTTTACAGAATTCATCTTTAGTATAATTAGAAGTAAATTCTGCTGGTTTTGAACTATTAGCAATATTATGAATTATTATTTTTCCTGTAATCTGCCTGTACAGTTTTTTAAAATAATCATTAATTTCTTCATAACTTATATTATCTTCTGGAAGTACGTTGTATATTAAAATCAATCTGTGTTTTAGATGATCGTAGCATATCAGTTCTTTATAGAACATAAAGTAACTCTCTGGAATATTTAAGTCATCTTCATTGTCATCCTTTATATTTTCATACTGTTTTATTACATCATATCCTGCATACCCAATAGCCCCTCCAGTAAAAGGTATATCTACTGAATCAGCATTATAATTTATCTCCATATACTTTTTTATAAAATCCATTATTTTACCCTGAAGTTTAAACTCAGAATTTTTATATTTTACAAATACATTATTCTTAAAGCTCCTTATTTCCATATAAGGATTGCAAGTTATAAAAGAATATCTTCCCTTTTGCTCATTGAATTCCACGCTTTCCATTATTATTTTATTTTTGCCCTTCAAATTGTAAAATACATTTATAGGGGTTATTTCATCTCCATTCAATGTACATATTACAGGAAATGCATCTTTACTATTTTTTAACAGATTAAATTTACTTTCATTTACATTTAACATGGTTTTCACCTCCAAAGTTAATAAAAAAATACACTTCAATCCCTAACAGGGACGAAGTGTATTTTCCGCGGTACCACCCATATTAATCTTATATTAGATGGTAAAATTAAAAATAAAAAGCATTTCTTCCTTTTAGGAAGAAATGCCCAATTTCCTTTAGCCACCCAAATAAAACTATCTCTTTCAGGTACGGAGAATATTCTCGATACCCTGTCTTTTTAACGGCAGACCCCCCGGATATTGCTACTATTAATTCACATCACACCTTACAGATCCATTCGGTATTAACATCAGCATCTGAATCCCACCATCTCAGACTCTCTTAACCCAAATTATAATACTTACTACTCCTGCTCATAGGCTTTAACCTTAAAACTTATTATTTAATATTATAGAACTAAATTTTATAATTGTCAATATATTTTACAATATAAATTTTTTTATAACTTCTCCCACGGCACCACTGTTATTATCTGTTTCTGTAATATAATCTGCAGATTTTTTTAAAATTTCCCGTGAATTAAATACAGCTACTCCAACACCTGCAGTTTTAATCATACTTTTGTCATTCTCGTCATTACCCACAGCTATACACCGCTCCATGGGTATGTTGTAATAATTTCCCAAAAATTCAAGTGCGTTGCCCTTTGAAACGCCTCTTCTAACTATTTCAATATTATGCAAATCCGATTTTGTAGTTGCTATACCTGGAACTTTTGCTATTTTATTTCTCAGCCTCTCCAAATATTCCACATCTTCGTCTATGACTACTACTTTAGTTATGTTGCATCTGCAGTGTTTTATGAAAGTTTTTGAATTTTTTACAATTGTAATTTTCATCTTGAATTTTTCACTGAGATTATTGTTAATATCATAGAATTTTTTGGTAGTATACCTAAACTGTTCACTATAGAGTCCAAAATCGTCATAAAAATGATAATAGGTATCCTTTTCTTCTCTTAATATATCTATGACTTTTAGTAAACTATATTTATTCAATGGAATTGATTTAATAACACGTTTATTTTCTCCTACTATTACCCCTCCATTACAGCATATTACAGGTTCCCCCGGAAATACTATTTCAGAATAAAACTTTAGTGCCATAGGAGGTCTTCCCGAACAAATAACAAACTTTACTCCTAACTCCATAGCTTTATGTATCATATCTTTATTATACTCTGATATTTGTTTTTCATCATCTAAAAGGGTTCCATCCATATCCACTGCAATAATTTTATAATCCATTATGTAAAGCCTCCTACTTTTATTACTAATATATAACTTATACTATTATATATGACAAAATTCAACCTTAGCAAGTGTATAAAAATTTCTGGTTATCAATAGATAAGATTTCATTTGTATTATCCTAAAGTTGCCAAACAAACTACGAAAGAAATGTCTTAAGATAAATTTATATTCTTTAATTACCTAAAAAATATTTTTCAGCTTTTTTATACAGAATATCCTTTCGGAATAAAAATATTAATGCTAGAGCTATAATGGATAGTATAATTAATTCTATAAATTCGGTATAAAACAAGCCTCCCATTAAACTTGATGATAAAACATTAGAATTTTTAAAACAAATAAGTCCGGTGAATTTATATGAGTTATCCACAAATAATATTTATTCAGTAACATTATAAAATAGATGAGTGCCAATAACAAACATAAGAGATTTTGTCTTTATAACAATAACTCCAAATATTAATCCTATTAGCATAGCATCAATAATTTTTACCCATGTATGAGGTTGTACTGATACTAATTAGGTTTTAAAAATGCCGATATTATCCAATGCCACCCCGTAATAG